>NZ_JAEKFB010000029.1:0-357406 GCF_016650865.1 Pseudomonas sp. TH34
AAACAAAACCCCTGATTGCGTTAGCAATCAGGGGTTTCGGAATTTAATCTTGACGATGACCTACTCTCACATGGGGAAACCCCACACTACCATCGGCGATGCATCGTTTCACTGCTGAGTTCGGGATGGGATCAGGTGGTTCCAATGCTCTATGGTCGTCAAGAAATTCGGGTACTGAGTCGTGACCAGTTGGCCTCGCTTCAGCAAATTGGGTATGTGATAGCTTCGGTGTTTTGTGAGTTTCTCGAACTTTCGGTTCGTTTCGTCTTCACACACCGCAATCTGGTCTCTTCGACTCAAATTGCTTGGGTGTTATATGGTCAAGCCTCACGGGCAATTAGTATTGGTTAGCTCAACGCCTCACAGCGCTTACACACCCAACCTATCAACGTCGTAGTCTTCGACGGCCCTTCAGGGAACTCAAGGTTCCAGTGAGATCTCATCTTGAGGCTAGTTTCCCGCTTAGATGCTTTCAGCGGTTATCTATTCCGAACATAGCTACCCGGCAATGCCACTGGCGTGACAACCGGAACACCAGAGGTTCGTCCACTCCGGTCCTCTCGTACTAGGAGCAGCCCCTCTCAAATCTCAAACGTCCACGGCAGATAGGGACCGAACTGTCTCACGACGTTCTAAACCCAGCTCGCGTACCACTTTAAATGGCGAACAGCCATACCCTTGGGACCGGCTTCAGCCCCAGGATGTGATGAGCCGACATCGAGGTGCCAAACACCGCCGTCGATATGAACTCTTGGGCGGTATCAGCCTGTTATCCCCGGAGTACCTTTTATCCGTTGAGCGATGGCCCTTCCATACAGAACCACCGGATCACTAAGACCTACTTTCGTACCTGCTCGACGTGTCTGTCTCGCAGTCAAGCGCGCTTTTGCCTTTATACTCTACGACCGATTTCCGACCGGTCTGAGCGCACCTTCGTACTCCTCCGTTACTCTTTAGGAGGAGACCGCCCCAGTCAAACTACCCACCATACACTGTCCTCGATCCGGATAACGGACCTGAGTTAGAACCTCAAAGTTGCCAGGGTGGTATTTCAAGGTTGGCTCCACGCGAACTGGCGTCCACGCTTCAAAGCCTCCCACCTATCCTACACAAGCAAATTCAAAGTCCAGTGCAAAGCTATAGTAAAGGTTCACGGGGTCTTTCCGTCTAGCCGCGGATACACTGCATCTTCACAGCGATTTCAATTTCACTGAGTCTCGGGTGGAGACAGCGCCGCCATCGTTACGCCATTCGTGCAGGTCGGAACTTACCCGACAAGGAATTTCGCTACCTTAGGACCGTTATAGTTACGGCCGCCGTTTACCGGGGCTTCGATCAAGAGCTTCGCGTTAGCTAACCCCATCAATTAACCTTCCGGCACCGGGCAGGCGTCACACCCTATACGTCCACTTTCGTGTTTGCAGAGTGCTGTGTTTTTAATAAACAGTCGCAGCGGCCTGGTATCTTCGACCGGCATGAGCTTACGGAGCAAGTCCTTCACCCTCACCGGCGCACCTTCTCCCGAAGTTACGGTGCCATTTTGCCTAGTTCCTTCACCCGAGTTCTCTCAAGCGCCTTGGTATTCTCTACCCAACCACCTGTGTCGGTTTGGGGTACGGTTCCTGGTTACCTGAAGCTTAGAAGCTTTTCTTGGAAGCATGGCATCAACCACTTCGTCATCTAAAAGATAACTCGTCATCAGCTCTCGGCCTTAGAATCCCGGATTTACCTAAGATTCCAGCCTACCACCTTAAACTTGGACAACCAACGCCAAGCTGGCCTAGCCTTCTCCGTCCCTCCATCGCAATAACCAGAAGTACAGGAATATTAACCTGTTTTCCATCGACTACGCTTTTCAGCCTCGCCTTAGGGACCGACTAACCCTGCGTCGATTAACGTTGCGCAGGAAACCTTGGTCTTTCGGCGTGGGTGTTTTTCACACCCATTATCGTTACTCATGTCAGCATTCGCACTTCTGATACCTCCAGCAAGCTTCTCAACTCACCTTCACAGGCTTACAGAACGCTCCTCTACCGCATCATCCGAAGATGATACCCGTAGCTTCGGTGTATGGTTTGAGCCCCGTTACATCTTCCGCGCAGGCCGACTCGACTAGTGAGCTATTACGCTTTCTTTAAAGGGTGGCTGCTTCTAAGCCAACCTCCTAGCTGTCTAAGCCTTCCCACATCGTTTCCCACTTAACCATAACTTTGGGACCTTAGCTGACGGTCTGGGTTGTTTCCCTTTTCACGACGGACGTTAGCACCCGCCGTGTGTCTCCCATGCTCGGCACTTGTAGGTATTCGGAGTTTGCATCGGTTTGGTAAGTCGGGATGACCCCCTAGCCGAAACAGTGCTCTACCCCCTACAGTGATACATGAGGCGCTACCTAAATAGCTTTCGAGGAGAACCAGCTATCTCCGAGCTTGATTAGCCTTTCACTCCGATCCACAGGTCATCCGCTAACTTTTCAACGGTAGTCGGTTCGGTCCTCCAGTTAGTGTTACCCAACCTTCAACCTGCCCATGGATAGATCGCCCGGTTTCGGGTCTATTCCCAGCGACTAGACGCCCTATTAAGACTCGCTTTCGCTACGCCTCCCCTATTCGGTTAAGCTCGCCACTGAAAATAAGTCGCTGACCCATTATACAAAAGGTACGCAGTCACAGAACAAAGTCTGCTCCCACTGCTTGTACGCATACGGTTTCAGGATCTATTTCACTCCCCTCTCCGGGGTTCTTTTCGCCTTTCCCTCACGGTACTAGTTCACTATCGGTCAGTCAGTAGTATTTAGCCTTGGAGGATGGTCCCCCCATATTCAGACAAAGTTTCTCGTGCTCCGTCCTACTCGATTTCATGACTAAGAGATTTTCGCGTACAGGGCTATCACCCACTATGGCCGCACTTTCCAGAGCGTTCCGCTAATCTCAAAGCCACTTAAGGGCTAGTCCCCGTTCGCTCGCCACTACTAAGGGAATCTCGGTTGATTTCTTTTCCTCAGGGTACTTAGATGTTTCAGTTCCCCTGGTTCGCTCCATACACCTATGTATTCAGTGTAAGGTAACCATCTTATGATGGCTGGGTTCCCCCATTCAGACATCTCCGGATCAAAGTCTGTTTGCCGACTCCCCGAAGCTTTTCGCAGGCTACCACGTCTTTCATCGCCTCTGACTGCCAAGGCATCCACCGTATGCGCTTCTTCACTTGACCATATAACCCCAAGCAATCTGGTTATACTGTGAAGACGACATTCGCCGAAAATTCGCAATTACTCACAAATTTTACCTTAGCCTGATCCGTTACCAGTGAAAGTAACGTTCAGTCTATCTTTCTATCACATACCCAAATTTTTAAAGAACGATCTAATCAAAGACTAGAAATCAACATTCACCATCACAACGATGGAATGCTCATTTCTAAGCTTTCATAACGTAGAAGCAGTAGTGGTGGAGCCAAACGGGATCGAACCGTTGACCTCCTGCGTGCAAGGCAGGCGCTCTCCCAGCTGAGCTATGGCCCCGTATTTCTACAGGCGTTTCCCACACAAAATTGGTGGGTCTGGGCAGATTCGAACTGCCGACCTCACCCTTATCAGGGGTGCGCTCTAACCAACTGAGCTACAGACCCAATTTCGGGCTGCTTCTTATCGTCTTCTTCAATGAATCAAGCAATTCGTGTGGGAACTTATGGAGCAGCTGATGTCGTCGATTAAGGAGGTGATCCAGCCGCAGGTTCCCCTACGGCTACCTTGTTACGACTTCACCCCAGTCATGAATCACACCGTGGTAACCGTCCTCCCGAAGGTTAGACTAGCTACTTCTGGTGCAACCCACTCCCATGGTGTGACGGGCGGTGTGTACAAGGCCCGGGAACGTATTCACCGCGACATTCTGATTCGCGATTACTAGCGATTCCGACTTCACGCAGTCGAGTTGCAGACTGCGATCCGGACTACGATCGGTTTTCTGGGATTAGCTCCACCTCGCGGCTTGGCAACCCTCTGTACCGACCATTGTAGCACGTGTGTAGCCCAGGCCGTAAGGGCCATGATGACTTGACGTCATCCCCACCTTCCTCCGGTTTGTCACCGGCAGTCTCCTTAGAGTGCCCACCATGACGTGCTGGTAACTAAGGACAAGGGTTGCGCTCGTTACGGGACTTAACCCAACATCTCACGACACGAGCTGACGACAGCCATGCAGCACCTGTCTCAATGTTCCCGAAGGCACCAATCTATCTCTAGAAAGTTCATTGGATGTCAAGGCCTGGTAAGGTTCTTCGCGTTGCTTCGAATTAAACCACATGCTCCACCGCTTGTGCGGGCCCCCGTCAATTCATTTGAGTTTTAACCTTGCGGCCGTACTCCCCAGGCGGTCAACTTAATGCGTTAGCTGCGCCACTAAGAGCTCAAGGCTCCCAACGGCTAGTTGACATCGTTTACGGCGTGGACTACCAGGGTATCTAATCCTGTTTGCTCCCCACGCTTTCGCACCTCAGTGTCAGTATCAGTCCAGGTGGTCGCCTTCGCCACTGGTGTTCCTTCCTATATCTACGCATTTCACCGCTACACAGGAAATTCCACCACCCTCTACCATACTCTAGCTCGTCAGTTTTGAATGCAGTTCCCAGGTTGAGCCCGGGGATTTCACATCCAACTTAACGAACCACCTACGCGCGCTTTACGCCCAGTAATTCCGATTAACGCTTGCACCCTCTGTATTACCGCGGCTGCTGGCACAGAGTTAGCCGGTGCTTATTCTGTCGGTAACGTCAAAACAGCAAAGTATTAATTTACTGCCCTTCCTCCCAACTTAAAGTGCTTTACAATCCGAAGACCTTCTTCACACACGCGGCATGGCTGGATCAGGCTTTCGCCCATTGTCCAATATTCCCCACTGCTGCCTCCCGTAGGAGTCTGGACCGTGTCTCAGTTCCAGTGTGACTGATCATCCTCTCAGACCAGTTACGGATCGTCGCCTTGGTGAGCCATTACCCCACCAACTAGCTAATCCGACCTAGGCTCATCTGATAGCGCAAGGCCCGAAGGTCCCCTGCTTTCTCCCGTAGGACGTATGCGGTATTAGCGTCCGTTTCCGAACGTTATCCCCCACTACCAGGCAGATTCCTAGGCATTACTCACCCGTCCGCCGCTCTCAAGAGAAGCAAGCTTCTCTCTACCGCTCGACTTGCATGTGTTAGGCCTGCCGCCAGCGTTCAATCTGAGCCATGATCAAACTCTTCAGTTCAAACATCTTTGGGTTTTTAAGAAACCCTAAACTTGGCTCAGCAATCGTTGGTTACATCTTTGATTTCTCGCGGAGTAACTTGTGATGCTGATAATCTTGTTGACTATCAGTCTGACTCCACAAGCACCCACACGAATTGCTTGATTCAGTTGTTAAAGAGCGGTTGGTTAAGATCTTTCGTCTCAACCGAGGCGCGCACTCTACAGCAGCCTCTGTTGCTGTCAAGCGGTTTTTTTAAGAAGTTTTCAAAGTTTCCTTTGTAACTTCAACCACTTGCGCTTCCGATCTCTCGTTAGCGGGAGGCGAATTCTACAGCGTTACACGCTGCTGTCAACACCTCTTTTTCTCCGCTTTCGACCGAGAAGATCGAACCGTTAATAGGGCTAAACAACACTGCCTTACTAACTCCTTCTGGGCTTCGATGATCTGAAGCAGCTCGCTGTCGAAACCTACATAACTCTTTGTTTACCAAGGAGTTTTCCGTTTCGACTGCGCCGGAAGTGGGGCGAATTATAGACAGATATAAATCGCCGTCAACAGTTAATTTCAGGTTTATTCGAATTTAAGCGTAATACGCGCAAATGCCTTCTTACCCGCCTGGCAAACGTGAGTCGCGCCCAGCTCGTATATAAAGGTGCGATCAACAACCTCACCATCTATACGCACGCCGCCGGAACCCAGAAGGTCGCGCGCCACAGCCGAGTTCTTCACCAGGCCCGCCTTATTAAGGACCGCAGCAATCGGCATTGCCTCGGCAGCAGTCAACTCAACCTCCGGCAGATCGTCCGGCAGCTCGCCATCCTTCATGCGGTTACCCGCAGCACGGTGAGCGCTGGCAGCAGCCTCCTCACCATGGAAGCGCGCAACAATCTCTTCCGCCAGCTTGATCTTCACATCCCGCGGATTCGCACCAGCCTCTACCTCAGCACGCAATGCATTGATCTCATCCATCGAGCGGAAGCTCAACAGTTCGAAGTAACGCCACATCAGCGCATCCGGAATCGAAACCAGCTTGCCGTACATCACACCCGGCGCCTCCTGGATACCTACATAGTTACCCAAGGACTTGGACATCTTCTTGACGCCATCCAACCCCTCCAGCAACGGCATGGTCAGAATGCATTGAGCCTCTTGCCCATACGCGCGCTGCAACTCACGCCCCATCAGCAGGTTGAACTTCTGATCGGTACCGCCCAACTCGACATCGGCACGCAATGCCACCGAGTCATACCCTTGGACCAACGGGTACAGGAACTCATGGATCGCGATCGGCTGATTGGTGGAGTAGCGCTTATCGAAGTCATCGCGCTCGAGCATGCGAGCAACGGTGTACTGGGACGTCAGACGAATGAAGTCCGCCGGCCCCATCTGATCCATCCAGGTGGAGTTGAATGCCACCTCGGTCTTGGCCGGATCGAGGATCTTGAAGACCTGGGTCTTGTAGGTCTCGGCATTATCGAGGACCTGCTCACGGGTCAGCGGCGGACGCGTAGCGCTCTTGCCGCTCGGATCGCCGATCATCCCGGTGAAGTCACCTATAAGGAAGATCACCTGATGCCCCAGCTCCTGGAACTGGCGCAGCTTATTAATAAGCACTGTATGCCCAAGGTGCAGATCCGGCGCTGTCGGATCAAAGCCGGCCTTAATACGCAGGGGCTGGCCACGCTTGAGCTTTTCGATCAGCTCAGCTTCGACCAACAGTTCTTCCGCACCACGTTTGATCAGCGCTAGCTGCTCTTCAACCGACTTCATAACAGACCCGCAAGGCTCAGATTCAAAAGGGAACCAACCATACAAGATCAGGGACTAATTACAAGTTTTGCCCTGCGCACGGACACCGTTCAGCAAGCCCAGCGTTCGCAAGCTTGCACCACAGATGATTTGGTTATATTTTATACAGTTATTTCATCTTCATCATGTCATTCATCTTTTCCAATTCATCTTTTCAAAGTCAAAATTAATTATGACCACAGAACCGTCTAAAGCGCCGCCGCTTTACCCGAAGACCCACCTGCTCGCCGCAAGTGGGATCGCCGCCCTTCTGAGCCTGGCACTCCTGGTATTTCCTTCCAGCGATGTGGAAGCCAAACGAACGACACTGAGCCTTGACCTGGAAAGTCCGGTTGAGCAACTGACACAAGATCAAGACGCTTCCGACGCACTGCAAGCCACAAATGGCGCAACAGAGTCGCCGTTTGCCCAGATTGAAAACAGCGCCGAAGACACTAAAGAGACCGCGCAGGCCAAGCCTGCGGTAGAAACACCCAAGAACCCGCTACACCGGGAAGTCATTGTTGCCAAAGGCGACACCCTTTCGACCCTGTTCGAAAAGGTCGGCCTCCCAGCCGCGACGGTCAACGATGTGTTGGCAAGCGACAAGCAAGCCAAGCAGTTCACCCAGCTCAAGCATGGCCAGAAGCTCGAATTCGAACTGACAGCCGACGGGCAACTACACAACCTGCACAGCAATATCAGCGACCTGGAAAGCATCACGCTGACCAAAGGCGCCAAGGGCTTTGCGTTCAACCGCATCACCACCAAGCCAGTGATGCGCTCCGCCTATGTACACGGCGTGATCAACAGCTCGTTGTCGCAATCCGCCGCCCGCGCCGGGTTGTCACACAGCATGACCATGGACATGGCCAGCGTGTTTGGCTACGACATCGACTTTGCCCAGGACATTCGCCAGGGCGACGAATTCGACGTGATCTACGAGCAAAAGGTCGCCAACGGCAAGGTCGTCGGCACCGGCAACATCCTTTCTGCGCGGTTCACCAACCGTGGCAAGACCTACACCGCCGTGCGCTACACCAACAAACAAGGCAACAGCAGCTACTACACCGCCGACGGCAACAGCATGCGCAAGGCGTTCATCCGTACTCCGGTTGACTTCGCCCGTATTAGCTCGCGTTTCTCGATGGGTCGCAAGCATCCAATTCTGAACAAAATTCGCGCCCATAAAGGCGTCGACTACGCAGCTCCGCGCGGCACGCCAATCAAGGCGGCTGGTGACGGCAAGGTTTTGCTGGCCGGTCGCCGTGGCGGCTACGGCAATACTGTGATCATCCAGCACGGCAATACCTACCGTACGCTGTATGGCCACATGCAAGGCTTTGCTAAAGGCATCCAGACTGGCGGCAACGTCAAGCAAGGCCAGGTGATCGGCTATATCGGCACCACTGGCCTGTCCACCGGACCACACCTGCACTACGAGTTCCAGGTCAACGGTGTGCACGTCGACCCACTGGGTCAAAAGCTGCCAATGGCTGATCCAATCGCCAAGGCCGAGCGCGCACGCTTCCTGCAGCAGAGCCAGCCACTCATGGCCCGCATGGACCAGGAGCGCTCCACCCTCCTGGCCTCGGCGAAACGCTAAGCCATGTCGCTCTATATAGGCGTGATGTCCGGGACCAGCCTTGATGGCCTGGACATTGCGCTGATCGAGTTGGCACCGGCGATCAAGCTGATCGCCACCCATTACATCCCTATGCCTGACTCCCTGCGTTCCGAGCTGCTTGGCCTGTGCGCCAGTGGCCCGGACGAGATTGCCCGTTCGGCGATTGCCCAGCAGAACTGGGTGACACTCGCCGCCCAAGGCATTCACGCCCTAATGGATCAGCAGAAACTCAAACCCCAGGACATTCGAGCAATTGGCAGCCACGGCCAAACCATTCGCCACGAACCTGCCCGGGGCTTTACCGTGCAGATCGGCAACCCGGCGCTGCTCACCGAATTGACCGGAATCACCGTTGTCAGTGATTTCCGCAGCCGCGATGTCGCCGCAGGTGGCCAAGGCGCCCCGCTGGTTCCTGCATTTCATGAGGCATTGTTTGGCGAGCGTACGCGCAACCGTGCCGTACTGAACATCGGCGGCTTCAGCAACCTCAGCTTGATCGAGACAGACAAGCCAGTCGCCGGCTTTGATTGCGGCCCGGGCAACGTCCTGCTGGATGCCTGGATTCACCAGCAACGCGGCGAGAACTTCGACCGCGATGGCCTGTGGGCTGCCAGCGGGAAAGTTGAACCCCTGCTACTCAAGGCGTTACTCAGCGACCCGTTCTTCGTGACCAAAGGGCCAAAAAGCACCGGACGTGAAGTCTTCAACCTGGGATGGCTTGAGCATCACCTGGGACGGCTACCGCCATTCGCAGCCCAGGACGTGCAAGCCACACTGCTTGAGCTGACCGCCCTGACCATCGTCGAATCCCTGCAAACCGCACAACCGCAGACCGAAACCCTGCTGGTCTGCGGCGGCGGCGCCCATAACGCAACCTTGATGAGCCGCCTCAGCGCACTGCTACCAGCCACCCAAGTCAGCAGTACCGCCACTTACGGCGTGGACCCCGACTGGGTCGAAGCCATGGCCTTCGCCTGGCTTGCCCATTGCTGCCTTGAAGGCATCGCCGCCAATCGCCCCAGCGTCACCGGCGCCCGCGGCCTTCGGGTACTCGGCGCGATCTACCCGGCCTGACCCCCACACAGCAAAACGCCGCTTGACCCTATCAAGGCCAAGCGGCGTTTTTACATCCGCTTTCGATCAGATCGAGAACGAAGACCCGCAACCACACGTAGTAGTGGCATTCGGGTTCTTGATCACGAAGCGCGAACCTTCCAGACCTTCCTGATAGTCCACCTCGGCTCCTGCCAGGTACTGGAAGCTCATCGGATCGACGACCAGGCTTACACCCTCGCGCTCAACGATGGTGTCGTCATCGGCCACGTCTTCATCGAAGGTGAAACCGTACTGAAACCCTGAACAACCGCCGCCCGTAACAAATACGCGCAGCTTCAAGCGATCATTACCCTCTTCATCGACCAGGCTCTTCACCTTGTGCGCAGCACCGTGGGTGAATTGCAAAGCCGTGGGGGTGAAGGATTCAACGCTCATGCTGATAATCTCCCGGCGTAGCGCCGCCATATGCGTGATGGCGGGCATTATCCGCTTCTCCTAGAAAAGCGGTCAACTATTGTTACGGTATATCAATCTGCGCAGTGGCCATTAAAAACACGAAAGGCCCGATCAACGGGCCTTTGCGCAATAGCAGAAAACTTACGGCAGCATGCCCGCATGGGACAGGCCCAGCTTCTCATCCAGACCAAACAGGATGTTCATGTTCTGCACAGCCTGGCCCGAGGCGCCCTTGACCAGGTTATCGATCACCGACAGCACCACCACCAGATCACCATCCTGTGGACGGTGCACCGCGATACGGCACACGTTGGCGCCACGCACGCTGCGGGTTTCCGGGTGGCTGCCCGCCGGCATCACATCGACGAACGGCTCTTCGGCATAACGCTTTTCAAACAGCGCCTGCAGGTCCACCGAACGATCAACGACTGTCGCATACAGCGTGGAGTGGATCCCGCGGATCATCGGCGTCAGGTGAGGCACAAACGTCAGGCCGATATCTTTACCTGCTGCGCGACGCAGCCCCTGGCGAATTTCCGGCAAGTGACGATGACCTTTCACCGCATAGGCTTTCATGCTTTCCGACGTCTCGGAGTAAAGCGAGCCTACAGCAGCACCACGGCCAGCACCGCTGACACCCGACTTGCAGTCAGCAATCAGCCGCGATGCGTCCGCCAGCCCGGCTTCCAGCAATGGCAGGAAACCCAGCTGTGTAGCGGTTGGATAGCAACCTGGTACGGCGATCAGGCGCGCTTGTTTGATCTGCTCGCGATTGACCTCCGGCAGGCCATACACCGCCTCTTCCAGTAACTCCGGCGCGCCGTGAGGCTGGCCGTACCACTTGGCCCACTCATCGGCGTCCTGCAGGCGGAAGTCCGCCGACAAATCGATCACCTTGGTGCCCGCTGCCAGCAACTCGCCCGCCAGGGCATGGGCAACACCGTGGGGCGTGGCGAAGAACACCACATCACAGGCACCCAGGGTCTTGATGTCCGGCACGCTGAACGCCAGGCCATCGTAGTGGCCTCGCAGGTTCGGATACATGTCCGCCACCGCCAGGCCGGCCTCGGATCGGGAAGTGATCACCACCACCTCAGCTTGCGGATGCTGAGCCAGCAGACGCAGCAATTCGACACCGGTGTAACCCGTGCCGCCGACGATACCGACCTTGACCATAAACCTGCCCTCAACGAACCCACTGGAAAGCCGTCGATAATAGGGTCCGTATCGTCCTGCGACAACCGTCAACGTGACGTGTAGACGCTTGAGCCACTACTATCTTCAGCTACCGTGAACCTGGGAATAACTAAAAATGCTTTATCTATGGGTCAAAGCCTTCCATATCGTCAGCATCGTCTGCTGGTTTGCCGCACTGTTCTACCTTCCGCGCCTGTTCGTCTACCACGCGCAAAGCGAGGACACTGTCAGCAAGGAACGCTTCAGCGTAATGGAGCGCAAGCTCTACCGCGGCATCATGGGGCCGGCGATGATTGCCAGCCTGGTGTTCGGCGGCTGGCTGATCTACCTCAACCCGGCCATCTTTCAATCCGGGGCGTGGATTCACGCCAAGTTGACCCTGGTAGTACTGCTGATTGGCTACCACCACATGTGCGGTGCGCAGGTAAAACGTTTTGCCCGTGGCGAAAACACCCGCAGCCATGTCTTTTATCGCTGGTTCAATGAAGTGCCAGTTCTGATATTGCTGGCTATCGTAATTTTGGTCGTGGTCAAACCGTTCTAATCTCTATTACTCGGG
The DNA here is from genome assembly GCF_016650865.1 of Pseudomonas sp. TH34. Taxonomy (NCBI): domain Bacteria; kingdom Pseudomonadati; phylum Pseudomonadota; class Gammaproteobacteria; order Pseudomonadales; family Pseudomonadaceae; genus Pseudomonas; species Pseudomonas sp. TH34. The sequence continues at coordinate 11,912 of NZ_JAEKFB010000029.1, forward strand.
GTACTTCCAATGTCGCTGCCCGCTTCGCTCGAACAAAGTCTGCGCCTGCCCGTCGTGGCCGCGCCGATGTTTCTGATTTCCAACCCGCAACTGGTGCTGGCCTGCTGCCGCAACGGAATCGTCGGCAGCTTCCCTGCCCTCAACCAGCGGGAAAGCAGCGGCTTCAAGGCGTGGCTGGAAGAAATCGAAGCGGGCCTGGCGCTGCTGGATAACCCGGCACCCTATGCGGTCAACCTGATCGTGCACAACAGTAACCCGCGGGTGGAAGCTGACCTGGCGATCTGCGTCGAGCACAAGGTGCCGATCGTCATCACCAGCCTGGGCGCGGTGAAAGAATTGGTAGACGCGGTGCATAGCTACGGCGGCCTGGTATTCCACGATGTCACGACCCGGCGCCACGCCGAAAAAGCCGCTGAAGCCGGCGTCGATGGCCTGATCGCCGTTGCGGCGGGCGCCGGTGGTCACGCCGGCACCTGGAGCCCGTTCTCGCTGATTGCAGAAATCCGTCAGTTCTTCGACAAGACACTGCTGCTGGCTGGCTGCCTCAACCACGGCCACGAGATCCTCGCGGCACAGCTGCTCGGCGCCGACCTGGCCTATTTCGGCACGCGTTTTATCGGCACCACCGAAAGCCATGCCCCGGATGCCTATAAAGAGATGCTGCTCACATCGCGCGCCGCCGACATCGTGCACACTCCAGCCGTCTCCGGTGTTCCCGCAAGCTTTATGCGCCAGAGCCTGGAAAACGCCGGTTTCGACCTCGCCGCGCTGCAAGGCAAGGGCGAAGTCAATTTCGGCTCCAAGCTCAAGCCACTCAACGACGAAGCAAAAGCCTGGAAGACCGTGTGGTCCGCCGGCCAGGGCGTCGGTGAGATTGATGATTTGCCCAGCGTCGATGAACTCGTGGCCCGCCTGGATGCCGAATACCGCAAGGCGCTCGAGCATGCGGCACAATTGCCTAAACGCTGGCCACGCTGATCCGTGATGTATCGCCTGCTGACCGAAGCAGCCCCCCTTATTCAAGTGACAAGGATGCCCGCATGAGCGACAACCGTTTCAAGATTGTGTTTGATGGCGCATTGCTCCCGGGTGTCGAGAGCACCACCGCCAAGCTGAATCTCGCCGAACTGTTCAAAAGCGACGTTGAAGCGATCGAAAAACTCTTCACCGGCCGTCCGGTCGCCCTGAAGCGTGACCTTTCCCGCGCCGATGCAGAGACCTATCTGCAAGCGCTGAAAAACGCCGGGGTCGATGCGCGCATAGAAGAAGAGCAGCCCGTCGCCTTCAGCCTTGCCGAAACACACGAGACGGACTCCGGCAGCTCAACTGATTACGCCGGCTCCGCCGCTTCGCCTTACGCCCCGCCCCGGGCAACCGTTGGCGAGAACCTGCCGGAGTTTTCCACCCTCAAGGTATTCACCGTCAACGGGCGTATCGGACGCCTGCGCTTCCTGGCGTGGACACTGGTACTGAGCGTGGTGATGCTCCTTATCTCAGGCGTGTTCTTCACTGTCGGGCTGGGCATCGCCGCGGTGTCTCCAACGATTGCCATGGTCATTGGCTTCCTGGTAGGGATTGCCCTGCTCGTGGCCGCTGTATGGGTCAGCGTGCAGATCACCGTGCAACGCCTGCATGACCTGGGTTGGTCCGGGTGGCTGTGGTTCCTTCACCTGGTGCCGTTCGTAGGCAGCATCTTCCCGATCCTGCTGATGGCCCTCCCGGGCAATACCGGCGCCAACCAGTACGGCGCGCCGCCACCGCGCAACTCTACCGCCGTAAAAATCCTGTCCGCTCTGTGGCTCGCATTCATTCCGCTGATGCTTGCCGGCGGTGTGATGCTGGGCATGAGTGGCTACCTGGATCAGCTGGAAAGCGACGTAGGCGGCAGCTACGAAAGCAGCTCCATCAACTCCGATGACGACAGCGACCAGGCCACCACCGTCGATGAAGTCGATGTGCAAAGTGCTGACGACGCAGCCGAACCTGTAGACTCTACGCAACAGTGAAAAACGCCCGACGCCTGTGACGCCTCTGTCACAGGCCCGGTAGCGTTGCGATGGAGAAACGCATGACCCGTTACGCTCTGATCACCGGTGCCTCCAGCGGCATCGGCCTGGCCTTGGCCGAAGCACTGGCCCGTCGCGGCCGCAGCTTGATTCTGGTGGCCCGCCAGCGTGATCAGTTGGAAAGCATTGCAATCGAATTGAATCAGCGCTTCGGCGTCGAAGTGCTGTTCCGTGCCTGCGACCTGGGCGAGCCCTTGCGGCTCTCCGGCTTTCTACTGGAGCTTGAGGAAGGCGAGCGGCAGATCGACCTGCTGGTCAACTGCGCCGGTATCGGCACCAGCGGCCCATTCCTGGCACAGGACTGGATGACAGAACAGGACCTGATGGAAGTCAACATCCTGGCCCTGACCCGTATGTGCCACGCCCTCGGCAACGCCATGGCCCTGCACGGCGGCGGGCAGATTCTCAACGTGGCGTCGGTTGCCGCGTTCCAGCCGGGGCCGTGGATGAGCACCTACTACGCCAGCAAGGCCTACGTGCTGCACTTTTCCGAAGGCTTGCGCGAGGAACTGAAGACCTGCGGCATCAAGGTTTCCGTACTCTGCCCGGGCCCGACCCGCACCGCATTCTTCGGCACCGCACAAATGGACACCGCCAAGCTGGACCGCAGCCAACAGCTGATGAGCCCGGAAGAAGTCGCGCTCTACACCGTGCGCGCCCTGGCCAAGAACAAAGCCATCATCATTCCCGGCCGGCGTAATCGCTGGCTGGCGTTCAGCCCACGCCTGAGCCCGCGCTGGCTGACCCGCAAAATCGCCGGCGCGATCAACAAGGCCTATTGCCCGCGCTGATCGCGTGAGTACACTCACCCTGCACTTTCACAATGGAGAAACAGCTGTGGATACTCTGTTCACCAAGATCATCAACAGAGAAATACCCGCGAAGATCATCTACGAGGATGACCAGGTCCTGGCCTTCCACGACATCGCGCCAATGGCCCCCGTGCATTTCCTGGTGATCCCGAAAAAGCCGATCCGCACCCTTAACGACCTCACCGAGGAAGACAAGGCACTGGCCGGGCATATCCTGTTCACCGCCCAGCGCCTGGCGGTGGAGCAAGGCTGTGAAAAGGGCTTCCGCGTGGTGATGAACTGCAATGAAGATGGCGGGCAGACCGTTTATCACATCCATATGCATGTGCTGGGTCAGCGCCAGATGAACTGGCCGCCGGGCTGAGCACTACCTGTGGCGAGGGAGCTTGCTCCCGCTCGGTCGCGTAGCGGCCGCACAAAACCAGGAGCGCTGCGTGCTCCAGCGGGAGCAAGCTCCCTCGCCACACAAGCAATTTGACCCAGCGCAAACGCTTCCCCCTCTCTTGCGGTAAACTGGCCGCCGAGATTCTTCCCGGAGGTCAGCATGACTACCCAACGTCACTACTCGCCGATTGATCGCCTGTTGCTGCAAGCCGACACGGCCATGCGCACGCTGTTGCCATTCAGTGGCCAACCGCAGCGTCCGTCGCCCGCCATCGTGCAGCCCGAAGCGCAGATGAGCGAGACCGACACCCGCCACGTCGCCGGCCTGATGCGCATCAACCATACCGGCGAAGTCTGTGCCCAGGCTCTGTATCAAGGCCAGGCCCTGACCGCCAAGCTGCCGCAAGTGCGCGCCGCCATGGAGCACGCCGCCGAAGAAGAAATCGACCACCTGGCCTGGTGTGAGCAACGCATCCGCCAGTTGAACAGCCACCCAAGCGTGCTGAACCCGCTGTTCTACGGTTTATCGTTTGGTATTGGCGCGGTAGCCGGGCTGATCAGCGACAAAGTCAGCCTGGGTTTTGTGGCCGCCACCGAGCATCAGGTGTGCAAGCACCTCAATGAACACCTTGAGCAACTGCCGGCTGAAGACGAAAAGTCCCGGGCGATTCTTGAGCAGATGCGCATTGATGAAGAACATCACGCCGAAAGCGCGCTGGACGCGGGCGGCTTCCGCTTCCCGGCACCGGTGAAATTTGGCATGAGCCTGCTGGCCAAGGTCATGACCAAGAGCACTTACCGCATCTGACAATCCCGCATAACGCAGAAAGGGCGCTCTTTAAGCGCCCTTTCTTTTTGCCTGTGGATAAGCGATCAGCCCAGCTCAATGATCTCGTAATCATGAGTGATGGCAACGCCTGCGGCGCCCAACATGATCGAGGCCGAGCAGTACTTCTCTGCCGACAGCTCGATGGCACGTTTGACCTGAGCTTCTTTCAGCGCCCGGCCCTTGACGACAAAGTGCATGTGGATCTTGGTAAACACCTTCGGGTCTTCGGTCGCACGCTCTGCTTCCAGGAAGGCCTCGCAGCTTTCCACCGCCTGGCGGGACTTCTTCAGGATGCTGACCACGTCGAAATTGCTGCAACCGCCTACACCGAGCAGGAGCATTTCCATCGGGCGTACGCCCAGGTTGCGGCCACCAGCCTCCGGCGGGCCGTCCATGACCACGACATGGCCACTGCCCGACTCACCGAGGAACATGGCTTCGCCCGCCCATTGGATGCGTGCCTTCATCGCCCAGACTCCACTGCTAAAAAAGGGTCGCCAGCTTAGCACAGGGCTTTGGGCCGTCAGCGTTTCCCATCAAAGCGATCAACAGCAGTGATTACGGGGTAAATTCCCTAATGAAGGCGGAATGTGTCTGTTAAGCTGGCGCCAAATCAATGGCGCATTGCCATCCACTGGATGACATGGCTTAACCGTTGATCGCGCTGAACAAAAAAACAAGCTCAACAACACCGTGCAGTCTTTTCGGGATACAACCATGGTTGCGATTACTCCCACACCCAAGATCAAGAACCTCGACAAACTGCTGATGCATTGTCAGCGCCGGCGTCATCCGGCCAAGCACAACATCATCTGCGCGGGCGAGCGTTCGGAAACCCTGTTCTTCATTATCAAAGGCTCAGTCACCATCCTGATCGAGGATGACGATGGTCGCGAAATGATCATCGCCTACCTCAATACCGGTGACTTCTTCGGCGAACTCGGGCTTTTCGAACAAGCCGGCAAGGAACAGGAACGCAGCGCCTGGGTGCGGGCCAAGGTCGAATGCGAAGTCGCCGAGATCAGCTATGCCAAGTTTCGCGAATTGGCCCAGCAGGACCCCGACATTCTGTACGCCTTGAGCGGCCAGATCGCCCAGCGCCTGAGAGACACCACGCGCAAAGTCGGCGACCTGGCATTTTTCGACGTCACCGGCCGGGTTGCCCGCTGCCTGCTGGAACTGTGCAAGCAGCCGGATGCCATGACCCATCCCGACGGGATGCAGATCAAGATCACCCGCCAGGAAATCGGGCGGATCGTCGGTTGCTCAAGGGAAATGGTTGGGCGGGTGCTGAAGGACCTGGAAGAACGCAACCTGGTGCATGTCAAAGGCAAGACCATGGTGGTCTTCGGAACGCGTTAAACCGGCAGAAAGCTCGCAAGCATCTGCCGGTACAACGTGTCGAGCCGGGCAATCGCGTCTGGCGCAGCAAAGGCTTCGTGCAGGGCGATATGGCTTTCAGCGCGCACCCGTTGTTCCAGGCCACACGCTTCATTGAAGCGATTGACCGCGGCGATCAACTCGACGCGATCGTCATCCAGCAACAACGCACCATGCACCAACCCCACCGGGCGTCCGCCACTCTGGCGCCAGCGTTGGGCAGTACCGACCATTTTGCGGCCATCCAGGTTGACGTTGTAGCGACCGTCGCAAAAAGCCCCGTCAATCTCGCCCACCGATGCATTGCCACCCAGCTCGATAAGCAGGTCGCAAATCGGCTGGCACAAACGCTGGTAGCCGGTTTCGATGCGCCCTTGGTCACCTTCACTGCGTGGTGGCGCGTAGACCAGCGCAATATTGACCGTGGCTGCCGATTGCGGAACCGGCTCACCGCCGGTTTCCCGCAGCAGCACCGGCCAACCGGCATCTGCCGATACCTGGCTGGCGGTCTCGAATGCCGGAAGGCGGCTCAAACGACGAGGCATCACCAACGCTTGATCGCTGGGCTGCCAGAACAGCAGGCCGAACGGCTGCTCCCCCGCGCAGACAGCGGCGAGCAAATCCTGCTCGGCCTTAAGGCCTGCCTCGACCGTCATCGCCACCGGCTGGGTCATCATCAATCCAGGGTCGAACCACTGACAGCAACGCCACGCTCCGGGAAGAACAGGCGCTGCAATTCAGCCCCCGGGTTCTCCGCACGCATGAAGGTTTCGCCGACGAGGAACGAGTACACGCCGCTGATTTCCATCAGTTCGACATCTGCACGATTGACGATGCCACTTTCGGTAATCACCAACCGGTCACGCGGGATACGCGGCAACAGGTCGAGGGTGTTTTCCAGGCTGACTTCAAACGTGTGCAGGTTGCGGTTGTTGACGCCCACCAACGGTGTGTCGAGGGTTTTCAACGCGCGTTCCAGTTCATCACCGTCGTGCACTTCCACCAGCACGTCGAGGCCGACGCTTTTGGCCACGGCCGCCAGTTCGGCCATCTTCACGTCATCCAGTGCGGAGACGATCAACAGCACGCAATCGGCGCCCAAGGCACGAGCTTCGACGATCTGGTAGGGGTCGACCATGAAGTCCTTGCGGATCACCGGCAGCGAGCACGCCGCACGCGCTTGCTGCAGGTACAGGTCGGAACCCTGGAAGAAGTCGATATCGGTCAACACCGAGAGGCACGTCGCACCGCCCTTCTCGTAGCTCTTGGCAATGTCTTCAGGGATAAAGATCTCGCGAATCACGCCCTTGCTTGGCGAAGCCTTTTTGATTTCAGCGATAACGGCCGGCTGCTTTTCCTTGGCCTGCTTGATCAGCGCATTGGCAAACCCGCGCGGTGCATCGGCGCTTTTCGCCAGGCCTTCCAGCTCAGCCAGGCTGACCCGGGCACGGCGTTCGGCGACTTCTTCTGCCTTGCGGGCCAGGATTTTTTCCAGAACGGTCGGAACACTCATCCTTCATTCTCCACTTTGAACACCGCAGTAAACGCACCCAGTTCTTCGAGCTTTTCGCGCGCCAGCCCGGTATGCAATGCATCATGAGCGAGGGCAACACCCTCTTTAAGACTGTAGGCGTGATCCGCGGCATACAGCGCCGCACCGGCATTGAGCACAATCATTTCTGCGGCTTTCTGGCCGTTTTCGGTCTTGCGACGCCCCAGGGCATCGCGAATCAATTCAAGGGAGGCCGCCGGGCTTTCCACCGCCAGGCCGTGCAGGCTCTGGCTTTTCATGCCGAGGTCTTCAGGTTCGACCCAATATTCGGTGACCTGGTCATCCTTCAGCTCCGCCACGAAGGTCGGTGCGGCCAGGCTGAACTCGTCCAGGCCATCCTTGGAGTGCACCACCAGCACATGCTTGCTGCCCAGGCGCTGCAGGACTTCGGCCAACGGCCGGCACAGCGCCTGGCTGAACACGCCCACCACCTGATGCTTCACACCGGCCGGATTCGTAAGCGGGCCGAGCATGTTGAACAGGGTGCGCAGGCCCAAGTCCTTGCGCGGGCCGGCGGCGTGCTTCATTGCGCCGTGATGGGACTGAGCAAACATGAAGCCGATGCCGACGTTATCGATGCAGCGCGCCACTTGTACCGGGGTCAGGTTCAGGTAGATGCCTGCTGCCTCCAGCAAATCGGCACTGCCGCTTTTACCCGACACCGCGCGGTTACCGTGTTTGGCCACGGTGCAGCCGGCGGCCGCCACTACAAAGGAGGAGGCCGTCGACACGTTGAAAATGTTCGCACCGTCGCCTCCGGTGCCGACCACGTCGACCACGCCGTCGAGGGTCTTGAGTTCGACCTTGTCCGCCAGCTCACGCATCACCGACACGGCGCCGACGATTTCGTCGATGCTCTCGCTCTTCATGCGCATGGCCATCATGAACGCGCCGATCTGTGCGTCGGTGCATTGACCGGTCATGATCTCGCGCATCACATCGCTCATTTCTGCGGTGCTCAGGTCCAGATGGCCGACGATACGGCTCAGGGCAGTCTTGATATCCATGAAAAGTCCTTAGCGCGTGCCGCCGCTCTGCTTGAGAAAGTTAGCGAACAGCTCGTAGCCCTGCTCGGTCAAAATCGATTCCGGGTGAAATTGCACCCCTTCGACGTTCAGTGTCTTGTGACGCAGGCCCATGATCTCGTCGACGGAGCCGTCTTCCAGTTGGGTCCAGGCCGTCAGCTCAAGGCATTCGGGCAGGGTTTCACGCTTGACCACCAGCGAGTGGTAGCGGGTAACCGTCACCGGCAGGTTCAAACCGTGGAATACGCCCTGGTCCTTGTGGAACACCGGGCTGGTCTTGCCGTGCATCACCTGGCGGGCGCGCACTACGTCGCCGCCGAAGGCCTGGCCGATGGACTGATGGCCCAGGCACACGCCCAGGATCGGCAGCTTGCCGGCAAAGTATTGGATGGCTTCGAGGGAGATGCCCGCTTCGGTCGGGGTGCACGGCCCTGGGGAAACAACGATGCGTTCAGGGTTCAACGCGGCGATTTGCGCCACGGTCAATTCGTCGTTGCGCACGACCTTGACCTCGGCGCCGAGCTCGCCCAGGTACTGCACAACGTTGTAGGTAAAGGAGTCGTAGTTATCAATCATCAGCAACATGTGGGTTAAAACCTCTTGAATTCACTGACTTCTAATGACGGCCTTCCAAGGGAGTGACCCGCTGCCAGACGCACTTTCCGGTTGCCGGGGTTGGCCGGCAAGGGGCGTCGAACAAAGGGTGAAGAAGGCAAATCGGTACAGGTCCGGCGGGGCCGGTAGAGAAAAGTTAGGCGCGCCAACGCCAACGGGCGTGTGCCTTGACTACTCGCATCAAGAGTTTGCTGATGATCAACACGGGGAGGGTCTCATTCATACGTTCAGGCACAGTAACGTAGCCTCGCCAGCGGTGCAATATGGCGCCGCAAATACGGGGCGAAGTGCCCGACCGATAATTGGCGTCAATTTTTTCAGAACCCTTGAAAGGTCGCTACAGTCACAGTGCTGATAAAAAAACAAAAGCATGGACGGACTCATGACCAAGACCCCTTATTTCGCTCCACTCGTCGGCTGCCTGCTAAGCCTGGCTTGCTCCCAAGCGTTCGCCGCGCCGTCGCCCTACTCGACCATGATCGTATTCGGCGACAGCCTGGCTGACGCCGGGACATTCGCCGACCCTGGGGCGCCGGGTTCAACCTATCGCTTCACCAACCGTACCGGCCCGCAGTACTTCGACGGCAGCGGCGAAAGCACTTCGCTGATTTCCTCGACATTATTGGGCGGCAAGCTGGGAGTGGCGGCAGGCGACCTGAACGCATCCACCTCGCCGCAGCGCGCCGCGCAAGGCCAGGCAGATGGCAACAACTGGGCCGTCGGCGGCTACACCACCCAGCAGATCTACGATGCCATCACCGGCAACTCCACCGTCACCGATAGCGACACCGGGCAGGTGTTGCGTACCCGCCCCGGATACCTGACATCCACGGGCGGCCGAGCCGACCCCAACGCGTTGTACTTTCTCTCCGGCGGCGGGAATGACTTCCTCGACGGCCTGGTCCTCAGCCCCGGTCAAGCCTCGGCCGCAGCCGGTCGCCTGGCCGACAGCGCCCAGGCTCTGCAACAGGCTGGCGCCCGATATGTCATGGTGTGGATGCTGCCGGACCTGGGCCTGACGCCTGCCGTCAATGGCACGCCGCTCCAAGGGACCGTCAGCGCCCTGGCCGGCGTGTTCAACCAGACTCTGGTGCAGCGTCTGTCGCAAATCGATGCGCAGATCATCCCACTGAACATTCCGTTGCTGCTCAAGGAAACCTTCGCCGATCCCGGCCGCTTTGGCTTTGCCACCAACCAGAACCTCAACCAGACCTGCTTCAGCGGCACCACCTGCCGGAACCCCGTGTATGGCGTCGGCGGGACCAGCCCGGACCCGACCAAGCTGATTTACAACGACACCGTCCACCCGACCGAGGCCGGCCAGGTGTTGATCGCCGACTACGCGTATTCGCTGCTCGCGGCCCCTTGGGAAATCACCCTGCTTCCGGAAATGGCCCAAGGTACCTTGCGCGCCCATCAGGATTCATTGCGCAACCAATGGCAAGCCGACTCGGGTAGCTGGCAGGCCGTAGGCCAGTGGCGGGCGATTGTCGACGCTGGCGGCCAGCACCTGGACTTCGATGATCAAAACAGCTCGGCCAGCGGTGACGGCAGCGGCTACAACCTGAACATCGGTGGCAGCTACAGGCTCAATGACGAATGGCGCGTGGGTGTGGCGGCAGGCTTCTACCGCCAGAGTCTTGAGGCCGGCGCGAGCGATTCGGACTACAAGCTCAACAGTTACCTGGGCACCGTGTTCGCCCAGTATCAGGAAGATCACTGGTGGGCCGACGCCGCATTGACCGGCGGCAAGCTGGACTTCGACAACCTCAAACGCAAGTTCGCCCTGGGCATCAGCGAAGGCACCGAGAAAGGCGACACTGACGGCTGGCTATGGGCCTTGAGCGCACGCGTGGGGTATGACATCGCCGAGCCGAATAGTGAATGGCACTTCTCGCCCTTCATCAGCGCCGATTACTCACGGGTCGAGGTGAATGGTTATTCGGAGAAAGATGCCCGTTCCACCGCGCTGACCTTTGATGACCAACAGCGCGACTCCAAGCGCCTGGGAATCGGATTACAAGCCAACTACCGCTTCACTCCGCAAACCCTGGTGTTTGGTGAAGTGGCCCACGAACACGAGTTTGAAAACGATACGCAGCGAGTGGGCATGTCCCTCAACAGCGTGCCGGGGATTGATTTCAAACTGGACGGCTACACGCCACGCAGCAATTCGGATCGCTTGAACCTGGGGATTACCCACAAGGTGACCAAGGACCTGGCGTTGAACGCGGCCTATAACGTGAGAAAGGATGACAACTTTACCCAGCAGGGGGTGAGTGTCGGGGTGAGTCTGGATTTCTGAGGCGATCTCAAACCCCTCACAAAACAACTGTGGGAGCTGGCTTGCCTGCGATGCCGGTAAATCAGTCAACTAATCTGTCGACTGACACACCGCCATCGCGGGCAAGCCCGGCTCCCACATTTGGATCTAGATCAGCAGTTAGTCCTGCGGGGTCTGCTCAGCCAACGCCACCGCACGGAACATCGCCCGGCGCTTGTTCAGCGTCTCTTCCCACTCCAGCGCCGGCACCGAGTCGGCCACGATCCCGCCGCCTGCCTGCACGTGCAGTTCGCCGTCCTTGATCACCGCCGTACGGATCGCGATCGCAGTGTCCATATTGCCGTTCCAGGCGAAATACCCCACCGCGCCGCCATACACACCACGCTTGACCGGCTCCAGCTCGTCGATGATTTCCATCGCACGAATCTTCGGCGCACCCGACAAGGTGCCCGCCGGCAGGATCGCCCGCAGTGCATCCATCGCGGTCAATCCGGCCTTCAGCTCGCCGGTGACGTTGGACACGATGTGCATCACGTTGGAATAACGCTCGATCACCATCTTCTCGGTGAGCTTCACCGAACCGATTTCCGAAACACGCCCGGTGTCGTTGCGGCCCAGGTCGATCAGCATCAAGTGCTCGGCGATTTCCTTGTCGTCGCTCAGCAGGTCCTGCTCCAGCGCCAGGTCCGCCTCCTCGGTCGCACCGCGAGGGCGCGTGCCAGCAATCGGGCGCACGGTGATCAGGTTGTCTTCCACACGCACCAGCACTTCCGGCGAACTGCCTACCACATGGAAGTCGCCAAAGTTGAAGAAGTACATGTACGGCGTCGGGTTGAAGCAGCGCAGCGCCCGGTACAAATCGATGGGCGCAGCCTTGAAGTCGATGGACATGCGTTGCGACGGCACCACCTGCATGCAGTCACCGGCAAGGATATATTCCTTGATGGTATCGACGGCACGCTCGTAGTCAGCCTGGGTAAAGCTGGAGCGGAACACCGGGTCGGCCGCCGGTGGACGGCTAAGGTCCAGGCCACGGCGCGGAGTGATCGGCTGGCGCAGCTTTTCCAGCAGCGCTTCGAGGCTGGCCTGGCCTTGCTCGAACGCGTCGGCCTGGGAAGGGTCGGCCAACACAATCGCGTGCATCTTGCCCGCGAGGTTGTCGAACACCACCACCGCGTCGGAAACCATCAGCAGAATGTCCGGCACGCCCAACGGATCGGGGTTCGGGGATTTGCCCAGGCGTTTTTCTACGTAGCGCACGCAGTCGTAGCCGAAGTAACCCACCAGGCCGCCGTTGAAGCGCGGCAGGCCGGCGATGGTCGGCACGTTGTAGCGCGCCTTGAACGCCTCGACGAAGGCCAGCGGATCTTCCACGTCGTGGCTTTCAATCTCGACGCCGTCCAGGGTGATGCTGACATGGTGATCATGTACCCGCAGCACCGTGCGGCACGGCAGCCCGATGATCGAATAACGGCCCCATTTCTCGCCGCCCTGCACCGACTCCAGCAGATAGGAGTTGGGCTCGTCGGCCAGTTTCAGGTAGATCGACAATGGCGTGTCGAAGTCGGCCAGGGTTTCGCAGGCCATGGGGATACGGTTGTAGCCGGCAGCGGCCAAACGCAGGAATTCTTCGCGGATCATGGGGTGCCTCGTGGCTTGAGGGTCTAACGGTCAGGTGTGCAAACGTGCCGCAGCGCGGCAGGATCAGTCAGGCGCGCCAACGCCAGCGGGCCAGGGCCTTGATGACTTTCATCCAGAGTTTGCGAGTGACCACCACGATGGGATTTCCAGAAGGGGATGGAACAGCGTCGGGCAACGTTATCTCAGCGCCCGTTCCCAAGCAACCGGGGATTAACAGGCGCAGGTCATCAATCACCAGCGCCGGGGATTCCTCGGCAATCGGCCGGCCATGGTTGTAGCCGTAACTCAAGGCCACACACTTGACCCCCGCCGCTTTCGCCGCCAGCACATCACTGCGCGAATCGCCGACAAACAGCGATTGAGACGCCGGGATATTGGCCATTTTCATCACGAAAAACAGTGCCGCCGGATCTGGCTTCTTCTGCGGCAAGGTATCGCCACCGATGATCCAGCGGAAATACCGGCCGATCTTCATCTGGTCCAACAAAGGCGCGACAAAGCGCTCCGGTTTGTTGGTGATCAGGGCCATTTCCACGCCCTGCTTGTGCAGCCATTTCAGGGTGTCGCGCACGCCGGGATAAACCACGGTCAGCTCGTGGCCGTTTTCATAGGCCACGTTGAACAACTCAAGGGCGTGCTCGGCCTCCACCTCATCGACACCCTCGGCTTCGATGTTGTTGGCCAGGGCCCGGCGCACCAGCATCTGCACGCCGTTGCCAACCCACTCGCGCACCGACTCGATGCCCGCTGGCTTGCGCCCCAGCTTGAGCAGCATCTGGTCCACCGCCGCCGCCAGGTCCGGCACCGAATCGATCAACGTACCGTCCAGATCGAACATCACCAACCGTGGCAGTTTGCCGGGGAACAGCTGCTCAAAGCCGCTCATGGACGCGCCAGCGCCAGTTCTGCACGCATCTTGGCGATCACTTCCTGATAGTCCGGGGCATTGAAGATCGCCGAGCCGGCCACAAAGGTGTCGGCACCCGCTGCGGCGATTTCGCGGATGTTGTTGACGTTGACGCCACCGTCGATCTCCAGGCGGATATCACGGCCCGATGCATCGATCAGCGCCCGCGCTTCACGCAGCTTGTTGAGGGTGCCGGGGATGAATTTCTGCCCGCCGAAGCCCGGGTTGACGCTCATCAACAGGACCATGTCGACCTTGTCCATCACGTACTCAAGCACGCTCAACGGGGTGGCCGGGTTGAACACCAGGCCCGCCTTGCAACCGCCCTCGCGGATCAGTTGCAGGGTGCGGTCCACGTGCAGCGTGGCTTCCGGGTGGAAGGTGATGTAGGTCGCACCGGCTTCGATGAAGTCGCCGACGATGCGGTCCACCGGGCTGACCATCAAGTGCGCATCGATGGGCGCGGTCACGCCGTATTTGCGCAGGGCGGCGCAGACCATCGGACCAATGGTCAGGTTCGGCACATAGTGGTTGTCCATGACATCGAAGTGAACGAAGTCGGCACCGGCGGCCAACACGTTGTCCACTTCCTCACCCAGGCGGGCGAAGTCGGCGGAGAGAATCGATGGAGCAATGACGAAGGGCTGCATGACGCACCTTTTTGAGCTAAATCACGATGGCGCGCATTGTATACCTCATGCTTTGCCGCGCGCACCGTGACCTCGCTCAATGGTTAGAACGCAGCCCGGTAGATTTTCTCGATATCAGCGGCGCTGAGCTTGCGCGGATTGTTGCGCATCAGGCGTTCGATCCCCGCGGCCTCTATGGCCATGGCCGGGATCGCGTCTTCGGGCACACCAAAGCTGCGCAGGCCGGACGGGATCTCCACTGCGGCACACAGTCGCGTCATCGCCTCGACGGCCTGATCCGCCGCATCCACGGCGCTCAGCCCCGTGACATTCACACCCATGGCCTCGGCAATCTCCTGCATGCGCTCCACACACGCCAGCTTGTTCCAATGCATCACGTAGGGCAGCAGCAAGGCATTGCTCACGCCGTGGGCGATGTTGAAGCGCCCGCCCAGTGGGTAGGCCAACGCATGCACCGCGCCCACGCCGGCATTCCCGAACGCCATCCCGGCCATCAGGCTGGCGGTGGCCATGTCGTCACGGGCTTGCAGGTTGAGCGGATTGGCGTAGGCCTTGGGCAACGCCTTGGCGATCAGTTTGATCGCACCAATGGCCAGCGCATCAGTGATCGGCGAGGCATTCAGCGACAAGTAGGACTCGATGGCATGCACCAGCGCATCCACGCCACTGGCGGCAGTCACGCTGCGGGGGCAGGTCAGGGTCATTTGCGGGCTGATCAGGGCCACGTCCGGCAGCAGGAAATCGCTGACGATGCCTTTTTTCAGTTGCGCGACCTTGTCCGACAGAATCGCCACGTTGGTCACTTCAGAGCCGGTGCCGGCGGTGGTGGGGATCGCGATCAACGGCGGACCTTTGCGCGGCACCTGGTCGACGCCGAACAGGTCGGCCAGGGCGCCGTGATAACCGGCGTAGGCCGCCACGCTCTTGGCAATGTCGATGGCACTGCCACCGCCGACGCCGATCAGGCCGTCATGCCCGCCTTCTCGGTAAACGCGCATGCAGTCCTCGACGATGGCGATTTCCGGGTCGGGCAGCACGCGGTCGAAAATTTCATAGGCCCGCTCACCCAGGTGCTCCAGCGCCAGCGCCACCGTGCCGGACTTGACCAGCGCCGCGTCGGTGACAATCAGCGGGTTGTCGACATCCAGCCGCGTCAGCTCGGCGGCCAGTTGCTCAATGGCGCCTGGGCCGGTGAGCAGTTTATGGGCGATCTTGAATGAGGAATTACTCATGTGCGCGGCCTCTTATCAGTTATGGGCTGGCACAAGGATAGCGTCTGATTACGGGTTGTCTGCCATTCAGCCGCTGAATGGCACGTTCCCTGTGGGAGCTGGCTTGCCTGCGATAGCATCAACTCGGTGCAACTGAAAAACCGAGTCGCCCGCATCGCAGGCAAGCCAGCTCCCACATTTGACCGAGAGCCGGCCTTTAGACCTGCGCAGTACGCAGCTTTTCACTGCGCCCCCGCAGCCATTCCAAGGTCAGCAACAGCACCACCGAGAAGGCGATCAGCAAGGTCGCCGCTGCGGCAATGGTGGGGCTGAGGTTTTCGCGGATGCCGCTGAACATCTGGCGGGGCAAGGTCGCCTGTTCGGGCCCGGCGAGGAACAGCGTCACCACCACTTCATCAAACGAGGTGGCAAACGCAAACAGCGCCCCGGAAATCACCCCCGGCGCAATCAGCGGCAAGGTCACCCGGCGAAACGCCGTCAGCGGTGATGCGCCCAGGCTGGCCGCCGCCCGCACCAGGTTATGGTTGAACCCTTGCAAGGTCGCCGACACCGTGATGATCACGAACGGCACGCCCAGCACCGCGTGTACCACGATCAGCGAGAAGAAGCTGTTGCCCAGGCCCAGCGGTGCGAAGAACAGGTAACTGGCCACGCCGATAATCACCACCGGCACCACCATCGGCGAAATCACCAGGGCCATGACCAGCGCCTTGCCGGGGAAATGCCCACGGGTCAGGCCGATCGCTGCCAAGGTGCCGAACACCATCGCCAGCACCGTCGCCGCCGGGGCCACGATGATGCTGTTCTTCAGCGCCCGCATCCATTCCGCCGAGCCGAAGAAGTCCTGGTACCAGTGCAGCGAAAAACCTTGCAGCGGGTAAACCAGGAAACTTCCGCTGTTGAACGACAGCGGGATGATCACCAGCACCGGCAAGATCAGGAACAACAGGATCAGGCCGCAGAGAATCCGCAAGCTGTAGAACCAGACCCGTTCCACGGGCGACATATAAGGGCTCAGCATCGCAACGGTCTCCTTAGCTCAGGCGCAGGCGGCTGGCGCCCACCAGCCAGTTGTAGATCAGGTACAGCACCACGGTGGCCAGCAGCAACAAGCCGCCCAAGGCCGTGGCCATGCCCCAGTTGATGCTGGTGTTGGTGTAGAAGGCCACGAAGTAGCTGACCATCTGGTCGTTCGGGCTGCCCAGCAAGGCCGGGGTGATGTAGTAGCCGATCGCCAAAATGAACACCAACAGGCAGCCGGCACCAACGCCTGCGTAGGTCTGCGGGAAGTACACGCGCCAGAAGCTGGCGAATGGGTGACAACCCAGGGAAATCGCCGCCCGCATGTAAGTCGGCGAGATGCCTTTCATCACGCTGTAGATCGGCAGAATCATGAACGGCAGCAGGATGTGCACCATGGAGATGTAAACGCCGAGCCGGTTGAACACCAGTTCCACCGGTTTATCGATCAGGCCCATGCCCATCAACGCGCTGTTGATCAAGCCGCCGGACTGCAGCAACACGATCCAGGCCGCTACGCGCACCAGCACCGAGGTCCAGAACGGCAGCAGCACCAGGATCATCAGCAGGTTGCTTTGCCGCGCCGGCAGGTTGGCCAGCAGGTAAGCCAGTGGATAGGCCAATAGCAGGCAGCACACGGTGATGACCAGACCCATCCAGAACGTACGGGCGAAGATATCGAGGTAGATCGCCTGGTCTGGAGTGGCCGGGGCGATTTCGCCGAGGTCGTCGATGCGATGATCCACGGCCGCCAGCAGGTAGTACGGCGTCAGGCTGCTGGTGTTACGCCGGATCGCCTGCCAGTACGCCGGGTCACCCCAGCGTTCGTCGAGGTTTTCCAGCGCTTCTTTATAAGAGGCAGGCGCTTCGGTAAACGGCAGCGCCCGCGCGGTTTTCGTCAGCAGGCTGCGATAGCCCGCCAGTTCCATGTTCAAGCGTTTTGAGAGGTCGCCCAGGGTCGAGTTTTTCCGGGCTTCGCCCAAGTCCTCGCTGATGGCCTGGTACACCGGCTCGCCGGGCAGGCCACGACCGTCCCAGGCGGTTACCGCTACCACCGTGCGCGGCAGGCCGCCCACCACTTCCGGGTTGCCGACGCTTTTGTACAGCAGCGCCACAATCGGCACCAGGAACACCAGCAGCAAAAACACCACCAGCGGCGCGATCAAGGCCTGGGCCTTCCAGCGGTTGAGCCGTTCGGCACGCGCCAGGCGCTGTTTCAGGGTGGGGCTGGGAATGGCGAGGGCCATGGCGAACTCCGGGTTCTTAAACATGAATGCAAAACGTTGGTGTCACATTGGCGACCGGGTTATTTGGCCGCCCACGCATTAAAGCGCTGCTCCAGTTGCTCACCGTTATCCGCCCAGAAGCTCACGTCGATCTGCACCTGATTGGCGATGTTTTCCGGGGTAGTCGGCATGTCCTTCAGGATGTCCTTGGCCAGCAACGGTACGGCTTGGGTATTAGCCGGGCCGTAGGCGATGTTTTCCGAATAGGTCTTCTGCTGCTGCGGCTGCACCGAGAAGGCGATGAATTTCTTCGCCGCGTCAGCACGGTCCTTGGCCAGGCCTTTTGGAATGGCCCAGGCGTCGAAATCGTAGATCCCGCCGTTCCACACCACTTTCAGATTGCTTTCTTTCTGCACGGCGGCGATCCGACCGTTGTAGGCAGAACTCATCACGACGTCGCCAGAAGCGAGGTACTGCGGCGGTTGGGCGCCCGCTTCCCACCACTGGATATACGGCTTGAGTTCATCGAGTTTCTTGAACGCGCGGTCCTGGCCATCTTTGCCGGCCAGCACTTTGTACACATCCTTCGGCGCCACACCGTCAGCCATCAAGGCGAATTCCAGGGTGTACTTGGCGCCCTTGCGCAGGCCGCGCTTGCCCGGGAATTTCTTGGTGTCCCAGAAATCTGCCCAGCCGCCTGGTGGAGCTTTGAGTTTGTCGGCGTTGTAGGCCAGCACGGTGGACCATACGAAGAAGCCCACGCCGCACGGCTGGATCGCGCCCTTCACGTAGTCGCCCGGGTTGCCGAACAGCTTCGGGTCCAGGGGTTCGAACATGTCTTCGTCACAACCACGGGACAGTTCCGGCGACTCTACTTCCACCAGGTCCCAGGACACGCTCTTGGTGTCGACCATGGCCTTGACCTTGGCCATTTCACCGTTGTACTCGCCGGCGACGATCTTGCCGTTGCCCGCGCTTTCCCACGGTGCGTAGAAGGCCTTGACCTGTGCCGCCTTGTTCGCGCCACCGAAGGACACGACCGTCAAATCAGGGCCCGCCATGGCCTGTGTCGCGCCCATCAGGCTCAAAGCCAAGGCTGAATATTTCAGGGATCTCAACATTGTTGTTCTCTCCACGTGCGAGGTTGGTGAAGCAAGGGGGCGATCAATTCGCCTCTAGAAGTGGGTCGAGTGCGCGAACGTGCTCGACTTGCCAGCCAATCGGTACCACGTCGCCGACCGCCAGGGCTGTGTCCAGCTCGGCGATCGGTTGTTTCACAAAAAAATCGGACTTGCCGCAGACTTCCAGGCGCACTCGCACGTGGTCGCCCAGGTAGATGAATTCGGCCACGCGCCCGGAAAAGCGGTTGACGCAGCTCTCGCTGGAACCATTCAGGCTGACGCGCTCCGGGCGTACCGACAGGGTCACCGGACCGCCGACCTGGCCAACGTTCACCGCCAGCGCCTCGACCTTTTCGCCACGCGCCAGCTCGACCACGCAGCGGTCGCCGGTATGGCTATGCAGGCGGCCATTGAGGCGGTTGTTCTCGCCGATGAAGTTGGCGACGAAGGTGTTTTTCGGTTCTTCGTACAAGGTGCGTGGGGCAGCGATCTGCTGGATCTCGCCCTGGTGGAAAACCGCCACCCGGTCGGACATGGTCAGCGCTTCGCCCTGGTCGTGGGTCACGTACACCACGGTCACGCCAAGGCGCTGGTGCAGATGCTTGATCTCCATCTGCATGTGCTCGCGCAGCTGCTTGTCGAGGGCGCCGAGGGGTTCGTCCATCAGCACCAGCTGTGGCTCGAACACCAGCGCCCGGGCCAGGGCCACACGCTGTTGCTGACCGCCGGAGAGTTGCGCCGGGTAGCGCTGGGCGAAGGCATCGAGCTGGACCATGCTCAGTACACGCTTGACCCGCTCGCTGATGTCGGTCTTGCTCAGGCCGCGTACAGAGAGCGGAAACGCCAGGTTCTCGGAGACAGTCATGTGCGGGAACAGCGCGTAGTTCTGGAACACCATGCCGATGTCACGCTTGTGGGGCGGCACGTTGTTGATGGAACGACCGGCCAGCTGGATCTCGCCGGCGGTGGGGGTCTCAAAGCCGGCGAGCATCATCAGGCTGGTGGTCTTGCCCGACCCGGACGGCCCGAGCAGGGTCAGGAACTCGCCCTTGCGAATCTCCAGGTTGAGGTCTTTGACGATCAGGTTCTCGCCGTCGTAGCTCTTTTGCACGCCACGAAAGCTGACCAGTACATCATTTGAATCCACCTCGCTCATACCCGCACCTTTTTGTTTTGGACTGCCATGGACCCAGCGTAGTCCAGCTGCAAGCCCGCGGAAATCGGGGGCCCGGAGAGATTGGCATCAGCAGGATGGAAGGTTTGGGGTAGGGATCGCCCTACACGGATGGCGGGCACAGAACAGTGCGACAGCTGCAGGTGGCAGGAATGGGTTTTCTAGCGGCACAGGGTGGTCGCAAATAGATAGGCGACTATAGAAGCTTGTGCTCCATGGCGTACTTCACCAGTTCCGCCAGGGAGGTGATGTTGAGCTTTTGCATCAGGCGCGCCTTGTGGGTGCTGATGGTTTTGCTGCTCAACGCCAACTGCTGGGCGATGTCGTTGACGTTGGCGCCCTGGGCCAGGCGCTCGAATACCGAGAACTCGCGCTCCGACAACAGCGAATGCAGCGGCCGGGAGTCGGTCAGGCCGACCTCGAAGACCATGCGGTCCGCCAGGTCCGGGTCGATATACCGCCCGCCCGCCGCAACCTTGCGGATCGCCGTCAGCAGCAGCGCCGGGTCACTGTCCTTGGTGGCATAACCGGCGGCGCCGACCTTCAGCGCACGAGCGGCCATTTGCGCTTCGTCGTGCATCGATAGCACCAGGATCGCCGGGGGATTGTTCAGCGCACGAATCCGCGGAATGGCTTCCAGGCCATTGACGCCAGGCATCGAGATGTCCAGCAACACCACCTCGCAGGGCACGTGGCGCAGGGTCTCCAGCAACTGCTCGCCATTGCTCGCCTCGCCCACCACCAGCAGGTCCTTGGCCAGGCCGATCAGTTGCTTGATACCTTCGCGAACGATGGTGTGGTCTTCGGCTACCAGTACACGGATCACTGTGGATGTCCTCTTCTTTTGGTTATCAATCCAGCGGCACCGTCACACTCAGGGTGGTGCCTTCGCCCAATGCGCTGTCCAGGCTCAACTGCCCGCCCATGATCAGCACCCGTTCGCGCATGCCCACCAGGCCAAACGACACTGGTCGACCGGGGGCCTGGACGAAACCAATGCCATCGTCGCTGATGGTCAGCCGCAAGTGCGCGCCCTCCACCACCAGCGTCAGTTCGACAGTATGCGCCTGGGCATGGCGCATCACATTGGTCAGTGCCTCCTGCAGGATGCGGAACAGGCCGATGGCCTTGGCGTCGCTCAGTAGCGGCAGGTTATCCGGCACCTGCACCAGGCACGGAATCTGCGTACGGGCTTCGAAACGCCGGGCCTGCCATTCGATCGCCGAGGCAATCCCGGCATCGAGAATCGGCGGACGCAAGGCGGTGGCCACATCGCGTACCAGTTGGAACAGTTGGGCGATCAGGCGCTTCATACTGTTCAGCCGCTCGTGCAGGCCGGGATCCAGTTGCGCGTAGGTCAGTTCGCACATCGAGGTTTCCAGCTTGAGCACGGTGAGCATCTGCCCCAGTTCGTCGTGCACTTCCCGGGCGATGCGGGCCTTCTCTTCCTCGCGCACGGTTTCCAGGTGGGCCGACAATTCCCGCAGTTGCGCGCGGGAGGCGTCCAGCTCCAGCTCGATGCGTTTGCTCTCGCTGATGTCCCAGACAATTCCGTCCCAGACCACGGCGCCGTCTTCCAGGCGCCGGGTCACAGCCTTGATATCGGCCCAGCGCTGCTCGCCCAGGCGGGTCAGGATGCGGCCCTGCCAGGCCCAGTTACTCTCGGTCTCGATGGCCTGGTCCTGGGTGCGGTGATAACTGGCGCGGTCGTCGGGATGCACCAGGCTGCGAATGCCCATGGCCGGATGGCTGAGCACTTCCGGCGCGTAACCCACCAGCCCCTCGCTGCCCTGGCTGATGTAGGCGAACTCGATCGCCTCGCTGCGCGGCAAGCGCTCCAGGCGAAACACCAGACCTGGCACATTGGCGGCGATCCCTTGCAGCCGCGCTTCGCTTTCCTGCAACGCCGCAAGGGCCCGGCGACGCTCGGTGACGTCGTTGAGGTAAACCACCAGGTATTCGCCGTCGGCAAAGCGCAGGAAACTCAGGGACACGTCGGCCGGCAATACGCTGCCATCGGCGCGCAGGCAGTTGGTCGCAAAACTCTGCGGCCCGTCTTCGCTGGCCCGGGCGCGTTTCCACAGGTTGAGCCAGCGGTCCATGGTCAGCGTCGGGTCGAATTCGATCAGCGGTCGCTCGATCAGGGCGCCGGGAACGTAGCCGAGCATGGTTTCCGCCGCCTGGTTGGCGTAGCGCACATGGCTGTCCCAATTGACCCAGAGGATGCCGACGGTGCTTTGGTCGATGGAGAATTGGGTCAGGCGCAAGGCTTCGGCACCGGCGGCCCGGGCGGCACTTTCTTCCCGGGCGGCCAGCAGGTTGTGTTCCAGGCCGCGTTGCTGGCGGCGCTGCCAGAACACCACGGCCAGGCTGGCGAGCAAGAGAAGGCCGAGAAGCAAGGTGAGGTTTTGCCAGAACCCAGGCGACTCGGTCACACGAGGATATTTGGGCTGCAGCCAGCGTGTGTGCAACTGGTCCAGATCGCGGGCGGGAATCGAACGCAAGGCGCTTTGCATGATGTCGGCCAGCTCTGGCCAGTCGCGGCGCGTCGCCACCCGCAACAATTGCGGCAGGCCGATATCGCCCACCACGGCGAGGCCGGCGAACTCGGTTTCCCCAGACAACCGGCTCAATTGCGCCTCATCCACCACCGCATACCGCGCCTGCTGGCTCACCAGTAATTGCAGGGCCTGGCGCTCCATGGGCACGCCTTGCAGGTTGAGACTCGGATAGGTGCTGCGCAGGTAATCCGCCACGGCGCTGGGCATGCGCACGGCGACGCGGGATTGGTCGTCGAGTTTTTCCAGGTCGACAGCGGTGCTGCCATCGCGAACCCCGACGATGTGCTGGGGCACCCGCATATACGGATCGGAGAATAACCACAGGCGCAGGCCGGCCGGGGTTTGCAGCAGACCGGGGGCGAGGTCGACCTCGCCGTCACGCACCGCCGCCTCCAGTTGCTCCTGATTGGGAAAGTTGCGCCAGGTCAGCTCGATGTTCAGCGCCTTGGCCAGCCACTGCATCAATTCGACGTTGGCCCCGGAAAGCCGCTGCAAGCGCCGATCGTATTGTGCATAAGGCGCCTGTAACACCAGGCCGACCCGCAAGTCGGGATGCTGGCCGAGCCATTCACGTTCGCCGGCATCAAGCTGCGCCTGGTGAGCGGCAGGCGCAGGCACGGCGCCCGCGATCAAGGGAAAGCATAAACAGCCGATAACCAGCAGGTAGCGAAAACCCATGATCCACGTCTCATATCACTGACAAATACTGACCAACCCATTAGGCTGCCGGAATCACTTCTGGCCGGAAATCAACGATGCCACTTTCCCACCGCTCGGCACTGCCAGCATTGTGCCTGTCGCTGCTGTTTACCAGCGCCTTTTGTGTCGAGGCTGCCGACACTCCCGCTCCCGCCCCGGAAAAACCGGTAGCACGCCAGCCCTTGCCCGAGCGCAGCCAGGAAGAAGCCAACGCCCTGGAGCGACAAATCCCACAACAGGAACAGCAACAGTTGCAGGCAGGCAGCGATTCTTTCCTGGCCCTGTGGAAGCCGGCCAACACTGGCGAGCCTGAAGGCGTGGTGATTATCGTCCCGGGCAATGGCGAAAGTGCTGACTGGCCTCAAGCAATCGGGCCGTTGCGCAAAAAATTGCCGGACGCTGCCTGGGGCACCCTGAGCTTGTCACTGCCGGACCTGACCCTGGACACGCTGCCACCCCGGGTCATCGAATCGCCCAAGGCGGCCGTGGACACCAGCAGCAAAGACGCGAGCACCGTCGCCAAACCTGTGGAGCAAGCCGCCAGCGCCGAAGCTGAAGGCACCGACCCGGCTGTGGTTCCGGGCAACGATGAACAAGACAAGACCGACGCCACGCGAATCTTCGCGCGCATTGACGCCGCCCTTGCCTTCGCCCAGACCCAGAATGCCCGCAGTATTGTGTTGCTCGGCCACGGCACCGGCGCATGGTGGGCCGCGCGTTACCTGAGTGAAAAACAACCGGCGCAGGTGCAGAAATTTGTCATGGTCGCGGCGCAGACGCCCGCAAGTCGGCAACCCGATCTGCTACAACTGGCTCCGACCTTGAAACTGCCCACGGCAGACTTCTTCTACCAGGACAGCGCCCAGGCAAGCAAAGCCGCCCAGGAGCGCTCCCAGGCCAGCAAGCGCTTGAAGAACGGCAGCTACAAGCAGGTGTCGTTGAAGGCCTTCCCCGATAACAGCCCGGCCGGACAAGAGCAACTGTACCGGAGGATTCGCGGTTGGCTGAGCCCGCAAAAACCGGAGGACTGATCGCCGCTGTTGAAACTGATAAAGATCAACTGTGGGAGCTGGCTTGCCTGCGATACAGGCAACTCGGTTTCACTGATGCGCCGAGGTGACGCCATCGCAGGTAAGCCAGCTCCCACAGTCAGCGAAAGTCTCGTCTTTCGCGAATCAGCGCATAGGCGTTATGCAGCTCGCGGGTACGCTCGGTCGCCTCCCGCACCTGGGCTGGACTGGCACCACTGCCAGCAATTTTGTCCGGGTGGTGCCGGCTGAGCAGGCGCCGGTAGGCGCGTTTGATCACCGAAGGCTCAGTGGTCGAGGTCACCCCCAGAATCCGCAGCGCCTCCTGATAGGCCCCGCCACGATTGGCCAACGGTTTGCGCTCTGGCTCGTAGTCAGCCGCCAGCGCCTGGACCTGCTGGACCGTCCAACCCAGCCATTTGCCCCATTGCTCAATCAACTCGCGCTCGGCAGTACTGGCCTTGCCGTCCGCCCAGGCCATGCGCCAACAGGCACGCAGCACACCCTCCGCCGCATGAGGCTGGGCCTTGAGCACGCCCAAATAACCGCGCACCCGGTCCGAGCCGGATTTGCCGCGATTGAACGCGGCAATCGCACGGCGCTGAGCCGGCTCGGACATGTCCAGCGAGCGCATTTCCTGGCGCGCCTGCTGGATATGCCCGTCCACTACCCGGCCATTACTCTTGGCCAGGCGGCCGAGCAACACGAACAGCAATTCGTCATTACGCAGCGCCGGCCGACCGCCGAGGCGCTCACGTAGCTGCGCCCAGCTTTGCAGTTCCAAACGCCGGTCCAACGCCTGGCCCAGCAACGCGCCCAACATAGCCCCCGGAATGCTGGCAATGGCAAAGCCTGCCCCGGCTCCAATCAGAGTCCCTGGCCACAACATCCTAGTGCCCCGCTGCCAGCAGGGTTTCGACTTGCGCCAGGCGCTCCAGCGTCCCGACATCAATCCAGCGTCCGTTCATGTGTTCCCCCGTCACCAACCCTTTCGCCATGGCGTCACGCAACAGCGGCGCCAGTTTGAAAGCACCCGCACTGCAACCCGCGAACAGCTTGGGATGGAGCACGGAAATGCCACTGAAGGTCAGGTTATCGGCACCGGGAGCGGCATCATGAAGCGCTCCGTCCTTTATGTAGAAGTCACCGCCGGACGGGTGATGGGCCGGATTGTCGACCATTACCAGGTGGGCCAGGCCATTCAACGGCTGGTTCAGGCTGGCGAAGTCATAGTCGGTCCAGATGTCGCCATTGACCACCAGGAACGGTTCGTCCCCCAGCAGCGGCAAGGCCTTGAAAATCCCGCCGCCGGTTTCCAGCGGCTCGCCTTCGGCCGAGTACTGGATACGTACGCCGTACTGCGCGCCGTCCCCCAGGTAGCCTTCGATCTGCTGGCCGAGCCAGGCATGGTTGATGACGACATCGGTGAAGCCGGCTTTCGCCAGCGCCTCGAGGTGATACTCGATCAGGCGCTTGCCGCCGGCCTGGATCAGCGGCTTGGGCGTGTGCAGGGTGAGCGGGCGCATCCGCTCCCCTTTGCCGGCGGCCAGGATCATGGCCTTCATACCGCCGCCTCGACACGCAGGCTCGCCAGCAACTCACCCAGTTCGCTCAACTCTGGCCGGTCCGCGAGTACCGCCTCTATATAAGCAAAGAAGCGCGGCACGTCCGCCAGGTAGCGTGGTTTGCCATCGCGATGGCAAATGCGCGCGAAGATGCCAATCACCTTCAGGTGACGCTGCACGCCCATCAGGTCGCTGGCCCGCAGGAATTCTTCAAAGTCTGCCTGCACCGGTATGCCCAACTCGCCAGCACGCTGCCAATAACCCCGCTGCCATTCCCGCACGCGGGCCTGCGGCCAACTGAGGAACGCATCCTTGAACAGGCACGTGATGTCGTAGGTCACCGGGCCGTAGACCGCGTCCTGGAAATCCAGCACGCCGGGGTTCGGCTCGCTGATCATCAGGTTGCGCGGCATATAGTCGCGATGCACCAGCACCTTGGGCTGGGCCAGCGCGCTGTCGATCAGGTGTTCGCTGACGCGCTGCCACAGGCCAAGTTGCCGGGCGTCGAACTCGATGCCCAACTCCCGGCGAACGTACCATTCAGGAAACAATTCCAGCTCCCGACGTAACAGCGCGACGTCATAGCTGGGCAATGGCGCCTCCATCGGCAATTGCTGGAAAGCCAGCAACGCGTCGATGGCATCGGCGAACAATTGATCAGCATTTTGCTCGTCAATCACGTCCAGATAGTTTTTTTTCCCCAGGTCGTTAAGCAAAAGAAAGCCGCGAATCAGATCTTGCGCATAAATTTTCGGAACATTTATTCCCGATTGACCGAGCAAATGAGCGATATCGACGAAAGGTTTGCAGTTTTCCTGGGGGGGTGGAGCGTCCATTACGACAAAACTGCGACCTCCTCCGTCCCATCGGAAGTAACGCCTGAAACTCGCGTCACTGCTGGCCGCAGTCAACGTGGCCGGGGGTACGACACCCCAGCCCTGGGCGGTAAAAAGGCTGGGCAATTGCTCATCAAGCCAGACTTTCAGCTGTTGCAAACGTAGATCTTGGTCGGGCATTACAAGGGTCTCCGACGGCGCTAGCCGTCAAGCGGGTCATGCTTTATTATCACGCATCTTTTTCAGACCATCGAGAGGCGTGCGGCCCACACCGCGGGCAGATGGCACGCAGGAAGCCCGGACTAATAAGATGGCATTGAAATCCCCCGCGTTTCGTAGAAAATTTCCGTTGCTGGTAACCGGCAGTCTGCTGGCCATGCAACCTTTCGCCACCTCATTCGTGGTCGCCGCGGAACAGTATGACTGCTCAGTCTCTGCTTCGGGTGCCTGGGATTGCGCGCCGAAGACGGCCGCAGCCCCGCTGCCACCGCGCCCGGTGCATGACGGCAGTGCCGTCAGCTCCGCCAGTGGCACGCCGCAAGGCGAGTCCGGCGGCAGTGCCGAGGCAGTGCCGCAGACCACGCTGGTCACCGAGGCCAAGGGCCGTGGCCTGCGTTCGCGCAGCGCCGACTACAGCCATCTGGACTGGGTCCCTCGCGAGAAGCTCACCGCTGCGCAACTGGCCGAAACCGGCCCGTACTGCTCCGGCGCGTACATCGAGCCGATCCGTCCTGGCATGAACGACAAGACGAACAAGAGCGACGCGCCGACCTTCATCGGCGCCAAGGTCTCTCGTTACGAGCAGGAACAGCAGGTTGCTTCCCTGGCCGGTGACGTCGTCATGCGCCAGGGCAGCATGCAGGTCGAGGCCGACGAGGCCAACCTTTACCAGGCCGAGAACCGTGGCGAGCTGAACGGCAACGTCCGTCTGCGCGACAACGGCGCCCTGCTGGTGGGCGACCACGCTGAAGTCCAACTGGACACCGGTGCCGCCAAGGTCGACAACGCCGAATACGTGATGCACAAATCGCGCATCCGCGGCAACGCGCTGTACGCCAAGCGCGCCGAGAACGCGATCATCCGTCTCAAGGACGGTACGTACACCACCTGTGAGCCGAACAGCAACGCCTGGCAGCTCAAGGGCAACAACATCACGCTCAACCCGGCCACGGGTTTTGGTACGGCGACCAACGTAACGTTGCGAGTGAAGGACATTCCGATCCTTTACACCCCGTACATCTACTTCCCGATCGACAACCGCCGTCAATCCGGCTTCCTGCCGCCGAGCTTCAGCACCGGTGGCGAGACTGGCTTCACGCTGGTTACGCCGTACTACTTCAACCTGGCGCCAAACTACGATGCCACGTTGTACCCGCAATACATGACCAAGCGCGGCATGTTGATGGAAGGCGAATTCCGCTACCTCACCAAGTCGAGCGAAGGACAGTTTGGTGGGGCGTACCTGAACGACGATAGCGACGAGCGCAAGCTGCAGACCGACTACGAAAAAACTCGTTATATGCTCAACTGGCAGCATAAGGGCGGGTTGGACACGCGTGTCCTGACCAAGGTCGACTACACCAACATCAGCGATCCATATTACTTCCAGGATTTGAAGTCCTATCAGGAAGGGATCAAGACTCAGGACTACGTGAACCAGCAAGGTTCCGTGACCTATCGTGGCGATACCTACCAGGCAGCGCTGAACCTGCAGGCCTATCAACTGGCTACGATTTCGCAGATCACCCCGTATAACCGGCTGCCGCAGCTCACCTTTAACGGTACGTTGCCATACCATCCAGGTGGGTTGAATTTCGCCTACGAGACCGAAGCGGTAAGGTTTGATCGGGATCTAGAGAGCGGAACGTTCAAGGACGAGAACGGCATCCCGTCCGCACGCCTGGACACACTGGTCGCCGGCCTCACGCGCGCCAACGGTACCCGCTTGACTGCTGCGCCAAATGTCTCGCTCCCTCTGGAGTGGAGCTATGGGTTCCTTACTCCGAAACTCAAGTACGTGTACACCAAATACGATCTTGATCTGGATAGCCAGGGCAAGGACGATCTGGTCACAAACCGTATGGGTGCTTCTGCTCTGGGCGAAACATTCAAGAGCTCTCAAAGCCGCGCAGTTCCGATTGCAAGCATCGACAGCGGTCTTTATTTCGACCGCAACACGGACTGGTTTGGAAAACCCTATCGCCAGACACTCGAGCCGCGTCTTTTTTATCTCTATGTTCCCGAAAAAGACCAAACCGATATTCCAGTCTTTGACACTGCGGAAACAGCGTTCAGCTACGCGTCGCTGTTTCGTGACAACCGCTTTGTCGGTGGAGACCGCATTGGTGATGAAAACAAGCTGTCGCTGGGTGTAACCAGCCGGTGGATCGAAGAAAACGGGTTTGAACGCCAACGTGTGTCCATCGGCCAGGCCATTTACTTCAAAGACCGCGAAGTGCAATTGCCAGGCATTGATGCTACGACCCGCGATGATGCCCACGAAAATGTTTCACCAATCGCACTGGACTACTCGTTCCGCTTCAACCGCGATTGGCGCGCCACTGCGGACTACAACTGGGATCCAACAACCCATAGCCCACGCTCCGGCAGTGCGATGTTCCACTACCAGCCGGAAGACAACCCGAACAAGGTTATCAACGTCGGCTATCGCTATCGTAACGACCAGGTGGTCTACAACCAACTGACCGGCAAATGGCAATTTGGCGGAGACTTCGGTACCGAAGGCCAACCAGGCTTCGTGAAGGATTACTACAAAATCCAGCAACACGACTTCTCGATGATGTGGCCGATCGTTCCGCAGTGGAACCTGATCACCCGCTGGCAGTATGACTATGCCCGCAACCGCACCCTGGAAGCTTTCGGTGGTTTCGAGTACGACAACTGCTGCTGGAAACTGCGCGTCATCAACCGTTACTGGGTTTCCAACGACGAATACAGCCAGATCGCCCCGCTGAACGAAAAGGGTGACCACGGGCTCTTCTTCCAGATCGTCCTTAAAGGACTCGGCGGCCTGACCGGCGCCAAGGTAGAGAGCTTCCTCGACAAAGGCATTGAAGGTTATCGTGAACGTGAAGACCAAGCTTTCTGATTGTCTGCGCCCGCTGATGCTGGGCGCGCTGTTCCTGGGTACTGCCGCAGCTCACGCTGCGGTTCAACCGCTGGACAAGGTAGTGGCCATCGTCGATAACGACGTGATCATGCAGAGCCAACTGGACCAGCGGGTCAAGGAAGTTCAGCAAACCATCGCCAAGCGTGGTGGCGGCGTACCGCCGACCAGCGTGCTGGACCAGCAGGTGCTCGAGCGCCTGATCGTTGAAAACCTGCAATTGCAGATCGGCGATCGTTCCGGCATCCGTATCAGCGACGAAGAATTGAACCAGGCTGTCGGCACCATCGCCCAGCGCAACAACATGAGTGTTGATCAGTTCCGCGCCGCCCTGGCTCACGACGGTCTGTCCTATGAGGACGCCCGTGACCAGATTCGCCGCGAAATGATCATCAGCCGCGTGCGTCAGCGCCGTGTGGCCGAGCGGGTTCAAGTGTCCGAGCAGGAAGTGAAGAACTTCCTGGCCTCTGACCTTGGCAAGATGCAGCTTTCCGAAGAACTGCACCTGGCCAACATCCTGGTTCCTACCCCAGACAGCGCCAACGCAGAACAGCTCAACGCTGCTGCGGCGAAAACCCAGGCCATCTATGACCGTCTCAAGCAAGGTGCTGACTTTGCCCAGATGGCCATTGCCCAATCCGGCAGCGACAACGCCCTCGAGGGCGGTGACATGGGCTGGCGTAAAGCCGCTCAACTGCCACCACCGTTCGACCGCGAGCTGAGCGCCATGGAAGTGGGTGGCATCACCCAGCCTGCGCGTACACCAGGCGGCTTCATCATCCTCAAGTTGCTCGGCAAGCGCGGTGGCGAAGAAGCCCAGATGAAGGACGAAGTTCACGTTCGTCACATCCTGGTCAAGCCAAGCGAGATCCGTACCGAAGCCCAAACCAAGGAACTGGCCCAGAAGCTCTATGACCGCATCGAAGCGGGCGAAGACTTCGGCGAGCTGGCGAAGAGCTATTCCGAAGACCCGGGTTCGGCGCTTAACGGCGGTGATCTGAACTGGATCGACCCGAAAGCACTGGTTCCCGAGTTCCAGGACGTCATGGCCAAGACTCCGCAAGGCGTACTGTCCAAGCCGTTCAAGACCCAATATGGCTGGCATGTGCTGGAAGTCCTTGGCCGTCGCGCCACTGACAACACCGCTCAAGCCCGCGAGCAACAAGCCCTGACCGTGCTGCGTAACCGCAAATACGACGAAGAGCTGCAAACCTGGTTGCGTCAGATCCGTGACGAAGCCTACGTAGAGAACAAGCTTCCTGGCGCCGACCAAACAGGCACCGACCAGGCAGCCCAGTGAAACCCAAGCGTTTCGCATTGACACCCGGCGAGCCGGCCGGCATTGGTCCTGACCTGTGCCTGCTGCTCGCCTCGCACACCCAGCCACACCCCCTGATTGCCATCACCAGCCGCGACTTGCTCCTTGAGCGGGCCGCGCAGCTGGGCGTGGCCGTCGATCTGCTATCGGTGGGCCCAGGCAACTGGCCTGACCTTCCGGCACCGGCAAACAGCCTGTACGTATGGGATACCCCGCTGGCGGCCAAGGTCGTCGCCGGGCAACTGGACAAGGCCAACGCTGCCTTCGTCCTGGAAACCCTGACCCGAGCCGGCCAGGGCTGCATCGACGGGGATTTCGCCGGAATGATCACCGCGCCCGTACACAAGGGCGTGATCAATGAATCGGGGATCGCCTTTTCCGGCCATACCGAATTCCTCGCCGAACTGACCCACACCGAACAAGTGGTGATGATGCTGGCAACGGGCGACCTGCGGGTGGCGCTGGTGACCACTCACCTGCCCCTGCGGGAGATTGCCGACGCCATTACCCCCGAGCGCCTGGAGCGTGTCACACGCATCCTGCACGCCGACCTGCAACAGAAATTCGGCATCGCCCAACCACGCATCCTGGTCTGCGGGCTCAACCCCCACGCCGGTGAAGGTGGCCACCTGGGCCATGAAGAAATCGACATCATCGAACCAACCCTGGAGCGTCTGCGCCTTGAGGGCATGGACCTGCGCGGCCCATTGCCTGCCGACACTCTGTTTACCCCCAAATATCTGGAGCACTGCGACGCAGTGCTGGCGATGTACCATGACCAGGGGCTGCCCGTGCTGAAGTACAAAGGCTTCGGCGCCGCCGTCAACGTGACGCTGGGCCTGCCGATCATCCGCACCTCCGTCGACCATGGCACCGCCCTGGACCTCGCAGGCAGCGGCAAGATCGATACCGGCAGCCTGCACGTGGCCCTGGAAACCGCCTATCAGATGGCCGAGACCCGTATATGACCGAGCATTACCAACACCGGGCGCGCAAGCGTTTCGGGCAAAACTTCCTGCACGACGCTGGCGTGATTGACCGCATCCTGCGCTCCATCCATGCCAAGCCCGAAGACCGCCTGCTGGAAATCGGTCCGGGCCAAGGCGCCCTGACCCAAGGCCTGCTGAAGAGCGGCGGCCAGTTGGACGTGGTTGAGTTGGACAAGGACCTGATCCCGATCCTCAACCAGCAGTTCGCCGGCATGCCCAACTTCAACCTGCACCAGGGCGATGCGCTGAAGTTCGACTTCACCAGCCTCAATGCGGCGCCCAACAGCCTGCGGGTGGTCGGCAACCTGCCTTACAACATCTCCACCCCGCTGATTTTTCACCTGCTGAACAACGCCGGCATCATCCGCGACATGCACTTCATGCTGCAAAAGGAAGTGGTTGAGCGTCTGGCCGCAGGCCCTGGCGGCGGTGATTGGGGTCGTCTGTCGATCATGGTTCAGTACCATTGCCGCGTAGAACACCTGTTCAACGTCGGCCCGGGCGCGTTCAACCCGCCGCCGAAGGTCGACTCCGCCATCGTGCGCCTGGTGCCTCACGCGGTGCTGCCGCACCCGGCCAAAGACCACAAATTGCTGGAGCGCGTGGTGCGCGAGGCGTTCAACCAACGCCGCAAGACCTTGCGCAATACGCTGAAGGCTTTGCTCAGCAACGCCGAAATCGAAGCAGCCGGTGTCGACGGCAGCCTGCGCCCCGAGCAGCTTGACCTGGCCGCCTTCGTGCGCCTGGCTGACCAGCTCGCCATTCAGCCTGCGCCAGCGGCCGAATAAAGTAGAGTCGGGCACCGCCAGACAGCATGTCTGGCCTAGTGCCCACCACTTGGCCTAGACTGATCGGCATCCGCTGTTCCCCCGCTTTTGCTTTTAAGGCCTCTTGCATGTCCGATCCTCGTTATCAGATCGACGTCAGCGTCGTCACCCGCTTTCTGGCGGAACAATCGCAACCCGAGCAGAACCGTTTTGCGTTCGCCTACACCATTACCGTGCAAAACAACGGCGAGCTGCCTGCCAAGCTGCTGTCGCGCCACTGGGTCATCACCGACGGTGACGGCCAGGTCGAGGAAGTCCGCGGCGCCGGCGTGGTCGGCCAACAACCGCTGATCGCCCCCGGCAAGAGCCACACCTACAGCAGCGGCACCGTCATGACCTCCCGCGTCGGCAACATGCAAGGCAGCTACCAGATGCTCGCCGACGACGGTAAACACTTCGACGCCATCATCGCCCCGTTCCGCCTCGCGGTACCTGGAGCCCTGCACTGATGGCGACGTATGCCGTCGGTGACCTGCAAGGCTGCCTGGAACCGCTCAAGTGCCTGCTCGACCGTGTGGCCTTCGATCCAGCCAAGGATCGCCTGTGGCTGGTAGGCGACTTGGTCAACCGTGGCCCGCAATCCCTGGAAACCCTGCGCTTCCTTTATGGCATGCGCGACTCCCTGGTGTGTGTACTGGGCAACCATGACCTGCACCTGCTGGCCGCAGGCAATAACATCGAGCGTCTGAAAAAGGGCGATACCCTGCGGGAAATCCTCGAAGCGCCGGATCGCACCGAACTGCTTGACTGGTTGCGTCGGCAAAAAATAATGCACTACGACGAGAGCCGCGACACCGCGCTGGTGCATGCAGGGATTCCACCGCAGTGGACGCTGAAGAGAGCCCTCAAGTGTGCAGGCGAAGTCGAAGCCGCCTTGGCCGACGACGACCTGTACACGGCTTACCTGGATGGCATGTACGGCAACGATCCGGTGAAGTGGGACAACGAACTCACCGGCGTCGCGCGCTTGCGGGTGATCACCAACTACTTCACGCGCATGCGCTTCTGCACCGCCGAAGGCAAACTGGACCTCAAGAGCAAGGAAGGCGCCGACACCGCGCTGCCCGGCTACAAGCCCTGGTTTGCCCACAAGGAACGCAAGACCCGTGAAACGAAGATCATCTTCGGCCACTGGGCAGCCCTGGAAGGCAAATGCGATGAACCCGGTGTATTCGCCCTCGACACCGGCTGCGTGTGGGGCGGCGCCATGACCCTGATGAACATCGACACCGGCGAGCGCTCGAGCTGCCAGTGCGACTCCCCCGTTCCCGAACAACTGCAGGCCACGGCAAAGCGCTGAGCTGCGCTTTCACACAGGCCAAAGGAGCCCGCCATGACTGAATTCAAACGTATCCCTCCCGAGCAAGCCCAGGCGCTGCGCGAAAAAGGCGCAGTGGTTGTCGACATCCGTGACCAGCCGACCTACATCGCCGGCCACATCAGTGGTGCCCAGCACCTGGACAACCACAACATCGCCGATTTCATCCGCGCCGCCGACCTCGACGCGCCGCTGATCGTGGCGTGCTACCACGGCAACTCCAGCCAAAGCGCAGCAGCCTATCTGGTGAGCCAGGGTTTCTCCGACGTCTATAGCCTCGACGGCGGCTTTGAGCTATGGCGTACGACCTATCCTGCAGAAATTGCCGCAGGCGACGCGCAATAATTTTTTTCAAACCCCGCTACCCCGCGTGACGCTTGGCCTCGCGCCGTTTCTGACGAACGGCGCGGCCAAACTAATTTCGTATCGCGCCTTGAACTCCCGGATTCCGAACTATCCTTAAGCGCAGGCCATCCAAAACAGGGGAGAGCCGGTACACCGGCGTGCGGGTCATCGGTAGCGTTTCAGGGTGTTCTGGGGGGAAAACGGCCATTGGTGTCCACCAATGGCTGCCAGCATCGACTGATTGATCCGGCGTCGGCTCCACGTATCGAGCGAGGTGACGACGTCATGAGTATTTTTAGCCACTTCCAACAACGCTTCGAGTCCACCCGCCAGGAAGAGCTCTCGCTTCAGGAGTATCTCGAACTGTGCAAAAAGGACCGCAGCGCCTACGCGTCTGCCGCTGAACGCCTGCTGTTGGCGATCGGCGAGCCGGAGCTGGTGGACACCGCAGCCAATTCGCGCCTGTCGCGAATTTTCTCGAACAAGGTGATCCGTCGCTATCCGGCCTTTGAAGACTTCCACGGCATGGAAGAATGCATTGACCAGATCGTCTCGTATTTCCGCCATGCCGCCCAAGGCCTGGAAGAGAAGAAACAGATCCTCTATCTGCTCGGTCCCGTCGGCGGGGGCAAGTCGTCCCTGGCCGAGAAGCTCAAACAACTGATCGAAAAGGTGCCGTTCTACGCAATCAAGGGCTCGCCTGTGTTCGAGTCGCCCCTGGGGCTGTTCAACGCCACGGAAGATGGCGCGATCCTCGAAGAGGACTTCGGCATTCCACGGCGCTACCTCAACACCATCATGTCGCCCTGGGCGACCAAGCGCCTGGCCGAGTTCGGCGGCGACATCAGCCAGTTCCGGGTGGTGAAACTCTATCCATCGATCCTCAACCAGATCGCCGTGGCCAAGACCGAACCGGGTGACGAGAATAACCAGGACATCTCGGCGCTGGTGGGTAAGGTCGATATCCGCAAACTCGAAGAATTCCCGCAGAACGATGCCGACGCCTACAGCTACTCGGGCGCACTATGCCGGGCCAACCAGGGCCTGATGGAGTTCGTGGAGATGTTCAAGGCACCGATCAAGGTGCTGCACCCACTGCTCACCGCGACACAGGAGGGTAACTACAACAGTACCGAAGGCCTGGGGGCGATTCCGTTTACCGGGATCCTGCTGGCCCACTCCAACGAATCGGAGTGGCACACCTTCCGCAACAACAAGAACAACGAAGCCTTCATCGACCGGATCTACATCGTCAAGGTGCCGTACTGCCTGCGGGTCAGCGATGAAATCAAGATTTACGACAAGCTGCTGTTCAACAGCTCCCTGGCCAAGGCCCATTGCGCGCCTGACACCCTGAAGATGCTGGCCCAGTTCACCGTGCTGTCGCGCCTCAAGGAGCCGGAAAACTCCAACATCTACTCGAAGATGCGGGTGTACGACGGCGAAAACCTCAAGGACACCGATCCGAAGGCCAAGTCGATCCAGGAATACCGCGATACCGCGGGCGTTGACGAGGGCATGAACGGCCTGTCGACACGCTTTGCGTTCAAGATCCTGTCCAAGGTCTTCAACTTCGACCCCCACGAAATCGCCGCCAACCCGGTGCACCTGCTCTACGTGCTGGAACAGCAGATCGAACAGGAACAGTTCCAGGCTGAAACCCGCGAGCGCTACCTGCGCTTCCTCAAGGAATACCTTGCACCGCGCTACATCGAGTTCATCGGCAAGGAAATCCAGACCGCGTACCTGGAGTCCTACAGCGAATACGGCCAGAACATCTTCGACCGCTATGTGCTGTATGCAGACTTCTGGATCCAGGACCAGGAATACCGCGACCCGGAAACCGGCGAGATCCTCAACCGCGTGGCCCTCAACGAGGAACTGGAAAAGATCGAAAAACCCGCCGGCATCAGCAATCCGAAGGATTTCCGCAACGAAATCGTCAACTTCGTGCTGCGCGCCCGGGCCAACAACAACGGCAAGAACCCTACCTGGCTCAGCTACGAGAAGCTGCGGGTGGTCATCGAGAAGAAAATGTTCTCCAACACCGAGGATCTGCTGCCGGTCATCAGCTTCAACGCCAAGGCCAGCAAGGAGGATCAGCAAAAACACAACGACTTCGTCACTCGTATGGTCGAGCGTGGCTACACCGACAAACAGGTACGACTGCTCTCCGAGTGGTACCTGCGGGTCCGCAAATCGCAGTAAGGCAGCGACAAGCGTGCAATGCCAGGCTCCCGGTACGCCGGACAGCCTGGCAATCGACCGCTTGTCTTTAAGCTTCCAGCTTGCCGCTTGAAGCTTGTAACTTGAAGCTGCCCGGAGGGCTCCTACATGAGCTATGTGATCGACCGACGTCTCAATGGCAAGAACAAGAGCACGGTAAACCGCCAGCGGTTCCTGCGGCGTTACCGTGACCACATCAAAAAGGCCGTCGAAGAGGCCGTCAGCCGCCGCTCCATCACTGACATGGAACATGGCGAACAGATCAGCATTCCCGGACGGGATATCGATGAACCGGTGCTGCATCACGGCCGGGGCGGCAAACAGACTGTCGTGCATCCCGGCAACAAGGAATTCACCAGCGGCGAACATATCCAGCGCCCCCAAGGCGGCGCGGGCGGCAAAGGCCCGGGCAAGGCTGGTAACTCCGGCGAAGGCATGGACGAGTTCGTGTTCCAGATCACCCAGGAAGAGTTCCTGGAATTCATGTTCGAAGACCTGGAACTGCCCAACCTGGTCAAACGCAACCTGACCGGTACCGACACCTTCAAGACCGTGCGCGCGGGGATCAGCAACGAAGGCAACCCCTCACGGATCAACATCATCCGCACCCTGCGTTCGGCCCATGCGCGGCGTATTGCCCTGTCTGGCAGCAGCCGGGCAAAACTGCGGGATGCCAAGGCAGAACTGGAGCGCCTGAAACGGGAAGAGCCAGACAACTTCGGCGATATTCAGGAAATCGAAGCCGAAATTGCCAAACTCAGCGCGCGAATTCACCGCGTGCCGTTTCTCGACACCTTCGACTTGAAGTACAACCTGCTGGTCAAGCAACCCAATCCCAGCTCCAAGGCAGTGATGTTCTGCCTGATGGACGTGTCCGGCTCCATGACCCAGGCGACCAAGGACATCGCCAAGCGCTTCTTTATCCTGCTGTACCTGTTCCTCAAGCGTAACTACGACAAGATCGATGTGGTGTTCATCCGCCATCACACCAGCGCCCGGGAAGTCGACGAAGAGGAGTTCTTCTACTCGCGGGAAACCGGCGGCACCATCGTTTCCAGCGCCTTGAAGCTGATGCAGGAAATCATGGCCGAACGCTATCCGGCCAATGAGTGGAACATCTACGCCGCCCAGGCCTCCGACGGCGACAACTGGAATGACGACTCACCCATTTGCCGCGACATCCTGATCAACCAGATCATGCCGTTCGTGCAGTACTACACCTACGTCGAAATCACCCCGCGTGAGCATCAGGCCCTGTGGTTCGAATACGAGCGCATCAGCGAAGCCTTCGCTGACACCTTCGCCCAGCAACAATTGGTCTCGGCCGGCGATATCTATCCGGTCTTCCGTGAACTCTTCCAGCGCAGGTTAGTGACATGACCGCCAAAGAGCATAAGCGCCAACCCATATCCACGGGGTCCGAATGGACCTTCGAACTGATCCAGGCCTATGACCGGGAAATCAGCCGCATCGCGGCGGGTTATGCCCTGGATACCTACCCCAACCAGATCGAAGTGATCACCGCCGAACAGATGATGGATGCCTATGCGTCCGTGGGCATGCCCCTGGGCTATCACCACTGGTCCTACGGCAAACACTTCCTCAGCACTGAAAAGTCCTACACCCGCGGCCAGATGGGCCTGGCCTACGAAATCGTTATCAACTCCGACCCGTGCATCGCCTACCTGATGGAAGAAAACACCATCTGCATGCAGGCGCTGGTGGTGGCCCACGCGTGCTACGGGCATAACAGCTTTTTCAAGGGTAACTACCTGTTCCGCACCTGGACCGATGCCAGCTCGATCATCGATTACCTGGTGTTCGCCAAGCAGTACATCATGCAGTGCGAGGAGCGCCATGGCATCGACGCGGTGGAAGACCTGTTGGACTCCTGCCATGCCCTGATGAACTACGGCGTAGACCGTTACAAACGCCCGTACCCGATTTCCGCCGAGGAAGAACGGCTACGCCAGAAGGACCGTGAAGAGCATCTGCAAAAGCAGATCAACGACCTGTGGCGCACCATTCCGAAACGCGCCGGCAAAAACAGCGACAAGGACAATGCGCGCTTCCCCGCCGAACCTCAGGAAAACATCCTGTACTTCATCGAAAAGCACGCGCCGTTGCTGGAACCCTGGCAGCGGGAAATCGTGCGGATCGTGCGCAAGATTGCCCAGTACTTCTACCCACAACGCCAGACCCAGGTGATGAACGAAGGCTGGGCCACGTTCTGGCACTACACCCTGATGAACGACCTTTACGATGAAGGCCTGGTGACCGACGGCTTCATGATGGAGTTCCTGACGTCTCATACCAGCGTGGTCTATCAACCGGGCTTCGACAGTCCGTACTACAGCGGCATCAACCCGTATGCATTGGGCTTTGCCATGTACCGCGACATCCGGCGCATGTGCGAACACCCCACCGAAGAAGACCGGCGCTGGTTCCCGGAGATTGCCGGCAGCGATTGGTTGTCGACGATCAAGTTCGCCATGAGCAGCTTCAAGGATGAAAGCTTCATTCTGCAGTACCTGTCACCTCAGGTGATTCGTGACCTCAAGCTGTTCAGCATCATGGATGACGACCTCAAGGACGACCTGCTGGTACCGGCGATTCATGATGAGCCGGGTTACCGCACCATCCGCGAGACCCTGGCAGCGCAGTACAACTTGGGCAACCGTGAACCCAACGTGCAGATCTACAGCATCGACGTACGCGGCGATCGCTCGCTGACCCTGCGACACCAGCAGCACGACCGTAAACCGCTGGGAGAGTCCACTGACGAGGTCCTCAAGCACCTGCACCGGTTGTGGGGGTTCGATATCCACCTGGAAACCCTGCAAGGCGACCAGGTGATGAAAACCCACCACGTTCCGCCCCGCAACGAACACGGCGACAACGATTACGGCCGCCTGGACCTGGCCGTCGTCCATCTGTGAAACGGCAAAGCCTCCATTGGCGGGCCGCAGGCGTTATCCTGTGCCGCTAATGGAGGCTTTTTCATGCAAATCTACAAAGTCGGCGGTGCGGTGCGTGATCGCCTGCTGGGCATCCCGGTTACCGATGTCGACCGTGTCGTAGTCGGCGCTACCACTGAAGAAATGCTCGCCCTGGGCTACAAGCCTGTGGGTTCGGACTTCCCGGTATTTCTTGACCCGAAAAATGGTGACGAGTACGCCCTCGCCCGCACGGAGCGCAAGAGCGGCCGGGGTTATGGTGGGTTTGTGTTTCACGCCAGTCCCGAAGTCACCCTGGAAGAAGACCTGATCCGCCGCGACCTGACCATCAATGCAATGGCAGAAGATGACGAGGGCAACCTGACCGATCCTTATCACGGTCAGCGCGACCTGGAAGCACGCATTCTGCGCCACGTTTCTCCCGCGTTTGCCGAAGACCCGCTCCGAGTCCTACGCGTTGCTCGCTTTGCCGCGCGATACGCCAGCCTTGGTTTTCGCGTTGCGCCAGAAACCCTCGAACTGATGCGCGAACTCAGCAATTCAGGCGAGCTGGAAGCCCTGACGCCTGAGCGCAGCTGGAAAGAAATTTCCCGCGCCCTGATGGAAGATCAGCCACAGGTATTTATCCAGGTGCTACGCGATTGCTGCGCGTTGAAAACCCTGATGCCTGAAATCGACGCGCTGTTCGGCGTACCACAACCAGAAGCCCATCACCCCGAGATCGATACCGGCATCCACACGCTGAGCGTGCTGGAGCAGGCGGCCATCCACGCCCAACCACTGACCGTGCGCTGGGCCTGCCTGCTGCACGACCTGGGCAAGGGCCTCACGCCTGTGGATAAATTGCCGCAGCACATTGCTCATGAACATCGCGGCCTGGCACTGATCAAGGCGGTGAACGAGCGCTTCAAGGTGCCAAGGGATTGCCAGGAACTGGCGTTACTGGTGGGCGAATATCACACCCACGGCCATCGCGCGCTGGAGCTGAAGCCCTCGACGCTGCTGGAGCTGCTGCAAAGTTTTGACGTTTATCGTCGCCCGCAGCGCTTTGAGGAGTTTGTGGTGGCGTGCGAGATGGACGCCCGCGGCCGCAAAGGCCTTGAGCAGAGAAGTTATCCACAAGCGGACTATTTGCGCGGCGCGGCGCTCGCCGCACGGGGTGTCGCGGTCGCACCGCTACTGGAGCAAGGATTCAAGGGCCCCGAGCTGGGTGAAGCGCTGAAACGCGAACGGCTCAAGGCGTTGAAAGCCTACAAGAGCGCATCCGGCGTTAACGGCTGATTCCGCCACTCGAAATCGACCGGCGCCAGTACCTGATCGATTTGCGCATCCTGCCAAAGCGCGGCAAATGTCTTGCCTGCTTCAGGATGCACACGTCCCGGCGCCATCAACGACAGCGGCCACAGCACAAACGCGTTCTTCAGGATTTCGGCCCGGGGCAGAATCAGGCCATCGAAGTTACCCACCAACTCGCCATACAGCAGCACGTCGATGTCCAGCGGCAAGCCCTTGCGATCCGGGGCGTAGCGGCCATTGTCGGCCTCGATGAATTTCAGTCGGCGGTCCAGCTCCATCAACGGCAGGTCGGTATAGGCCGACACCACCAGATTGAAGAACGGCCCGCTCTTGATGCCCACCGGCTGACTTTCAAACACCGGCGAACAGCGCAGATCCGTCAGGAAACCCGCCAGCGCATCGAGGCCAGCGCGTAAATGGGCCTCACGCTCGATATTGCTGCCAAGACCAAGGTAAACCTGAGTTAGCGACATCCGCGCTCGATCTCCACGCCCACGCCCTTGGCAGCCGGAACGGCGCCAGGCTTGGTCAGCTTGAGGTGCAGCCAGGGAATCTGGAATTCACTCATCAACACTTCAGCCAGGCGCTCGGCGAAGGTTTCCACCAGTTGGAACTGCGCCTGCTCGGAAAAGGCCTGGATGCGCGCGGAAACGCTGGCGTAATCCAGCGCCAGCGTCAGGTCATCACCGGCGGCGGCCGGGCGATTATCCCAGGCGAAGCTCAGGTCCAGACGCAGGCACTGCCGGATACCGCGCTCCCAGTCGTAGGCCCCGATCACGGTGTCGACTTCCAGGCCTTCGATAAACACTCTGTCCAAGCACTCTTCTCCGCTGCACGACAAGGGCGCAATGCCCCGTTAGAATCAGGGCGTCCTCGCCCGGAATAGTTAGCATGTTTTGGTTACTGGCGACTCTCGCCTACCTGCTCGGCTCGCTGTCCTTCGCCATTTTGCTCAGCCGCCTGACGGGAAATCCCGACCCGCGAATGAGTGGCTCAGGCAATGCCGGCGCCACCAATATGTTGCGCCTGGCCGGCAAGAAACTCGCCGTACTGACGTTGTTCGGCGACGTCTGCAAGGGCCTGCTGCCGGTGCTGATCGCCGATCTCTCCGGGCTGTCGCTGCAACAGCAAGCCTGGATCGGTGTCTGCGCGGTGCTCGGCCACCTGTTCCCGCTGTACTTCCGCTTTCGCGGCGGCAAAGGCGTTGCGACGGCGGCCGGCATGCTGCTGGGGATCTACCCACCGGCGGCGCTGCTGGCCATCCTGGCCTGGCTGCTGACGTTCTACCTGACCCGCACCAGCTCGCTGGCCGCATTGATCGCCACGCCCCTGACCCTGCCGTTGCTGGCCTGGCAGGAGCCGGCGGCGTTGGTGCCGATGAGCGTGCTCACTCTGCTGATCGTCTGGCGCCACCGGGGCAATTTACGCGACCTGTTTGCCGGGCGCGAACGGCATTTTTAAATACGCCCGGTGAACCCGGTTCACGTTCGCCGGTTACAGCGGCGGCAGTTGCTCCATCGGCCAGCGTGCCTGCACGCTGATTGCCAGGCTTTCATGCTGACCGGCCTGCAAACGCTGGCAACCGGCATAAGCGATCATCGCGCCGTTATCGGTACAGAATTCGGGGCGGGCGTAAAACACGTCGCCCTTCATGTCGCCGAGCATTTTCTCCAGGGAGCTGCGCAACGCCTTGTTCGCACTGACGCCGCCCGCGATCACCAGGCGCTTCATGCCCGCCTGCTTCAGGGCCCGCTTGCACTTGATGGTCAAAGTCTCCACCACGGCCTGCTGGAACGCCAGCGAGATGTCGCAACGGGCTTGCTCGCTGTCGTCTCCGGCGCTGACGCTCTGCTGCCAGGTATTCAGGGCAGAGGTTTTCAAGCCGCTGAAGCTGAACATCAGGCCAGGGCGATCGCACATCGGACGCGGGAAGGTGTAGCGCCCTGCCACGCCTTTTTCCGCCAGCCGCGCAATTTCCGGACCGCCGGGATAATTGAGGCCCATCATCTTCGCGGTCTTGTCGAACGCTTCACCGGCAGCGTCGTCCAGGCTTTCCCCCAGAAGCGTGTATTGACCGATTGCGTCGACCTGAACCAGCTGCGTATGGCCACCTGAAACCAACAAAGCGACGAACGGGAACTCTGGCGGGTTTTCTTCCAGCATCGGCGCCAGTAAATGGCCTTCCATGTGGTGCACACCGAGGGCCGGAATGCCCCAGGCAAATGCCAGCGCTTGGGCGCAAGAGGCCCCAACCAGCAGGGCTCCGACCAATCCCGGGCCTGCGGTATAGGCAACGGCATCGATCTCGGTCGGCACGCAGCCGGCCTCGTCCAACACCTGGCGAATCAATGGCAGCATGCGTTTCACATGATCACGGCTGGCCAGCTCCGGCACCACGCCACCATAGGCGCGATGCAGGTCGATCTGACTGAACAGTGCGTCGGCCAAAAGCCCGCGTTCACTGTCGTAAAGTGCGACACCGGTTTCATCGCACGAGGTTTCTAATCCCAGAACTAGCATGGGTTTGCGCCTTGTAGAGGCCGAATTCGAAGGCGCGCATAATAGTCGCCACTCCCCCTCCCGACTAGCGGTTTTCGATCAGAGGCTTTGCATTCCGGGCAATGAGGGGTTAACATCCGCAACCCTTAAAAACCGACGACCTCAGCCGCGAATTTTTTGCGACGAGAACGTTGATTCCCGGTAATGAAAGAAGGTAGCTCTGGATGCCAGCCGTCAAAGTAAAAGAGAACGAACCCTTCGACGTAGCTCTGCGTCGTTTCAAGCGCTCCTGCGAAAAAGCCGGTGTTCTGGCTGAAGTTCGTAGCCGCGAATTTTACGAGAAGCCAACTTCTGAGCGTAAGCGTAAAGCAGCAGCCGCTGTTAAGCGTCACGCCAAGAAAGTTCAGCGCGAGCAGCGCCGCGCCGTTCGTCTGTACTAATACACAGACGTTCGTAGCAAGCTTCTGCCAAGCCCGGCCCTCAGCCGGGCTGTTGGCATTTGCGGATATCGCTTGATGCTTCACCGTTGACGCCGCACATGCGACTGAAACGAACTGCTTCACACGTCAGGACTGGCTCTTTTGCCAGCGGTGCACGTCTCTTCTGACGAGCCTAACAAGGCTACTGACGAGCACACTTATTTTTTAACAGGCGATCAACAGGTCGGCTGCGCCCACCGATGAGCTTCCGAGGCCCCCACATGGCCAAGACCGGACTCCCGGGCAACATTTCTACGCCGGGCACTGATCGGAACTAACGTCAGTGAATGTTCGGCAGATACACTTCCTGACAGACCAAGCAGACGACAGTTGATCGAGCCGCACAATACGCGCGCCTTGAGCACTTTGCGGGCCCTCTTTTACACGCAGTGATGACGAGAACGCCATGGCCGGGCTAATTCCCCAGAGCTTTATTGACGACCTTCTGAACCGCACCGACATCGTCGATGTTGTCAGCTCGCGCCTGCAAATGAAAAAGGCCGGCAAGAACTACACCGCCTGCTGCCCGTTCCACAAGGAAAAGACCCCGTCCTTCAGCGTCAGCCCCGACAAGCAGTTCTACTACTGCTTCGGCTGCGGCGCCGGCGGCAACGCCCTCGGCTTCATCATGGACCACGACAACCTGGACTTCCCCCAGGCCGTCGAGGAACTGGCGAAAGCCGCCGGCATGGAAATCCCCCGCGAAGAAAGTGGCCGCCCGCACAAACCGCGGCAGCCCACCGATTCGCCGCTGTACCCACTGCTCACCG
Source organism: Pseudomonas sp. TH34 (assembly GCF_016650865.1). Lineage (NCBI taxonomy): Bacteria > Pseudomonadati > Pseudomonadota > Gammaproteobacteria > Pseudomonadales > Pseudomonadaceae > Pseudomonas > Pseudomonas sp. TH34. The sequence continues at coordinate 56,670 of NZ_JAEKFB010000029.1, forward strand.
CGGCCGCCGACTTTTACCGCCAGGCGCTGAAAAGCCACCCGCAGCGCAAAGCCGCCGTCGATTACCTCAAGGGCCGCGGCCTGACCGGTGAAATCGCCCGCGACTTCGGCCTCGGCTTCGCCCCGCCCGGCTGGGACAATCTGTACAAGCACCTGAGCAGTGACACCCTGCAGCAAAAAGCCATGATCGACGCCGGCCTGTTGGTGGAAAACGCCGAGACCGGCAAGCGCTATGACCGTTTCCGCGATCGAGTGATGTTCCCGATCCGTGACAGTCGCGGCCGCATCATCGCTTTCGGCGGCCGGGTGCTGGGGGACGACAAGCCCAAATACCTGAACTCACCGGAAACCCCGGTGTTTCACAAAGGGCAGGAGCTGTACGGCCTGTTTGAAGCGCGCAAGAACAATCGCAACCTCGACGAAATCATCGTGGTTGAAGGCTATATGGACGTGATCGCCCTGGCCCAGCAAGGCTTGCGCAATGCCGTGGCCACCTTGGGCACCGCGACCAGCGAAGAGCACTTGAAACGCCTGTTTCGCGTAGTGCCCAACGTGCTGTTCTGCTTCGACGGCGACCAGGCCGGCCGCAATGCCGCCTGGCGCGCCCTTGAGTCAACCCTGTCGAGCCTGCAGGACGGACGCCGCGCACGCTTCCTGTTCCTCCCCGAAGGCGAAGACCCGGACACCCTGGTCCGCTCCGAAGGTACCGATGCGTTCCGCGCGCGCATCAACCAGCACGCACAACCGCTGGCCGATTATTTTTTCCAGCAACTGACCGAAGAGTCCGACCCGCGCTCCCTCGAAGGCAAGGCCCATATGGTCACCCTCGCGGCACCGCTGATCGACAAGGTTCCGGGAGCCAACCTGCGGACCCTGATGCGCCAGCGACTGCTGGAAATTACCGGATTGAGTGGCGAGGCCGTCAGCCAGCTGGCGCGCAGCGCGCCGCAAGAGGCACCGCCGGCCTACGACCCGGGCATGGATTACGACGCGATGCCGGACTATTCCGACTTCCACCAACCGCAGGAGGCCTACACGCCCCAGCAGGAGTGGACACCGAAGAAACCCGGCGCCGGCGGCAAGAAATGGGACAAGAAACCTTGGGACAAAAACGGCAAACGTGGCGGTGACCGTGACGAACCGCGCGGCCCGCGCGTCCCAGCAGCAGTAGAGCCACCTACGATGGCGGCCCTGCGTACACTTTTGCACCACCCGCAACTGGCACAAAAAGTCGAAGATGCGGGGCACTTTGCGGCTGAAGACCACACCAATACACAACTGTTGGTGGCCCTGCTCGAAGCCGTACAGAAGAATCCTAAGCTAAACTCATTCCAGCTGATTGCACGCTGGCACGGCACCGAACAGGGCCGCTTGCTAAAGGCGTTGGCAGAAAAGGAATGGCTGATTGATGGCGATAACCTTGAACAACAGTTTTTCGACACCATTACTAGCTTGGTAGCTCGTCAACGCGAGCGAAACCTGGAACAACTTCTTCGAAAAGCGCGTCAGAGTGAATTGACCGCCGAAGAGAAAAATCAACTGCGCGACCTTTTAAGTCGCAATGTTTCCGCATCAAACCCGACCTCAGCTGGCGTGTGAGGTCATAGCTCGGGTATAATCCTCGGCTTGTTTTTTGCCCGCCAAGACCTTCAGTGGATAGGGTGTTATGTCCGGAAAAGCGCAACAGCAGTCTCGTATCAAAGAGTTGATCACCCTTGGTCGTGAGCAGAAGTATCTGACTTACGCAGAGGTCAACGACCACCTGCCTGAGGATATTTCAGATCCAGAGCAGGTGGAAGACATCATCCGCATGATTAATGACATGGGGATCCCCGTACACGAGAGTGCTCCGGATGCGGACGCCCTTATGTTGGCCGACGCCGATACCGACGAGGCAGCCGCTGAAGAAGCAGCCGCCGCGTTGGCAGCGGTCGAGACCGACATCGGTCGCACGACTGACCCAGTGCGCATGTATATGCGCGAAATGGGTACGGTAGAGCTGCTGACACGTGAAGGCGAAATCGAAATCGCCAAGCGTATCGAAGAGGGCATCCGTGAAGTGATGGGCGCAATCGCGCACTTCCCAGGCACGGTTGACCACATTCTCTCCGAGTACACTCGCGTCACCACCGAAGGTGGCCGCCTGTCCGACGTCCTGAGCGGTTATATCGACCCGGACGACGGCATTGCGCCACCTGCGGCTGAAGTTCCTCCACCGATCGATGCCAAGGCTGCCAAAGCAGACGACGACACCGACGATGAAGAAGCTGAAGCCAGCACCGACGACGAAGAAGAAGTCGAAAGCGGTCCGGATCCGATCATCGCAGCCCAGCGCTTTGGTGCGGTCTCCGATCAGATGGAACTGGCTCGCAAGGCCCTGAAGAAGCACGGTCGCGGCAGCAAGCAGGCAACTGCTGAATTGCTGGCCCTGGCTGAACTCTTCATGCCGATCAAACTGGTACCGAAGCAATTCGAAGGCCTGGTTGAGCGGGTTCGTAGCGCCCTTGAGCGTCTGCGTGCACAAGAGCGTGCGATCATGCAGCTCTGTGTCCGTGATGCGCGCATGCCGCGTGCCGACTTCCTGCGCCAGTTCCCGGGCAATGAAGTCGACGAAAGCTGGACCGACGCACTGGCCAAAGGCAAAAGCAAATACGCTGAAGCCATTGGTCGCTTCCAGGCCGACATCGTTCGTTGCCAGCAGAAGCTGACTGCATTGCAGACCGAAACCGGTCTGACGATTGCCGAGATCAAGGACATCAACCGTCGCATGTCGATCGGTGAGGCCAAGGCCCGCCGCGCGAAGAAAGAGATGGTTGAAGCGAACTTGCGTCTGGTGATCTCCATTGCCAAGAAGTACACCAACCGTGGCCTGCAATTCCTCGATCTGATCCAGGAAGGCAACATCGGCTTGATGAAGGCTGTGGACAAGTTCGAATACCGTCGCGGCTACAAGTTCTCGACTTATGCCACCTGGTGGATCCGTCAGGCGATCACTCGCTCGATCGCCGACCAGGCCCGCACCATCCGTATTCCGGTGCACATGATCGAGACGATCAACAAGCTCAACCGTATTTCCCGGCAGATGTTGCAGGAAATGGGTCGCGAACCGACCCCGGAAGAGCTGGGCGAACGCATGGAAATGCCTGAGGATAAAATCCGCAAGGTATTGAAGATCGCTAAAGAGCCGATCTCCATGGAAACCCCGATCGGTGATGACGAAGACTCCCACCTGGGTGACTTCATCGAAGACTCGACCATGCAGTCGCCAATCGATGTTGCTACCGTTGAGAGCCTGAAAGAAGCGACTCGCGACGTACTGTCCGGCCTCACTGCCCGTGAAGCCAAGGTACTGCGCATGCGCTTCGGCATCGACATGAATACCGACCACACCCTTGAGGAAGTCGGTAAGCAGTTCGACGTTACCCGTGAGCGGATTCGTCAGATCGAAGCCAAGGCGTTGCGCAAGCTGCGCCACCCGACGAGAAGCGAGCATTTGCGCTCCTTCCTCGACGAGTGATCACAAAAACCCCGGCCCAGGCCGGGGTTTTTGCTTCTACAGATTAAATCCTCGCTGCCTCCCCTCCCCCGCAATGCCCGTCTACACTCGAAACATTCCCCGTGCCATAACGAGACCGTTATGCCCAGATTGCCGACCGTGTTACTGCTGTCGCTGCTGACCTGGACCGCAACGGCTGGCGCGTTGACTCTCACCGATGAAGAGCGTGGCTGGCTGGCGGACCACCAAGAGTTGCGCCTGGGCGTCGATGCCTCTTGGCCCCCCTTTGAATACCGCGATGAAGACGGTCGCTACCAGGGCCTGGCCGCCGATTACGTGCGGCTGATGCAGGATCGTCTTGGCATCAGGATCAAATTGATCGAGCCGGTCAACTGGAGCGCCGTGCTGGAACAGGCCCGTAACAACCAGCTCGACCTGTTGCCAGGCATCATGTCCACACCAGAACGCCAGAGTTTCCTGTCGTTTACCCGGCCTTATCTCGACTTCCCCATCGTCATCCTCGCCCATGAAGGGGGTCCGCAACCGCGCAGCCTCAAGGACTTGTATGGGTTGAAAGTCGCCGTGGTGGAAAACTATGCGCCCCACGAACTGCTGCGCACTCACCACCCAGACCTCAATCTGGTGGCCATGCCCAATGTCAGCGCAACGTTGCAAGCCCTGGCCACTGATAAGGTCGACGCCGTAGTCGGCGATCTGGCGTCCAGCGTATGGAGCCTGCGCCAACTCAAGCTGGAAGGCCTGTACATCAGCGGCGAGACACCCTACCGCTATCAGCTGGCTATGGGCGTCCCCAAGGACGACAAGATGCTGGTGGGCATCCTCGACAAGGTCCTGGCCGACATCAGCCCGGCAGAGACCGAAGCCATCCAGCAACGCTGGGTCGGCAATGTCATCGACCACCGCACCCTTTGGACGGACGTGCTGCTCTACGGGCTGCCAGCCGTACTGCTCCTGAGCATCGTGCTGGCCGTGGTTATCCGGATCAATCGTCGGCTCAGTTCGGAAATTTCCCGCCGGGTCGCCCTCGAACAGGAACTGCGCAGCAGCGAATACCACTATCGCGGCCTGGTCGAGAGCCTTTCCGCGATTGCCTGGGAAGCCAGCATCAGCGATTTCACCTACAGCTACGTGTCGCCCCATGCCGAGGAGCTGCTCGGCTATCCCCGCGCCCATTGGCTGATCCCGGGCTTCTGGCGCAACATCATCCACCCGGCCGACCTGACCCGAACAGAGGCCTATTGCTACGCCGAAACCCGGGCCAACCGCGACCACAGTGTCGACTACCGGGTAATCACCGCCGATGGCCGCTGTCTGTGGGTGCGGGACATCGTCAGCCTGATCGAACACGGCCACGAACCGGTGCTGCGCGGCCTGATGATCGACATCAGCGAAGCCAAGCGCACCGAGGAAGCGCTGCAGCTTTCGGAGCAGAAGTTTGCTTCCGTGTTCCAGCAATGCCCGGACATCCTGGTAATCGCCCGCCTGTCCGACGGCTGTCTGATGGAGGTCAATAAGGCATTCGAAGACCAGATCGGCCTGAGCGCTGAAGAAGTCGTAGGAAAAACCGCCACCGAACTGAATATCTGGGGCATCCAGGGCGTAGGCCCCGGCCTGCTGCAGCGGGTACAAACCACCAGCATCCGCAACCTGGAAATGCCCTTCCTGCGCAGTAACGGCCAGGCCTTCACTGGGCTGATCTCCGCCGAACCCTTTCAACTCGATACCACCGAAGCCCTGGTGGTGGTGGTGCGCGACATCACCCAACTGAAAGAAACCCAGCAACGCCTGCAAACCTCCGAGGAGAAATTCGCCAAGGCTTTCCACGCTTCCCCTGACGGCCTGCTGCTGAGCCGTCAGAGCGACGGTTTGCTGATTGAAGTCAACGAGGGATTCAGCCGCATCACCGGCTTCAACAGCGTCATGTCACTGGACCAGTCGACCCTGGACCTCGGCATCTGGGTCGACCTGAACGAACGCAAGCACATGCTGGAGCTACTGCAACGGGACGGATTTGTCCGCGACTTTGTCTGCCACATCCGCCGCAACGACGGCGAGATTCGCCTCTGCGAGGTCTCCAGCCGACCGCTGCCCATCGGCGACGAAGACTGCATGCTGACCATCGCCCGGGACATCACCGAGCGCCAACTGATGCAGGAAAAACTGCAACAGGCGGCCACCGTGTTCGAGAGCACCGCCGAAGGCGTACTGATCACCGACACCCGGCAAAACATCAGTGCCGTGAACCGCGCCTTCAGCGAGATCACCGGCTACAGCGAGGCCGAGGCCCTTGGCCAAACCCCGCGCCTGCTCGCTTCCGGCCTGCACGACAGCGCCTTCTACGCGGCCATGTGGCACCAACTGACCGCCAACGGCCACTGGCAAGGCGAGATCTCCAACCGGCGCAAGAGCGGCGAGCTGTACCCCAGCTGGCTGACCATCAGCGCGGTGCGCAACCGCGAGGAGTCGATCACTCACTTCGTCGCCGTGTTTGCCGACATCTCCAGCCTCAAGCACGCCCAGGCGCGCCTCGATTACCAGGCCCACCACGACCCGCTGACCGGCCTGCCCAACCGCACCCTGTTCGAAAGCCGCCTGCAGGCCGCCCTCAACAATCAACAGGAAAACGGCAGCCAGGGCGCCGTGCTGTTCCTCGACCTCGACCGCTTCAAACACATCAACGACAGCCTCGGCCACCCGATTGGCGACCTGCTGCTCAAGGACATCGCCGTGCGCCTCAAGGACCAACTGCGGGACGTCGACACCGTCGCCCGCCTGGGTGGCGACGAATTCATCATCCTGCTGCCCGGCCTGCAGCAAGCCAGCGACGCCGAACACCTGGCCAATAAACTGCTGGCCTGCTTCACCCCACCGTTCCAGGCGGGCGAGCATGAGTTCTTTATCAGCGCCAGCATCGGCACCAGCCTGTATCCACGGGACGGCATCGACGTCGCCACCCTGGTGAAAAACGCCGACGCCGCCATGTACCGCTCCAAGGCCAAGGGCCGCAACCGGGTCGAAAGCTACACCCAGGACCTCACCGCCCAGGCCAACGAACGCGTGGCGCTGGAACACGAACTGCGCCGGGCGATCGAACGCGACGAATTTTCTCTCTATTACCAGCCGAAGCTGAGCCTCGATACCCAACAACTGATCGGCGCCGAAGCCCTGATTCGTTGGCGCCACCCCACCTTCGGCGAAGTGCCGCCCGAGCACTTCATTGCCCTGGCCGAAGAGAACGGCATGATCCTGCAGATTGGCGACTGGGTACTGGAACAGGCCTGCCGGCAGATGCACCACTGGAGAAAAGCGTTTGATGACTTCGGCCCACTGTCCGTCAACCTCGCCGGCGCGCAACTGCGCCACCCCAACCTGCTGGCGCGCATCGAACAATTGCTCCGGGACAACCGCCTGGAGCCTGGCTGCCTGCAACTGGAGATCACCGAAAACTTCATCATGAGCCAGGCCGAAGAAGCGCTGGAGGTGCTGCATCAACTCAAGCGACTGGGCGTGCAACTGGCCATTGATGACTTCGGCACCGGCTACTCGTCCCTCAGCTACCTGAAACGCCTGCCGCTGGACTTCCTGAAGATCGACCAATCCTTCGTGCGCGGCCTGCCCGATGACCCACACGACGCCGCGATTGTGCGCGCCATCATCGCCCTGGGGCACAGCATGCAATTCACCATCATTGCCGAGGGCGTAGAAACACCGGCCCAGCAAGCGTTCCTGGCGGCGGAAGGTTGTGAACAGATGCAGGGCTACATCGTCAGCCTCCCGCTGCCGCCGGACCTTTTCGCCGCGACTTTCCTTCGTATGAGTGTTTCGGACTTTTCGGATGGCACAGCGAAGAAACCATCGCTATAATCCGCGGCCTACTGAGGGCCTATAGCTCAGTTGGTTAGAGCAGGGGACTCATAATCCCTTGGTCGTAGGTTCGAGTCCTACTGGGCCCACCATACTCAAAGCCGCGCACTGCGCGGCTTTCGTGGTTCTGGCGGAACCCTCTCCGATGCAGTCCTATGGTCCAAGGGTACAATTTAGGTACAGTGCTGGTTCGCCAGCCGCCTAGGAGCACCCTCTCATGGCTACTCTCGTCAAAACCCCTTCCGGCACCTGGAAGGCACTCATTCGTAAAAATGGCTGGCCCACTGTCGCCAAAACCTTCCGCACCAAGCGTGATGCGGAGGATTGGTCGAGGCGTACCGAAGAAGAAATGGTGCGTGGCGTGTACATCCGGCGTAGCGGCTCGGAGAAAATGACGCTAGAGGCTGCACTCAAGCGCTACCTGAGCGACATAACTCCAACCAAGAAGCCCACCACTCAGCGTGGCGAAACCTCGAAAGCCAAGAAACTCATCGAGCACCTGGGCAAATACTCCATGGCTGCCCTCTCCGCTGAAATCATCGCCGGCTATCGTGACAAGCGCCTGAACGAACCTAGCCGTGGTGGGACCATCAGCAACAACACCGTGCGCCTCGAACTGGCCTTATTGAGCCACCTGTACACGGTAGCGATTCAGGAGTGGGGGTTGGGTCTGACGTTCAACCCAGTGCTGAACATCCGGAAGCCAAGCCCTGGGGATGGTCGTGACCGAAGATTGTCGCCGGAGGAAGAACGCCTTCTGCTTGCGGCAGTGAATCGACACAGCAACCCTATGCTGGGGTGGATTGTTTGCATCGCTCTGGAAACGGGTATGCGCTCGTCAGAGATCTCATCCCTACGTCGCCCTCAAGTGGATTTGGCAAAGCGCGTCATTCGTCTCTCAGACACAAAGAACGACGGAGCCCGAACCGTTCCACTGAGCAAGCGCGCCACTGAAGTATTCAAAGCCGCGATGGATAACCCGGTGCGACCAATCGACTGCAGCCTGGTGTTCTTCGGCGAGCCTGGAAAGGACGGGAAGCGTCGGCCATATACCTTCACCAAGGTTTGGGGTCAGCTGAAAAAGAAGCTTGATCTACCTGACTTCAGATTTCACGACCTGCGCCATGAAGCAGTGAGTCGGCTTGTCGAAGGCGGACTGTCCGACCAAGAGGTATCAGCTATCAGTGGGCATAAATCGATGCAAATGCTTAAGCGTTACACGCACCTGAGAGCCGAAGACCTCGTCAGTAAACTGGACAAAATAACGAGACCTGGCGCTGAAGCTTGCTAATTTAAAACGGAGGATTTTGGCCACGCCCCCTCGCATTCGGGGCTTTTCTATATGCGAAATTGCACTCCACTTGACCACCTGACTGCATTTAGACCAGCACGTTTCGTGACCGTGAGCGGCGGAGAGCTGCGTATTGCTGCCGGTCGTGACCGGCAGAAATCGACCCATAACGGGCAGTCAAAACCCGGCGGAAATCGGCCAACAGCGGACACTCAAACGTGTCTACGAAGCTCGGGGCGATTCAGGATGATGGCAATTCACCATCTCAGTTGGGTAAACTTCTTCCTACTGCGCGTGAACACCTCTTTCATCGACGATGACGCAGCTTAGAAAGGAAGCTATGAAGCTTATTACTACTGCCAAAGCGTTGGAGCTGGAGTTTCAACGACTCATAAAATCCCACTCCAGTATTTCCCTCGGTGTGGCCTGGGCGTCGGCCTCAACTCCTTCCTACAACCTTTTGCTCGAACACAGGGACAAGATTCGCGTCGCGGTCATCGGTACACATTTCTATCAAACCGACGCGAATGTCCTTGATGACTTCGTTGACTGTGATCGCGTGAAGTTCGTATTGCAGACCAATGGTGTGTTTCACCCCAAGGTGTATCTATTCTGGAGCGATGATTACTGGGAAGCGCTGATCGGCAGCGCCAACTTTACGGCAGGTGCCTTCGGCCAAAATACTGAACTCTGTACATTACTAACGAAAGATGATGGCCTCAACCTTATGGAACTGCAGGCTCTAATTGGTGGCTACGCACAAAACGCCAGAACTGTTACCGGATCTGAGGCAGAACGGTACCGTCACCTCTGGGAATCGAAAAAGCCGGAGCTTCGCAAACTAATCAATCAATATGGCGAACAGACTACGCGCAAGCCTGCTATCGAATCCGTCGTAATGGGAATGGATTGGGACAGTTACCTTGCACAGATCAAAAAGGATAAGCAGCACGGCTTTAACGAACGCTTGGACCTTCTCGATTGGATTCAACAAGCATTCGCAAGTGCGTCCCGATTCAAGGACATCGACGCCCAAAGCCGGCGAGTAATCGCGGGACTCCCCAATCAAATTATGGAATCGGCGGCCTGGTTTGGTTCCATGCAAGGTGCAGGCATATTCAAGAATGTCGTAATCGAACATCCCCTGCATTTGTCGAACGCGCTGGATGCAGTACCCAGCTCCGGAACTGTCACTCGAGCGCAATATCAGCGCTTCATCAAAGAATTTCGCAAGGCATTTCCGAACGGCGGTGATGGAATAGGAACCACCACACGTTTGCTCAGTATGAAGCGACCCGACCAGTTTCTTTGCGTCGACAGTGCGAACCTGAAGCGATTAGCCAAAGATGTGGGAATCAACCGTGCCGACCTACTCGATTACAACCGTTACTGGGACGAGATCGTGGAAAGGATAATGGACGCACCATGGTGGAAGTCCAAACCACCAACGAAGGATGCCGATCTGAGGGCTTGGAAGGCAAGAGCGGCGATGATGGATGCACTCTTCTATGAACCCAAGCCGCATTAAAAAACCACAGCAACCACAATGAAGAAATCTTGACATTTAATAAGGGAATGAAATGGACAAGCACCTCGATATGACTACTCAGTTCCACAACAAACTTCAAAAGTTATTAGCGAGTAAAACTCGTCATACCTGCATGTACCCGAACTGTTCCGAGCCGGCAATTCATGCGCACGCAATTTCTAAAGAGCATGCGCTTCGTGCCGTCGCAGAGGATGGACTTCTTATTCATGCCCAGCCCTTTCGCTCCGACAGAGAGCTATATAAAGAAATCAAGTTCGAAGAAGTCGGAATCGAAAAAGCGACCACCTTCAAAGGCTTCTGCAAGAATCACGACTCGAAATTTTCCGCACTCGACAAATCAGGCATCAATACATTCGGCGACGTTTTTCTTCAGCTATACCGATCTTTTGCAAGCATCGTATTCGAAGACAAAGCTTATTTGACCAGCGCACGGCACGCAGGCGACAACGAAAATTTTAATGAGCACTTTGAATTAAGCAAGCCTATCAGTGCCGCTCGCGCATTGGCATTGTCTTATGATTTGATAGATGGTTATGAAAGTGCTGATGAGGAACTGCCTTCCGGCAACAGATTAAAGCTCACGCCATTTTCCACTGTCGCCGGCATGAGTGCACATGTTCTCGTTCGCAGAATAAACTTTCCGTGCCCGGTTGCACTACAGAAGAAATTTGTTCTTTGGGAAAATGGCGAGTTTTTTGACACCTTTGTATTCGTCATTCCGTCAGAAAGCTCCCCTACGATGATTATCGTCTGTGATCCCAGGTACACAGACAGGCTATTCGGCAAGGTACGCACAGACATTGACACATTAAACTTCATAGAGACGTGTATGATTTGTGATGGCAACTGGTGGCTCGCACCATCAATCGTGCGCGGGTGGTCAAAAGAAAAATTTGAACTTATAGAAAGCGACTACTGGAATTTCCACGAAATAAAATTCCTTGACCTCTACGACGTCTCACTTTTTGATGAGATAAGGATCAAGCTCTGTGAGTCGCTGCCAAGCGCTGAGCGTGATAAAGAAATTTCGAAGATCGAAAGCTTTCCAGCCAGGCAAGCACCAGAGCTGCGCAAACTAGCATTTTCGGTAAAGGTTGAACGCGACAAAATTCGCGTAAAAGAAAAATTTCCGGAAGGCATCATTATCGACGAGGAGCGCTAACTTCAGCATTCCACGGGCCACCCTACCGAGGGGAGGGGTGGCCATTTCATAGAGTTTTCTCTTTCATAACCGCATCCAGCAATGTAGTGTCTGCATAATGAACTTTCTAAAATTTCTCAAGACAAAAATATCTAATACACCTACTACCTCTGAACTACGAAAAACTGACGACTCCCCCTCCAGCAAAATAGAACAAAACAGGGAAACTCCAACAAAATCAATTCCAGACTTCTCCAACACACACAGATCCATAATGGACATCTGGAATAAAATCGGTGCGACACCCTGCACTGTTGAAACCGACACAATATTATACTCAGGAATCCGTTCAAAGTCGCCCATCGTAAATATCAATGAGCTCTTAAAAAGCCGCGACAACTTATGGATGTCTCAAAGTGCTTTTTATGCCGGCGAATATTGCTACCGCAACCCTAGCCCAACAACTTATTTTGCACTGTTAAAATTTCGCATTACTCGACCAACTCCTATCCTGGAGTTTCCAAATAAATTCCATCCAGCCACTGCTTTTTTTGAGTACATAGAAACTGACTCCGGATTCGAAGTTGACTATTCTACCCCACCAAAATATCAGTGGTTCGAGCATGGACAAGTCGATCATCATATAGATGTCTTCTTTCGCGACATTGTGAAGAACGGCAGCTTCAAAGTTGAGCCGATTGGCCACATGCGAAGAGCCATAAAGCATCAGCTTGGCGCAACTCCCGGAGAAATAATCGAACTATACATTGGGGATTTCAGCAGCATCGAGGTTATTGACTGGATAGTGCCGCCCGCGACAAAACTGGAATATATTGACTTGATTGGCTCCAATCATGGAAATGCTGCAAACATTCTATTTCCTTAGAGTCAACTTCGTCGATAAAAGTCTTTAAAAAAGATAGAAATTTTTGAGGAGCAGAAAGGGGATAGATTTATTTCCCACTGCGTTACAGCCCGCTTCTGGACGTTCTCTTACGGTCGTCGCTGCGGCGTGTGTTGGTAAATACAATGTAACCGGTTGGTCGCCACGAATGCAATTCACTGGTCAGTGGCGATGCAAATGGGGTGGTCAAGTCTATGCAGTTGCGCACCGTAACCGTAAAATATGCAAAGAGCCGCCTATAAAAGGCGGCTTTTTTTGTGTTTGAAATCGCTGATATAAACTCTCCGAAACGTACCAGCTCACACTTCTGTCACAGTAGATCGTGTCACCGAAAGCAAGCTGGCTAGGTTTATCTCCGCCGCCTCCACTCCATTAGCATTGGTGCGAATGCCATAGCAAAGGCTGAGCAAAATAATCCGTTTGCAACCTCATCAAACCCGGAAAGCTCAAACACACCGTCGACTAGCTTGGCAGCCAAACTCAGAACCAACAGGCTACCTGGCCATCGAGCATACCGGAGCGCTTCGAACCTCAGATTATCCAGCATCAATAGGTTGAGACGGACGCTTTTACTCTCAGGTACCGGGGCCGAGACCACAGCAACAAGTTTAAGTAGATCCAGGGTTCGATCAGCTTCTCTAATCGTTTCCTGTATTTTGTGCAGTCGACGCTGGTAAACGGCGTCTCTCACCAAGTCTTCAGGCGGAAGGTCCTTCAGTTGATGCCATCTGAAGGACTCCACACCATACTCTCGTAACAGTGCTACCGAGGTATAGGGTCGCTGGAGTACTTGCAGGTATCGCCCGTCTAGCAGAGCTAACCACTCATCCTGCCGCCTTGCTGGCTCTATGAGCTGAATTCGTTTGGCAGCAGGATAATTCTGCTCATCAACCCAGGCAGCAATCGGTTTATTCCCATGAGTACGCATGAACGCAACACGATGCTTACCTTCATGCGCGGTCAATATGCCCAAGGGCTTGTACCAGGTGTAAAGAGCCTTGTTGGACCAGGTAAAGTTCGTCGAGTAGCTCTCAATCCTATCCGCGATCTCCTCTTCAGGGACGTGTTGAGGCTTCCCCTTGATGCTAGCCCCAAGGACATAGCGAGGATCAACAAGGGCTTTGAACCGCGCCGACTGGGATTCCTCCCAGTCGAGAAAAGGCACCACAATGCGTAGAAATGAATGCCCCCAAAAAGCGCAGGTACCACCACTGTCCATCCAGTCGTTTTGATACTCCTGCTCAAAATAATACCGGGAGCTCATGTCCATCGAGAACTTGATGGAGCACAACGCCCGTGAGGCTCCCATCATCCGATCAGAGACCTCAAGGGACAGAACCTCTACCTTGTCAGCCATTTCACTCACTTGCACACTCCCTGCTGCAACCACAATTAGACAAGGGAACAACAATGTCGCAAGACGACGAACTATTCCATGTGCAGTTGGGCAAGGACCATCCTAACTACCAAAGCGTCGCACTCCGCCGCAGGCCTGGCTACGTGAACTACGAGGTGGTAGAGGTCGACACGGAAAAGCTGATCCACTATTCCAATCAGGACATACGGGGGTATGTGCTTGCACCAGTAGAGGATTGGCAACCGGCCAAGCGGGAAGGGATCTTTTGTTTCTTAGCACCGCCTGGGCCACGGGAGCAACCAGTCGAAATGCCGGTCATCTCATTCAACGAGCGGGATGTCGTTCAATACGAACGAAAATGGCGGTTTTTTAAGAAGGCCGTCGTGTATCGCTTGAAATACATCGGGTACACAAACGGTCGCCATCGCACGCGCTACCTGTATTTTGCCGGAGCGAAGCGAATACCAGTGATGTGCCATATTTCGGAGGTCGACGCATTGAAGGCCCACTGCGCGCCCTAGATCCGCGGCCGGCCTTCTAGATTTCACCGAAGCACGCCATTAAAGACCGAATGCCTACGACATGCAGGAAACCGCCCTGCTCAGAGCATTTCTGAACAGCATGAGCATCAAAAAAACCATCTTTTTGCCAAAAAAATGAAATTAATTATAACCCCTTGAATTACTGGCAATTTTGCAGACCACAAAAAACCGAGATATACCACGCTGGTAGTTATATGGCGACACACCGAATACCAAACTTATCTACCTTGGACAATCCGTGTCACCAACAAGTTTGACAGCACCTAACTTACGCTCATAATCGTCTAACTTCTCCACGAACTTGCAGACTACCGAGCGCGGCTCAACCTGCATCAACAAAGGTGAAAAACACGATGAACACTGAAGCGTATTTGGTTGGAAAGTTTGGCGCACTAATGCAACTGTCTGATTTGGCCGAGTTACTTGGACGCTCGACAGATGGGCTAAGAGTTTCACTCTACTCGGACACCGACCTATCGAGAAAACTTAAACCCACAATGATACGGATCGGCCGTCGCATCTACTTTCGTACGCAGCAAGTCAATGTAGTACTACAGCTTGAAGCACCAAAAAGCGAAGCACACGTCCAATAATACTGACCTGAGGGAGATTTACTATGGGTCGGCAACGGACGATCAACGACAAGAAATTTTGGAACTCACCCAAGATGGCTGGGCGCACTCAAGAAGACCGAGCAACTCTCGTCTATCTATTAACATGTACCTCCAGCAACATTGTTGGTAGTTATTCTATCGTCCCAAGGATTGCTGCAGCAGAAATGGGATGGGACACAGAGTCACAATTCATGCCAGTACTGAAGCGCCTCTGTGACTCTGACTTCATAAAATACGACGCCGAAACGAGCTTCGTGTGGGTTCGCATTTGGTGGGAGCATAACTCCCCGAAAATGGCGCTCGCGCCAACGCTACGTCAGAAGTCCATCAAGCAGATCAGAGAAATGCCTGCGCATTGGATATCAGACTATCTGGATGACATGGCGGAAAGACTGCAAGAGTCCGACGAGTATCGCGAGATGCTAATCCAGGAATTCCAAGCGTCGAGCCAAAGCGGTAATCAGGGAGAAAACCACCGCGGTGACGCTACCGATAGGGTATCGATACCCCATCGCCAGCCCATGGACAGGCTTGTGGATGACTATAGCTCCCAGACCAGTGGAGAAAACACCGAGGCTGCCATCCGCCCCGAAGCCGAGGGTAGCCGGAGAGGGAAGCCAGAAGGCAATGCCCAAGAAAACAGGGTATCAGTACCCTATCTATCCCATATACCTAGGGGGGCGGGTAACTATAACCCTAACAATAACTATAAAAATAACAATACAACAACAGACCGCCTGATTTTCCCTCACGACCTGTCTCGGGCAGCACAGGCATCAATAGAAGAAGCCCTGCTACAGGTTTCAGATACAGACGCGCAAAAATTACTAGACGAGTTGGCGGCAGCGATTGCGTCCAAAAAAGTAAAGACAACCATCACTCAGTTATTCCACGGGCTTTTAAAAATTTACCACCAGGGAAAACTTCAACCTAGCAGTGGTGCAATAGCCATTGCAAACAAAAGGTCGCAGAACGGCGGTGTCGGGCAAGAAGCAATAGCAACTTTAAAAAGAAAGATGCTAATCAATTGACCAATGGAGCAACGACAATGCAGCTACAATTCAAGGAACTTGAAAACTACTGCGATAGCCTGGAGCACTCCGGCAACATCCAGGTCATTTTGCACGCGCATTATGCAAAAGGCTTCGCCCTGACTGTATCGGACGGCACAATCGAACACCCGGTAACGGATGAGCAAAACCATCCATATTGGTTCAGAACTGTAGAGATGGCATTGGATGAGCTTGCCAATATTCCCTTCATATCAGACAAAATAATGATAGACCGCACATCCTGGTCATAAGCTCTACGCTGTAACGGAGAAGCACACTCATCAAGCAATTTTATTATTGAACGCAGTAAATTTAATACCCTAAGAATGCTTCGGCGTACTGGGTGCTGGGACCGAAAAGAAAGTCCCTGACAGGTGGGAACAGTAGCTCGATAGAAAGAGCCACCGGACAAGCAGCGGAAAGACGCGCCGTATAGACCACATCCCAAGGGCGCCACAAAAGCGCACTGGATACGGGCCTTAAACAAGCCCTGACTGGCGGGAAAAGTAGCTCGATAAAAAGAGTCGCCGGACGGCTGGAAAGACAGCACTGCGTTCGCCCCTACTCCAAGGAGCAACAAAATGATCTCGTACCTTTACCTACCGATTCTCACGTTCTGCACGTTCGTTCTCATATCCATCCGCCGATACTGGATATGCGTAGACCGGCTCGGATACATGAAAGAGGTTTCTAGACGGGCACCGACGTTACTGCAGCGAGACCTCATAGCCTCAGTGCTTGCGATGGTGCCATTCGCAATGGCGGCCATTGATTGGTTTGGAATAACGCTTCCCCGGCAGTCGGCGCCTATCCCTTCAGGTTTTGCTGCATTGCTCTCAGTCTGCTGTGTATGCGCCTGCATAGGCACTCTCAATAATACCTTTGAACGCCTCGCTGGCAGTTGGGCAGGAACGCGGGAAAGCGCTCTGCGCACAGTCGCTGCCCTACGGATCATTGATCAAGCAGAGCTGGCAGCAGCGATGAATATACCCAGCAAACGAGCCGCGAAAGCGACAAGCCTGGAACCAACCAGCAGCATTGGCGATGAGGTGAAAAAATGAAAAGGATTCCTGCTCTCCTGCTCATCACAGCGTCAATTCTCACCGGTTGCGAACGACAAGAACCGGTTCAAACCGTCGGCTGGTATAAGGCTAATACATCTGAGCGCCTGAAGACGCTAGAGAGGTGCAAAGCCAACCCTGGAGAGCTATCGATCTCTGCAAACTGCATCAACGCATCATCGGCCGCGAATGCAATACTCCTGGAGCAGCGTGGCTACAAACGCCGCGAGCCGGTCAATTTTTCTTCTCAGGGAAAATAGAATGACCACGACGACCGGAATATTTGAATGGATCGCGGGGAGCATGGACCAAACGCTCCAGACATTCATACGCATCACTTCCAACCAAGTCATCAATGATTTTTCACTGACGGTTACGCTATGTGGAACGCTCTATCTGACCATGGTCGGCTTTATGATGATCACTGGCACAATCGAGCAACCCGCATCCCACTTTCTGAAAACCTGCGGAAAGTTTCTGCTTATCAGCGGTCTAGCAATGAACGCAGACACGTACATGTCATGGATAGTGGAAGCACTTCATGGTCTGGAAACGGGGGTTGCTTCTGCCTTCTCAGCAACTGGCGATTCAACCGCTTCAACGTCTGTGTTTCAGGTAGTGGATAAAGCCATGTCCGACGGCTGGGCAATAGGTGCAGATATACTGGCGAGAATGGGAACTCGCGCCTGGTACGAAGTGGGAATGATATTTTTTGATTTGCTGACCGCCATAATCGTCTACGCGGCAACACTCATTATCGCGGTACCTGCTGGAGCAATGATCATCGTTGCAAAGGGAATGCTGTCGATCATGCTGGGGATCGGGCCAATTTTTATCATGATGCTACTGTTCGGTCAGTTCACATCTAAATGGTTCGATAGCTGGTTCGCCCAGGTCATCACCTACATCCTGCAAATAGCGTTGGTGGTCACGGTGCTCAGCTTCGGAATCAAATTTTTCTCATCGTTAACCAGCGACATACTTGCGACACCGGCCGACTACCCCATTGCCACATTTCTGGAGCTTCTGGTGGTAACGGTTGTTGTGCTGTACATGTTGCAGCAAGCCAATGCCGTCGCTGGCAGCCTTGCAGGTGGACTATCAAGTGCAGGGCTGACCCTACGCGGAATCGCAAGCGGTGCCGCCTCACCGATTACCAGAGGGCTTAACCGACAATCCACGCGCCGAGACATGCAGTCGGGGCAAATGGTCACCGCTGGGCGCTTGAACCACCTTGCCGCGGGTAACACAGCCTGGAACCCAGCCTACCGACAGCACGTAATGCAGAATATGGGCAAAAACTGGGGGAACGCTACCGGCGGCAAAGTAAATCAGTAGCACTGACTTTTGACTCATCAGACCTCGCTTCGGCGGGGTCTTTTTCTGAGCACCTTCAACAAGCGTATGGCGGGTCAAGGGGTAGGTGCGGCCCGCAGGAGCGAAGCGACGAGGACTCGGCCCCTTGACGCGGCAGAAGCGACCAACGCTCACGGCATGGGTGTAGCGGGTCAAGGCCGAAGGCCTCCCCTGCACCCTTGACGACAGAGGGCGACTCGCTCCCTTTCCGCTTGCGGGAAGGGCGGGGGGATGGGCAACTCTAAAACCCGTTAACCGATTGTAAATAAACGACTAATATCAAAAACAAGACAGTTTCAGCGCGCCTCTGATTCATGTTCAGTCATAAGGCGCATTGAAACCGCCCAGGACACACAACCGACTGGAGGCGATGCAACACGACTACGAAAACTCCGCGCGTTGCTTGGGCAACCCCTTCGGTTGCATCCCGTGTCCGAACTTGCCGGACTGGCTGCGGGGGCAGGTACGGCGGGCAGAGCCCTTGACCTTCCCCTTGCCATAGGCTCAGTGCTTACTGTGGCATCAAGGGTACGGCTACGCCCGGCATCCTCACCCGTTCTGTGCTCGCCTTCGGCTCCGCTCCGCATGCGGCTTCCGGTGCCGCCCTTGACACCACATTCAGCAAAAACCTTGCTACTTTGGCAGCACCTCATACATAGCGCTAACGCGTTCCCACGTTCAGCCAAACAGCGAGAAATCCGCATGACCTCAAACAACCAAGAGCCAACGCAGCAACAAGGAAACACCAAAATTGAAGCCGTTGATACGAAGGAACCGGAGCATCAGATTTCTGAGGCAGAGCAGAGCGAGCGTAAGAAAGCTGTCGCATTTGCCACCGCATCCATCGGCCTTTCTGGATTCGAAACCTCAGAAGAAATGAAACACCTTGGTCAGCGTTACATCACCGGCGAAATTGACCTGAACGAATTTGTGATGCTCTCGCAGAAGATGCGTCCTGACAGCGACGATTCTCAGCCATCAGGAACGCAGTGAGCTTTGCAAAAAGCTTGTTCATGAACAAGGAACGGATTGCATGGAGATCTAATGCAGGATAGGCCAGACGCCGGAAGACTGTACGCACAACGAGCAACCTCATTGCCCCGCCGAACTCGGCTCTGAAGAATTTCAGTGACGCTTTAAATGCTCCCTCCTGGCCCCGTGACGAACACCAATTCTGCAATGCACGACTTTCTTTTTTACTGCCTTCATCCCAAGAAAGCTTGTTCATGAACAAGAACTGAAGTGAGTGGAGATCTAGTGCAGGATAGGCGCCCGCCGGTAAACTGTGGTTCACTACGTATATAGTGAGCTGTTGATACCGAAAGAGGAATGCACATGCCGCGCAAAGCTAGCATCGGCGCCACGAGGGATAGCGCCGTTTACCGGGTACGCATACCGGATGATTTGAAATCAGAGTGGGAAGCACACTGCGAGAAAAAAGGGAGCTCCCAACACGGCATGATCCGAGCGCTAATGCGCTACGTCATCCAAGATGAGATGCCCCAAGACGTTCATAGTTGGATATCAGGACAAATCGCAGGCGAGCCGGACGAAGGTCAGAAACAAAGGCTGGAGGTTCGATTCACACCGAGTGAGCACCATGAGCTATCGGCACGCTCAGAGGCCGAGGGATGCTCTCCTCAACGGTGGGTAATCAATTGCGTTCGAGCAAGTTTAACCAACCAGCCCCAATTCACGATGGAGGCCACAAAGGCGCTTTGGGAGTCGTCGGGACAACTCCGATCAATCGGAAGAAACCTGAACCAGATAGCTAAAAAAATGAATGAGGGTGGAAGCCAAGAAGTGGCCATTAAAGAAATCCAGAAGCTTTCTACTTATATTTACTGCCACACAGAAATAGTTTCAGCGCTGCAAGATGCAAGTTTAAGCCGATGGAAACTAAAGAGTAACCTAGTAGAAAACTCTTGACCTAGAGTTGAGAACTAGATTTCGCGATGCCTACTAAGTGGAGATAGCTCTACCATTAATAGGCATCCAGGTTACGACAGTAGCTTATTTTCATTCATAAGCGCATCTATGAGACCTCACTCACTACTTTCGGCCTTAGAAGCAGACTCTCTGGGCATCGCATTAATTAGCACAATATGCTTCGTATCACCCAACCCATTTTTTGTCATTATCCTTTGAACTTTATCCCGCTCAGAAAAGTTAAAATACAAAATGACCATGATCGGAGGATTTGTAGCCCTGGAGGCATCACTATAAATTTTAGCCTGATTCCTCAAATTTTTTTCCATATGAGAATTTTTCGCCAGCTTAAATTCAATTATAGATTTGTCTTGGCTACCATAAGAAACTAGAAAATCAGCGGGACCCCGACCGTTATTCACTTCAGCATCAGAACTAAACTTTGAAGCAAACCATGTCAACTTAAACATGATCTGCAAATCACTTTCTCGAGAAATCGGTATGTTTTTTACGTAGAACAGACGATAGCCATCTTGCTTCTCAATCACATGCTTAAGATATTGAACTCTTTGCATACCTGCTTCGTAACTGTTCGGCTCAGCATCATAAAACTTGGTTTTATCCAATAAGTCGACCAGCTTACGTAAGTGCTCTTCGAAAAGCTTTTGTGCGACAGAAACCTTCTCTAAACTAGAAGTGCTCGCCGCATCCCTATCCGCCTCTCTTAGTCCTACATAAACATCCATAAGTTTAGGGTACTTCAATATCGTCTTTTCAAAAGCGAGTGCTTTTTCTTCTTTAGTAGGGTCAGCAGGCATAACCTTTGTGATATACAAATTTATTTGATCGCGTAATTGATCATTGGGCACACAACTCACAACCTGACTGAAATCCTCAATAAATCCCTTATGAGAGATCCAAGCTTCATCTTTAGTCAGAATCTCGATAGGGGTGAGCAATACGTACTCAGAACCATATCGTGGCAGAATATACTGCTTTGCCTTCCAAGTTTCAGTGACATAGTTGAACTCGGCTTTCTGTATAGAGAATTTTTGCAATTTATTAGGAGAAATATATTTTGATGCAAACTTCTCAGTATAGCTTGCCAAAAAACCGTGTATCAAATTACAGGTAAAGTCACTTATCTGATCCTTGCCAACACCATGCTTTACAAGCGTAAGCTTACCAAGATGAGTTGCCCCAGCTGTCTCACTACCAAAATCTGAAAAAACATCCTTAAAGTTTACTTGCAATGACTTTGCAAAAGAAGGCCCCAAACCCCGACCACTATTTCCAGACTTACTGAATCCAAACCAGTTCTCCTTAACCTCCGGAAACATATACCACGACTTCACTAAACCCGACGGTAAATCGAGAGCTGACTTACCCTTCAAAAACAACATATATTTAATAATTTCAGCATGAAGATTTTGAAAAACCTCTTCATCGCTATTAAATAGAAGAAAAGGGTCTACAAATAATGGGAGGTCATTAATTAAGGAGACGTTGAAGGCTCCGTAAGAATCAATTTGTTCACGTGTAACATCAAAAAAATCCGAGAAATAGATTCTAAGTTTACGTTTACCTGTATCCATACGCTGAAAGCTCCAAAAGTGATCGAGTTATATTTTGTGAAGGCCCGAAGCAATCGCCACCACAAAAAGGAGTCACGGTCGTCTGCGTCAATCAGCTCAAAAAACTAAACGACCGAGCCGGGCATGACACAATGCCACTATAGGAGATAAAGCCCTCGACGCCAATGAGAATTGACGTATGACGTTTTCCCTCGGAGAAAGGGGACATACGGGGTCCAGACTTGAATAGTTTAAGAATGTTCGGCCCCTACGCAAGGGCACGAAAGCTCTGTCGTCCAGACTGAAACCACAGAAGCGCTTCTAACTAAAGGATTGATTAAGAATCCTCCCTATTAAATTTTATGTCCTACTCACTTACAGCACTAATAATACACAGCGAAAAACTGACTTTTTCTGTAAAACAAGTCTGAATTACGAACAAACTGCCACTCAACAAATGCAATCTTTTTATATTCATAAAAACTTTTCATTGAGATCCTCAATACAGCCAGATTCATTTAAGGCATAAATCACACCACGGATATTACACTTATAAAACACAATTAACTCACTACAAAAACAAACAACCAGAATAAATGCAACACACATAATATAAAAACATAAACCAACTCTATCGATCAAATTGGACGAAAAAACAATACTGTACTACCTTAACCCGGGCATCACGTAAAAAGACCGTTAGAGAAAAGATCAAAAGGCCTAAACACCTGCCGACATTCACTGCACAAGCAAACAATAAAAGGATATTTAGCGTGGCTGATGAGAGAAACCGATCCAAGCTGGTAAGGATGACCGTACGCAATATTGGGTGTATCGGAAATGATGGAGTAGAAATTGCACTGGACAATGTAGTCTGCCTTGTAGGAAGAAACAACGCAGGAAAATCAACTATTCTTCGCGCTTATGAACTTGCAAAAGGCTCCGCCGCTTTTGAGATACAAAGAGACCGTCATCAACATGCTCAGGAGCTAGAATTCTCTGAGGTAATTCTTGATGTGCATATACCAGACGGAATCGGAAATATACATGAAGATTGGAAAATAGATGATGATGGACTAAGAATTGTTAGGAGCCGATGGCAATGGGCAGGCCCCACCTACCAAAAGACACGAACTACTTGGAACCCTAAAGCTGGAGCGGAAGGTACTGGCGACTGGGACCCAGATAAAAATGCTTCGGGCCTAGATAATGTCTTCACCGCAAGGTTACCTCGTCCATTAAGAATTGGGTCTCTTGATGACGCCGAGAAAACAGAAGAGATGTTGCTTACGCTTGCGTTAACCCCACTATTGACAAGATTAGAAAAAGAGCGACTAAACGCAGAGTCAGATCTGTCAAAAGCAATACAAAGCGTCTCTGCAAATATAGATCGCCTGAGCGAAGCACACAAAGAGGACTTTAACCAGATTGCAATGCAAGTAACAACCGGCTTTCAAAGTGTTTTCCCATCTCTTGGAGTGAGACTAAATATCGCAGCAGCCCCTCTCGCCCCTAAGATAGAAGATATTATAAAAAAAGGTTCAGGATTACGTATAGCAGATGGAAAGGCTGATACTTCACTTAGTCAGCAAGGCACTGGAGCTAGAAGGGCACTGTTCTGGTCCATGCTACAGGTTCACAATGAACTAACGCGGGAAAAGGAAATTCGTGGGGAATTTCAAAAACGTCTCGAAAGAAATATAACTGAAGAAACAAAGAAAAAAGCAGCAAAGAAGATAACGCAAGAACAATCAGATGCAATCGATGAAGAGCTCTCAAAACTCAAAGCCCATTTAGCTGCTCACACTGCAGGAGCTCCAATTCCTGAAAGCCCAGACGATCCATCACTTCCGGGATATTTACTCCTAATCGACGAGCCGGAAAACGCTCTACATCCTATGGCGGCCCGCGCGGCACAGCGGCATCTTTACAAGCTTGCAGCCAGCCCTGACTGGCAAGTCTTGATGACAACCCATTCGCCCTACTTCGTGAATCCGTTTGAGGATCATACAACCGTTGTGAGGCTAGAACGTAAAGATCACAACGACGACTCACCAATCTCACCTAAAACATACCGTTCAGACAATGTCGTATTTGATGGAAATGAAAAACAAAGATTACAAGCATTGCAGCATATAGACCCAAGCTTTGCAGAAGTTTTCTTCGGGTCGTACCCTGTCCTCGTTGAAGGAGATACCGAGCATGCCGCTTTTATGGCTTCGATTATCGAGCGGCAACATGAGTTGATGGATAAAATCACAGTGATACGGGCTCGTGGAAAAGCTATACTCTTACCACTTATTAAGGTAATGAAGCACTTTAAGATAAGTTTCGGGATAGTTCACGACTGTGACCCACCGTTCAAAAGCAATGGTACGAAAAATGGCATGTGGACGGAAAACAAAAAAATTCGTGACGCTATTATAGACGCCAGGGAATCTGGAATAACGATCCGCCACAGAGTAAGCATTCCTGATTTCGAACGATTCCTTGGTGGTGAAGACGAGTCAAAGGACAAACCGCTTAACGCCTATATAAATATTACCGAAAACGCCGAACAAGGTTTAATAGTGCAAAAATTGCTCAACGATCTGATAGATGGGGACGAGCACGACCCCATATCAAGAGAAGCTCTTATCGCTAATCCTGACTATCTGGAAAACCTAAAAATTACAATTCTTAAATGGGCGAAAGAAAACGGTAAAAGTGAGAACGTGCGCTTTACGGGCGTAATTCCGACTTAAGACATGTTTAAAGGTAAGCTAGCCCGACCCCCTAAGCTCGTGCACTAGCTTACCTTACACCTGTAGGCAAGACCTACCGTAAATCATTTACCCAAAGATCTAAAGTTCCATAGTTTATTAGATTCTTCGCTGTCCTTAAACCACTTGATGAAGACATCTTGACATTCCCAATCCGCCGAACGATGAAAATCCTCCTGATTGTAATAAGTTCCCCGCCTCATTAGCTCCCAAGCACGGCTCGTAACCTTTAAAACTCTCACATCTTTATAAGAAGCGCCCCGCTCCAATAAAGCGTGAATCAGTATCTGGATATTCAGTTGCCCTCCCCCACTAGAGGCGAAAGAGCATAACAAATCTCCAACTACAACTTTCAAAAATGTGCCATCATTCTTCTTAAACGCGACCCTACAGAATAGCTCACTTCTGTCGTTAGGACTGCATAGTATAATGGGTTCGTAACCTTGCGAGAGGTAACGTTCAACCTCAAATTTACATAAATGAAAACTCGAAAATACCCCTTCGCTGACTCCATCCAAATACCCTGGATTTATAGAAAAATAGCTTTCGAATTTCTTCAAGACTAGAAGAGGGAATTCTTCAACGCCTAACTCATAGCTTTCAAGATTAGAAACCTTTTCAATCTCTAATATTTCACTTAACTGTCTCAAGCTCAAATTCAAAAGTTCGGTACGGATAAACCTTACCTTTTCGCCTATCGACAGTGCATACGATGAGTCCGTCAGTACAAGCGCAGGTGTGTTTTGCGAGCAAGGTAGATTTTGCTTTCGACTTCGCCGCTCTTTTAACCAATCGGATACGAGAGTCGCCCCGATACCTGAAAATAGCCACTCGACCATAGGAATCTCCATCAGAACCTTTTCCTCTCACTGCCTTGACCGTATCACAATGCGCAAGGAAGATTGATAGAAAGGTATCCTATACCGTCCCCTTGGCAGGTACACTGGCAGTACACAGACTGGTTTTTGAGTATTACTAAAAAATACGCTAACCTACTGATATCATTGAATTTAACTATTCCTACTTTACGGTTAACTTCAGATGCTAACGCTGGGCTTATCGTATTACATCCAAACTCATAATCCCTTGGTCGTAGGTTCGAGTCCTACTGGGCCCACCATCTTGAAAGCCGCGCATTGCGCGGCTTTGTCGTTTCTGCGTGCAGCAATGAAACATTAGTTAGTTGTCCCAAACGGCGACGGCGAAGACCATGATTCCCAATCAACGCCACTCCAGCACGAGGGAAACTTGTTCCATGCATCCGAAGAAACGTTCGCCGCAAAACGCTATCCACCGCCTGGGCATGCGTGCCGCAGCCGCCGTCGCAATCACCCTCGCCACCTTGAGCGGCGCACAAGCCGCCCCCGCTGCCACTGACACCATCAAGGCATTCAAGCTGTGCACGGGCGCCGACAACGCCTCCCACGTACTGGAAGGCACTATCGACCAGAGCATGCGCAACGACGTGACTGCCATCCACTTCAAGCAAACTGCGGCGCACTCCTCGTACGGCTGGCATAACGACCCGGAGCCTCAGTACGTCATGACGCTGTCCGGCACTCTGGCATTCGTGACTCGTGGCGGTGAGAAGTTCACGTTGCATCCGGGTGAAGTGCTGATTGCCGAAGACAACACTGGCACAGGCCATCGCTGGAATCTGGTGGACGATCAACCGTGGCGGCGTGGGTATGTGGTGCTGAAGCCGGGCGCGCCGGATTCATTTATCCCGAACGATCCTGCCGCTGCGAAGGTGTGCAAGGGGTCTTAATCTCGTCGATCACGCCAGCGCATCAACAATGACTTGCGCCGTACCTAGCAACGGCGCATCCCCTCTAAACGCCCCAATCACCTGCAACCCCACCGGCAGCTCCCCTTCCCCACGTGGCACCGGCACATTCACCTGCGGCAAACCAAAAGCGCCCCAGAACTTGATGAAGTCCGACGGGCCCGTGGTCTCCAACCCCACCGGCGCCAACATCCCGCAGGAAACACTCAACATCGCATCAAACGGCTGGCAGATTTGCGCCAACTGCGGAGCCAGTTGTGCCAGGCGCGCCTTGGCAGCCGACTCCTGTTCCCAGCTGGTAGCCTTGGCACGCTCGATCATGGCCAACATCGAATCACTGAGCAATTCGGGATAAGACTGAAACTCCTTGGCCAATGAGCGGGCACCTTCGCAATCGTTGATCAACTGGTGATCATCGAATACTCCGTCGAATGCCTCGGGCAACACGACTTCACTGACAAGAGGCCCCAACTTGGCTACCGTTTGCTCAATCGCCTGGGCTACTAACGGCTGCACGTCAGACCAGCGAGAGGTACGGCAGAAACCAAGCCGCAAAGGCCGACAACCGACCTCAACAGCCGGAAACCCCGGAATCAACACCTGCGCCACCCGCTCAAGATCACGCACCGAGCGCCCATACCACCCCACCGTATCGAAGCTCGGCGCCAGGGGTTTCACGCCTTCCAGCGAGACCAGTCCAAACGACGGTTTGAAGGCAAACAACCCGCAATAAGCCGCAGGCTTGAGCAATGACCCTGCCGTCTGGGTACCCAACGCCAACGGGAAAAACCCGGCCGCCATCCCCGCCGCAGAACCCGCACTGGAGCTACCCGGCGTGCGAGCCAGATCGAGCGGATTACGCGTCGGCCCCGTGTGCATGTAGGCAAATTCAGTGGTGTGGGTCTTGCCCATGATGATCGCGCCCGCCTGGCGCAATAGCGTTACCACATGGGCATCTCGCGATGGACGATTGCCCTGGTAAATCGGCGAATAGAATTCCGTTGGATGGTCAGCCGTATCAAAGATGTCCTTGACCCCCACGGGCACGCCGGCGAGCAGACCGGCGCAGAGCCCACGGGCTTGATTTCTCACGACCTCAGCATCGAAGGATGCAAACGCCTGGATATCTGGCTCGTCGACACCGATCCGCCCAAGAAAGTGTTCAGCAACCAAAGCAGGCGTAATTGCACCAGAGCCAACCGCCTCGGCGATGCCCGTTGCATCGAGGCCATTCATCAAAGCGCCCTCACTTGGCAAACAACTGCCCAATATCCTTGAACGCCTTGAACTCCAACGCGTTGCCGCAAGGATCAAACAGAAACAACGTCGCCTGCTCACCCACCTGGCCTTTGAAACGAATATGCGGTTCCAACACAAACTGGGTATTCCGCGCCTGCAAACGCTCCGCCAACGCATGCCAATCATCCCAACTCAGCACTACACCAAAATGCGGCACCGGCACGTCGTGACCGTCTACCGCATTGGTATGCGCCGCTTCTTGAGAAGCGGTTTTCGGATGTTCATGGATGACCAGTTGATGCCCGAAGAAGTCAAAATCGACCCAGTGATCACTGGCCCGCCCCTCCTCCAATCCAAACACCTCACCGTAAAACTGCCGCGCAGCCGCCAAGTCGAATACCGGAATTGCCAAGTGAAAAGGAGCCAGTGCCATCAGGTCTAACCTCTATGGGTATTAAGTCCTTCCGAGTCTAGCCTTGCCGTCATCGATGGAAAGACGATAGTTTTCGCATCGAGCTCAAATTATTTTGATCAATCGAGACGTCCATGCTGCGGGAACTGAAAACCTTTATCGCCGTCACCCGCCATGGCACGTTCGCCGCGGCGGGCATGCATATCGGGCTGACGCAGTCGGCGGTGAGCGCGCAGATTCGCCAGTTGGAGCAGGTGCTCGGCGTGCCGCTGTTCGACCGAACCGGACGCCAGGCCACATTGAATGCGGCGGGCATCCGCGCGCTGCCGCTGGCCAGGGAGATTCTCGAGACGTTCAACCGCATGGCCGTGCCGGTGGATGCCAACGAATACCGTGGCGAATTGAAAGTCGGCGCCATCACCACCGCCCAGACCGGCCTGCTGCCTCAGGCACTGGTGCGTTTGCGCCAGGCAGCGCCGACGGTGGAGTGCAAGTTGGTGCCGGGGGTTTCCCTGGAGTTGCTCAGCCAGGTGGACGCAGGCGAGCTGGACTCGGCGATCATCATTCGCCCGCCCTTTGATTTGCCCAAGGAGTTGCACGTACAGGTGCTGCGCAAGGAGCCGTTTGTGTTGATCGTGCCCCAGGCGGTCGGGGGTGATGACCCGTTGCAACTGCTCGAAGCTCATCCCCACGTGCGCTACGACCGCGCTTCGTTTGGCGGGCGGCTGGTCAGCCGTTTTCTGCGGGAGCAGCGGCTGGACGTGCAAGTGGCGCTGGAACTGGACGAGATCGAGGCACTGGTCAAAATGGTCGAATGCGGCCTGGGGGTGTCACTGGTTCCTCACGCTGGTCTGTGGCTGGACCGATCCCCACAGGTCCGTGTCATCCCGCTGGGCGAGCTGACCTTTCACCGTGAAATCATCCTGCTCAGCCGCTACAGCCAGCGCAACCTTCCCGTGCCGCAACTCTTTGCCCGATGCCTGCTGGCTGACGTGACCTAAGACGCAAAAAAAAGCCGCACATCCGTGCGGCTTTTTCAGGCCCTATTTCTTGGGCAACGCGTAGGCAATCACATAGTCCCCACGGTCCGGCGACTGTCGCGCGCCACCGACGGTGAGCACGATGTACTGCGTTCCCGTCTTGGGCGAAACGTAGGTCATCGGCCCAGACTGGCTACCGACGGGCAGACGGGACTTCCAGATCTCGTTACCGTTGCCGGTATCGAAGGCGCGCAGGTAGAAGTCCTGGGTGCCGGCGAAAAACAGCAAGCCAGACTGCGTGGCCAGAGACGCGCCAAGAGTCGGCATGCCAATCGGAATCGGCATGTGCATGCGGATACCCAGCGGGCCGGTGTCTTCAACCGTGCCCACCGGCACTTGCCACATCAGCTTGTGGGTTTTCAGGTCGATGGCCGACATGGTGCCAAACGGCGGTTTTTGACACGGAATGCCCGCCGCCGAGAGGAAGCGCTCGCGCATGGCGCCGAACGGCGTACCTTCTTGCGGCACCACGCCCATTTCGATGCCACTGGCACCGGCGGCGATCTTGTCGCGCGGGATCATGTAGTTGGCCAAACCCAGGCGCATGTCGTTGACGAACATATAGTGGGTGTTCGGGTCCACCGACACACTGCCCCAGTTCATCCCCCCCAGCGAACCCGGGAATTGCAGCGCCCGGTCCAGGCCTGGCGGCGTATAGACGCCCTGGTGACGCATGCCCTTGAACTGGATGCGGCACATCAGTTGGTCAAACGGCGTAGCGCCCCACATGTCGGATTCGGTCAGCTGCTGATTGCCGATCGAAGGCATGTCCACCGAGAACGGCTGGGTCGGCGAATAACGCTCGCCGGGCACATTGCCCTGGGGCACCGGACGCTCTTCGACCCGGGCGATGGGCACGCCGGTTTCGCGGTTGAGCAGGAAGATTTCGCCTTGCTTGGTGACTTGAGCCAGTGCTGGCTGTACGCCGCCGTTGCCGTCCGGAATGTCGTAGAGCAGCGGTTGCGCCGGCAGGTCAAAGTCCCACAGGTCGTGGTGAGTGGTCTGGAAGTGCCAGCGCACCTGGCCGGTCTTCACGTCGAGGGCGACGATGGAGGAACTCCACTTGTCGTCATAGGCGGTACGTTCACCGGCGAAGAAATCCGGAGTGGCGTTACCGGTAGGCAGGTAGACCAGGCCGAGCTTGGCGTCGTAGGACATGGCCGACCACACGTTCGGCGTGCCACGGGTATAGGTCTCCCCCGCTGGCGGGCGTTTGGTGGTGTTCGGGTTACCCGGGTCCCAGGCCCACACCAGTTCGCCGCTGTGCACGTCGAAGGCGCGCACCACGCCTGGCGGTTCGCCTGTGGAGAAGTTATCCGCCACGCGTCCGCCAACGATCACCACATTGCCCGCCACCAGTGGCGTCGAGGTTTGCTGGTAATAACCGGGCTTCACTTCGCCCATGTCGGTCTTCAGGTCGACGGTGCCGTGGTCGCCGAAGTCGTCGCAGGGCGCGCCGGTTTCAGCATTGAGCGCAATCAGTCGGGCATCGCCGGTCGGCAGAAACAGACGTTTCACACAGGCTTTAGCGCTGGCGGGTTGCTCGCTGGCGCTGCTGTCGAAATAACCCAGGCCACGGCAGCGCTGCCAGTTGGGGCCGCTGCCCTGGGGGTCGAATTTCCAGCGTTGGGCGCCGGTGTCGGCGTCCAGGGAGAAGACTTTGCCGTAGGCGGTGCACACGTAAACGCTGTCACCGATCTGCAGCGGGGTGTTCTGGTCTTCGGCGCCGGCGCCATTGCTCTCGGGGATGTCGCCGGTGTGGAAGGTCCAGGCCACCTGTAACTTGTCGATGTTGCCTTTGTTGATCTGGTCCAGCGCGGCAAATCGGTTGCCAGCAGTGGTATTGCCCCAGTGGGCCCAGTCTTTTTGCTCGGAGCCCGGTGTCACCGGCGTCACCGCAGGCTCACTGCTGGCCTTGACCACATGGGTCGGCACAAACATGTACGCCAGGGTGGCGACCACGCCAAGGCCCAGCAGCCCGGCGACACCATAGGCGCCGCGCCCGGGTGTCGATCCCGAGGCGCGGGCGAGCTGTGGATAAATCAGCGCGACCACCAGGCCGATGACGGAAAAGGTCAGTACTCGTGAAACAAGCGGCCAGTATTCCAGCCCGGTGTCCCACACCGCCCAGAACGCGGTCAGCACCAACGCCACGGCGTATAGCCAGGCGCCCTGAGGCCTGCGCTTGGCGATCATTACGCCGGAGACCAGCATCGCCAGGCCCATCAGCAGGAAATACCAGCTGCCGCCCAACGTTACGAGGTAACCGCCACCGCCTGCCAAACCCAGGCCGATCAAGGCGATCAGCAGGCCCAGCCCAACCAGCAACCATCTGCTGCCGGTGGCAGCCCCAAAGTTATTCATCTCGCACACGTCCTTCCTGTATACCCAACGGGAAATAATGTACCAAACAGTTACTTTTAACAATCTGGCACAAATTAATGTGTTCGATCATCGGCGAAAATAAATTCCGAGGCTTACTTGAAGTGGAATTTTATTTCCAATAGTGTCTACTTCAGAATCTTTGTCGCACCAGAACAATAAAAAGGAACCTCCCATGAAGCGCCTGCTTGGCTGTGCCTGTGCCCTGCTGTTGTCCACCGCCGCCCACGCTGAATTGCGCATCGGGGTATCCGTCGGACAATTCGATAACTACGTGTCCTACCTGGTGCAGGCCATGCAGGATCGCGCCAAGGTCTCGCCTGATGGAGTCAAGTTGCAGGTGGAAGATTCCGCTAGTGACGTGGTGCGCCAGTTGAACCAGGTGGAAAGTTTTATCAGCCAGAAAGTCGACGCGATCATCGTCAACCCGGCCGACACCGCGGCTACCCGCAAGATCACCGAAAAAGCCAACGCCGCCGGTATCCCGCTGGTGTACATGAACAGCCGTCCCGAGGTCGAAACCTTCCCACCCGGCGTCGTCTTCGTCGGCACCGACGAGCGCGCCATCGGCCGGATGCAGATGGAGTACCTGGCCGAGAAAATGGGCGGCAAAGGCAACCTGGCGATCATCCTCGGCCGCCTCGCCCACAGTGATACCGGCAAGCGCACCAATGGGGTCAAGGATGTACTGGCCAAATACCCCGGAATCAAAGTCGTCGAAGAACAGTCCGGCGACTGGCAGCGGGAAAAAGGCATGAACCTGATGAATGATTGGCTGACCAAGGGCCAGACCATCAACGCCGTGGCCTCCAACAATGACGAGATGGGCATCGGTGCCGCCATGGCCCTGCGCCAGACCGGGCGCCAGGACATTCTGGTGGGCGGCATCGACGGTACGCCGGATGGTTTGCAGGCGCTGAAAAAGGGCCAACTGGCAGTGACCGTTTTCCGCGACCCGGTGGCCATCGGCGCCGGCTCAGTGGACGCCGCGCTGATGCTGATCAAGCATGCCGCCCTGCAAGGCGATGTATGGATTCCTACGCAACTGGTCACCCCGGAAAACTACCAGCAGTTCTTGCGCAACTGAGCCAAACGCCGCCGCGAGCATCGAGGGGACCGAGCCTGTAACATGCTCGCCCATTGATGCCCGCGCCGGAGAACACCTTGCCCGCCTCTCACCCTCCCGTCCTCGATGAAATCGATCGCCAGTTGATTGCCGCCTTGCAGATCAACGCCCGCGAAAGTGTGGCCATGCTCGCCCGGCAGTTGGGCATCGCCCGCACCACCGTCACCTCGCGCCTCGCGCGCCTGGAAAAAACCCAAGTGATTACCGGCTACGGCGTGCGACTGAGCCAGCGCGTGGTAAATGGCGGCTTGCAGGCCTACGTGGGGATTACCGTGCAACCGCGCTCCGGCAAGGAAGTGCTGCGCCGGATCAGCGCCATGGCGCAGGTTCAGCAACTGTGTGCGGTCAGTGGCGAGTTCGATTACGTGGCCTGGCTGCGTACTGATTCGCCGGAACAGCTGGATCAACTGCTGGACCAGATCGGCAGTGTCGACGGTGTGGAGAAGACTACCACCTCGATCATCCTCAGTAACAAATTGGATCGCGGCCAACCAATCTGATCACATATTTCGTCACTCTGACTAAAAACAATTCATTTCGACGACACATTGCGTCTTATTAACGAGCGCTACGCTCCCTAAAATGGCTGCCATCTTTTCCTATACTCAGCGGGTCGCGCCCCGCCGAGTCGCCAGCAAGGTCAGCCATGAGCATTCCTTCCAGCACCATCAGCAAGCCCAACCGCCACCCCGCCAACGGTAAAAAGCCAATCACCATCTTTGGCCCGGACTTCCCGTTCGCCTTTGATGACTGGATCGAACACCCGGCGGGCCTGGGCAGTATTCCGGCGGCCAACCACGGCGCCGAAGTGGCGATCGTCGGCGCCGGGATTGCCGGGCTGGTGGCCGCTTACGAGCTGATGAAGCTCGGCCTGAAACCCGTGGTGTATGAAGCCTCGAAAATGGGTGGCCGCCTGCGCTCCCAGGCGTTTGAAGGCGCCGAAGGCATCATCGCGGAACTGGGCGGCATGCGCTTCCCGGTGTCCTCCACCGCGTTCTACCACTATGTGGACAAGCTCGGGCTGGAGACCAAACCCTTCCCCAACCCGCTGACGCCCGCTTCCGGCAGCACGGTCATCGACCTCGAAGGCCAGACGCACTACGCACAGAAACTCGCCGACCTTCCTGCACTGTTCCAGGAAGTGGCTGACGCCTGGGCCGACGCCCTGGAGGCCGGCTCGCAGTTCAGCGATATCCAGCAAGCCATCCGCGACCGTGACGTACCGCGTCTGAAAGAGCTGTGGAATACGCTGGTTCCGTTGTGGGACGATCGCACCTTCTACGACTTCGTAGCGACCTCCAAAGCGTTCGCCAAGTTGTCCTTCCATCACCGTGAAGTGTTCGGCCAGGTCGGCTTCGGTACCGGTGGCTGGGACTCGGACTTTCCCAACTCGATGTTGGAAATCTTCCGCGTGGTGATGACCAACTGCGACGATCACCAGCACCTGGTAGTCGGCGGCGTCGCCCAAGTGCCTATGGGTATCTGGCGCCATGTGCCGGAGCGTTGTGCCCACTGGCCGGAAGGCACCAGCCTCAGCTCCCTGCACAACGGCGCGCCGCGGGCCGGCGTCAAGCGCATTGCTCACGCGCCGGACGGCCGTTTCGCGGTCACCGACAACTATGGCGACACCCGCGAATACGCCGCCGTGCTCACCACCTGCCAAAGCTGGCTGCTGACCACCCAGATCGAGTGCGACGAAACCCTGTTTTCGCAAAAGATGTGGATGGCCCTCGACCGTACCCGCTACATGCAGTCGTCGAAAACCTTCGTGATGGTCGACCGGCCATTCTGGAAGGACAAGGATCCAGAGACCGGCCGCGACCTGATGAGCATGACGCTGACGGATCGCCTGACCCGTGGCACCTACCTGTTCGACAACGGCGACGATAAGCCTGGGGTGATTTGCCTGTCCTATTCCTGGATGAGCGACGCCCTGAAAATGCTCCCGCAGCCCATCGAGAAGCGGGTGAAACTGGCCCTCGACGCGTTGAAAAAGATCTACCCGAAAGTCGACATCGCCGCGCGGATCATCGGCGATCCGATCACTGTATCGTGGGAAGCCGACCCGCATTTCCTCGGGGCTTTCAAGGGTGCACTGCCGGGCCACTATCGCTACAACCAACGGATGTACGCGCACTTCATGCAGAAAGACATGCCGGCGGAGCAACGCGGTATTTTCATCGCCGGCGACGACGTATCGTGGACACCGGCGTGGGTTGAAGGCGCCGTGCAAACCTCGCTGAATGCGGTGTGGGGCATCATGACTCACTTCG
Source organism: Pseudomonas sp. TH34 (assembly GCF_016650865.1). Lineage (NCBI taxonomy): Bacteria > Pseudomonadati > Pseudomonadota > Gammaproteobacteria > Pseudomonadales > Pseudomonadaceae > Pseudomonas > Pseudomonas sp. TH34. The sequence continues at coordinate 91,440 of NZ_JAEKFB010000029.1, forward strand.
GTGGCAGCACTCACCCGCAGAACCCGGGCCCGGGCGATGTGTTCGACGAGATCGGGCCAATCGCTCTGCCCGAATAAGGAGTTGCCCATGCGTGTCGCCCTGTATCAATGCCCGCCTTTGCCGCTGGACGTGGCCGGCAATCTCAAGCGCCTGCATCAGTTGGCGCAAGAGGCCACCGACGCTGACCTGCTGGTACTGCCGGAGATGTTTCTCACCGGCTATAACATCGGCGTGGAAGCGGTCGGCGCCTTGGCTGAAACCCAGGACGGCCCCGCTGCCCAATCCATCGCCGCACTGGCGAAAAACTCGGGCGTGGCGATTCTGTATGGCTATCCGGAGCGCGGTGCAGACGGGCAGATCTACAACGCCGTGCAGTTGATCGACGCCAACGGCCAGCGCCTGTGCAACTACCGCAAGACGCACCTGTTTGGCGATCTCGACAACTCGATGTTCAGCGCCGGCGACGATGATTTCCCGCTGGTGGAATTGAACGGGTGGAAGCTGGGTTTCCTGATTTGCTATGACCTGGAGTTCCCGGAGAACACCCGTCGCCTGGCGCTGGCCGGGGCGGAGTTGATCCTGGTACCGACGGCCAATATGGTGCCCTTCGATTTCGTCGCCGATGTGACGGTGCGGGCGCGGGCGTTTGAAAACCAGTGTTATTTGGCCTACGCCAATTACTGTGGGCAGGAACGCGAGATCCAGTATTGCGGGCAAAGCAGCATTGCCGCACCGGATGGCCAGCGAATAGCCCAGGCGGGGCTCGATGAGGCGTTGATTGTCGGCACTCTGGATCGGCAGTTGATGATCGACTCACGCGCGGCCAATCGCTACCTGCTGGACCGTCGCCCCGAGCTTTATGGTGCGTTGCACAAGCACTGATCCGGCAGGTTTGCGCTAGCATAGGCACTTCCTACGTTTCGGAAGTGCCCATGCCTGCGCCGGCCCACCCTCATTACCTTCAATTGACCCTGGCCAACGGCCTGCGGGTTTCCTTGCGTCATGCGCCGCGTTTGAAGCGTTGCGCGGCGGCCTTGCGCGTTGCGGCGGGCAGTCACGATGTGCCCTTGGCCTGGCCGGGACTGGCGCATTTTCTTGAGCATTTGCTGTTCCTGGGCACCGAGCGTTTTCCTGCAAATGAAGGGCTGATGGCCTACGTGCAGCGTCAGGGCGGGCAGGTCAATGCCAGCACTCGCGAACGCACTACCGACTTTTTCTTTGAGGTGCCTGTTTCGGCATTTGAAGCAGCGTTGGAGCGCTTGGGGGATATGCTCGGCCGTCCGCGCCTGGCCATCGAAGACCAGCTGCGCGAGCGAGAAGTGCTGCACGCGGAATTTGTCGCCTGGTCGCAAGACGCCACGGCGCAACAGCAACAAGCGTTGCTGGAAGGTGTTGCGGCGGATCATCCGTTGCGGGCATTTCATGCGGGCAATCGGGATAGCTTGCCGGTAGAGCGTGAGGATTTTCAGCAGGCGTTGCGGGACTTTTATGAAGGCTTCTATCAGACCGGGCAGATGACCTTGAGCCTTGCGGGCCCTCAGTCGCTGGCGGAGCTAGAGGCGTTGGCGCAACAGTTTGGCGCTGCATTGAAGACTGCACCGCTGCTGCCACAGAAGCCTGCGCCGGCGTTGCTGGCCGGCAATCAACGTACTTATCTACACACCAATGAGCATCACTGGCATCAGGTCGTGGTGAGCGAGGCATCCCCTGACGCGTTGGACTTCCTCTGTCTGTGGCTGAACGCTTCGGCACCAGGCGGATTGCTCGCCGAGTTGCAGACGCAACAGCTGGTCAGTGCCATTAACGTAACTGTCCTGTATCAGTTCGCCGGCCAGGCTATATTGGATATCAAGTTCACTCTGGACACTCATGGTGCCCCGCAGACGACGCTGATCGAAGAGCTGCTGCAAGACTGGCTAAGCTTTTTCGCACACAGCGACTGGACCCTGCTGCGGGAAGAGTACGCGCTGCTGCTCGCTCGCAAACTACAGGTCAGCGGTGCCCTGGCCTTGGTCCGGCAGAATCACGAGCCCGCCCTGTCAGAACATGGCGCCGCCTCCCTCAAAGTCCTGCTGGACTCGCTGCAATTGCCACCGTCCCGGCACGCCTGGCAACTGCCGCCCCCCAACCCGTTCCTGCGCCCGACCGTCAGGGAAGAGCGCCCGGGACTGATTCGCGGCCAGACCAGCGCCCATCGCGGCCTGCGCACGTTCGCCCAGGATCGCTCCCGTGGCCGAAAGGACCTTTCGGCGTTGACCTTCAGCCAGGCACTGCCAGGCGACACGGATGAAGGCGCCCTCTACCTGCGCTGGCACCTGGATTCGCCGCTGCATGAAGAGCTTTTCCCACAATTGCGTGAGAACGCCAGCCAGGCTGGCGTCCAGCTGTCTTTCGAGACAATTGGCGGTTACTGGCAGTTGAAGATGGTCGGGCTGCACGAACCCATGCCCGCGATATTAGAGGAAGTGGCACGCGGTCTGACCCAGCTGAATGAAACGACCGTGACGCACCCCGCCGCTGCACAGACCATGGCGATTCGGCAGTTGCTCAAGGCATTGCCCGGCTATTGCGCCGACATCCCATCTGCAGAACAGACGGCTGGCCAAGATCGGTGGTCGACCGCCCGCTGGCAAGGGCTTGCCGTCGGACTGCCAGCCGCCTGCGAGATGGCGATAAAAAGCGCAGCAGGGAAACTGCCGGGGCAACCGGAAGCGGCTATCATCAAGCTTCCATCAATCAGCGGCCAGCAGGTGTGGCATGAAGTGAGCACCGATTCCAGCGACAGCGCGCTGCTGCTGTTCTGTCCTACACCGACCCAGCCCCTGGCCGACGAGGCATGCTGGCGTTTACTCGCGCATCTGGTGCAAGCGCCGTTCTACCAGCAACTGCGTGTTGAGCTTCAATTGGGCTACGCGGTGTTCAGCGGCATCCGACAGTACAACGGGCAAACCGGCCTGCTGTTTGGGGTGCAATCCCCAAGCGCGTCTCTTGCGCAAATACTTGATCACCTGCAGGCGTTCCTGAAGCAACTGCCCGCGCTGATCAACGCCAGCGAACTGCCGGACGATCTGGCCCGGCAATTTTCCCTCGACACCCTACCCACTTCCCAAGCCGCTGAATTGCTCTGGCACGCGCACTTGGCAGGCCACCCGTCGGATTACATCCAGCAGCTGCAAGATTTCATCCAGACCCGCTCCCGCGAGGATTTAATGAAAGCGGCACAGCAACTCAATGCTGCTGCAGGCGGATGGCGTTGTGTGGCTAATGGCGCTTGTGCCGCCGGCTCCTGGCAACGATCTGGCTGATCATTGCCGCTTCGGTAAAAAGCTTTTTCCCACAGGACAGCGCTATCTTCACAAGAAGTACGTAACATTCACATGCACACCTCTGAACATCTCCGCTTGGAGGTGGACTATATGTATTGGTAGTAAATGTCCCATCCATCCGTAGGAGTAAGAACATGACCTGGTCCAAACCTGCTTACACTGATCTGCGTATCGGCTTTGAAGTCACCATGTACTTTGCCAGCCGCTGATTGGCTTTGTATCGCAATGCAACGCCTCGGCTCGCCCGGGGCGTTTTTATTTTTGAGTTATGTGTAGTGGAGCGGCCATGTTTGTCCAGATTCTAGGTTCCGCCGCGGGCGGTGGTTTCCCGCAATGGAACTGCAACTGCGTGAACTGCGCAGGTTTTCGCGACGGTAGCTTGCGGGCCGAAGCGCGTACCCAGTCGTCCATCGCGATTTCCGATGACGGCGTGAACTGGGTGCTGTGCAACGCCTCACCCGACATCCGTGCCCAGCTTCAAGGGTTCGCCCCGATGCAACCCGGCCGCGCCCTGCGGGACACCGGCATCAGCGCGATCATCCTGATGGACAGCCAGATCGACCACACCACCGGCCTGCTCAGCCTGCGCGAAGGCTGCCCGCACCAGGTGTGGTGCACCGACATGGTCCATGAGGACCTGAGCACCGGCTTCCCGCTGTTCACCATGCTGACCCACTGGAACGGCGGCCTGGCGTGGAACCGCATCGAGCTGGATGCCAGCTTCACCATTCCCGCCTGCCCCAACCTGCGTTTCACACCGCTGCCCCTGCGCAGCGCGGCGCCGCCCTACTCGCCTCACCGATTCGACCCACACCCGGGCGACAACATCGGCCTGATCGTCGAAGACCTGCGCACCGGCGGCAAACTGTTCTATGCGCCGGGCCTGGGCAAGGTCGACGGACCGTTGCTGGAGATCATGGCCGGCAGCGATTGCCTGCTGGTGGACGGCACGATGTGGGATGACGACGAAATGCAGCGCCGTGGCGTTGGCACCCGCACCGGTCGCGAGATGGGCCACCTGGCGCAAAACGGCCCCGGCGGCATGCTGGAGGTGCTGGAGCAGTTGCCCAAGCAGCGCAAGGTGCTTATCCACATCAACAACACCAACCCGATCCTGGACGAGGACTCGCCCGAGCGAGCCGAGCTGCTGCGACGCAATGTGGAAGTGGCGTACGACGGCATGAGCATTGAATTGTAGGAGTGAGCCAAATGACTGACACACCGCTGTCCACCGCCGAGTTCGAACAGGCCCTGCGGGCCAAGGGCGCGTTCTACCATATTCATCACCCGTATCACGTGGCGATGTATGAAGGCCGGGCCACCCGCGAGCAGATCCAGGGCTGGGTCGCCAACCGCTTTTATTACCAGGTGAACATTCCCCTCAAGGACGCCGCGATCCTGGCCAACTGTCCGGACCGGGAGATTCGTCGTGAGTGGATCCAGCGCCTGCTGGATCACGACGGCGCCCCCGGCGAAGACGGCGGCATTGAAGCCTGGCTGCGCCTGGGCCAGGCCGTCGGCCTCGACCCGGATCAACTGCGCTCCCAGGAATTGGTACTGCCCGGCGTACGATTTGCGGTAGACGCCTACGTCAACTTCGCCCGTCGCGCCAGCTGGCAGGAAGCTGCCAGCAGTTCCCTGACCGAATTGTTCGCCCCGCAGATCCACCAGTCGCGCCTCGACAGCTGGCCCGAGCATTACCCGTGGATCGACCCGGCCGGCTATGAGTATTTCCGTACCCGCCTGGGCCAGGCTCGCCGGGATGTGGAGCACGGCTTGGCGATTACCTTGCAGCACTACACCTCCCGCGAAGGCCAGGAGCGCATGCTGGAAATTCTCCAGTTCAAACTGGACATTCTTTGGAGCATGCTCGATGCCATGAGCATGGCTTACGAACTGAAACGCCCGCCGTATCACAGCGTGACTGATCAGCGTGTGTGGCATAAGGGGATCACCCTATGAGCTTCGATCGCAGCAAAAAACCGACCTGGCGCCAGGGCTATCGCTTCCAGTACGAACCGGCGCAGAAAGGCCATGTGTTGTTGTACCCGGAAGGCATGATCAAGCTCAACGACAGCGCCGCGCTGATCGGTGGTTTGATCGATGGCGAAAGCGATGTAAGCGCGATCATTGCCGAGCTGGACAAGCAATTCCCTGGCGTACCCGAGCTCGGTGAAGACATCGAGCAATTCATGGAGGTTGCCCGTGCTCAGCACTGGATCGAACTTGCCTGACCTGCCACCGAAACCGGAGATCGGCCTGCCACTCTGGTTGCTGGCCGAGCTGACCTATCGCTGCCCGCTGCAATGCCCGTACTGCTCCAATCCGCTGGATTTCGCCGAGCAGGGCAAGGAGCTGAGCACCGAACAGTGGATCAAGGTATTTCGCGAAGCCCGGGAAATGGGCGCCGCGCAACTGGGTTTTTCCGGTGGTGAACCGTTGGTGCGCCAGGACCTCGCCGAACTGATCGCCGAGGCGCGCAAGTTGGGTTTCTACACCAACCTGATCACCTCCGGCATCGGCCTCACCGAGCAGAAAATCAGCGACTTCAAGAAGGCAGGCCTGGACCATATCCAGATCAGCTTCCAGGCCAGCGACGAGCAAGTGAACAACCTGCTGGCCGGCTCGAAAAAAGCCTTCGCGCAAAAACTCGAAATGGCCCGGGCAGTGAAAGCCCACGGCTACCCGATGGTGCTGAACTTCGTCACCCATCGGCACAATATCGACAAGATCGACCGCATCATTGAGCTGTGCATTGCCTTGGAAGCGGACTTTGTCGAGCTTGCCACCTGCCAGTTCTACGGCTGGGCCCAGCTCAATCGGGTCGGCCTGTTGCCGACCCAGGAACAGCTGGTGAGCGCCGAACGCATCACCAACGAATACCGCGCCAAGCTCGAAGCCGAAGGCCACCCGTGCAAGCTGATATTCGTCACGCCGGATTACTACGAGGAACGCCCGAAAGCCTGCATGAATGGCTGGGGCAGCATCTTTCTGACGGTAACGCCGGACGGTACTGCCCTGCCGTGCCACGGAGCCCGACAAATGCCGGTGCAATTTCCCAACGTGCGCGACCACAGCATGCAACACATCTGGTACGACTCGTTCGGCTTCAACCGCTTTCGCGGCTACGACTGGATGCCCGAGCCGTGCCGTTCATGCGACGAGAAGGAAAAGGACTTCGGCGGCTGCCGCTGCCAGGCGTTCATGCTGACCGGGGATGCCAGCAATGCCGACCCGGTGTGCAGCAAATCGGAGCACCACGGGCTGATCCTTCAGGCCCGTGAAGAAGCGGAGCACGCCACCCAGACCATCGAGCAACTGGCCTTTCGCAACGAGCGAAACTCACGGCTTATCGCGAAAGGCTGAGGTCATTTTAGCGTTTGGCGATGATGTACACCGCGTGCACGATACCCGGGATATAACCGCACAAGGTCAGCAGAATATTCAGCCAGAACGCGCCAGCGAAACCCACTTGCAGGAACACACCCAGTGGCGGCAGCAGAATGGCGATGATGATGCGAATGATATCCATGGGTTCAGCTCCAGAAAATCGGCTCGTGTGAGCCGTACAAGCTAATCGACCTTGGCCGTTGGTAAGGGTTCAGTGGGATCTGGCACGGGGCCATCCTCAGGCCAGGATTTCCAAACCATGCTTCTGCACGATGCTCAACAGCTTGAGCGCCATGCCGCTGGGCCGCTTCTCACCAGACTCCCATTGCTTCACCGTGGAGGCGCTGGTGTTCAAGTAACGGGCAAATACAGGTTGGCTGACGTGACTGCGCTCGCGTAGTTGTTTGATTTGCTCGGCCGGGATTTGCGCCGGAATATCCGCAAGGCATGCCTCGTCGAACTCACGAAGGGTGGTTTTGTTAATAGCGCCAATTGCATAAAGCGCTTCGGCGGATTGATGAATGGACTCAAACGCCTCACTTTTATATTTCTTGGTCATGATGTATCTCCACAAACTCCCTGAGATCCAGCATCTGCTGAATCTGTGCTTCGCTGAAACCTTCATAGGTCTTAGCCAGCGACCGAAACCAAACCAGCTCGCTTTGAGTGATATTGCTTTGGTTCTGCTTGGCGTATAGCAATTGATATACCCAGTAATGCCTGCCCTTGGCCAAGACAATTGAACGATATCGGTTCTGATTCAGACGTTTCTTCCAAACACCACCGCCCAAATTGTCGGCTTGGCCGCCAAGCATCTCGCTGAATGCTTCCCTCAATTCCGAATCACATATCCAAGCCTTGCTGGCTGCGTTGGCAAAATTCCGCGTTTTGAACAGCCTGAGCCTCATAGGCATCCCTTCCCAAAAACATACCACTCAGTGGTATAGATTAGAAATAGGGCATAAAAAACTTCACGCCCTATCGGCAGTCCTTGCCGACGCCCGCTAAAAGGCCATTTTTCCCAATGATGCTCAAGCACCCTTTTCAATCCAAAAATTACGCAGACAAAAAAACGCCCCCAGCCAAAAGAATCAGGCTGGAGGCGCCGCGTATACCGCGAGACGGTTCAGGAAATAAGGGGGTTAAACGGCAATGCCCTTGCGGCATTGCAACTGTGCGGTGCGCACCCGGGAGAACGCTCGCGCCAGGCGCAGGAGCATTTCGTCGACGTTGCTTTTGCTCAATGTGAGCGCCGGAGTGAAGCGCAGACAGTCAGGTTGCGGCGCGCTCAGGATCAGTCCTTCGCTCAGCGCGGCCTTTACCACTGCATCTGCCGAATCTTCCGACAGGGTCAGTCCCCACAGCAGGCCTTGGCCACGCAGTTCGCCCTGGCCATAACGATGAGCCAGGCGGGCAAGCCCTTCGCCCAGATAAGCGCCAACCTCGCAAACGTGCTCCAGAAATCCGTGGCTCAGTACAGTATCGAGCACCGCTATACCAGCGGAAGCCATCAGCGCGTTGCCATGGTGGGTGCCTTCCAGCTCACCGATTTCAAAACAACACGCCTTGCCCCGCGCGAGCAACGCCGCCAGTGGCACACCACCACCCAAGCCCTTGCCCAGGCAGATGATGTCGGCACGTACGCCGTAGTGCTGTTCGGCGAGCAACGTGCCGCAACGGCCAGTGCCGGTTTGCACTTCGTCGAGGATCAACAGGATGCCCAGCTCGCGGCACAGGCGTTCGACACCCTTGAGATAGTGCTCGGTCGCAGGGATGACACCCGCATCGTTCTGGATCGGTTCCAGCATGATTGCCACGGTCTGTGCGTCGACGGCTGCATGTAATGCGGGCAGGTCGTTGAAAGGCACATGACTGAATCCCGGCAGTTGCGGCTCAAAACGGTTTTCACTGGCAGCGGCCGATGCCGACATCGCCGCAAAGCTGCGGCCATGGCAACCGTTGCTCGCGGTGATGATGCGATAGGCGCCGCCACGGTGCAGCTGGCCCCATTTGCGCGCCAGCTTGATGGCCGCTTCACAGGCTTCGGCGCCACTGTTGAGCAGGTAGACCTGGTCGCTGCCGGTGCGTTGGCACAGGCGATCGGCGAGGTTCAGTTGAACGCGGTTGTAAAGGCCGTTGCCGGGGTTGATCAGCGATTGGGCCTGATCGGCAAGCGCCTTGGTCACTACCTGTGGGCTGTGACCCAGGCTGTTGGCGCCGCCGCCCTGGCTGAAGTCGAGATAGGTGCGGTCTTCGCTGTCCCATAGCCAGGAACCCTGACCGCGTACAAACACCTGAGGCGGACGCGTCACGCTGGGCATCAGGCAGTCGCTGGAAAGGTCGTCTCGCAGTGTCGGAGTTTTCGCATCGAGGATCAGATCATCAAGACTGGGGACCGGGCGTCGCAGGTTAAACAGGTTCATGGATATACCCCGCTGGCAATCGCACCTTGGTCGGTATTACCGATCAGCCCATGGCTGAGGTTTTTTGCCCTGCCTATGCAAACACCGTCAACATAAACACTACTCATCGCACTTTCCGGCCCTGTAAGCCCTGTGAATAGGCGCTAGACTAGGCGCCTCGGGGGCACTCGGCCATTTCGATTTTCCAGCATTTTCGATAAGTGTTACTTATGGATTTCAAGCAACTGCGTTATTTCGTCGCGGTGTATGAAGAAGGCCACGTGGGCCGGGCTGCAGAGCGCCTGTCGATCTCCCAGCCGGCCTTGTCGCAACAGATCCGCCAGCTCGAACAGAACCTCGACGTGAGCCTGTTCGAACGCAGCAGCAAGCGCCTGCTGCCAACCCTCGCCGCCCACACGTTGTACAACCACGCCCTGCCCTTGCTCGATGGCATGCAGCAGGCCGTGGAAGCCTTACGTAACTTCAAGGGACAGGCATTGCGCACCTTGGCGATCGGCGTGCTGCAAACCGTGCACACCAGCCTGGTACCACAGATGCTGGAACGGGTGCGCAAGGCCCAGCCGCACTTGGTGGTACAGATCTACGAACTGACCGGCATGGAGATCGAGCGCCGGCTGCTCAACGGTTCGCTCGACATCGGCATCAGCTACCTGCCGCCGCGCCAGCCGGGGTTGCACGGTGTGCTGCTGTATGAAGATGAACTCAAGGTGGTCATCCCGTCTGACCACCCGCTGCGGGAATTCAAGAAAGTCTCCTTGAAGCAAGCCGCCGAGCTACCGATGTTGCTGCTGGGGGAAGAGTTTCAGGTACGGCAGATCTGGCAAGGGCAACTGGCCAACCTGGGCCGTCGTCCGCAAGTGCAGGCAGAGCTGAATACGATGGTGGGGATTCTCGACAGCCTGCCCTACACCAAGCTGGCGACAGTACTGCCCGGACGCTCCCAGGACGAACACAACAGCAAGGCGTTGCTGTGGAAACCGTTGAGTGAACCACGGGTGCCGTTGAAAGTGGGATTGGTGTGCCGGGATGTGCAGCGTCAGCAGGCGACGCTGGAATTGTTGCGCACGCTGCTGGAAGACGTGATGAACGCGCCTGTCTGACTTTTTCGCAGGCAAAAGAAAACCCCGCCGAAGCGGGGCTTTGCAGACTGTTTCCCTGACATCCATTTCACTCCGCCTTCCTGGCAGAATCCTACGTGTCCGTGTTGTTGCTTTGCGCTTCCTGCGCGACGTCCATGTGAAGTAGATTATCCGTGGATCCAATGTGGCGATAGAGGACGAATAGCAGCACGTCATGTAAGAGAATGCTTACACGCCCTCCAAGCCCTTAGAACAGTGCTTCATCCAGCAAAAACAGCGATTCGCTACCGGCTTTTACCGAGGCGCTGAGGGACGCGATTCTCGGCAGCAAGCGGGCAAAGTAGAAGCGCGCAGTCCCCAGTTTGCTGGCGTAGAAATCTTCCTGAGCCTCTTTGCCCAAGGCCGCCTTGGCCATCAGGGCCCACATGTAGGCATAGGCCATGTAGCCAAACGCATGCAGGTATTCCACCGACGCCGCACCGATTTCATTCGGGTTGGACTTGGCGCGATCCAGCAGCCAGGCAGTCAGTTCGTCCAGATCATCCACCGCCGCGTTAAGCGGTTTGGTGAACTCGGCCAGTTCGGCGCCCGCAGTAGCGGTGAAATGGCGGATCTCGTCGGCGAACAGCTTGTAGAACGCCCCGCCACTGCCGACGATCTTGCGTCCCACCAGATCCAGGGCCTGAATGCCGTTGGTGCCTTCGTAGATCTGGGTGATGCGCACATCACGCACCAGTTGCTCCTGGCCCCATTCGCGAATGTAGCCGTGGCCGCCGAAAATCTGCTGGCCGTGCACGGTGGTTTCCAGGCCCAGGTCAGTCAGGAATGCCTTGGCCACCGGGGTCAGCAAGGCAACCAAGTCGTCCGCACGCTTGCGGGTGGTGGCGTCTTCGCTGAACTTCGCGGTGTCGAGTTGCATTGCCACGTAGGTGGAGAATGCGCGCCCACCTTCGTTCGAGGCTTTCATGGTCAGCAGCATACGCCGCACGTCCGGGTGGACGATGATCGGGTCAGCGACTTTATCTTTGGCTTTCGGACCGGTTGGCGAACGGCTTTGCAGGCGGTCGCGGGCGTATTCGATAGCGTTCTGATAAGAGCGCTCGCCTGAGGCCAGGCCCTGAATACCGACGCCCAGGCGCTCGTAGTTCATCATGGTGAACATCGCCGCCAAACCCCGATTCGGCTCGCCCACCAGGTAACCCACGGCTTCGTCGAAGTTCATCACGCAGGTCGCGGAAGCCTGGATGCCCATCTTGTGTTCGATGGAGCCACAGGTCACCGGATTGCGCGCCCCCAGGCTGCCGTCGGCATTGACCATGAACTTGGGCACCAGGAACAGCGAGATGCCCTTGGGACCCGCCGGTGCGTCCGGGAGTTTGGCCAGCACCAGGTGGATGATGTTCTCGGTGAGGTCGTGCTCGCCACCGGTGATGAAGATCTTGGTGCCGCTGACCTTGTAGGAACCGTCTGCCTGAGGCTCGGCCTTGGTCCGAATAATCCCCAGGTCGGTGCCCGCATGAGGCTCGGTCAGGCACATGGAGCCGGCCCACACACCCGAGTACATATTCGGCAGGTAGGTGGCTTTGAGTTCTTCGCTGGCGTGGGTGTTGATCGACACGCAGGCGCCGGAGGTCAGCATCGGGTACAGGCCAAAGGCCAGGCCCGAGGAGTTGATCATCTCTTCAACCTGGGCCGATACCGCCTTGGGCATGCCCATGCCGCCGTAGGTCGGGTCACCGCCCACACCCACCCAACCGCCTTCGGCGTAGGTTTTGTAGGCGTCCTTGAAGCCGGCCGGGGTGAAGACTGCGCCATTCTCCCAGCGGCAGCCTTCTTCGTCGCCGCCACGGCTAAGCGGGGCGACGGTCCTGGAGGTGACTTTGCCGGCTTCTTCGAGGATTGCCTCAACGGTCTCGGCGTCGACGGTCTCCGCCAGCGCAGGCAGTTGGGCCCAGAGTTTGGCCACCTCGAAAACTTCGTTGAGGACGAAGCGCATATCGCGCAGCGGCGCTTTGTAGTCAGCCATGGCAAACCTCGTGAGAACTTTAACGTTATTCGGGTGGGATCAGTTTTACAGACCCAGAGTGTAACCGAACAACTTTTGTGACACATAGGGTCTGCTTGTGACCAACAAGTATTTTACGGTCACTAAAGCGCAAACAGCTCCGCCGGCAGACTCATCAGGCACTCACTCCCCGCTTCCACTGCCGCCCGATGGGCCGACGTGCGCGGTAGCAGGCGCTTGAAGTAGAACTCGCATGTCGCCAGCTTGCCTCGAGCGTAATCGGCATCACCGCTGCCGCTGTCCAACTGCTCCTGCGCCACCAGCGCCATGCGCAGCCACAGATAGGCGAGGATGATGTAGCCGCTGTACATCAAGTAATCCAGAGCTGCAGCACCCACTTCATCCGGGTTCTTCATGGCTGCCATGCCGACCTTGACGGTCAACTCGCCCCATTGCTGATTCAACTCGTTGAGCTGCGCCACATGACCCTTGAGTTGCGGATGCTCGGCGTTTGCAGCGCAGAACTTGTGGACGATCTTTGTAAAACCTCGCAGCAGCTTGCCCTGGCTGCCGAGCACCTTGCGCCCGAGCAAATCCAGCGCCTGGATGCCATTGGTCCCTTCATAGATCGGCGCAATCCGGCAATCCCGCACCAACTGCTCCATGCCCCACTCACGAATAAAGCCATGGCCACCGAACACTTGCATACCGTGGTTAGTCACCTCCAGCCCGGTTTCGGTCATGAAGGCTTTACAGATCGGCGTAAGGAAGGCCAACAAGTCTTCAGCCTCCTGACGCTGACCTTCGTCGCCACTCAAGTGCGCGGTATCGAGCAACTGCGCGGAGAAGTAGGTCAGCGCCCGGTTGCCTTCGTTGAAGGCTTTCATGGTCAGCAACATGCGCCGCACATCCGGGTGGACGATGATCGGGTCGGCGGCTTTTTCCGGAGCCTTGGCACCGGTCAGCGAGCGCATCTGCAAGCGGTCGTTGGCGTACTTGATCGCACCCTGGAAGCTCGCTTCGCCCAAACAAAGGCCCTGCATGCCGGTGCCCAGGCGCGCATGGTTCATCATGGTGAACATGCAGTTCAGGCCCTTGTTCGCTTCACCGATCAGGAAGCCCCGGGCGCCATCGAAGTTCAGCACACAGGTGGCCGAAGCCTTGATGCCCATCTTGTGTTCGATCGAGCCGCAAGCCATCGCATTGCGTTCACCCGAGTCAGCGTGAAACTTAGGCACGATAAACAGCGAAATGCCCTTGGTCCCGGCCGGCGCGTCCGGCAGCTTGGCCAGCACCAGGTGGATGATGTTTTCACTCATGTCGTGCTCGCCGGCCGAGATGAAAATCTTGCTGCCGGTGATCGCGTAGCTACCATCTGCCTGAGGCACCGCGCGGGTCTTGATCAGCCCCAGGTCGGTGCCGCAATGGGCTTCGGTCAAGCACATGGTGCCGGTCCACTGGCCGGCGGTGAGTTTGCTCAGGTAGGTGTTTTTCTGTTCTTCAGTGCCATGGGCACGGATCGCCGACATCGCACCGTGGGTCAGGCCCGGGTACATGCCCCAGGACGTATTGCTGGAGGAGATCATCTCAGCGAGTACCAGGCCGAGGGACATTGGCAAGCCCTGCCCGCCGTAGGCCGGGTCTGCCGCCAAACCGTGCCAGCCGCCTTCCACGTACTGCGCGAAGGCTTCCTTGAAGCCCTTCGGCGTGGTCACCACACCGTTGTCGAAATGGCAGCCTTCTTCATCGCCGGAGCGGTTCAACGGCGAGAGGACGTTTTCACAGAACTTGGCGCCTTCTTCGAGGATCGCGCCTACCATGTCCGGGCTGGCATCGGTCGCACCCAACGCCGCGTAGTGGCCGTGGAAATCAAAGACGTGATCGATCAGAAAGCGCATGTCGCGCAGGGGAGCTTTATAGTCAGGCATGGCGATGTCTCCGGCAGCAGATGCCTTCAACCTACTGCCCCACGGCCCACCGGACAATCACTGTAGGGCCGCTGAATACACCGCCATCACTCAACCGGCAGCGCTGTCCATTCGTACCGCGCCCCGGCGGGTCTGCCCCGAAGCAACCACGCAGTTACGCCCCGCGCCCTTGGCGTTGTACAGCGCCTGGTCGGCGGATTTGAGCACTTCTTCAGGGCTGCGCTGCTCGGCCTGGCGCTCGGCGACGCCGATGCTGACCGTCACCGACACGCTGGACGCGCCACTGCCTGCACGACGTTGCCGGCCTTGCTGGTCGTCGTTGGGACGATCGGGGTTACGCAACTTGATGTCGTAGTTGGCGATGATTTCGCGGATCTCTTCCAGGTGCGGCAGGCATTCATCCAGGGTCTTGCCGGCGAACACCACGGCAAACTCTTCACCGCCATACCGATAAGCCCGCCCTCCACCGTTGACCTTGGACAGCTTGCTGGCCACCAGGCGCAGTACCTGATCGCCCACATCGTGCCCATGGGTGTCGTTGAAGCGCTTGAAGTGATCGACGTCGCCCATGGCCAGCACGTAGTTGCGCCCCAGCCGCTGCATGCGTTCGTTGAGTGCGCGACGGCCCGGCAGCCCGGTCAGCTCGTCACGGAAGGCCATTTGATAAGCCTCGTGGGCCACACCGGCGGCAATCATCAGCATCACCTGGCTGCACATGATGTTCAGGGTGAACGGCAGGATGAAGGTCTGCGGCAACATCCAGAACAACCCCAGCAAGCCCACCAGTTGCGCGGCGTGCAGCGGTCTTGGCTGGTACCAGTACTGCGCGGCCAGAGTGACAAAGCCAATCAGGAACATCGGGTAGGAAAGCTGGATCAGGCTCATCCAGCGGCCATGCAAGGCGGGCCAGCGAATCTCGGCCAACCAGCTCAACACGGCCTGGGGGAAACTTTGCTCAAGGGCCAGCGCCACGCTGCCGATCGCCAACAGCACCGCGCACCGTGCGATGAAGTCGCGAAACAGGTGGGTTTTTTCCTGCCAGAGCGCGTAGATGCTGAACAGCAGCGGCAACAACAGGCAGCACAGATGGAAAACCACCGCCGCGTCGTCCCGAACTCGGCCATGGTCGCGGTAATAATCGGTCTGGGTGTCCAGCAGGAAATAGACCACGTACACCGTGATCATCAGGAACAGCTCGCGCTGGCGGCGGTAGACCGCGCAGTACGAACCGCCCAGCAGCAACACGAGGGTCGGCAGCACATTGAACAGTGAGGTGAAGAACACATTGAGGTCCTTCACATACGCAGCCGAGAGCCCCGCCATCAGCAACAGCAGTGAAGGTAAAAAATGACTGAAACGTAAAGCAGACACGCGTGGCAAGGGTAAAGCTCCGACCCACTAAAAAGATGGCACAGTGCCTTCACTGATCACAGTTAAGCACATTCGATGTGATGCGTATCACATTGCCATCACTTTAACGGCCGAGCGGCGCAATCCCTGAGTGCTGCGCTGTGGTTTTTTATTGACTGGCGTGGAGCGGGACGCAGAGCATCCCAGGCTGCATTCCCACGCGGAGCATGGGAACGAAAAAAAAGCCGCCGCTCCCTAAGGAGCGGCGGCTTTTGAAATGAACCCGCCGAGGCTTAGTAGCCCAGGTCGAAGTTCTCTTCTTTCATGTCCATCAGGTTGTTGGCGCCCGACAGCATGGTTGCAACGTGGGTGCGGGTACGCGGCAGGATGCGCTGGAAGTAGAAGCGCGCAGTCTGCAGCTTGGCGGTGTAGAAACCTTCTTCGGTGGTGCCGGCAGCCAGTTTCTCGGCGGCCAGGCGGGCCATGTCAGCCCAGAAGTAGGCCAGGCAGGCGTAGCCGGAGTACATCAGGTAATCCACCGAGGCAGCACCGACTTCTTCACGATCTTTCATGGCCGCCATGCCGACCTTCATGGTCAACTCGCCCCACTCTTTGTTCAGTGCCGCCAGCGGTGCAACGAATTCCTGTACCGCTTCGTTGCCTTCGTTGGCCTGGCAGAACTTGTGGACGATCTTGGTGAAGCCCTTCAGCGCTTCGCCTTGGGTCATCAGCACTTTACGGCCCAGCAGGTCGAGGGCCTGGATGCCGGTGGTGCCTTCGTACAGCATCGAAATGCGGCTGTCGCGAACGTTCTGCTCCATGCCCCACTCGGCGATGAAGCCGTGGCCGCCGTAGATTTGCACGCCGTGGTTGGCGGATTCAAAACCGACTTCGGTCATGAACGCCTTGGCAATCGGGGTCATGAACGCCAGCAGTGCGTCAGCCTGTTTCTTGGCTTCGTCGTCGGTGCCGTACTTGACCACGTCAACCTGCTTGGCGGTGAAGTACACCATCGCGCGGTTGCCTTCGGCGAAGGCTTTCATGGTCAACAGCATGCGGCGCACGTCAGGGTGCACGATGATCGGGTCGGCTGCCTTGTCCGGCGCTTTCGGGCCAGTCAGGGAGCGCATTTGCAGGCGGTCACGAGCGTATTTCAGGCCGCCCTGGAAGCCGATTTCAGCGTGGGACAGACCTTGCAGCGCGGTACCCAGGCGAGCGGTGTTCATAAAGGTGAACATGCAGTTCAGGCCTTTGTTCGCCGGGCCGATCAGGAAACCGGTGGCCGCGTCGAAGTTCATCACGCAGGTAGCGTTGCCGTGAATGCCCATCTTGTGTTCCAGGGAACCACAGGACACCGCGTTGCGCTCGCCAATCGAACCGTCGGCGTTCGGTACGAACTTGGGAACGATGAACAGCGAAATGCCTTTGGTGCCAGCCGGTGCGTCCGGCAGGCGGGCCAGAACGATGTGGACGATGTTGTCGGCCATGTCGTGTTCGCCGGCCGAGATGAAGATCTTGGTGCCGGAAACCTTGTAGGAGCCGTCAGCCTGAGGCTCGGCCTTGGTGCGCAGCATGCCCAGGTCGGTGCCGCAGTGCGGTTCGGTCAGGCACATGGTGCCGGTCCACTCGCCCGACACCAGTTTGGTCAGGTAAGCCTCTTGCTGTTCCGGGGTGCCGTGCTCGGAAATGGTGTTCATCGCGCCGTGCGACAAGCCAGGGTACATACCCCACGACCAGTTGGCTTCGCCGACCATTTCGCTGACTGCCAGGCCCAGGGACTCCGGCAGGCCTTGGCCACCGTGCGCCACGTCGTGGGCCAGGCTTGGCCAGCCGCCTTCAACGAATTGTTTGTAGGCTTCTTTGAAGCCGGTAGGGGTCTTAACGCCTGACTCGCTCCAGGTGCAACCTTCGATGTCACCCACGCGGTTCAGCGGTGCCAGTACCTGCTCACAGAACTTGGCGCCTTCTTCGAGAATGGCGTCAACCATGTCCGGGGTAGCGTCCTGGCAAGCCGGCAGACTCTGATAGTGCGCTTCATAGCCGAGCAGTTCGTCACGAACGAAGCGAATATCACGCAAGGGGGCCTTGTAGTCAGGCATAGCGATAAACCTCTGCTGATGTATCTGGGATGAACAACCGCGTGGATTGTTGTAGCGGTCAAACAGTTGTTTGAAACATACGTTTACGACCTATCCTTGTCAAGCGTCGTGCAAATGCCGTTTGTCATGACGCAGGTCAACGTCAGGCACGGCAAGGCCTGCAGCGAAATGCCACATGACGATTCAGGGGGAAAAAGATTATTGAGCGGTGAAGATCAATGTGGGAGCTGGCTTGCCTGCGATGCGGGCGCCGCGGTGTATCAGGAGGATCGAGGTGACGCTATCGCAGACAAGCCAGCTCCCACAGAGAAGCCAGCTCGCACAATAAGAGGGGGGGTTATGCGTAAGTATCGATCAACGTACCAAGCATTTCGTCGGAAGCCTTGGCCACTTTGGCGCCCAGCTCGACCTGAAACTTGCCTTGGGCCATCTCGACCATATTGCTCGCCGAGTTGCTGGCCTGATTGGCATCTACCGAACGCAAACGATCATTTTGCGCGTCCGAAGGCTGGGTAGTGGCGGCGCTGGCGATCTTGCCGGCGGCCTGGTCGACACGGTTCTGCCCGGTCTGAATGGCGCTCAGTCCCGAGTAAAACGCACTGCTACCAGAGATTTCCATGGCGTGAACCTGCCTGAAAGAGAATCGTGAAACCTTATTGAAGCAGACATACCGGCAAAAGGCCCGTTAAAAACACTAATGGCATAATGCCTTATTGATAGGTAAAACTAGTCAAGCAGGTCCAGTTGCAAGTACTCGGCGACCGCTTCGGCGCTGGGATGCTTGAGCTTGGGCACCCTTCCCAGGCATGGCGCGGGGAGTCGCTCAGCCAGGGTTGCAAGGTTCTCTTCCAGACGAGAGGTCTTGGGATCGATGATATTGGCTACCCAACCCGCCAGCGGCAAACCGTCCCGGGCGATGGCTTCGGCGGTCAGCAACGCGTGACTGATACAACCCAGTCGCACACCCACCACCAGGATCACCGGCAGCTTCAGCGCCTGGGCCAGGTCCGACAGATTGTCCTGATCCGCCAAGGGCACACGCCAACCGCCGGCGCCTTCAATCAAGGTGAAGTCTGCCTGCTTGGCCAGCACATGCTGCATCAGCTTCAACAACGACTGCACCGTCAGTGCCACACCGGCTTCGCGGGCTGCCAGATGCGGCGCGATGGCCGGCTCGAACGCCACCGGATTGACCTCGGCATAGGTCAAGGGCAGTGAACATTCCGCCAACAACGCCAGGGCATCCGAATTGCGCAGACCCTTGGGGGTCAGTTGGCACCCCGAGGCTACCGGTTTGCCCGCCGCCGTGCTTTTGCCCGCTTGCCGCGCGGCATGCAGCAGGCCGGCAGCGATGGTGGTCTTGCCGACGTCGGTGTCGGTCCCCGTGATGAAGTAAGCGGCATTCATAGAGGTTTCTCCAGGACGGCGTACACCACTTGATAAGTCGCCGGCAGGCCCTGGACCTGGCGGAACTGCTCGTAGGCTTGCACCAGTGCAACAATCCGCGCCCGGCCCGTCAAGCCTCCGGGGCGCCCCGGGTTCAGATTGTGCGCACCCAATGCTTTCAGTTCGTGAGTCAGGCTGCGCACGTCGGGGTAATGCAACACGTGGGGACACTGCTCCAGGCTGCGCACCCGCAAACCACTGGCTGCGCACAGTTGCTCATAAGCACTGAACGGCCGGAAGCGGTTCACATGAACCATACCATCCGCCGCGCGCCAGCTTTCGCGCAACTCATCCAGCGTACCCACGCAGAGACTGGCAAACGCCAGCACGCCACCCGGCTGCAACACTCGCCGCGCCTCACTGAGCACTGCGCCAAAGTCCGAACACCACTGCACCGCCAAACTGGAGTAAATCAGCCCGCAACTGGAGTTCTGCAACGGCAAGCGCTCGGCATCCCCAGCGATAAAATGTTGCGCGCCACCCAAGGGCCGGGCGTGGTTGAGCATGCCCTCGGCGATATCCAGGGCCAAACCCTGGCTATCCGGAAATGACTGGCCCAACACACGACTGAAATAGCCCGTGCCACTGCCCAGGTCCAGCCAGCGTTGTGGAGAAAGACCTTCGGGCAAACGCCGCAACAGCTCGCTGCCCACCGCACGCTGCAACTCGGCAACGCTGTCGTAACTGGCGGCTGCGCGGGAAAAGGAGGCCGCTACCTGGCGCTTGTCTGGCAAGCCGCCGGGTAGCACATGGGACAAATCAGTCATCACCGCACTCATGCAAAAAAGCCTGGATGGCCCCCGCCACACCGTGGGGGTCCTCCAGTAGAAAAGCGTGACCGGCCTGTTCAATCAGGCCGATTTCAACATCGGGCAACAAGGTCAGCAGGTCGCTGGCCGCCTCGGCCGGCACCAGGTCGTCCATGCCGGCAAACAGGTGCAACTGTGGGCCACGAAAGGCCAGCAACGCCTCACGGGTATCCAGTTGAGCGAGTAACTCAAGGCCATTCATCAGGACCGGGGACGGCGTATTCGGCGCCCCGCTGACCAACAAGCGCGCCAGCCCGCGAGGGTCTTCCGCGCCCTTGGCGCACAACAGGCCGAAGCGCTTGAGCGTGACCTGGGAATCGGCATTGCACCCGGCGAGAAACGCATCGAAGGTTTCGCCGGGCATTGCGCTCGGCCAGCCGTCATGGGCGACAAAACAGGGGTTGCTGGCCAAGGTCACCAGGCCACAGCAACGATCGCCCCGGCGCGCTGCAAGCTCCGAAGCCAGCATCCCGCCGAGGGACCAGCCACCCAGCCAGGCGTTGTCCGGCAGGCTGGCGTCCAGCTCGTCCAGCCATTCGTCGAGGTCCGCGCCAGCCAGCGCCGGCAAGGGTTCGATATGCACCCGCAGGTGTTCATCCAGCCCTTGCAGCGCCGCCGCCAGCGGTTCCAGCGGCGAGATGCCGAGGCCCCAGCCAGGCAGCAATATCAGTCGATCACGCATGGTCGGGCTCCTGGCCTAACAAGCGGAAACACTCTTCCAATGCGTTTAACAATAGCTGCACCTGGGCTTCACTGTGGGCCGCCGTCAGGGTTACCCGCAGGCGAGCGCTGCCGGCGGGCACGGTTGGCGGACGGATCGCAGTCACCATCAGCCCACGCTCGCGCAGCATCTGCGACAAACGCACGGCACGGGCACTGTCGCCAATCATGATCGGCTGGATCGGCGTGAAACTGTCCATCAGCTCCAGGCCAATCTGCTCGGCGCCCTGGCGGAACTGGCGGATCAACCCGTTGAGATGCTCACGCCGCCAATGCTCGGTACGCAGCAATTCCAGGCTTTTCAGCGTGGCGCAGGCCAATGCCGGCGGTTGGCTGGTGGTGTAGATATACGGGCGGGCGAACTGGATCAGGCTTTCGATCAGCTCTTCGCTGCCCGCGACAAACGCGCCGGCAGTACCGAAGGCTTTGCCCAGAGTGCCCACCAACACCGGAACGTCTTCCTGGCTCAAACCGAAATGCTCGACGATCCCACCACCGTTGGCGCCCAAAGGCCCGAAGCCATGGGCGTCATCCACCATCAGCCATGCGCCTTTGGCTCGGGCTTCACGGGCCAGTGCCGGCAGGTCAGCCAGGTCGCCGTCCATGCTGAACACGCCATCGGTGACCACCAGCGTATTGCCGGTGGCTTTCTCCAGGCGCTTGGCCAGGCTGGCCGCGTCGTTGTGCAGGTAACGATTGAAGCGCGCCCCGGAGAGCAAACCGGCATCCAGCAATGAGGCATGATTGAGACGGTCTTCCAGCACCGTATCGCCCTGACCCACCAGCGCCGTGACGGCTCCGAGGTTGGCCATGTAACCGGTGGTGAACAGCAGCGCCCGCGGGCGGCCAGTCAGGTCGGCCAAGGCTTCTTCCAGCTCATGGTGCGGCGTGCTGTGGCCAATCACCAGATGCGAAGCACCGCCACCGACGCCCCAACGCGCCGCGCCCGCGCGCCAGGCTTCAATCACTTGCGGGTGATTGGCCAGGCCCAGGTAATCGTTGTTGCAGAACGCCAGCAACGGCTGGCCATCGACCACGACGTCAGGGCCTTGCGGGCTCTGCAGCAGTGGACGTTGGCGATACAGGTGTTCGGCACGACGAGCCGCAAGACGCGCGGCGAGATCGAAAGACATGAGACCTCGGTTAAGCAGGCTAAACGCGGTCAACCCTGTGGGAGCTGGCTTGCCTGCGATTGCGGCGACACATTCAACATCAATGTGTCTGACAGACCGCTATCGCAGGCAAGCCAGCTCCCACACTGGATCGCACTTCGGCAGGAGAAATGGCTTAAACAGCCGCGTTATAGAACTGCTCGCTGCTCTTCTGCTCCACCAGCGCCTGCTCGATCGCCGCCTGGTGCACTTCGTCGGCGTGCTCTTCGCGAGCCTCCGGCAAGATGCCCAGGCGCGAGAACAGTTGCATGTCCTTGTCCGCCTGCGGGTTGGCGGTGGTCAGCAGTTTGTCGCCGTAGAAAATCGAGTTGGCACCGGCAAAAAACGCCAGGGCCTGCATCTGCTCGTTCATCGCCTCACGCCCGGCCGACAGCCGCACATGGGACTGCGGCATCAGGATACGCGCCACTGCCAGCATGCGAATGAAGTCGAACGGGTCGATGTCGTCCGCGTTTTCCAACGGTGTGCCGGCGACTTTCACCAGCATGTTGATCGGCACCGATTCCGGATGCTCCGGCAGGTTGGCCAGCTGGATCAGCAGGTTGGCGCGGTCGTCCAGGGACTCGCCCATGCCGAGGATGCCGCCGGAGCAGATCTTCATCCCCGAATCACGCACGTACGCCAGGGTTTGCAGACGCTCAGCGTAGGTACGAGTCGTGATGATCGAACCGTAGAACTCCGGCGACGTGTCGAGGTTGTGGTTGTAGTAATCGAGGCCAGCCTGGGCCAGGGCTTCGGTCTGGTCCTGGTCGAGGCGACCGAGGGTCATGCAGGTTTCCAGGCCCATGGCTTTCACGCCTTTGACCATCTCCAGCACGTAGGGCATGTCTTTGGCCGACGGGTGTTTCCAGGCGGCGCCCATGCAGAAACGGGTCGAGCCGATGGCCTTGGCGCGGGCGGCCTCTTCGAGGACCTTCTGCACTTCCATCAGCTTCTCTTTTTCGAGGCCCGTGTTGTAGTGGCCCGACTGCGGACAATATTTGCAATCTTCCGGGCAGGCGCCGGTCTTGATCGACAGCAGCGTGGAAACCTGGACGCGGTTGGCGTCGAAATGCGCGCGGTGCACGGTCTGCGCCTGGAACAACAGGTCGTTGAAAGGCTGGACAAACAGCGCTTTGACTTCGGCTAAAGACCAATCGTGACGCAGGTTGGCAGTGATGCTGGCGCTCATGGGCGATTCCTTGATTATGCTTTGGCAAGCCCTGCGGACAGTAATACCCACAGGCACGACACGGATGCTCGGCATATTTAAGGAAGATTCATGCACTGTCAACTTGAGAAGAAACACGAGGTTTACATCTGGTTAAAAAGCAACCAAATCTGTTTGATCTGTGATGAAAGGAGCGAAACGGCCCATTCCATCTGCAACACCTGCGAAACCGAACTGCCTTGGTTGATGGATCAATGCGAAGTGTGCGCGCTGCCATTGCCCATTTCAGGCCTGGTGTGTGGCCAATGCCTGAAGCGACCACCGGCGTTTAAACAGGTGGTTGCCCCCTGGATCTACAGCTTTCCCATCGACAGCTTGATCAGCCGCTTCAAGCATCAGGCCCGATGGCCGCTGGGCCATTTGCTCGCGCACCTGCTGGGGCAGTTTCTGCAACACCGTTATGACGATGCGGAGCTGACGCGCCCCGACTGCCTGCTACCCGTGCCCTTGGCTCGCAAACGCCTGCGGGAACGGGGTTACAACCAGTCAGCCATGCTCGCGCGCTGGCTGAGCAAGGACCTGAATATCCCCTACGATGAGCACCTGCTGTTACGGCCTCATGAAACGGTGGCGCAACAGGACCTGGACGCCAGGACCCGCCAGCGCAACCTGCTCCAGGCCTTTGCCTTGGCGGACGGTGCGCAAGTCAACGGCCGGCACCTGGCGCTGATCGATGACGTACTGACTACCGGCGCCACCGCCAACAGCCTGGCCAGCCTATTGACGGACGCCGGCGCCCGACAGGTGGATGTGTATTGCCTGGCCCGCACGCCCAAGCCCGGCACATGACTTGACTCTCAGACGCCCTGCCCGCAACGTCTGCCCATTCCATCGAAGCGTGTCCCCATGTCCCTGCCTACCCTCTTGAGCCAACACATCGTCCGTCGCCCCCAGCGCATTGCGCTGCTGCAACACATTGCCGAGCAGGGCTCCATCACCCGCGCGGCAAAGAGTGCGGGCTTGAGCTACAAGGCAGCGTGGGACGCCATCGACGAGTTGAACAACCTGGCGCAAAAGCCCTTGGTGGAACGCAGTGTCGGCGGCAAAGGCGGTGGCGGCGCCAAGCTTACGGCAGAGGGCGAACGGGTGTTGCGTCTCTACCAGCGTCTGCAAGTGCTGCAAGCCCAGGTGCTGGATTCCGCCGAAGACGCCAGCGACTTCAACCTGTTGGGCCGCCTGATGCTGCGCACCAGCGCGCGCAACCAGTTGCACGGCAAGGTCATGGCCATCGACAGCCATGGCCGCAACGACCTGATTCGCCTGGAACTGGCCGGCGGGCTGAGCCTGGATGCACAGATCACCCACGACAGCACCTTGCATCTGGAGCTGGAGATCGGCACCGAAGTGGTGGCCCTGATCAAGGCTGGCTGGCTGGAAGTGCTGGCCGTCTCGCAGTCAGCAACACCAGGACACAATTGCTTGGAAGGAAAAGTCGAGGCGATTCTCGACGCCGAAGACGGCCCGAGCGAGGTCCGTATCACTCTGCCCAATGGCCAGGTTTTGTGTGCCCTGGCCCGGCCCGACGCACTTGCGCAGATCAGTGCCGCCGAAGGCGTGCAGGTGAAGGTGCAGTTCTCCCCCAGCAACGTGCTGCTGGGCACCCCGGTGTAACGCTTCAAACTGCAACAATTTCGTCACGACCGCTCCTTAAGGTGTCTGCAAAAACCCGCAGGGAGCCTGAAATGAGCCTATTAGAAGAAAACCAAGCCACCGATCTGGAACAGATGGTCGGCCTCACCCGCCGGCGTTTTATCGGTGCCGGCGCCCTGTGCGGTGCCGCGATGTTCCTCGGCGGCAACCTGCTGACCCGCAGTGCCCTGGCGGTCAACGCCGCGTCGAACAGCCCATTGCTGGGTTTCACCAGCATCGCCGCAGCCACCAGCGACACCATCACCCTGCCGCCCGGCTACAGCGCCTCGGTACTGATCAGCTGGGGCCAGCCACTGCACAAAAACGCGCCGGCCTTCGACCCTAGCGGCAACGGCACCGCCAAGGCCCAGGAACAACAGTTCGGCGACAACAACGACGGCATGAGCCTGTTTGCTTTCCCCGGTGACGACAACCGCGCGCTGATGGCGATCAACAACGAATACACCAACTATCGCTACCTCTTCGCCCACGGCGGCGCGCCGCAATCGGCGGAAGACGTGCGCAAGGCGCTGGCCAGCGAAGGGGTGTCGGTGATCGAAGTGCGGCGCAAAGGCGACACCTGGCAGTTCGTCCAGGAATCGCGCTACAACCGGCGCATCCACGGCAACTCGCCGATCCGCTTCGGTGGCCCCGCAGCGGGCCATGCCTGGCTGAAAACCAGCGCCGACAAAACCGGCAAAAAAGTCCTCGGCACCTTCCAGAATTGCGCCAACGGCAAGACCCCGTGGGGCACCTACCTGACCTGCGAAGAGAACTTCACCGATTGCTTCGGCAGCAGCAACCCGCAACAAACCTTCGACGCCGGGCAGAAACGCTACGGCGTGGTGGCCGCCAGCAAAGACATCAACTGGCACCCTCATGACCCGCGCTTCGATATGGCCAAGAACCCCAACGAACTCAACCGCCATGGCTGGGTGGTGGAAATCGACCCGTTCGACCCGCAATCCACACCGGTCAAACGCACCGCCCTGGGTCGCTTCAAGCACGAAAACGCCGCCCTCGCGGAAACCCGCGACGGCCGCGCCGTGGTGTACATGGGCGACGACGAACGCGGCGAGTTCATCTACAAGTTCATCAGCCGCGACAAGATCAATCACAAGAACCCCAAGGCCAACAAAGACCTGCTGGACCACGGCACCTTGTATGTGGCGATTTTCGACGCAGGCGACGGCAATGCCGACCATCCCAAGGGCCAGGGCCAATGGGTCGAGTTGACCTACGGCAAGAACGGCATCGACGCCAACAGCGGTTTTGCCAGCCAGGCCGAAGTGCTGATCCACGCACGCCTGGCCGCCAGCGTGGTGAAAGCCACCCGCATGGACCGCCCGGAATGGATCGTGGTCAGCCCCACTGACGGCCAGGTGTATTGCACCCTGACCAACAACGCCAAGCGCGGCGAAGACGGTCAGCCCGTCGGCGGCCCGAACCCGCGGGAGAAAAACGTCTACGGGCAGATCCTGCGCTGGAAGGCCAACGCCAATGACCATGGCGCGCCGGACTTCAGCTGGGACCTGTTTGTGGTGGCCGGCAACCCGGCGGTGCATGCCGGGACGCCAAAGGGTGGCTCGTCCAACATCAACCCGCAGAACATGTTCAACAGCCCGGATGGGCTGGGTTTCAACAAGGCCGGGCGGTTGTGGATCCTGACCGATGGCGACTACAGCAACGGCGGCGACTTTGCCGGGATGGGTAATAACCAGATGCTGTGTGCCGACCCGTCGACCGGAGAGATTCGGCGGTTCATGGTGGGGCCGGTGGCGTGTGAAGTGACCGGGATCAGCTTCTCGCCGGACCAGAAAACCCTGTTTGTGGGGATTCAGCATCCGGGGGAAACCGGTGGTTCGACCTGGCCGGAGCACCTGCCGAATGGCAAGCCACGGTCCTCGGTGATGGCGATTCGTCGAGACGATGGCGGGATCGTCGGCGCCTGATAAGGCGCCATCGCGGGCAAGCCCGGCTCCCACAGTTGACCGATTACTCCTGTGGGAGCCGGGCTTGCCCGCGATGGCGGACTAACAGTCACCACCTATCTCGACCCCGGTGCGTTACCATACCCGGCCGGACGCGGCGCCCTGCTGCGCGCAGGAGTTCGCATGGCACACCCGTTTGAAACACTGACCCCTGACCTGGTGCTCGACGCTGTCGAAAGCATCGGTTTCCTCAGCGACGCCCGCATCCTCGCGCTCAACAGCTACGAAAACCGTGTGTACCAGGTCGGCATCGAAGACTCCGAGCCCTTGATCGCCAAGTTCTACCGGCCACAGCGCTGGACCAACGAAGCGATCCTCGAAGAACACAGCTTCACCTTCGAACTGGCCGAGTGCGACGTGCCGGTGGTGGCGCCGATGATTCACAACGGCGAAAGCCTGTTCGAACACGCCGGCTTCCGCTTCACCCTGTTCCCGCGCCGGGGTGGCCGCGCGCCGGAGCCGGGCAACCTCGATCAGTTGTATCGCCTGGGCCAACTGCTCGGGCGCCTGCACGCGGTCGGTTCCACCCGCCCCTTCGAACACCGCGAAGCCCTGGGCGTGAAGAATTTCGGTCACGACTCGCTGAACACCCTGCTGGAAGGCAATTTCATTCCCCGCAGCCTGCTGCCGGCCTACGAGTCCGTCGCCCGCGACCTGCTCAAGCGGGTGGAAGAGGTCTACAAGGCCACGCCCCACAAGAACATCCGCATGCACGGCGATTGCCACCCCGGCAACATGATGTGCCGCGACGAGATGTTCCACATCGTCGACCTCGACGACTGCCGCATGGGCCCTGCCGTTCAGGACCTGTGGATGATGCTCGCCGGCGACCGTCAGGAATGCCTGGGGCAGCTGTCGGAGCTGATGGACGGCTACCAGGAATTCCACGACTTCGACCCACGCGAACTGGCCCTGATCGAACCGCTGCGCGCCCTGCGCCTGATGCACTACAGCGCCTGGCTCGCACGGCGCTGGGACGACCCGGCGTTCCCCCACAGCTTCCCGTGGTTTGGCAGCGAACGTTACTGGGGCGACCAGGTGCTGGCGTTGCGCGAGCAGTTGTCGGCGCTCAACGAAGAACCGTTGAAGCTGTTCTGATCCCTACCGTCTGGGCCCTCACCTTGGGCCCTACACTTTCAACACACATACCCTGACAAATATCCTTACAATCGCGGCTTTGTTAGCTGCCTAAGCAAGGATTCTGCATGCAAGCCGCCAACCCCCGTCGCGGGTACATCCTGGGCCTGAGTGCCTACGTCATCTGGGGCCTGTTCCCGATCTACTTCAAGGCCATCGCCAGCGTTCCCGCCGCAGAAATCATCGTCAACCGCGTGCTGTGGTCCGCGCTGTTTGGCAGTTTGCTGCTGATGGTCTGGAAACACCCGGGCTGGCTCCGAGAACTGCGGGACAACCCCAAGCGCCTGGCAATCCTCGCCCTGAGCGGCACCTTGATCGCGGCCAACTGGCTGACCTACGTGTGGTCGGTGAACAGTGGCCGCATGCTCGAGGCCAGTCTCGGTTACTACATCAACCCGCTGGTGAACGTGCTGCTGGGCATGGTGATTCTGGGCGAGCGCCTGCGCCGCCTGCAATGGGTGGCCGTGGGCCTGGCGGCAGTGGGCGTGGCGCAACAGGTGTGGCAGGTCGGCAGCTTGCCCTGGGTGTCCCTGGTACTGGCAGCCACCTTTGGTTTCTACGGTTTGATCCGCAAGCAGGCGCCGGTCAAGGCATTGCCCGGGCTGGTGGTGGAAACCTGGATGCTGGTGCCGATTGCCATTGCATGGCTACTGTTCAACCCGTCTGCCCACAGTGCACAGATGGAATTCTGGGGCACCTCCGAAGCGTGGTGGCTGGTGGCCGCTGGCCCGGTGACACTGATCCCGCTGGTGTGTTTCAACGCCGCCGCGCGGCATTTGCCCTACACCGCCCTGGGCTTCCTGCAATACGTGGCGCCGACATTGGTGCTGCTGGAAGCGGTGCTGCTGTTCAATGAACATCTGGCGCCGGCCACGTTGATCGCTTTCTGCTTTATCTGGGCCGGCCTGGTGGTTTACAGCCTCGACGCCTGGCTGACCGTGCGGAAAAACTGATCAAATAACGTACAGACTCCTGCAAGCTACAGCCGGCGTGGCTTGCAGGCATTCACCCCAAGGTTATCCACAGCCTGATCCCCGGCGTTTGTGCACAAGCCCTTGAAACTGCTCGTTTTTTGCTCAGCCGGCGAAGAGCCGCGGCCCGCCTGGGCTGGACGCGGGTCTCTACAGGTTATCCACAGGCCCATGCAAGATTTCCATGCATAACCTTGTGGGCAACTATTCCTCGCTGCGCAGCTCCAGTTCCACCATCAGGTCGTCTGCCAGGGTTTCTAATGCCGCCTGCAAGGTCTCCAGTGGCAGCGTCAACGGCACCGCCAACAAGGCTTCGGCGTGGAACAGCAGGTCGCTGCTCATCGGTGCCGGTCGCACGTCGGTGATCAAGCGCTCCAGGTTGACGCCCTGCTTGCTGAGCAGCGCGGTGATGTCGCGAACAATCCCCGGCCGGTCATTGCCCACCAACGCCATCGCGATCGGTTGCGACTCACTGGCGGCGACCGAACTGCTTTCGCCCTGCAGCACGCGAATGCCGTGGGTGGACAAGTCTTCCAGCGCCCCAATCAAATCCAGACGATTTTCCGCCGGCACGCTCACCCGCAAGATCCCGGCAAACTGCCCAGCCATGTGCGCCATGCGGCTTTCCAGCCAGTTGCCGCCATGGGCGGCGATGCATTGGGCGATGCGTTCGACCACGCCGGGTTTGTCCGGGGCGATGACAGTCAGTACGAGATGGTCCATGGTGTGGTCCTCTTCTTATGATTCTTTAGGAGCGAGCTTGCTCGCGAAGAACGTGAGAGCACCGTTGGGTGTAAGGCATCCCGCGTTATCGTTAACGATCCTCGCGAGCAAGCTCGCTCCTACAAAGTGGACGCAGGCGTCCACGAAAACAAATCGTGTACCATTTTTATATTTATCTGGAACAATCCAATAGTTTTTTGAGAACATCCTGTACCCCACTGTGACCGTACGACCAAAGTGGGTCGCTAAACGACGTATTTAGTCTAATTTTCACAACCGCAACTCATCATGTAGTATGCCCAATCGCGCACTACATAACGTTAGGTCGATGTCTGCCAAGGCAACCACGCACCGCGACGCAGCCCGCCCAGCCGCCTTCAACGGCATGTACTGGTGCGGCATGTTCGCGGTTTACATGGCCAGAGGCTTCATTGGTAAATTGAAAAGCTGAAAAGCGCATAAGCTCCGCAGAGTGAGGCAAGCAATGACTGAACACGTTCAAGTCGGTGGCCTGCAGGTCGCCAAAGTCCTGTTCGACTTCGTGAACAACGAAGCCATTCCTGGTACCGGCATTACCGCCGACCAGTTCTGGGCCGGTGCCGACAAGGTCATCCACGACCTGGCGCCGAAGAACAAAGCCCTACTCGCCAAACGCGACGATTTTCAAGCGCGGATCGACACCTGGCACCAGGCCCACGCCGGCCAGGCACACGACGCTGTGGCCTACAAAGCCTTCCTTCAAGATATCGGATACCTGCTGCCAGAAGCCGCGGATTTCCAGGCCTCGACCCAAAACGTCGATGAAGAAATTGCCCACATGGCCGGCCCGCAGCTGGTAGTGCCGGTAATGAACGCCCGTTTCGCCCTCAACGCCTCGAATGCGCGCTGGGGCTCTCTGTATGACGCGCTGTATGGCACCGACGCCATCAGCGAAGCCGACGGCGCCGAGAAGGGCAAAGGCTACAACAAGGTGCGTGGCGACAAGGTCATCGCCTTCGCCCGCGCTTTCCTTGACGAAGCCGCGCCATTGGCTGCCGGCAGCCACGTGGACTCCACTGGCTACAAGATCGTCGACGGCAAGCTGGTGGTCAGCCTCAAGGGCGGCAGCAACAGCGGCCTGCGCAGCGATGCGCAACTGATCGGCTACCAGGGCGACGCTGCCAAGCCGACTGCCGTCCTGCTCAAGCACAATGGCCTGCACTTCGAAATCCAGATCGACGCCAGCACCCCGGTCGGCCAGACCGACGCCGCCGGCGTGAAAGACGTGCTGATGGAAGCCGCCCTGACCACCATCATGGACTGCGAAGACTCCGTCGCCGCCGTCGATGCCGATGACAAGGTGGTGATCTACCGCAACTGGCTCGGCCTGATGAAGGGCGACCTGTCGGAAGAAGTCGCCAAGGGTGGCAAGACTTTCACCCGCACCATGAACGCCGACCGCGTCTACACCGGTGCCGACGGTAAGGAAGTGACCCTGCACGGTCGTTCGCTGCTGTTCGTGCGCAACGTTGGCCACTTGATGACCATCGACGCCATCCTCGACAAAGACGGCAACGAAGTGCCGGAAGGCATTCTCGACGGCCTGCTCACCAGCCTGTCGGCGATCGACAGCCTCAACGGCAACACCAGCCGCAAGAACAGCCGCACCGGTTCGGTGTACATCGTTAAGCCGAAGATGCATGGCCCGGAAGAAGCCGCGTTCACCAACGAGCTGTTCGGCCGCATCGAAGACGTGCTGAACCTGCCACGCAACACCCTCAAAGTCGGGATCATGGACGAGGAGCGCCGCACCACGGTCAACCTCAAGGCCTGCATCAAGGCGGCCAGCGAGCGCGTGGTGTTTATCAACACCGGCTTCCTCGACCGTACCGGCGATGAAATCCACACCTCCATGGAGGCGGGCGCGATGGTGCGCAAGGCCGCCATGAAGGCTGAGAAATGGATCGGCGCCTACGAAAACTGGAACGTCGATATCGGCTTGAGCACCGGCCTGCAAGGCCGCGCACAAATCGGTAAAGGCATGTGGGCCATGCCCGACCTGATGGCCGCCATGCTCGAGCAGAAAATTGCTCACCCGCTGGCCGGCGCCAACACGGCATGGGTTCCTTCGCCAACGGCGGCTGCGCTGCACGCGCTGCACTACCACAAGGTTGACGTATTCGCCCGCCAGGCTGAGCTGGCCAAGCGCGAACGCGCGTCGGTCGACGATATCCTGACCATTCCTCTGGCCCAGAATACCGATTGGTCCGACGAAGAAATCCGCAACGAACTGGACAACAACGCCCAGGGCATCCTCGGTTACGTGGTGCGTTGGATCGACCAGGGCGTGGGTTGTTCGAAAGTGCCGGACATCAACGACGTCGGTCTGATGGAAGACCGCGCCACCCTGCGTATCTCCAGCCAGCATATTGCCAACTGGTTGCGCCATGGCATCGTCAATGAAGCCCAGGTGATGGAAAGCCTCAAGCGCATGGCGCCGGTGGTGGACCGTCAGAACGCCGGGGATGCGCTGTATCGCCCGCTGGCTCCGGATTTCGACAGCAACATCGCGTTCCAGGCGGCGGTGGAGTTGGTGATTGAAGGGACCAAGCAGCCGAACGGTTACACCGAGCCGGTGTTGCACCGCCGGCGTCGGGAGTTCAAGGCCAAGAATGGTCTGTGAGTAAGTGCTAGAAACGAAAAAGCCCTGATCGAAAGATCAGGGCTTTTTTGTGTGTGCTAAAGGCTATTTTTTCTTACTGATTGAGTGTTTCTGAGGCGTATGGGGACGATGCGGGGTAGGACGATACACCTTGTGGGGCTCGTCACTGCCTGGCGACGGGGCTATTCCCAACTCCCGCTTCACCATCTTCGCCAGCTTCACGCTATCAATGGGCTTGAGCAAAAAATCCACCACGCTCAAATGCATCGCATCAATAACGTCGGGCGCTTCAGCGTCCCCCGACATGATGATGATCGGCAGCGCCGCCCGGGTGGATTCGCGTACCTGGCGAATCAATTGCAACCCGTTGCTCGGTGCCATGCGCAGGTCAGTGATCAGTAAGCCAATGGAGCTGCTGGAGCTCAACAAGTCCCATGCCGCCTCGCCGCTGTCGGCGGTCATGCAACGAATACCGTCCAAGCCAAGAATTTCTGCCAACAGTTCCCGCGCGTCCTTGTCGTCATCCACGATCAAAACCCGTTGTGGCGGTAAATCAGGCTCCTGCATAACCGCGCTCAGGGCCTCGCGCTCGGCGTCACTCAAAATATCGTGGTCGGACATACGTTTCTCGGCAGTTCTAAACAATCTCCCAGCACAGAAGTCAGACATCGCCGGAAGGGCGAACAATGTGCACTTCGTCGGAAAGTTTGCCTAGTGGGCGTTCTACGGGGTTTGGACGATATTCATGTAAGGTTTTTCCCTAGTCAGTGAGGGCGAATCGCTACCTAGACTTACGTCCAATGGGCACCCGCAGCGCAGGAGTCGACCATGGGGAACGATAACGACAAAAAAACTGCGGTCATAGGTATGAGTAAAGCTGATGCTTTCACACAAGCGGGGAAAACCGCTGTGTTGCAGAACATCCACGGCACCCTGCAATTCCTGCAACGCTTCCCGCCGTTCAACCAGATGGAGAACACCCACCTGGGGTTTCTGGTAGAGCAGTGCCAATTGCGCTTCTACGCCCCCGGCGAGAGCATCCTCAAGCCCTCTGGCGGGCCGGTGGAACACTTCTATATCGTCAAGCAGGGCCGCGTGGTCGGCGAGCGGCCGGATTCAGCCGAAACCACCTTTGAAATCACCACCGGTGAATGTTTCCCACTGGCGGCACTGCTGGGTGAACGGGCGACCCGCACAGAGCATAAAGCCGCCGAAGACACCTTCTGCCTGCAACTGAACAAACCGGCCTTTATCAAGCTATTCGCCCTTTCCAGCGTATTTCGCGATTTCGCCTTGCGCGGGGTGAGCAGCCTGCTGGACCAGGTCAACCAGCAAGTCCAGCAAAAGGCCGTAGAAACCCTCGGCACGCAATATTCGCTGAACACCCGCCTGGGCGAATTGGCCATGCGTCACCCGGTGACCTGCAGCCCGCTGACGCCGCTGCGTGAAGCGGTCACGCAAATGCACGAGCAGCAAGTGGGCAGCATCGTGATCGTCGACGAGCACAAGGCGCCCCTGGGGATTTTCACCCTGCGGGACCTGCGCCAGGTGGTGGCCGACGGCACCAGCGATTTCAGCCAGGGCATCGAGCGCCATATGACCCAGGCGCCGTTCTTTCTCACCCCGGACCACAGCGCCTTCGACGCTGCGATCGCGATGACCGAACGGCATATTGCCCACGTGTGCCTGGTCAAGGATCAGCGCCTGTGTGGCGTGGTGTCCGAGCGCGATCTGTTTTCCCTGCAACGGGTGGACCTGGTGCACTTGGCGCGCACCATTCGCAATGCGCCCAGGGTCGAAAACCTGGTGGCGATCCGTGGCGAAATCGGCCAGTTGGTGGAACGCATGCTGGCCCACGGTGCTTCGTCCACGCAGATCACCCACATCATCACCTTGCTCAATGACCACACGGTGTGCCGCGTCATCGAGTTGACCTTGGCTGACAAGGGCGACCCCGGCGTGCCGTTCAGTTGGTTGTGTTTCGGCAGCGAGGGCCGCCGCGAGCAGACGCTGTATACCGACCAGGACAACGGCATTCTGTTCGAAGCCAGGGACGCCGCCGAGGCCGCCGAGATTCGTGGCCGCTTACTGCCCCTGGCACAGCAGATCAACCAGAGCCTGGCGCTGTGCGGCTTCACCCTGTGCAAGGGCAATATCATGGCCGGCAACCCTGAGCTGTGCCTGTCCCGAGCCGAATGGGCGCGGCGTTTTGCCGGGTTTATTCGCGAGGCAACGCCAGAGAACCTGCTGGGTTCGAGC
The DNA here is from genome assembly GCF_016650865.1 of Pseudomonas sp. TH34. Classification (NCBI taxonomy): domain Bacteria; kingdom Pseudomonadati; phylum Pseudomonadota; class Gammaproteobacteria; order Pseudomonadales; family Pseudomonadaceae; genus Pseudomonas; species Pseudomonas sp. TH34. The sequence continues at coordinate 125,748 of NZ_JAEKFB010000029.1, forward strand.
ATCTATTTTGATTTGCGGGTGGTCTGGGGCGATGAGCAAGGGTGCGAGCAATTGCGTCAGGGCATTCTCGACCAGGTGGCGGACAATCGTTTGTTCCAACGCATGCTGGCCGAAAACGCATTGCGCCAGCGCCCACCGGTGGGGCGTTTCCGGGATTTCGTGCTGACGCGAAAAGGCGCCGACAAGGCGACACTCGACCTCAAGGTGCAAGGCCTCACGCCCTTTGTCGACGGTGCTCGCCTGCTGGCATTGGCCAACGGGATCAGCGCCATCAACACCCTGGAGCGCTTGCGCCAGCTGGTGGCCAAGGAAGTCATCGAACGTCTCGACGGTGCGGCCTATGAAGAGGCCTACCACTTCATTCAACAAACCCGCATGCAGCAGCACCAACTGCAAACCCGCGAGAACCTGCCCTACTCCAACCGTGTCGACCCCGACAGCCTCAACCACCTGGACCGGCGCATCCTGCGTGAATCCCTGCGCCAGGCCCAACGCCTGCAAAGCAGTCTGACCTTGCGGTATCAGCTGTGAGCTTGTTTGGCTGGCTGCGCAAACCCAAACCTGGCCTGGACGCAGCGCAACAGCGGCGGCTTGAACAATTGCCCAAGCCACGGGAGCTGGGTGACGGTTCGCTGCGGGACCAGCGCTGGGTGGTGGTGGACCTGGAAACCAGCGGCCTGAACCTCAATCGAGACCAAGTGCTTTCCATTGGCGCGGTGGTGATCGAAGACGGTGCTGTGGACTTCTCCCAGCTGTTCGAACGCACCCTGCAACGGGCCGAGACCAAGCTCAGCCCCAGTGTGCTGATCCACGGCCTGGGGCCCAGTGCCATCGCGGCGGGCAGTGATCCGGCTGAAGCGCTGATGGACTTCATGGAGTTTGTCGGCGACAGTCCGCTGCTGGCGTTTCATGCGCCCTTCGATCAACACATGCTGTGCCGGGCGCTCAAGGACAGCCTGGGCTATCGATTGAACCACCCGTTCCTGGACGTGGCCGACATCGCCCCGCTGCTGTGCCCTGATGCCAACATCCGCGAAGCGGGGCTGGATGACTGGATCACGCATTTCAAGCTGCAAGTGGGCGAGCGCCATCACGCCAGTGCGGACGCGTTGGCGACGGCGGAGTTGATGTTGATTTTGTTCAGCCGCGCACGGCAGCAACAGATCGACAGCCCGCACGCGTTACAACAGCGCCTGGGCCAATGGAAACGCCGCAAGCAAGCGCCCTCATTCTAAGTGTGGCGAGGGAGCTCGCTCCCGCCGGGGTGCGAAGCGCACCCAAAATCAGCCAACCCATTTCCAACTGAATAAATGCACTGCCTGGATTACGACTGCTGCGCAGCGAGCGGGAGCAAGCTCCCTCGCCACAGCAAGCGGCATCATCATGATAGATATCATTACGCCGCCGCCCGACCAACGCCAATTGCACCCGCCTTACACCTCTGCCACAATCGCGAATAATTCTCGTTAGTTTAAACTTCCCGATCGGTGTCGCCTTGTCGTCCATCCAAAGTCCCCACAGTGAGCTTGTTGGCGCGTTATACCGCGACCATCGCAGCTGGCTGTTGGCGTGGCTGCGACGCAATGTGGCCTGCCCCAGCCGTGCCGAAGACTTGAGCCAGGACACCTTCATGCGCCTGCTGGGCCGTGAAGAACTGCGTGAGCCCCGCGAGCCGCGGGCATTTCTGGTGGCCATCGCCAAGGGTCTGCTGTTCGACTACTTCCGCCGCGCCGCGCTGGAACAGGCTTATCTCACAGAGCTGATGCTGATCCCGGAAAGCGAGCACCCGTCCCCGGAAGAGCAGCAACTGATACTCGAAGACCTCAAGGCCATCGACCGCCTGCTGGGCAAACTCTCGAGCAAGGCCCGCGCGGCCTTCCTCTATAACCGCCTCGATGGCATGGGCCACGCTGAAATCGCCCAGCGTCTTGGGGTTTCCGTGCCTCGGGTACGGCAATACCTGGCTCAAGGCATTCGCCAGTGCTACATCGCCCTGTATGGCGAGCCGCTGTGAGCCCGGTCAGTTCCAAGCCGGTCTCGGCACGGGTGCTTGACGCCGCCATTGCCTGGCAACTGTCCCTCGATTCGGGCGACGGCAGCGCCGTGGAACAGGAAGAGTTCGCCAAATGGCTGGCCAGCAACGAAGAACACGCCCGGGCCTGGCGCCAACTGGGCATGCTCGATCAGCGTTTCAGTGTGGCCTCAGGCCCGGCCCGTGCGGCGTTGCTGCAATCGCGCGAAGGCATTCGCAAGCGCGTGCGCAAGCTCGGCAGCGGCCTGGCCAGTGTGGTGCTGGTGTGCGGCCTGGTGCTCTTCGCCGGCCAGCGCTACGTGCCGCTCAACTATTGGCTGGCCGACCAGCGCACCGCCACCGGCGAACAGCGCACCCTGAAGCTGGCGGACGGCACGGTGATCAACCTCAATACCCACAGCGCCATCGACGTGCGCTTCGACGAAAAACGCCGGCTGATCGTGTTGCAGGAGGGCGAAATCCTCATCGAGACCGGCCACAACGACGCCCGCCCGTTTTTTGTCGAAACTCGCGAAGGCAGCCTGCGCGCCTTGGGTACGCGGTTTATCGTCAAGCGCGAAGACGACGGCACGCGCCTCAGCGTGTTGCAGTCTGCCGTCGGCGCGCAGCCTGAAGCGCTGCATCAGGAGCAGATCTTCAAGGAAGGCCAGCAAGTCCTGATGCGCCGCGACGGCCTCGGCCCGATGCTGGCTATCAGCCCCGGCACCGACGCCTGGACACGCGGCATGCTGGTGGTAGACAACGCGCGCCTCGGCGACGTGGTTGAGGAACTGAGCCGCTATCGCACCGGGTACCTGGGTGTGGATAAACAAGTGGCCGACCTGCGGATCACCGGCAGCTTCCCGCTGCACGACACCAACCTGGCGCTGAATGCACTGCTGCCGACCTTGCCGGTGCAGATTCAACAACACACGCCGTGGTGGGTGACGGTGGTGCCCAAGCCGTAGGCTCCTGCGATGAGGCCCTCAAAAACAGCACTCACCCACTAATAGAAATTATTTTCATCCGGCCCTATCACTTTTTGCATCTCGCTCGGCACATAGGCAATTGAGAAATATTTCCATTCAGGAGCCGCCGTATGTCCCGCACGCTAGACACCCTATTGCGCCCCAGCCTGTTAGCCGTGGCCATCGCCCTCAGCGCCCCGCTGGCCAGCACCCAGCTGATCGCCGCCGAACAGGCCTCCAGCGTGCGCGCCTACAACCTGCCGGCAGCGCCGCTGGCCACTACCCTGAACCAGATCGCCAGCCAGGCCGGTCTGGCGTTGACGCTTAATCCAGGGTTGGCGGCGGGCAAGACTTCCGCGCCGGTGAAAGGGCAATTCGATGCGCAGGGAGCGTTGCGCGAAGCATTGCGTGGGACCGGGCTGCAACTGGAGCAAAGCAGTGCAGGCACGTTCAGCCTGGTAGCGATTCCGGAGGGGGTTGTGGCGTTGCCGGAGACCAGTATTACCGGGCAGGCGGATGCGGAAAGTGCGTGGGGCCCAGTTGACGGCTACTTGGCATCTCGCACAGCTGCCGGCACCAAGACCGATACCGCACTGGTCGAAGCCCCGCGTTCGATTTCCGTCGCCACTCGCCAGCAAATGCAGGACCGCAACGTCCAGAACCTGGATGACGCCGTCAAGTACATGCCCGGCATCGTGTCCGCCAGCTACGGCAGTGACACCCGCTACGACTGGATGCGTGTTCGTGGCTTCGAACCTACCCAGTTCCTCGATGGCCTGCCGCTGCCACGCGGCGTGTACGCCAACCCGAAAGCGGAAACCTGGAACCTCGACCGCCTCGCGCTGCTGCGTGGGCCGGCTTCATCCGTCTACGGCCAGACCCCGCCAGGCGGCCTGCTGGATATGGTCAGCCGACGTCCCAGCGCTGAATCGAGCAATGCCATTCAGGTGCAATACGGCAGCGACAACTACCGCCAGATTAACTTCGCCAGCACCGGCAAGATCGATGATGAAGGCCAGTTTCTCTACGGCCTCAGCGGCGTGGTGCGCGATGCCGGCACTCAGGTCGATCACATCGACAACAAGCGCTACAACATCGCCCCCAGCCTGACCTGGAATATCGACACCGATACCAAGCTGACTTTCCTGTCGCAGTTCACTCGTGACGATACGGGCGCCACCAGCCAGTTCCTGCCGATTGTCGGCACCAAGATCCACTCGCCATTGGGCGAGGTGTCCCATCACAAAAATTTGGGTGACCCGGACTACGAGTATTACGACCGCACCTACTACGCACTGGGCTATGCCTTTGAGCATCGCTTCAACGACACCTGGCAGTTCAAGCAGAACCTGCGCTACACCAAGTCGGAGCTGGCTTTCCAGCAACTGACCGTGGGTTCCTACGGTTACTCGACGATTGATGCCGAGGGCAATACCAGCCGTTCGTCGACCAACGTGGACGAGAACATCGGCCAGTTCGCGGTCGACAACAATTTCCAGGCTGACTTCGCCACCGGTGACATCACCCACACCGTGCTGCTCGGCCTTGATCACCAGCGCACCGACACCTCGTACCTGTCGATCTTCGGTGACGGCGGAACGGTCAACCTCTATAACCCGGTCAACACCACGCCGGTGGTGCGCCCGGCGCGCTCCACGGCCTATTACGACTACAACCAGAAAACCATCCAGACCGGCCTGTACGCCCAGGACCAGATGGCTCTGGATAAGTGGCGCCTGACCTTGGGCGGCCGTGAAGACTGGGTGCACCAAGGCACCACGTACTTCAACAAAAACGATGCAACCAATACCGATCGCAGCAAGAATTTCAGTGGCAACGCCGCGCTGAGCTATGTGTTCGACTCGGGCTTCGTTCCGTACCTTTCCTACGCCGAATCGTTCCAGCCAGCGAGTAACGCCAGCGTCTCACCGACCGAGTCGTACAAACCCACCGAAGGCAAGCAATGGGAACTGGGGGTCAAGTACCAGCCGCCCGGCTCAAATACCCTGCTGAGTGCGGCCGTCTACGACCTGACCCAAAAGAACGTGCTCGTTACCAGCTTCGGTGCCGGTGGCCAGTCGATCACCAACCAGACCGGCGAAGTGAAGGTCAAGGGACTGGAACTGGAAGCCGTATCTGACGTGACCGAGAACCTCAAGATCATTGCTGCGTACACCTTGGCCAAATCCGAAGTTCAAAAAGGCCAATACAAAGGCAACCGCCTGCAACTGATGCCGAACCAGCAAGCGTCCCTGTGGACCGACTACACCTGGCACGCCGGTGTACTTGACGGTTTCGGCATTGGCGCGGGTGCCCGCTACACCGGCAACACCTATGGCGACCAGGGCAACACCTGGCTGGGTAAGGCCAATGCCTACACCGTGTTCGATGCCTCCGTGCATTACGACCTCGGCCGCCTGGACAACAGTCTCAAAGGTGCATCGCTGAAACTGAACGCCACCAACCTGTTCGACAAGGACTACATTTCCACCTGTGATGCTTCCTACTGCTACTACGGCGACCAACGCAGCGTAGTCGCCAGTGCCACCTACCAGTGGTAATCGACTGAGCTAACAACCAGGCCGCCCCCGTGGGCGGCTTCGGTGTGTCTGAAGGCTAGAAAATGAAAAGCAAAACCATCCGCCGCTGGTCCTTCATCCACACCTGGACCAGCCTCGTCTGCACCGTGTTCCTGCTGCTGCTCGCCCTCACCGGCCTGCCGTTGATCTTCCACCACGAGATCGATCACCTGCTGGGCAACGAACCCGAACTGGCACACATGCCCGCCGACACCCCGCAGCTGAACCTCGAACAACTTGTTGCCAAGGCCCAGGCCCATCGCCCCGGCGAAGCCATGCAATACCTGGCCTGGGACGAGGACGACAAGAACGGCGTGATCGCGATCATGGCCGCCACCGCCGGGACCGAACCCAATTCCTCCCACACCTTCATGCTCGACGCCCGTACCGGCGAAGCCGTGGAAACGCCGTCGGCCAACGGTGGGCTGACGATGTTCCTGCTGCGCCTGCACGTCGATATGTTCGCTGGGCTGCCGGGCAAGTTGCTGCTGGCGTTCATGGGCATTCTGTTCGTGTTGGCGATCATCTCCGGCACGGTGTTGTACCTGCCGTTCATGCGCCGGCTGAAGTTCGCCACGGTGCGCCAGGACAAATCCACCCGCCTGCGTTGGCTCGACCTGCACAACCTGATCGGCGTAGTCACCCTGACCTGGGCGCTGGTGGTGGGCGTGACCGGCGTGATCAGCGCCTGCGCCGATCTGATCATCGCTGCCTGGCGTACCGACAGCCTCAGCGCGATGATCGAACCCTACAAAGACGCCCCCCCGCTGACCTTGCGCGCCCCCGCCACCGACCTGCTGACGATCGCCGCCAAGGCCGCGCCGGGCATGGAGCCGGACTTTATCGCGTTCCCCGGCACGCGCTTTTCCAGCGAGCATCACTACGCGGTGTTCATGAAAGGCAGCACACACCTGACCTCGCACCTGCTGACACCGGTGTTGATCGACGCCAGCAACCTGCAGGTCACCGCCATTGCCGAACGGCCGTGGTACATGGACGCCATGGGCATGTCCCAACCGCTGCACTTCGGTGACTACGGCGGCATGCCGATGAAGATTCTCTGGGCGGTGCTGGATGTGCTGACCATTATCGTTCTGGGCAGTGGTGTGTACTTGTGGCTGGTGCGGCGCAAGGCGGCCAAGTCATGAAGCCACGGCAGTCGAATTTCTGGAAGGTGTTCGGCATCCCGCTGGCCATCGGGCTGCTGAGTGCCGCCGGGTTGTTTGCGGCGTTGCTGGGGGATGGGTTGTGGGACTCGTTGAGCTGGGTGGGGCTGGGCATTCCGGCTGTAATTGGTAGCTGGGCGTTGTTCAAGCGTTGAGATAGATTAGCGCTGCCCTTTTCCGAGGAATGCCCATGTCCACCTCCAGCATGACGTTGTTCCACAACCCTGCCTCGCCGTTTGTTCGCAAAGTACGGGTGCTGTTGCACGAGACCGGCCAACTGGACCGTGTGACGTTGCACGGCTGCGTGCCGACGCCGGTCAAGCCTGACGCGGAGGTGATCCAGGACAACCCGCTGGGCAAGATCCCCGCCCTGCGCCTGGCCGATGGCAACGTATTGCATGACAGCCGGGTGATCCTCGATTACTTCGACTATCAACATACCGGGACCCCGCTGATCCCCCGGAACGGCCCGGCCCGTTGGCGGCGCCTGACCCTGGCCTCCACCGCCGACGGCATCATGGATGCCGCCGTGCTGGTGCGCTATGAAACCGCCATGCGCCCCGAGGAGAAACACTGGGACCTGTGGCTGGAAGGCCAACGCGACAAGATCCGTCGCGCCCTCGACATGCTGGAACAGGACGCCATTGCAGAGCTGACCGGACCGTTTGACGTGGCCGCGATCAGCGTGGCGTGTGCGTTGGCTTACCTGGACTTCCGCCACCCGGGCATGCAGTGGCGGTCGAGCCATCCGAAGCTGGCGGCGTGGTATGCCGAGGTGAGTCAGCGGCCGTCGATGCTCCAGACCCAGCCACCGGCTTAACCTGCTGCAAGGGTTCCTCTGTGGCGAGGGAGCTTGCTCCCACTGGGCTGCGCAGCGGCCCCAAAAATCCTGGGAGCGCTTCGCACTCCAGCGGGAGCAAGCTCCCTCGCCAAAAAAAGCTCCCGGGCTTCGGGAAACAGTGCGTTGATCCGCATCATCAACGTTGCTCCTACCTGCTGATCTTCCCGCAACCCCAACGACCTACTCATCACCCACCTCCTTGCGCTTGCCCACGCCATACCAATCCAGCTTGCGGGTCAGCACCATCACCGTGCCCAGCAACCCGAACAGCAGCAACGAGCCCATCAGCAACGCGTAATCCTCGGCACTCAGCAACCCGTACAGCAAGCCATACAACGCCGCCAACGCTGCCGAAAACCCCAGGCCATGGGCGACGCTGCGCAGTACATGGCAGACATAAAACCCGATCAACATCACACAGGCCGCCGCCGATATCAGGTACGCCGGACCAAACCCGATGTGCTCGGACAACGACAACAACAGCAGGTAGAAAAACGCCAGGGCAAACCCCACCAGCGCGTACTGGATCGGGTGCACCGCCAGGCTCTTGAGCACCTCGAACAGGAAGAAACCGGCAAACGTCAGGGCGATAAACAACAGCGCATATTTGATCGCCCGGTCACTCTTGAGGTACTGGTCCACCGGGTCGATAAAGCTCACGCCAAAGCTGCGGCTGTTGAAGTCGTCACAGCCGCGCTCGGCCAGGCAACTGCTGAGTGCTTCTTCCAAATTGGTGGAGAAAAATGTGGTCTGCCAATGGGCGCTGAAGCCTTGTGCGGTGACCTCGCGCTGGGTCGGCAGGAAGTTGCCGATAAAGCTCGGGTGCGGCCAGTTGGACGCCAGCTTGACCTGGCTGGTCTTGCCCACCGGCACCACTTGCAGTTGCTCGGTGCCTTGCAGGCGCAGGTCAAAGGCGAAGTCAAAGGGTGCCGGCTTCTGGCTGTCCTGCTCGGGCAGCATCACGTGCACACCCTCCCCCAGCCACGCCACTTGGGTGCCCGGTGAAAACGCCAGTTGCTCACCGCCCAGCTCCAGCTTCAGCGCGTTTTCGATGCCACGAATGTCGCTGATACCCACCGCCAGATACGCCGGGTCAAAGCGGTAATCGGCAAAGTGTTCCTTGATGCCCAATTGCTCCGGCAATACAAACCGCCCACTGATCCGGCTGTCGGCGTGGAACAACCGGGCTTGGTAAATGCCCCGGGCGCGCACTTCGGTTTGCACCTGCCCGTCGAGGGCAAATTGCTCCGGCAGGAAATACAGATGACCGCGCACCTCACGGGTTTCTTCGTAGCGTTCGTTGAGCTTTTCATTGAGCTTCCACTCCCGGACAGTCTTGCGATAAGGCACCACCAGCACCGGGCCATTGAGGCGCTGGCTGTAGCTGGAACTGCGGGCGATATCCTGCAAGACGTCGTCGCGCAATTGCTGACGGTCGGTAATCACCCCGTGGATCATCAGCAACGGAATCAACAACAGCACGATCAGCAGCGCGATGGCGCCCAGTTTGAAAAGCAGATTGCGGTTCATGAAGCTCTCCCTGTTTGGATGGGGGAGAGTCTGGCGGGCGCTTAAGGGGGATTTATGAAGGGAATGTGGAGACTGTGTGGAGATGCAGTTTTACCTGCACGCCGCCGGGCACGTTGCCGATCTGCAGTGAGCCGCCGTGCAGCTTCATCACCTCTTCGACAAAATTCAGCCCAAGGCCGGTGCTCTTGCGCCCGCTGGCCGGGCGCGGCAGGGAATAGAAGCGCTCACTGAGGCGCGGCAAGGCGTATTCGGGAATCGGCTCGGCCTGGTTGAACAGGGTGAATTCGACGCCGTCATTCACAGCCTTGGCGCTGAACCGCAAGGTGCCACCGGGCGGGGTGAAATCCAGGGCGTTTTCCAGCAGATTCCCCAGGGCCTGACGCAGCAGGAACGGCTCGCCGTACACCTGTACATCCGCAGCAATCGCCTGCTGGACCTGCAACCCGGCGCCTTCGATGCGCGCGCATTGAGCCTTGAGTACTTCGTCTACCAACGCTGCCAGCGACAGGCTGCTCTGGTCTTCAAGGCCCTGGCGCTGCTCCACCTGCGCCAGGTTCAGCAGGCGTTCGATCAATTGCTGCAAGCGCGCACTTTCGCTGTCGATATTGCCCACGAAACGCTGCTGCTGATCCCGGGACATGTCGCCCTGCAACAGCTCCGCCGCCCCGCGAATCGCCGCCAATGGACTTTTCAGCTCGTGGGTCAGGGTGTGCACATAACGCTCGACGTACGCCTTGCCTTCCAGCTGGGTGCGCATGTGTTCCACGGCGGTGGACAACTGCTCCAGCTCACCGCCGCGATAGTGCGGCAACTCGGCACGCCGGCCTTCACTCACCGCCTGGGCATACGCCGTGAGCCGGCGCAGCGCGACACTCAACCACCACGACAGCAGCGCACCGAACAGCAAGCCCAGGCCCACCAGCCCGGCGCCGTACCACAGCAGCCGGTCTTCGGTGCGGTCCACATACGGCTGCAGCGAGCTGTTGGGCTTGGCCACGGTGACCACGCCAATGATCTGCCCGTTATCGCGGATCGGCGCGCCGACGTGCATCACCGACGAAGCGGGGTCGTCCAGTTCGCTGCGGGTCGAGCGCGCACCATATTCGCCGCGCAGTGTCAGGTACACGTCATTCCACTTCGAGTAATCCTCGCCCACCGCCTCGCCGGTGGAATCCAGCAATACGATGCCCTTGGCGTCGGTGACGTAGATGCGGTGGTTGACCTGGTTTTTCGGCAGGCCCCAGATATTCGCGCCAGGCTGACGCTCGCCGTAGGCCTTGAGCAGTTCGGGCCAGTGGCTCTGGCCAAGGGTGCCGTTCTTCACATCGCTGCGCAGGATTTCTGCCAGCAGGTTGGCGGTGTCCACCAGGGTTTCCTCGGTGGACTGGCGCACACCGGGGCGGATTTCCTTCATCACGGTGCTGAGTACGAAGTAGCCGGTCAGGCCGATAAACAGCGCATACACCAGGAAGAACCGGATCCCCAGGCGCATCAGCTGTTGCCCGGGCTGTAGCTGTAGCCAAGGCCGCGGTGGGTCTGGATCGGCTCAGACTCGGGGGCCACCGTCCGCAATTTGCTGCGAACGCTTTTGATATGGCTGTCGATATTGCGCTCGTACCCTGCATCGGCCGCCACGCCCACCGCATCCAGCAGTTGCTCGCGGCTGAACACCCGCTCGGGTTGCTCCAACAGGCTTTGCAACAGGCGAAATTCATGGCGTGTAAGGTTAAGAGGCTGCCCGCGATAACTGATCTGCATGCGCTCCAGGTCCACCTGAAACACCGCTGGAGCAACACCAGGGCCAACCCGTTTGAGGATCGCCCGCACCCGGGCTGCCACTTCGCGCGGGCTGAACGGCTTGACCACATAGTCGTCAGCACCGATCTCCAGGCCCACCACGCGGTCGATCTCGCCGTCCCGGGCACTGAGGAACATCACCGGCACTTCGCTGAAGCGCCGCAGCTGCTTGCAGGTTTCAAAGCCGGTGATATCCGGCAGGCCGATGTCGAGGATGATCAGGTCCGCCGGTGTCTGCCGCTGATGGGTCAGCGCCGCCTGGCCGAGGCTCAGCCAGGTGGTGGTGAAGCCTTCGCCTTGCAGGGCGAAAATCAGCGTATCGGCGATGGCCGCTTCGTCTTCGACAATCAGGATATGCGGCATGGTGGTCCGTCAGCAGTCCGGTTTGTCCGCAGTGTAACGGCGAGCCGGGTTTACCGCAGCGCCGAATTCACGCAGGGCCTTGGCGCCGATCAGCAGCGGGTAGTTGAAGCTGCTGCGGTCCGTGAGGTTGACCTCGACGGTGCGTTTGACGTTGCCCAGGCACATTTCCAGGTCGATCACCGGGCGCTTGGCCACCGTGGCTTCGTCCTTGTCGTCATCTTCGTCGGCGCGGCTTTTGATTTTGCTGATGCGCGAGACCTTATGCTCGTACACCTTGTTGCTGGCGTCCTTGCCGCCGAGGCGGAAGCGCACCCAGTCGTCGCCATCACGGGTGAAGGTCTCGATGTCCCGGGCCGACAGCGAGGCGGTCAGCGCGCCGGTGTCCATCTTGGCCTTGAAGGTCTCGCCGATTTCCGGCAGTTGAATGTATTCGTAGCGACCGTAAAGGGTCGGCTCAGCGGCCATGACAGGCAAGGCCACGAGCGCTAGTAGGGCAAGGATGGATTTCACGTAGGAGGTTTCCTTGAAATAGATGGGCCAATTCTAGACTGCAAAATCGCCGCTTAGTTAGATCACAGAGCATACCCAGCCCGCTGTGAAACATTCGTAAGCTTATTTGCGATTTGGCCTCTAGACCCAAGCTGCTTATCATGGCGGGCCAAAATGATTCCAAGAGTTACTTATGCGCCGCCTGCTCACCGGCTGTTTCGTCACATTGCTGCTATTGCTCAACACCTTGGTGCTGTTCGGACCGCTGATGGTGTTTGCCCTGCTCAAGCTGGTGGCGCCCGGTCGCTTTCGCGACTACGCCTCCTGGGCCGTCATGTGGATCGCCGAAACCTGGGCCGAGATCGACAAGCTGATCTTCGCCCTGTGCATCCCCACCCAATGGGATATTCGCGGTGGCGAGGACCTGCGGGGTGACACGTCTTATCTGGTGATCAGCAACCACCAATCCTGGGTCGACATCCCCGCTTTGATCCAGGCCCTCAACCGACGCACGCCGTTCTTCAAGTTCTTCCTGAAAAAGGAACTGATCTGGGTACCCTTCCTGGGCCTGGCGTGGTGGGCACTGGATTACCCGTTCATGAAGCGCTACACCAAGGCGTTCCTGGCCAAGCACCCTGAGCTGGCAGGGCAGGACCTGAAAATCACCAAGGAGGCCTGCGAGCTGTTCAAGCGCCAGCCGGTCACGGTGGTGAATTACCTGGAAGGCACGCGGTTCACCCCGGCCAAGCGCAAACAGCAGGATTCACCCTTCGAGCGTCTGCTCAAGCCCAAGGCGGGAGGCGTGGCGTTCGTGCTCGCGGCGCTGGGTGAACAGTTGGATGCGGTGCTCGACGTCACCGTGGTTTATCCACAGGAAAACATTCCGGGCTTCTGGGACTTGATCAGTGGCGCGGTGCCGAAGGTGATCGTGGATATCCGCACCCGTGAGCTGGATCCGGCGTTGTGGCAAGGGGATTACGAGAACGATCCGGCGTTTCGCCAGACCGTCCAGAACTGGGTCAACCAGCTCTGGATGGAGAAGGATGCGCGCATCGCCCAACTGCGCGCGGAGCGGTCTTAGCCGCCAGTGCCCCAGGCCGAAGCCAGTTTGCCCAGCACCGACTCGCTGGCGCCTTGGCCGCCCAGGTATTTCAGGATAACCGGCGCAAACTGGCCAACCATCCCACTGTCCATGCCCAGTGCGCTGAACGCGGTGTTCAGGTCGTTGGTGTTCTTCACGTTACCCAATACGCCATCCAGACCCGAGGTCTTGCTGCCGCCGCTCTGGCCGAGCATGCCGCTCAGGGCGCCGAGGCTGCCCAGGGAGTTGCTGCCGGAGAGCTTGTCCAGGCCCGGTACGCTTTTGGTCAGTTGCGAGTAATCACCGCCGCCCAATTTATTCTTGGCCAGGCCCAGCATTGCGCCGGTACCGCCGACAGCCTGCTCCGGCGTCACGTTCAATTGCGAGGTCAGGGCGCCCAGCAAGCCGGCGGTCTGTGAGGTCGGCGCAGCCGCTGCTGCCTTGTCGCCACCCTGTGCGCCCGAAACGGCATTGGCTACATCGCCGAGGCTGAAACCTGCCGCAAACACCGGGCTGGCCGCCACGGTCAACAGGCAGGACAGGGCAAAACCGCGTGAAATCTTCATCAAGACAACCTCTGAAAGTAAGCGCTAAAAGCAGGAGTTTGACTGGGTGTTACGAAAGATTGTTCCCACCTCACAGATTAGTTCAGAAAACCACTGCATCCGAACCGCTCTGCGCTGCGTATATCCATCACGAACCGCACGGAGGTTGATGGAATGAATACCCAAGCTGGACTAACCTCAGCCTGCCGTCTTTACCGTCTGCCGTCCCATCGCCCTGTTGCACGTGCCTGGAGAAGCCCTATTTCGACCCACGATGCAGATCAGCTACGGCAATTGCTGGCCCAGTGCTCCCTGGGTAACCGCCAGGCGTTCGAAACGCTCTACCGCAGTGTTTCCCCGCGTTTGCACGGTATTGCCCTGCGTTTCATGGGCCGCCAGGACTTGGCCGAGGAAGTGTTACAGGAGAGCTTCGTGCGCATCTGGTTCAACGCCTCGCGCTATGAGGCCCATCTGTCGGCGCCCTTGACCTGGATGATTAACATCACCCGCAACCTGGCGATCGATCAGTTGCGCAAACACCGCGAACAGCCCTTGAGCGACGGCCAGCAAGACGCCATGACCGACGAAAGCCCCAGCGCCCACGAACAGCTCGACAGCGAGCGCGAAGCCCACGCCCTGAACCGCTGCCTCGACAGCCTAGAAGGCATGCAGCGTCAATCGATCACCGTGGCTTACTTCCAGGGCTTGTCCTGCTCGGAGTTGGCCGACCACCTGGCTGCGCCCCTGGGCTCGGTCAAATCCTGGATTCGCCGCGGCATGGAGCGCTTGCGCAGGTGTCTTGAATCATGAACTACCAGACCACGTCCCTGCGCCGCGCCCTCGCGGCGGATTACGCCATCGGGTTGATGCCCGCCACCGCCCGTCGACGTTTTGAAGCGCTGCTGCTGGACGATGCCGCCCTGCGCGTCGAGCTGGGACACTGGCAGGACGCCCTCGCCAGCCTCACCGGGCCGTTACCTGAAAGGCCAGTGCCGGACCATGTGTGGGAAGGGATCAAGGCCCGCATAGAGCCGCAAGTGCTGCATATGCCAGCGAAGAGGCCATTCTGGATGAACCTGCGGTTGCTGGTAGCGGCATGCGGCGTAGTGATCGCGGTGTTGGTGGGAGTGTTGTACCAGCGCGACCTCGGGGTGGAGTACAACGCTACGCTGGTGGCGGCCAATCAACAGCCTGCGCTGAAGATTCAGGCGTATGACGATCATCTGCAGGTGGAACCGCTGACCCTGGCGGCTGTGGAGCCGACCCGCGCGCTGGAACTGTGGGCAATCCCGGCGGGCGGCAAACCCATCTCCCTGGGGTTGTTGCCGGTGTCGGGTAAAGGCCGGATCCAGTTGAGCAAAGAACACCAGGCGCTGCTGACGGCACCGTTGACCCTGGCGGTGAGTCTTGAGCCTCAGGGTGGCTCGCCAACTGGACAACCGACGGGGCCGGTGTTGTATCAAGGCCAGTTGGCCTCACTCTAATTCCTGTAGGAGCGAGCTTGTTCGCGAAGGTCGTCAACGATAACGCGGGAAACCTGAAAGCCCACGGCGCCCTCAGGTTTTTCGCGACCACGCTCGCGCCTACAGTGGATTGCCCTTTTGAAATAACCCCTCTTGTTTTAATCCGAACTTGATCTACCCCGCTGTCAAATTTGACAGTATCTGCAACGCGTCCACACGCCCACCATGAAGGCTCCTATCACGTAAGGGAGTACGACATGAAGCTGATGAACATCGCGCTGAGCGCACTGGTACTTTCGACCCTTGTGGGCAATGCCCTGGCAGATGAGATTGCCATGTGCCCGCCCAAGGCAAGTATCAAACCGGAAGAGCCATGGGGGCCGTGGGATATTTTTTATGCCCCCGGCCCTCATAAGGGCGTCTGGGTGGGAGAGAACCCCTTTGGCGATGAAAACCTGCTCAAAAAGCTCCACTTCACGGGGGCGCTTTACCGGGATATCAGCTCAGAAGGAAATGCGTACGTAGTGTCCTGCGACTACGAGGGTGAAGGCTGGTTCGACTTTTTGAGGATGACGCTGTACTCCTTCAAAGGATGGGCACCCGTGCCGGGGACAAAATGGGTGGATGAGTCGAAAACGGATGAGAGCAAAGCCAAGGCCGGGGCCTACAAAAAAGCCAAGGAGGTCCAATACTGCTATGCAGATTCCACCGAGCAGCATCCGGAAAAACAATGCGCATTCACGTACAAGGAACTGGTCCTCCCACCCAAGCACCATTGACGCTCGTTCCGCGGTTCAGGGCCAATTGACATCACGCAGCCCCAAGGCTCAATACGACGGATGAGGAACCGATCGCCGTTAACTAGGTCCATGAAAGACTACAAAACATGTCAGGAAGAGCCTAATGACTGCGATCAACCCCCAAGTGATTGAGCACAAGCCTTCATTCTGGAACCGCCCACGCCTGTTCATCGGCGCCTGTTTGGTGGTAGTTGCGGGCGTCGGCGGCGCCCTCTACACCCAGGACAGCGTCAAGGCTGCCGCACTGCTGGTAAACACTACCCAGCAACCGGCCACGCAAATCGTGGCCCACAAGGATTACCTCGAAGTGCAGCCGATTGCCGCCACGGCACCGGCCCCGGACCAAAGCCTGGAGCTGTGGGCGGTTCCGGCTGACGGTACGCCGGTGTCACTGGGCCTGTTGCCGGAAGACGGCAAAGGCATTATCGGCATCAACCCTCGCCAGCAGGCGTCGATCAGCAAGCCGGTGACACTGATGGTCAGCTCGGAAACCAAGGGCGGCTCGGTGAGCAAGCAGCCAACGGGGCCAACGGTGTATCAGGGGGCTTTGGCGATTCGCTGATTCTCCCACCCAACCGCAGATGCAAAAAAGGCGACCCTGAGGTCGCCTTTTTATTTGCCCGCGATTTAAGCCGCGCTGAACAACTTGTGCGGATCGATCACAAACTTCTTCGGCACGCCTGCATCGAACTCGCCGTACCCGCGTGGTGCGTCATCCAGGCTGATGACTTCCACACCGACGATATCGGCAATGTTGATACGGTCCCACATGATCGCCTGCATCAGCTGGCGGTTGTACTTCATCACTGGGGTTTGCCCGGTGTGGAAGCTGTGGGACTTGGCCCAGCCCAGGCCAAAACGAATGCTCAGGCTGCCCATTTTCGCGGCAGCATCCACGGCACCCGGGTCTTCGGTCACGTACAGGCCCGGGATACCGATTTTGCCAGCCACCCGCACCACGCCCATCAACGAGTTGAGTACGGTGGCCGGAGCCTCCGCCTTGGCCCCTTCATGGCCATGGCCACGCGCTTCGAAACCCACGGCATCGACGGCGCAATCCACTTCCGGTTCGCCCAGCAACGCAGCGATCTGTTCGTGCAGCGGGGTGTCTTTCGACAGGTCGGCAATTTCAAAACCCTGGGCCTTGGCGTGGGCCAGGCGGATCGGGTTGACGTCGCCGATGATGACCACTGCGGCGCCCAGCAGGCGAGCGGAGGCGGCAGCCGCCAGGCCCACCGGACCGGCACCGGCGATGTAGACCGTGCTGCCCGGGCCAACGCCCGCAGTGACTGCGCCGTGGTAGCCGGTGGGCAGGATGTCGGAGAGGCACGTCAGGTCGCGGATTTTCTCCATGGCCTTGTCGCGGTCCGGCAGTTTCAGCAGGTTGAAGTCGGCGTAAGGCACCAGCACGTATTCGGCCTGGCCGCCGGTCCAGTCGCCCATGTCCACATAGCCGTAGGCGCCACCGGCACGGGCCGGGTTGACGGTCAGGCACACGCCGGTGTGCTGCTCCTTGCAGGAACGGCAACGGCCGCACGCCACGTTGAACGGAACCGACACCAGGTCGCCGATTTTCAAGTTCTCGACGTCGCTGCCCTTCTCGATCACTTCGCCGGTGATTTCGTGGCCCAGGACCAGGCCGGTCTGGGCAGTGGTGCGGCCGCGCACCATGTGTTGGTCGGAGCCGCAGATGTTGGTGGAGACCACGCGCAGGATGACGCCGTGCTCAATCTTCCTGCCACGGGGGTCCTGCATTTTGGGATAGTCGATTTTCTGTACTTCGACCTTGCCGTTGCCGAGATACACGACACCACGATTACCAGACATGCTTTCACCTCGCTGTTGTTTTTATGGAACCGCGTTGCCCAGGCAGGCAGCGCGTTTAAGTGCTCGGGTACAGATGCTGTTTTGCGTTGTTAGTGATGGCCTCTTCGCGAGCAAGCCCGCTCCCACAGTTGACCGAGTTCTACTTTTGAAATGCGGTCGAATGTGGGAGCGGGCTTGCTCGCGAAGGCGTCCATCAGAGCACCACTGTCCGATTGGCGTTCAAAAACACCCGCCGCTCAATGTGATACCCCACGGCCCGTGCCAGGGTCAGGCCTTCGATATCCCGTCCCTTGGCAATCAAATCTTCCGGATAGTGACTGTGGTCCACCACCTCCACGCCCTGGGCGATGATCGGGCCTTCGTCCAAGTCGTTGTTGATGTAATGCGCGGTGGCGCCCACCAGTTTCACCCCCTTGTTGTAGGCTTGGTGATACGGCTTGGCGCCCTTGAAACCAGGCAGCAGGGAGTGGTGGATGTTGATGGCTTTACCATCGAGCTTGCGGCACAGCTCCGGCGACAGCACTTGCATGTAGCGCGCAAGAATCACCAGCTCGGCGCCGGACTCTTCGATCACCTGCCACACCTGGCGCTCTTGCGACGGCTTGTCGTTGGGGTCCAGGGGAAAGTGGTAATACGGAATCTCGTGCCAGTCGGCCAGAGGCTTGAGGTCCGGGTGGTTGGAGACCACGGCGACCACATCCATCGACAGTTGGCCGATGCGCTGGCGGTAGAGCAAATCGTTGAGGCAGTGATCGGCCTTGGAGACCATGATCACCACTTTCGGCCGGTAGTTCGGCGCGGTCAGTTCGAAGATCATGCCGAACGCTTCACCGCGAGTGGCCAGGCCATCGCGGAAAGCTTGCTCGTCAAAACCGTCAGGCTGGCGAAACTCCACGCGGATGAAGAAACGGCCCGAAAGCCGGTCATCAAACGAGTGGTGCTCAGTGACGTAGCAGCCCTGCTCGAACAGATAGCGGGTCACCGCGTCCACCGTGCCGAGCACGCTGGGGCAGTCGGCGGTCAAAATCCATGTATCGGGTACGCGGCTCATTATTCGTGACTCCTTGATCGTTCCCACGCTCTGCGTGGGAACGCCGCAATGGACGCTCTGCGTCCGCTCTTGGGACGCGGAGCGTCCCGGGATGCATTCCCACGCGGAGCGTGGGAACGATCAGGCCTGGACGCTTAAACCATACTCAGCCGCCGCATCCTGCAACCACAGCCACCAGTAATCCGAGAAGCTGCGACGAATCAGCAGCTCCCAGGTGTCTTCAGCGGTATGGCGAATCACCAGTTGCGACTTGGCGAACACCGTACCCACCGCCTTGCCCACCGGGAAGCTGTCGGGGTGCACGTCGTAGCTGGTGGACTTCATCAGCACATCCCGCACGTTGGGGCCGCTGAGTTCGAGGATCTGCTGGCCGCCGCTGACGTTGACGATCTGGATATGCAAATCACCCAGCGCCTCGCGCAAACTTTTCTCGGCGGCGAATTCTTCACCGCTCGGCACCACCAGCAGCCACTCATCCGGGCCGAGCCATTGCAGGCTGGTTTCACCCTTGACAATCACTGCCAGGGCGCCGGGCAATTCGATGCCCAGAGCCTTGTGCACGCCGGCGGCGAAGGCGGCGTCGTGGCCATCGCCACGAATGGTCAGGTGGCCGAGGAGTTTCTTTTCGCGCACGGTCACGCCGGCGTTCTTGCGACCCTTGCCTACCAGGCTGGCGAGGTCGGCATGGTGCAGCGACGACTCGGCCTTGGCTCCGGAGGTGGGGCGTTGCTGGTAAACATTGGCTGCTGTCATAAAGCACCTGTTTGAATTCTGTAGGTCTTGCGGTGACTGTTCTGGCCTCATCGCGGGCAAGCCCGGCTCCCACAGGGGAATGCATTCCAACTGTGGGAGCTGGCTTGCCTGCGATGCAGGCGACTCGGTCTGTCAGATGTTCTGGCGATCGCCTTTAGGGTCAAAGAACACCGAAGAAACAATCTCCGCCTCGATCACGCTGCCATCCGCCAACGGTGCAAACACCCGCTCGCCGATGCGTTTCAAGCCGCCCTTCACCACGCCCATGGCAAACGAATAGCCGAGGGAGTTGTGGGCATAACTGGAGGTGACGTGGCCGACCATCTTCATCGGAATCGTCTGCTTGGCGTCGAACACCAACTGCGCGCCTTCCGGCAGCCACACGTTCGGATCAATCGGCTTCAGGCCCACCAGTTGCTTGCGGTCTTCACGCACGCAATCTTCGCGATTCATCCCGCGCCAGCCGATCCACGAGAACGGTTTGGTGCGGCCTACACACCAGCCCATGTTCAGGTCGTCCGGGGTCATCGACCCGTCGGTATCCTGGCCGACGATGATGAAGCCCTTCTCGGCCCGCAGCACGTGCATGGTTTCGGTGCCGTATGGCGTCAGGTTGTACTTTTTGCCAGCCTCGACGATTTTCTCGAGCACGCCCATGGCGTAGTCGGCCTGCACGTTGACTTCGTACGACAGCTCACCGGTAAACGAAATCCGGAACACCCGCGCCGGCACGCCGCCCACCAGGCCTTCTTTCCAGGTCATGAACGGGAAGCCGTCCTTGTCCAGGTCGATGTCGGTGACTTCGCTCAACAGCTTACGGCTGTTGGGGCCGGACAAGGTCATGGTTGCCCAGTGGTCGGTGACCGAGGTGAAGTACACCTTGAGGTCTGGCCATTCGGTCTGCTGGTAGATTTCCAGCCACTGCAGTACGCGCGCTGCGCCGCCGGTGGTGGTGGTCATCAGGAAGTGGTTGTCGGCCAGACAAGCGGTGACGCCGTCGTCGAAGACCATGCCGTCCTCCTTGCACATCAGGCCGTAGCGGGCCTTGCCCACGTCGAGCTTGGTCCAGGCGTTGCTGTAGATGCGGTTGAGGAACTCGCGGGCATCCGGGCCCTGGATGTCGATCTTGCCGAGGGTGGACGCGTCCAGCAGGCCGACGCTGTCGCGCACGGCCAGGCATTCGCGTTTCACGGCGGCGTGCAGGTCTTCACCGTTGCGCGGGAAGTACCACGGGCGTTTCCACTGGCCGACGTCTTCAAACTCGGCGCCGTTTTTCACGTGCCAGGCTTGCAGCGCGGTGTAGCGCACCGGCTCGAAGATGTGCCCACAGTGGCGGCCCGCTACTGCGCCGAAGGTCACCGGCGTGTAGTTGGGGCGGAACATGGTGGTGCCCATCTGCGGGATGGTCACGTTCAGCGAACGGGCCGCGATGGCCAGGCCGTTGACGTTGCCGAGCTTGCCCTGGTCCGTGCCGAAGCCCAGTGCGGTGTAGCGTTTGACGTGCTCTACCGACTCGAAACCTTCACGGGTGGCGAGTTCGATGGCGGCCGCGGTGACGTCGTTTTGCAGGTCGACAAATTGCTTCGGCGCCCGTGCGGTAGCTTTCTCGTGAGGCACCTGGAACAGCGCCAGGGTCGGCTCTTCCAGACGGCTCAAGGCTTTGGGCAGCGTCCCTTCCACCGGCGCAAACCCGGCTTCGCTGGCGGCGCGCACGCCACCTTCAAAACCGTCAGCCAGGGAATCGCCGAGGCCATAGACGCCATTGATCCCACCGACGCACACGCGTTTCTGCGGTGCTTCGCCCGGCACAAAACCGAGGATGTCTTCACGCCAGGTCGGCTTGCCGCCCAGGTGCGAGGCTAGGTGAACCACCGGGCTGTAGCCGCCGGAACTGGCGACCAGGTCGCAGTCCAGCCATTCGCCGGGGCTGGTGACTTTGTGGGCTTTCACATCAATGGCCGCAACGCGGGCGCCAGTGACGTGCTTGCTGCCACGGGCTTCGATCACGGCGCTGCCGGTGAGGATGCGAATGCCTTTGGCGCGAGCTTCTTCAACCAGTGCGCCGCGTGGGTTATGACGCGCATCGGCCACTGCAACTACGGAAAGACCGGCGTCAAACCAGTCCAGCGCCACGCGGTAGGCGTGATCGTTGTTGGTCGACAGCACCAGCTTCTTGCCCGGTGCCACGCCGTAGCGACGCACATAAGTCGATACCGCACCCGCCAGCATGTTGCCCGGCACGTCGTTGTTGCCGTACACCAGTGGACGCTCGCAAGCACCGGTGGCCAACACGACGCGCTTGGCGCGAACACGGTGGATACGCTGACGCACCTGGCCGATCGGCGCACGGTCACCGAGGTGGTCGGTAAGGCGTTCGTGAATGGTCAGGAAGTTATGGTCGTGGTAACCGTTGACGGTGGCGCGAGGCAGCAGCACCACGTCCGGCAGGGATTTCAGTTCCGCAATAACACTGGCAACCCATTCAGCCGCCGGCTTGCCATCGAGGCTTTCGCGGGAATCCAGCAAGGAGCCGCCGAACTCTTCCTGTTCGTCCGCGATGATCACCCGGGCGCCACTGCGGGCAGCCGCCAAGGCAGCCGCCAGGCCGGCAGGGCCCGCGCCTACAATCAGCACGTCGCAATGACGGTTCATGTAGTCGTAGGTGTCCGGATCGTTCTCGGTCGGCGAGCGGCCTAAACCTGCAGCCTTACGGATGTACTTCTCGTAAGTCATCCAGAACGATTGCGGGTACATGAAGGTTTTGTAGTAGAAACCCGGCGGCATCAGCTTGCCGCCGACCTTGCCGAGAATGCCCATCATGTCGTTGTTCACGCTCGGCCAGCCGTTGGTGCTGGTGGCGACCAAACCCTGGTACAGCGCCTGTTGCGTGGCGCGCACGTTGGGGATTTGCGTGGCTTCGGTGGCGCCGATCTGCAGCACCGCGTTCGGCTCTTCGGCACCGGCGGCAAAGATGCCGCGCGGACGGGAATACTTGAAGCTGCGACCGATGATGTCGACGCCGTTGGCCAGCAGTGCGGCGGCCAGGGTATCGCCTTCAAAGCCTTTGTAGCTCTGACCATTGAAGGTGAAGCTCAGGGCTTTGTTACGGTCGATGCGGCCACCGTTGGACAGGCGATTGATCTGGCTCATACCTTCTCTCCAGAAGCCTTGGCGGTGAATTGCGGCTTGGTGCCAATCTTGTAGGTTTCAAGAATTTCGTAGGTCACGGTGTCGCGGGTCGCGTTGAAATACTGGCGGCAGCCGGCGGCGTGAATCCACAGTTCGTGATGCAGGCCGCGCGGGTTGTCGCGGAAGAACATGTAGTCGCCCCACTCCTCGTCGGTGCAGGTGTTCGGGTCCAGCGGGCGCGGGATGTGCGCTTGGCCGGACGCGTGGAATTCCTCTTCGGAGCGCAGTTCGCCACAGTGAGGACAGAAGATATGCAACATAGGGAATTTCTCCTGTTAGTGGGCGACGGCCGCAGCGCCGTGTTCGTCGATCAGCGCACCGTTGTGGAAACGGTCGATGGAGAATGGAGCTGCCAATGGGTGCATTTCACCCTTGGCGAGGCTTGCGGCAAACACGTTGCCTGAGCCTGGCGTGGCCTTGAAGCCACCGGTGCCCCAACCGCAGTTGAAGAACATGTTCGGGACCGGGGTCTTGGAGATGATCGGGCAGGCGTCCGGCGTGGTGTCGACGATGCCGCCCCACTGGCGGTTCATGCGCACGCGGGACAGCACCGGGAACATCTCGACGATGGCCTGGATGGTGTGTTCGATCACCGGGTACGAGCCGCGCTGGCCATAGCCGTTGTAGCCGTCGATACCGGCGCCGATCACCAGGTCGCCCTTGTCGGACTGGCTGATGTAACCGTGCACGGCGTTGGACATGATCACGCTGTCGATGATGGGTTTGATCGGCTCCGACACCAGTGCTTGCAGCGGGTGGGATTCGATCGGCAGGCGGAAGCCCGCCAGCGAAGCCATGTGGCCGGAGTTACCGGCGGTCACCACGCCGACGCGCTTGGCGCCGATGAAACCCTTGTTGGTTTCCACGCCGATGCACACGCCGTTTTCCTTGCGGAAACCGATGACTTCGGTCTGCTGGATCAGATCCACGCCCAGTGCGTCAGCGGCGCGGGCAAAGCCCCAGGCCACGGCATCGTGACGGGCCACGCCGCCGCGACGTTGCACGGTGGCGCCCATTACCGGGTAGCGGGTGTTTTTCGAGCAGTCGAGGTAAGGGATCTCGTCGGCCACTTGCTTGGCGTTGAGCAGTTCGCCGTCCACGCCGTTGAGGCGGTTGGCACTGACGCGACGCTCGGAATCACGGATGTCCTGCAGGGTGTGGCACAGGTTGTAGACGCCACGCTGGGAGAACATCACGTTGTAGTTCAGGTCCTGGGACAGACCTTCCCAGAGTTTCATCGCGTGTTCGTACAGGTGCGCCGACTCGTCCCACAGGTAGTTGGACCGCACGATGGTGGTGTTGCGCGCGGTGTTACCGCCGCCCAGCCAGCCTTTCTCGACCACGGCCACATTAGTGATGCCGTGTTCCTTGGCCAGGTAGTAAGCCGTCGCCAGACCATGCCCGCCGCCGCCGACGATGACCACGTCGTAGACCTTTTTAGGGGTCGGCGTGCGCCACATTTTCTGCCAGTTTTCGTGGTGGCTGAGTGAGTGCTTGAAGAGGCCGAAGCCCGAGTAGCGTTGCATAGTCATTACTCCAAAACCGCGCTCAGCGATAAACCGGGAAATCAGCGCACAGGGCGGCCACATGCTTGGCGACGTTGGCCTCCACATCGGCGTCGCCGAGGTTGTCGAGGATGTCGCAGATCCAGCCGGCCAGCTCCAGGCATTGGGTCACTTTGAAGCCACGCGTGGTCACCGCCGGCGTGCCGATACGCAGGCCCGAGGTCACGAAGGGCGACTGCGGGTCGTTAGGCACGGCATTCTTGTTGACGGTGATGTGGGCACGACCGAGGGCTGCGTCCGCGTCCTTACCGGTGAGGCCCTGACGGATCAGGCTGACCAGGAACAAGTGGTTATCGGTGCCGCCGGACACTACATCGTAGCCGCGCTTGATAAATACGCCGGCCATGGCTTGGGCGTTTTCGATCACTTGCTGTTGGTAAGCCTTGAAACCTGGCTCCTGGGCTTCCTTGAAGCACACCGCCTTGCCGGCGATCACGTGCATCAACGGGCCGCCCTGGGCGCCTGGGAATACCGCAGAGTTGAGTTTCTTTTCAATTTCTTCATTGGACTTCGCCAGGATCAACCCGCCACGTGGACCGCGCAGGGTCTTGTGGGTGGTGGTGGTGACCACATCGGCGTAGGGCAGCGGGTTCGGGTACAGACCGGCGGCCACCAGGCCGGCGACGTGGGCCATATCGACGAACAGCAGCGCACCGACCTTGTCGGCGATCTGGCGGAAGCGCGGAAAATCCAGGGTCTTGGAGTAGGCGGAGAAACCGGCCACGACCATCTTCGGCTTGTGCTCCACGGCCAGGCGCTCGACTTCGTCGTAGTCGATCAGGCCGGTGGCGGTGTCGATGCCGTATTGCACCGCGTTGTACAGCTTGCCCGAGGACGACACTTTGGCGCCGTGGGTCAGGTGGCCGCCGTGGGCCAGGCTCATGCCGAGGATGGTGTCACCGGCGTTCAGCAGCGCCAGGTACACCGCGCTGTTGGCGGACGAACCAGAGTGCGGCTGCACGTTGGCGTAATCGGCACCAAACAGCTGCTTGGCGCGTTCGATGGCGAGCACTTCGACCTTGTCTACGTGCTCGCAGCCGCCGTAGTAGCGCTTGCCCGGATAACCTTCGGCGTATTTGTTGGTGAGGCCGCTGCCCTGGGCTTCCATGACACGCTTGCTGGTGTAGTTCTCTGACGCGATCAGCTCGATATGATCTTCCTGGCGCTGCTCCTCGGCATTCATGGCCGCCAGCAGTGCATCGTCATAACCCTGGATCTGGTCTTGCTTGCTGAACATCGCGTCTCTCCCAGCGGCGGCGGTGCGCCAATCGTATTGTTGGGGCCGCCGCACGACGGAGGGGCCCTTTGATGCGATGGTAGGGCTGGCGCAGAGAGGTCAAATGCCTATGGACGCCACGCAAAGGTGCGTTTACGACATGGCCGGAACAACACAGAACAAATGTGGGAGCCAGCTCCCACAAGGGTTAGGCGATGATCTTTCGAAGGAGTAGCAGCAGCAAGAAATGCGCAGGATAAAGCGCATACGCCCAGCGCCGCATGGCCGGCGGCGACACCTGCCTGGCCTGTCGCAACAAGACCAATCCGCCCAGTGGCGCAATCAGGCATGTCGCCACTCCCAGCATCGCCACCAGCGTGCCGCTATTGAGCAGGATCTGCCATTGATTGGCAGCCAGGCACACCACACCCGGCAGCACGCTGAAATACCACGGCCGCCGAAACACCAGCAGCATCGCCAGCGGCAGCAGCACACCAAAAAACCCGAACATCAACTGCGCCGAAAACAACCCCGCCAAAACCAGTGCGATCAACGCCAATCCTCGATCAATGACCGCCTTCTGCTGCCATCCCCGGGCAACCAGCAACCCCAGCGCCAGGGTCGGCAGTACGTTGAGCGTATCGGCGTCGTCAATGAACATCCGGTACGGCACTTCGCTGATCACACTGAACAGCAGCAACCAGCCCAGATAGCGCCACTGCCCCGTCACCGGCGCGTCCTTGACCCGATGCAGATTCGCCGCAATCGCCAGGCAAAACCACGGGAACGCCAGGCGGCCCGGCACATACAGCCCGTCCAGGCTCAAACCGACATACCGCAGGTGGTCCAGCACCATACTCAGTAGCGCCAGCCACTTGAGCAGGTCCAGGGCGCCATCGCGGACGCGGCTTACAGGAACGCTTTCAGAACCGTGCATAATTCCCCAATGACTTTGCATTAACAGTGCGTGCGCCCGCCCGACAATCTTGGGTAAAGTGCGCACCAACATCGACCACAGGACTGGGCCATGACCGACAAGAGCCAACAATTCGCCAGCGACAACTATTCCGGCATCTGCCCGGAAGCCTGGGCCGCCATGGAACTCGCCAACCAGGGCCATCAACGCGCCTATGGCGATGATGAGTGGACCCACCGCGCCGCCGACGGTTTCCGCAAACTGTTCGAAACCGACTGCGAAGTGTTCTTCGCCTTCAACGGCACCGCGGCCAACTCCCTGGCGCTGTCCTCCTTGTGCCAGAGCTACCATAGCGTGATTTGCTCGGAAACCGCCCACGTCGAAACCGACGAATGCGGCGCGCCGGAGTTTTTCTCCAACGGTTCCAAGCTGCTCACCGCCCGCACTGAAAACGGCAAGCTGACCCCGGAGTCGATCCGCGAGATCGCCCTCAAGCGTCAGGACATCCACTACCCGAAACCCCGCGTCGTCACCCTGACCCAGGCCACCGAAGTCGGCAGCGTCTACACCCCGGAAGAAATCCGCGCCATCAGCGTCACCTGCAAGGAATTGGGGCTGAACCTGCACATGGACGGCGCCCGCTTCTCCAACGCCTGCGCATTCCTCGGCTGCTCGCCTGCCGACCTGACCTGGAAAGCCGGCGTCGACGTGCTGTGTTTTGGCGGTACCAAGAACGGCATGGCCGTGGGTGAAGCGATCCTGTTCTTCAACCACAAGCTGGCTGAAGACTTCGACTACCGCTGCAAACAGGCCGGGCAGCTTGCATCAAAGATGCGCTTTCTCTCCGCCCCGTGGGTGGGCCTGCTGGAAAACGACGCATGGCTCAAACACGCCCGCCACGCCAACCACTGCGCGCAATTGCTCAGCAGCCTGGTGGCGGATATTCCGGGTGTGGAGTTGATGTTCCCGGTGCAGGCCAACGGCGTGTTCCTGCAACTGTCGGAACCGGCGATTGCCGCGCTGACGGCCAAGGGCTGGCGCTTCTACACCTTCATCGGCAAGGGTGGCGCGCGGTTCATGTGTGCGTGGGATACCGAGGAAGAGCGCGTAAGAGAATTAGCCGCTGATATTCGGGAAGTGATGAGCGCCTGAAGTAGGCATCAGTCCCTCAGATAATGGCGAAAGGCCGAGACTGTTTTTTGATATTTCTGACAGCAACCAACTCCGCTTTCATTGACTAGCCTCTTGGAACCCGAAAGGAAAAGGCCGCCTTTCGGGACTAACCGCCAGCCGAACAGTCGGCCGGAAACGGAAATCCAGCAGAGGGCAATACCATGGAAGCACAACGCTACGGAAACAACCTGCTAGGCGAAGGCACTATCAGCACCACCGTCATCGACTGGGATGAATTCAGAAAATCCGCGAAAATCGGTGACACCATCAGCGAGCCGACGAGGACATTGCAGATCACTGACAAAGTTTATGAACTGACAGCATCAGGCCAGCACTTCGTCGTGCACATCTACGCCCAATAACCCTAACTGATCATTCCCACGCTATGCGTGGGAATGATCAGTGCAAGGAATTAGAACTCGATGCGCACATCACCCTTCGGCACGCTGCAGCACGACAGGATGTAACCCTCGGCTTCGTCTTCCTCGGTGATCCCGCCGTTGTGGTCCATCTCGACCTCCCCGCCCAGTTTCATCACCTTGCACGTCCCGCAAATCCCCATGCCGCAGGCTTTCGGAATCAGCAGGCCAAGCTTGGCCGCCGCTGCGTGTACGGTCTCGCCCGGTGCCACGCGGATGCTCTTGCCAGAGGCAATGAATTCCACCTGGTGCAGGTCCGCCAGGTCGATTTCCGGTGCGTCCGCTGCTTGTTCGGCTTGTTCCACCGCGTCGGCCCGGGCTTCCGGTGGCGTCGCGCCGAAGGATTCCTCGTGATAACGCGTCATGTCGAAGCCGGCAGCTTCCAGCAGGCGCTTCACCGCGTTCATATAAGGCGTCGGTCCGCAGCAGAAGACTTCCCGCTCCAGGAAGTCCGGCACCATCAGTTCGAGCATCTTGTGGTTCAGGTAACCGCGATAACCGGCCCAGGGCTCACCCAGGCCGTGTTTTTCGCAAATCAGGTGCAGGCTGAAGTTATCAATCCGCGACGCCATATGCTCCAGCTCGCGGTGGTAAATGATGTCTTTCGGCGAGCGGGCGCTGTGGATAAACGTCATGTCGACATTGGCGTTGGTGTCGTAGTACCAGCGCGCCATGGACATGACCGGCGTGATCCCGACGCCACCGCTCAGATACAGGACTTTCGGGTTGCTGAAGTCGATGGCGTTGAACAGACCCACCGGCCCGTGCACCGCCAGCTCCTGGCCTTCGTGCAGCGTGTCGTGCAGCCAGTTGGACACCTTGCCGCCCGGCACACGCTTGATGGTCACCGAAAAGCTGTAAGGCACCGACGGCGAGCTGGAAATAGTGTACGAACGCATGATCGGCTGGCCGTCGATTTCCAGCTCCAGGGTGACGAACTGCCCAGGCTTGAAAAAGAACAGGATCGGCTGGTCGGCCATAAAGCAGAAGGTGCGCACGTCCCAGGTTTCCTGGATGACTTTGACGCAACGGACGATGTGCCGACCATTGGCCCAGGTCTGGGTTGTTACCGGGTTCAGGAAGCTGTTGGACATGCTGTTCTCCATAGCCGTGTGATCGGCCTTATGGTGGCGATTCTGCGTAACGCGCGAATCACCCATTTACCTATCTGCGACATTCACATACTTATCGCGACCAGCCCCCATGCCACGGGGGTTGCGCGTCGGGAACAGAGTGGGCCATGTCGTTCATGGATAAGGTTCTGGCCGTTGTGGGGCCCACACTCGCTCCCAACAAAGACGCTTTCTTTACGCCTTGCTGCAAAACCTGATCAGCCACTATTCGCCGGCCACACAGAATGGCCATGAGGACACACACGATGGACGTCACCGCAACCTTAAGCTTGGGCGATCCGCTGGAACCCGCACGCAAGGCCACCGCGCAAATGCTGCAAGAGCGCGAGCGCACCTTTTCGCTGCCGCAGCCGTTTTACTCTGATGAGCGGCTGTTCGATATCGACATGCAGGAAATTTTCCAGAAAGAGTGGTTGATCGCCGGCATGACCTGCGAAATTCCCGCCAAAGGCAACTACATCACCCTGCAAGTGGGCAAGAACCCGATCATCGTGATCCGTGGCGCCGACGGCGTGGTGCATGCGTTCCATAACGTGTGCCGCCATCGCGGTTCGCGCTTGTGTACCAGCGACAAGGGCAAGGTCGCCAAGCTGGTGTGCCATTACCACCAGTGGACATACGAGCTGGACGGCCGCCTGCTGTTCGCCGGTACCGAAATGGGCGCCGACTTCGACATGAAGCAGTACGGTTTGAAGCCTGTGAACGTGAAGACCGCTGGTGGCTACATCTTTATCAGCCTGTCGGAGAACCCGCCGGCCATCGACGACTTCCTGTCGACCCTGAGCCACTACATGGAACCCTACGACATGGAAAACACCAAGGTGGCGATCCAGACCACCTTGTTTGAAAAAGCCAACTGGAAGCTGGTGCTGGAAAACAACCGCGAGTGCTACCACTGCAACGCGTCGCATCCGGAACTGTTGAAAACCCTGCTGGAATGGGACGACGTCACCGACCCGCGGGCCGACCAGGCCTTCAAGGACCACGTGGCCGCTTCCGCCGCCGCCTGGGATGCCGAGAAGATCCCTTACGCCCACGCCAGCTTCGGCCTGCGTAACCGCATCGTGCGCATGCCGCTGCTCAAGGGCACCGTGTCGATGACCCTCGACGGCAAGCAAGGCTGCAACAAGCTGATGGGCCGCATCAAGAACCCGGACCTGGGCTCGATGCGCATCCTGCACCTGCCTCACTCGTGGAACCACTGCATGGGCGACCACATCATCGTGTTCACCGTGTGGCCGATCAGTGCCCAGGAAACCATGGTTACCACCAAGTGGATCGTGCACAAGGACGCCGTGGAAGGTGTGGATTACGACGTCGAGCGCATGCGTAAAGTGTGGGACGCCACCAATGACCAGGACCGTCGCCTGGCCGAAGAGAACCAGCGCGGCATCAACTCCACCGCGTACCAGCCAGGGCCATACTCCAAGACTTATGAGTTTGGTGTGGTCAACTTTGTGGACTGGTACAGCGAGCGGATGCTGAGCAACCTGGGGGCGGCGCCAGCGCCGTATCTGAAAGGCGTCGCCGTACACGAGTAACCGCCCGACACGCCGCCGATCAAAATGTGGGAGCCGGGCTTGCCCGCGATAGCGATTTAACATTCAACCCCTCTGTTGGCTGTTACTCCGTCATCGCGGGCAAGCCCGGCTCCCACACTGGTTTGTGACTGTACAAAATTCATCCAACACCCCGACAGGCCGCTGCCCGCCTTACTTCCAGCCATTGCCCAACAACTTATCCACAAAGCCACCCACAGCAATTGTGGGCAACTGCGCTCTCCCGTCGAAATAAAACCAAGAAAATCCGTGACTTATTCAAAGGTACCGGTTTTATCCCACATTGATCGTTTTTTGACCTAAAGCCTGAAAGCCACGTCCTGCGTGGGCTACAGAGGAACGCAAACACCTTATCCACAGAAGCGCCAACAGACTTTGGGGGCAACTTTAGACCATCTGTGGAAAACCGGCTTAAACCGAGGAAAATCGCGGCTTTGAGAGCAGAACTCAGCCGGAATGGCGATATTGGTTACATTTTAACCAAAACACTGTAAGCCACGCGTTATATGGCCTACAGCGGATAGCGAACATCTTATCCACAGAAGCACCAACAGACTTTGGGGGCAACTCTATACTTGGCATTTTCCTTATCCACAGAAAAAACCAAGGAAAAACCGTCAGTTAGGTTGGTTGTTTTTCGTACAGCGAGCTGGAGGGCTTGATTTGCATGGGGTGTGGACAGCCGCGAACAGGTTATCCACAGGTGGGTTAACAGGGATTGTGGGTAAAGCCACAATCGCCGCAAAACAGTGTGGGAGCGGGCTTGCTCGCGAATACGGTGGGTCAGTCAATAGATGCGCCGACTGACACGCCGCCTTCGCGAGCAAGCCCGTTCCCACATTGGATTAGCGCACTACACCTTCTTCTATGAGCAACTTGAGAATGGCTTCCGCACCGGCCTCAGGGCTAACACCCTTAAGCACTTGCCCACCGCCGCCGCTGGCCTTGGCCGTGGCGGCCTTCATGCGGTCGGCGCCGCTCTTGGCCTTGATCACCTTGAGGCGCTTGGGTCGAGGCTTGGCGGGCTGCAACACAGCACCTGTGAATAACTCATCCTCCAGCACCTCAACGTCGTGGGCTTCCAGCACCCCGCGCTGAGCCGGGCCGTAGGCGCTTTGCCGAGGCTTGGGCGCGGCGTTATCCACCGTGGCCAGAAACGGCAGGCGCACCTTCAGGCGCCGCCGTTGGCCACGAGGCAAGGCTTGCAGCACATGGGCCACGCCGCCTTCGATGGATTCCACCTGGGCCAGGCCGACAATCAGCGGCCAACCCAGTTGTTCGGCCAGCAGGAACGGCAACATCCCCGAACCCTCACCGGTTTCCGCCTGGCTGCCGGTGAGCACCACCTGGGCGCCCGCGTCCCGCAGATAGTCGCCGAGCACCGGCAAGACGTCCGCCCCGGCCGGTTGTTCAAGCACGTGCAACTGCGGCAACCCCATGCCCAGGTAAGCGCGCAGGGTGGGTTCAGCGATGTCGCCGGCGTGCAGCACCTGGAGGTTATCCCCAGCCAGTTGCAGGCCCAGTTCCACAGCGCGCGCATCTTGCTCGGCGCGGCGTGGGCGGCCTGAAGTCGGGTGGGCGCCGATGGACACCAGGCTGATTACATTCGTCGTCATGGCCATTTCCTTAAGCCGCATCGCGCTTGGCGCCGTTGCGGTAGGCCTCGACCGCAACGATCAAGGCTTGCAGAATCGCGGCGCTTTCGCCGATCACCGACAAGTCGGCACGCTTGATCATGTCGCAACCCGGGTCGAGGTTGATGGCCACCACCTTGTCGCAGGCACCAATGCCTTGCAGGTGCTGGATCGCCCCGGAAATCCCCACCGCCACGTAAACCCGCGCGGTGACCCAGGTACCGCTGGCGCCGACCTGGCGATCCCGGGCCATGAAACCGTCGTCCACCGCCACCCGCGAGGCGCCTTCTGTAGCGCCCAACGCGGCAGCAGTCTTGTGGAACAGTGCCCAGTCCTTGACCCCGTTGCCGCCCGAGAAGATGAACTCGGCTTCGGCCATGGGAATTGCCCCCGGGTCCACGGCCACCGCGCCCAAATCCTCAATGCGCGGCAAGCTGCGGGCCAGGCTTGTGGATAACTCCACCGGCAACACTTCGTGACGGGTATCGCTGACAGGCTCGGCGCATTCCGCCGCGGCCAGGATCATGCGTGGCAATGGCCGGGCCAGATCTTGCTGGCCGGCACCCGCACGGCCAATACATTCCTCGCCCTTGATCTGCCAGACCCGCGTGGCCGGGCGCTCCTTGAGGCTTGCGGCAAAGCGCCGGCCCAATTCCCCGCCACCGCTGCGACTGTCCGGCAGCAACCAGTGGCGCGGGTTGAACTGGTTATCCACAGCCCGCAGGCCGTGAACCCGTTGCTCCGGTGAATAACCGTCGAACTCATGCCCGTCCAACACCAGCAGCCGATCCACACCCGCGGTGGCGAAGGCGTTTTCCTTGTGTTCGCCGAACACCACGGCCAATACCGCACCGTCGTCGCCGGCCAGCTGCCGGGCCAGGCCCAGCAAGTCGCGGTCGTGGCTGCTCAGGCGGCCGCCGACCATGTCCGGCACCACGTTGATGTAGAAAGCGGGCGCCGGTACCTGATGCAGCGGCAACTGCACTTCCACCGCTGCCGTACGCTTGGCCGCGCCGCCCTGCTGGGCGCCGCTGCGGTCAATACGCTTGATGCCGTTGGGGCCGATAAAACCGACACCGTGCACGTTCTTGCGGATGACCCCATTGGGCCCCATCCAGCTGTATTGCACCGGCTGCATCGCCGCGTGCAGCGGGTGCAGGCGGTTACGGGCGATCCATTCGGCCCGCGGGTCGCGGCGGATAATGTCGCTCATCAATGCACCTCCGCAGGTTCGCGTTTCGGGGTCTTGACCGGTGCGGCGTCTTCGAGCAAAGCGTCGGCCACCAGCTCGGCGATGTCCTTGATCAACGGACGCGGCTCAACCACGCCCTCAAGCATCGCCGTGCACTGTGGACAACCCACGGCCACCAGCTCGGCGCCGGTTTCGCGGATGTCTTCCATGCGCATGTCGGGAATCCGCTGCTTGCCGGGAATATCGGTGATCGGCGCGCCGCCACCGCCGCCGCAGCAGCGGGAACGGAAACCGGAACGTTGCATTTCCTTGACCTCGATCCCCAGCGCCCGTAGCACTTGGCGCGGTGCTTCGTATTCGCCGTTATAGCGACCCAGGTAGCACGGGTCGTGATAGGTCACGCTGTTGCCTTTGTGCTGGCCCAGGTTCAGGGAGCCGGCGTCGATCAGCTCGGCCATGTAGGTGCTGTGGTGCTGCACGAGGTAGTTGCCATCGAAGGCGCCGTATTCGTTTTTCAGCACGTGGAAACTGTGGGGGTCGCAGGTGACGATGCGCTTGAAGCTGTACTTGGCCAGGGTCTGGATATTGCGCGCGGCCAGCAGCTGGAAGGTGGCTTCATCGCCCAGACGCCGGGCCACGTCGCCGCTGTCGCGCTCTTCAAGGCCCAGTACGGCGAAGTCGACCTTGGCGGCTTTCAGCACTTTGACGAACGAGCGCAAGGTGCGCTGGTTGCGCATGTCGAAGGCACCGTCGCCGACCCAA
The DNA here is from genome assembly GCF_016650865.1 of Pseudomonas sp. TH34. NCBI lineage: Bacteria > Pseudomonadati > Pseudomonadota > Gammaproteobacteria > Pseudomonadales > Pseudomonadaceae > Pseudomonas > Pseudomonas sp. TH34. The sequence continues at coordinate 159,770 of NZ_JAEKFB010000029.1, forward strand.
AAGAGTACGTCGACGGTTTTCTTGTCGCTGAGCAAGGGCAGGTTCAAATCCGCCGCCCAGTTCATCCGCCCGCCGGGTGCAAAGCCGCCGGGGTTGTCGGTGGCGATCAGGTTTTCCAGGACTTCGGCGCCCTTGTTCGGGGTCGCGCCTTTTTCCAGGGTGAGGTGACGGCGCATGTCGACGATGGCGTCCACGTGCTCGATCATCATCGGGCACTCTTCCACGCAAGCGCGGCAGGTGGTGCAGGACCACAGGGTTTCCGCATCCACCAGGCCGTTGACGATTGGCTGGTGCGGGTTGCCACTGTGTTCGCCGATGGCTTTGCCAGGATAAGGACTGCCGGCGAACTTGGCGTCGGTGCCACCGGCCAGGCCGACCACCATGTCCTGGATGAGTTTTTTCGGGTTCAGCGGCTGGCCGGCGGCGAACGCCGGGCACGCCGCTTCGCACTTGCCGCACTGCACGCAGGCGTCGAAGCCGAGCAGTTGGTTCCAGGTGAAATCCACCGGTTTTTCCACACCCAGGGGCGCGGTTTTATCGGTGAGGTCCAGAGGCTTCAAACCGGTGGAACGGCCACCGCCGAAACGCTCGGCGCGGCGGTGCCAGGCCAGGTGCAGGGCACCGGCGAAGGCGTGTTTCATCGGGCCGCCCCAGGTCATGCCGAAGAACATCTCGGACACGCCCCACAACACGCCCAGGCTCAGCAGCGCGGCGAGCAGCCAGCCGCCGAAGTCCGCCGGCAGAATCCCGGCCACCGGCAAGGTCACCAGGAAGAAGCTCACCGAGAACGCCATCAGGCTTTTCGGCAGGCGCATCCACGGGCCTTTCGACAGGCGCGCAGGTGGATTGCGACGACGCAGGTAGACGAACGTGGCGCCGATAAACATCAGCACCGAGGCCAGCAGCAAGGCGTAGCCGAGGATGCGGTTATGCAGGCCGAAACCGTGCACCAGGATCGCCAGCAACGCCGAGAGCACAAAGCCCAGGGCGGTGGCGACGTGGGTGTTGGCGATGTATTTGTCGCGGGCGACGACGTGGTGCAGGTCGACCATGTAGCGCTTGGGCATGGCCAGCAGGCCGCCGATCAGGTCGACGTTGGAGGAGCGGCCGCGGCGCCACATGTTCACCCGGCGCAGGGCGCCGAGGACGGCAAGGCCCAGGGCGGCGAAGAGCAGGATGGGAAGAAGGGTGTTCAGCATGGTGAAGCTCCCAAAGACCACACAGGTCTAATGTGGGAGCGGGCTTGCTCGCGAAGGCGGTGAATCAGCCACCGGATGCATCGACTGACACACCGCTTTCGCGAGCAAGCCCGCTCCCACATTTTTGACCGAGTCCACATTGGTTCGGTGTTGGATCAGAAATCCTTGCACAGGCGCAGGGCGTCATAGATGGCAGCGTGGGTATTACGCTGGGCCACGCAGTCACCGATGCGGAACAGCAAGTACCCCTCACCCGGCTCGCTCAGGCACGGCTGCGGCTTGATCGCGAACAAGGCTTCGACGTCTATCTGGCCCTTGTTGCGCGAACCTTCCTTGAGCCCGTAGTAGATCTCTTCATCCGGACGCACGCCGTTCTCGACCACCACCTGATCGACCACCCGTTCCTCTTTGGCCCCGGTGTATTCGTTCTCCAGCACCGCCACCAGCTTGTCGCCTTCGCGGTAGACCTTTTCCAGCATCATGTCGCCGGTCATGATCACTTCCTTCGGGTACATGCTGCGGTAGTACGTCGGGAACGACGTACCGCCGATGGCCACGCCCGGCTTGATGTCGTCGGTGACGATTTCCACCTGGCAACCCTTGTCCGCCAGGAAGTCCGCCACCGACATGCCGGTGAACTCGCAAATGGTGTCGTACACCAGCACGTTCTTGCCCGGCGCCACCTTGCCATCGAGCACGTCCCAGCTGCTGACCACCAGGCCTTCAGCCGCGCCCCAGTGCTCGTTCTGCTCCAGGAACGGATGACCGCCCACCGCCAGCACCACCACGTCCGGACGCAGGTCCAGGATAGTGGCCGCGTCTGCCGCCACGCCCAGGCGCAGGTCGACGTTCAGGCGTGCCAGTTCCAGCTGGAACCAGCGGGTGATCCCGGCAATCTGGTCGCGCTGCGGCGCCTTGGAAGCGGTCGTGATTTGCCCACCGATAAATTCTTTCTTCTCGAACAGCGTCACGTCGTGGCCGCGTTCAGCAGCAACCCGCGCAGCTTCCATCCCGGCCGGGCCGGCACCCACCACCACAACTTTGCGTTTCGGCCCGGTGGACTTCTCGATGATGTGCGGCACGCCCATGTATTCACGGGAAGTGGCGGCGTTCTGGATGCACAGCACGTCCAGCCCTTGGTACTGACGGTCGATGCAGTAGTTGGCGCCCACGCACTGTTTGATCTGGTCGATCTGGCCCATCTTGATCTTGGCGATCAGGTGCGGGTCGGCGATGTGGGCGCGGGTCATGCCGACCATGTCCACATAGCCGCCTTCGAGGATGCGCGTGGCCTGGTTCGGGTCCTTGATGTTCTGCGCGTGCAGCACCGGGACCTTGACCACTTCCTTGATACCGGCCGCCAGGTGCAGGAACGGCTCCGGTGGATAACTCATGTTGGGGATAACGTTGGCCAGGGTGTTGTGGGTGTCGCAGCCCGAGCCGACGACGCCGATGAAATCGAGCATGCCGGTGTCGTCGTAGTACTTGGCGATCTGCTTCATGTCCTCGTGGGACAGACCGTCCGGATGGAACTCATCGCCGCACAGGCGCATGCCCACGCAGAAGTCGTCACCGACTTCGGCGCGCACCGCTTTCAACACTTCCAGGCCGAACTTCATGCGGCCTTCGAAGGTGCCACCCCACTCGTCGGTACGTTTGTTGACCCGTGGGCTCCAGAACTGGTCGATCATGTGCTGGTGCACGGCGGACAGTTCCACACCGTCCAGGCCACCCGCCTTGGCGCGCTTGGCAGCGCTGGCGTAGTTGCCGATCACACGCCAGATCTCTTCCGGCTCGATGGTCTTGCAGGTGGCACGGTGCACCGGCTCACGCACGCCGGACGGCGACATCAGGGTCGGCCAGTTAAAGCCATCCCAACGCGAGCGACGGCCCATGTGGGTAATCTGGATCATGATCTTGGCGCCATGCTTGTGCATGGCGTCGGCCAGGTTCTGGAAGTGCGGGATGATGCGGTCGGTGGACAGGTTCACCGAACTCCACCATTCCTGGGGGCTGTCGATGGCGACCACCGAGGAACCGCCACAGATCGCCAGGCCAATGCCGCCCTTGGCTTTCTCTTCGTAGTACTTCACATAGCGGTCGGTGGTCATCCCGCCGTCGGTGGCATACACCTCGGCGTGGGCGGTACTGAGCACGCGGTTGCGGATGGTCAGTTTGCCGATCTGGATCGGCGCAAACATTGCTTCGAAAGCCATGGCTGGGTCCTCGACTTACAACGGCTTGACGGTGAACAGGCCGTCGTCGTGGCCCTCTTCGGAGCCGCCGTAGACCTGTTGCGCAACGGTGCGGATCTTGCTGCCGCGGGCTTCGAGAATCTGGTCCATCGCACCGGCAAACCAGCCGGTGAACATGTAGTCGACCTTGCGCCCGACCTTGCCGTACACGTAGACGAATGCCGAGTGTTCGAGCTTGACGCTGGCAGTGCCTTTGTCGAGGTCGATGTCCTGGATCTTGAACAGGCCCCAGCCGCGCTGCGACAGGCGCTTCATGTAGTGCTCGAACACTGCAACGCCTTCCAGGCCGTGGCATTCAGCTTCTTTTTCACACCAGTGCCAGGCGGATTTGTAGCCGGCCTTGTAGAGGATTTCGGCGTAGGCGTCAGCGCCCAGGACTTCTTCGATCCCCATGTGGTTGTTGACGAAGAAATGGCGCGGCACGTAGAGCATCGGCAGGGCATCGGACGTCCAGACACCGGTTTCGCTGTCGACTTCGATAGGCAATTGAGGGGCGATCTTGGCCATGGAAACTTAACTCCGGAAAATTCGTTGTGTTGTTGTCCCGTAGCAGCTGTCGAGCCCCAGCGAGGCTGCGTAGGGCGCGCCGCTGATCTGGAACCGAGTCGCGCCTGACGCAGCCTCGCTGGGGCTCGACAGCTGCTACGGGGCATCATTGTTTAGAGGTTGGCTTATTCGCCCCAAACGTCCTTCAAGACGTTGACCCAGTTCTCGCCCATGATCTTGCGCACCACGCGCTCAGGATGGCCGCGCTTGAGCAGGGTCTCGGTGAGGTTGGGGAACTCGCCCACGGTGCGGATGCCCAGCGGGTTGATGATCTTGCCGAAGCTGGTCAGGCGGCGGGCGTAGCCCTTGTCGTGGGTCAGCATTTCGAAGAAATCCTGGCCATGGCCCTGGGTGAAGTCGGTGCCGATGCCGATGGCGTCTTCGCCCACGATGTTCATGGTGTATTCGATGGCTTCGGCGTAGTCGTCGATGGTCGAGTCGATGCCCTTGGCCAGGAACGGCGCGAACATGGTCACGCCGACAAAGCCGCCGTGGTCGGCGATGAACTTCAGCTCTTCATCGGACTTATTGCGCGGGTGCTCTTTAAGGCCCGACGGCAGGCAGTGGGAGTAGCACACCGGCTTTTTCGATTCGAGGATGACTTCTTCGGATGTCTTGGAACCCACGTGGGACAGGTCGCACATGATGCCCACGCGGTTCATCTCGGCGACGACCTCGCGACCGAAGCCCGACAGGCCGCCGTCACGCTCATAGCAGCCGGTGCCCACCAGGTTCTGGGTGTTGTAGCACATCTGCACCACGCCAACCCCGAGCTGCTTGAAGATCTCGACATAGCCGAGTTGGTCTTCAAATGCATGGGCGTTCTGGAAGCCGAAGATGATGCCGGTCTTGCCCTGTTCCTTGGCGCGACGGATATCGGCGGTGGTTTTCACCGGGATCACCAGGTCACTGTTTTCGCGAATCAGGGTCTGGCTGGCCACGATGTTGTTAATGGTGGCCTGGAACCCTTCCCAGACCGACACCGTGCAGTTGGCAGCCGTGAGGCCACCCTTGCGCATGTCTTCGAACAGGTCGCGGTTCCACTTGGCAATGATCAGCCCGTCGATAACGATGCTGTCGGCGTGCAATTCGGCTGGGCTCATCAGGCGTCCCCTTATTGGCGATTCATGCGCCGAATCGTCTGCCGGCGCTTTGGGGCCAGCATATGCCCCGGGGCAGAAGGAGCCGGGTGCAAAAACGACAAGGGAATTGCCGAAAGCGTCAATCCGCGACAAAGGCCAACATGACATCTCTGACGGGTGTCTGTTCTTTGTCTTACGCTTGAGCCAGAATTTGCCCATTAACTGATATGAGACGGCGCAATGAAATCGATTTTCCTGGCTTTGGCACTCATCGCAACCGGCGTACACGCCGCTGAAGACACCGATAACACGCCTTGCGATGGCATCGAGAACGACAAGCAAACCCTGGAATGCGCCACCTACAACAAAACCACCGCCGAGCAACTGCTCAAGGATAACTACCAGGGCTTGCTGGAACGCATGGGTTCGACCTATGGCAGCAACAAGACGCAGCTGGCAGACATTACCGCTCGTCTGAAGGATGCCCAGCAGAAGTGGGAAAAGTTACGCGACGCGGATTGCGCCGTGGATACCTTCCCGGCGGTAGCGGGAAGCAAGGATTATGCGATCCAGCAGAATGATTGCCTGGCGCGGATGAGTGATGAACGGTCGGAGTTTTTGGAGTCGATTGGGCAGGAATAAGCGACAATCCCCTCCACTCTTTACTCAGAATCAAGGCTACTCATGACAATCTGCGGCATCGAAATCAAAGGCAGTGAAGCCATTATCGCTGTCGCCTCGCTGGACGGTCAGGCATTGAGCCATGTAGCCCTGGCCACCAAGAAAATCGCCCTTGAAGACGACGATGAGGCGGCCAATGTCAAAGCGTTTGCCGCCCAGGTGAGTGCGTTTGTGCGGGAAAACGCCATCACTCGCATCGCCATCAAGAAGCGCAGCAAGAAAGGCGAATTCGCCGGTGGCCCGACCACGTTCAAGATTGAAGGCGTACTTCAACTGCTGGAGGGTGTTGAGGTGACGCTGCTGTCGCCGCAGACCATCAATGCGCAAAACAAGAAACACGACTTTGAAATGCCGGCGACGCTGAACAAGTATCAGCATGAGGCTTACAAGGCTGCATGCTCAGCCTTGATGAAGAAGTAAGTCACACCACATATCTACTGTGGGAGCTGGCTTGCCTGCGATAGCGGTGTATCAGCCAGTACATCTGGCACTGAAAGACCGCTATCGCAGGCAAGCCAGCTCCCACATTTGATCTGTGTTGTTTTCAAGAGCCGTGATCACACCGCTTCCCGCCGCCGATCCTCCCTTGGGCACTTGGCAAACCGAGCCCGGTAGCTTCGGGTGAAATACGACGGCGATTCAAACCCGCACGCAATACTCACCTCCAGCACACTCAGGTCGCTCTGGCGCAATAGCTGCCGGGCCTTCTCCAGGCGCAAGCCCAGGTAGAAATTACTCGGCGTGTCGTTCAGGTGCAGCCGAAACAAGCGCTCCAACTGCCGCCGCGTGACCTTGATCGCCTCCGCCAGCGCCAGTGTGCTCAGCGGCGGTTCCGTGTGCTGTTCCATCTCCCCAATCACCTGCACCAACTTCTTGTTGTTGATGCCGTAGCGCGTGGCGATCTGCATGCGTTGGTGGTCTTTGCGCGGGCGGATGCGGCCGAGCACGAACTGTTCGGACACCTGGATCGCCAATTCGGGCCCGTGGGCCTGGCTGATCAGGTCGAGCATCAGGTCGATGGAGGCGGTGCCGCCCGCCGAGGTGATGCGCCGGCGGTCGATCTCGAACAGCTCCTGGGTCACTGTCAGCTGTGGATAAGACTCCTTGAAGGCGTCGATGGCTTCCCAGTGCAGGGTCAGGCGGTGGCCGTCGAGCAGGCCGGCTTCAGCGAGGACGCAAGCCCCGGTGTCGATGGCGCCGAGGGTCACGCCGTCGTGATCGAGTCGGCGCAGCCAGTGCTCCAGTGCCGGCGTGGCGAACTTCAGCGGTTCGAAGCCGGCCACCACCAATAAGGTAGCGCCTTTTTTCAGCGGCTCCAGTGCGGCGTCAGCGTTGACCGACATGCCATTGCTCGCCAGCACCGCGCCGCCGTCGGCGCTCAAGACATGCCAGCGGTAAAGCTCGCCACGAAATCGGTTGGCAACCCGCAGCGGCTCGATCGCGGAGATAAAGCCGATGGCGGAGAAGCCCGGCATCAGCAGAAAGTAGAAATCCTGGGACATGGAGCGCTCTCGTAGGACGGACAGCGTGGTCACTGTGATACGCCAGTTCAATCGGTCATTCAAGGGGGCAGGTCGCTGCAGTGCAAGAGCTGGTCGCCGCCGTGCGTTTTGTCGGGGACCAAGCTGCGTAACTTGGCTGCACGGTGCACAAAGACGCCGGAACCCACAATAACAACCTGCCGAGGGAACCACCATGAACCGACTGATCAGCCGCTGCGTGCTCGCACTCAGCGCCAGCGCCATTTTGAGCACCAACGTCATGGCAGCCGATGCGGCTTCTTGCCAGAACGTGCGCATGGGCGTGGTGAACTGGACCGACGTAATCGCCACCAGCGCCATGACCCAAGTGTTGCTCGACGGCCTCGGCTACAAGACCAAACAGACCAGCGCGTCCCAGCAAATCATCTTTGCCGGGATTCGCGACCAGCGCCTGGACATGTTCCTGGGCTACTGGAACCCGCTGATGACCCAGACCATCACCCCGTTTGTCGAGGCCAAGCAGGTCAAGGTGCTCGACAAACCGTCGCTGGAAGACGCCCGCGCTACGTTGGCGGTGCCGACTTACCTGGCCGACAAAGGCCTGAAGACCTTCGCCGACATCGCCAAGTTTGAAAAAGAACTGGGCGGCAAGATCTACGGCATTGAACCGGGCTCGGGCGCCAACACCCAGATCAAGGCGATGATCGCCAAGAATCAGTTTGGCCTCGGCAAGTTCCAATTGGTGGAATCCAGCGAGGCCGGCATGCTCGCCGCCGTCGACCGCGCCGTGCGTCGCAAGGAGGCCGTGGTGTTCTTCGGCTGGGCGCCGCACCCGATGAACGTCAACGTGGCGATGACTTACCTCACCGGCAGTGATGACGCGCTGGGCCCGAACGAAGGCATGGCCACCGTGTGGTCCGTCACGTCGCCGACCTACGCCGAGCAATGCCCCAACGTGCACAAGTTGCTCAGCAACCTGACCTTCACCGCCGCCGACGAGAGCCGGATGATGCAGCCGCTGCTGGATCACAAGGACGCTTTCGAGTCGGCCAAGCAATGGCTCAAGGACCACCCGCAAGACCAGCAGCGCTGGCTGGAAGGCGTGACCACCTTCGACGGCAAACCCGCCGCGGCCAACCTGCAATTGACCAGCAAATAAACCGTTTTGAATCACCGTTTCGCAGCCGCTCCTGGCTGCGAACGGTATGACTACGCCTGAAAATCACGCCTGCAAGGAACCTGCCCCATGAACCACGACGTCATCATCACCTGCGCACTCACCGGTGCTGGCGACACGACCGCCAGAAGCCCTCACGTGCCGGTCACCCCCAAACAAATCGCCGCTGCGGCGGTGGAAGCGGCCAAGGCCGGTGCCACCGTCGTGCATTGCCACGTACGTGACCCCGAAACCGGCAAGTTCAGTCGCGACGTGGCGCTGTACCGCGAAGTGATGGAGCGCATCCGCGAGGCGGACGTCGACATCATCGTCAACCTCACCGCCGGCATGGGTGGTGACCTGGAAATCGGTGGCGGAGAAAACCCCATGGAGTTCGGCCCCAACACCGACCTGGTGGGCCCGCTGACCCGCCTGGCCCACGTGGAAGAGCTACTGCCGGAAATCTGCACCCTCGATTGCGGCACCCTGAATTTCGGCGACGGCGACACCATTTACGTCTCCACCCCGGCGCAGCTTCGAGCGGGCGCCAAACGTATTCAAGAGCTGGGCGTAAAAGCCGAGCTGGAAATTTTCGACACCGGTCACCTGTGGTTCGCCAAGCAGATGATCAAGGAAGGCTTGCTCGACAACCCGCTGTTCCAGCTGTGCCTGGGCATCCCGTGGGGCGCACCGGCCGACACCACCACCATGAAAGCCATGGTCGACAACCTGCCGGCAGACGCGGTGTGGGCCGGCTTCGGGATCGGCCGCATGCAGATGCCGATGGCGGCCCAAGCGGTACTGCTGGGCGGCAACGTGCGGGTCGGCCTGGAAGACAATCTGTGGCTGGACAAGGGCGTGCTGGCGACCAACGGCCAGTTGGTGGAACGCGCCAGCGAAATCCTCAGCCGCCTGGGTGCGCGGGTCATGACCCCGGCTGAAGGCCGCGTGAAGATGGGCCTGACCAAGCGCGGCTAAGGCTCACCACACGACGCCCTGCAGGAACCGAATCAAATGTGGGAGCGGGCTTGCTCGCGAATGCGGTGGATCAGCCACCGAATGCATCAACTGACACACCGCTTTCGCGAGCAAGCCCGCTCCCACATTTTGATCTTGGCTCTCACACAGAATCACCGAACTCTTTAGGAATTTGCCATGAGCTTTATCACTGAAATCAAAACCTTCGCCGCGCTGGGCAGCGGTGTTATCGGCAGCGGCTGGGTATCCCGCGCCCTGGCCCACGGCCTGGATGTGGTGGCCTGGGACCCGGCGCCTGGTGCCGAAGCCGCCCTGCGCAAACGTGTCGCGAATGCTTGGGGCGCACTCGAGAAACAAGGCCTGGCACCCGGCGCCTCGCAAGACCGCTTGCGCTTTGTGGCCACGATTGAAGAGTGCGTGAAAGACGCCGACTTCATCCAGGAAAGCGCCCCGGAACGCCTGGAATTGAAGCTGGAATTGCACAGCAAGATCAGCGCGGCGGCCAAGCCGAACGCGTTGATTGGCTCGAGTACTTCGGGGCTGTTGCCGAGCGAGTTTTATGAAGGTTCCACGCACCCGGAACGCTGCGTGGTAGGCCATCCATTCAACCCGGTTTACCTGTTGCCGCTGGTGGAAGTGGTTGGTGGCAAAAACACCGCGCCGGAAGCGATTCAGGCAGCGATCAAGGTGTATGAATCCCTCGGCATGCGTCCGTTGCACGTGCGTAAGGAAGTACCTGGGTTTATCGCCGACCGACTGCTGGAAGCCTTGTGGCGTGAGGCGTTGCACTTGGTCAACGATGGCGTGGCAACCACCGGCGAGATTGACGATGCGATTCGCTTTGGCGCCGGTTTGCGCTGGTCATTCATGGGCACGTTCCTGACCTACACCCTGGCCGGCGGTGATGCCGGGATGCGGCACTTCATGGCGCAGTTCGGCCCGGCGTTGCAGTTGCCGTGGACCTATTTGCCGGCCCCGGAACTGACCGACAAGTTGATTGACGATGTGGTGGACGGCACCAGCGATCAGCTGGGCAAACACAGCATTTCGGCCCTGGAGCGCTATCGTGATGATTGCCTGCTGGCGGTGCTGGAAGCAGTGAAGACGACCAAGGAAAAACACGGTATGACCTTCGCCGAATAACCGCTGTTGATTCTCTGTGGGAGCTGGCTTGCCTGCGATAGCGATGTTGGATTCACCGCCGCCATCGCAGGCAAGCCAGCTCCCACATTTTGACCGAGTACCTACCGGGAACCGAACCATGGCCGCATTGACCACCTACACCACCAAAATCCTCCCCGACTGGGTCGACTACAACGGCCACCTGCGCGATGCGTTCTACCTGCTGATCTTCAGCTACGCCACCGATGCGCTGATGGACACCCTGGGCCTGGACAGCGAAAACCGCGAAGCCAGCGGCCACTCGCTGTTCACCCTGGAGTTGCACCTCAACTACTTGCACGAAGTGAAGCTGGGCGCCGAGGTCGAAGTGCACACCCAGCTCATTGCCCACGACCGCAAGCGCCTGCACCTGTATCACAGCCTGCATCTGGTGGGCGACGAAAAGGAGCTGGCCGGCAACGAGCAAATGTTGCTCCACGTCGACCTTGCCGGCCCGCATTCGGCGCCGTTCAGCGAGGCGGTGCTGGGCAAGCTTGCAAGCATCAGTGCCGAACAAACCGACCTGCCGAAGCCCGCCTTGCTCGGCCGCGTGATTGGACTGCCACCCCAAAAATAAGGAATCGCCATGCAAACCGCCGCTGCTGTTGCCGACTTCCGTACTTACCCACTGATCAGCGACCTGGCCGAGGTGCAGGTGCACAACGACCACCTCAGCGTGCAATGGGCCGATGGGCGGGTCAGCCCGTTCCATCACCAGTGGCTGCGGGACAACTGCCCGTGCCCGTCCTGTGTGTACAGCGTGACCCGTGAGCAGGTGCTGGAAATCGTCGATGTGGACGAACACCTCACGGCTGTCAGCGCGCGTATCGACCAGGGTTTGCTGACGGTTGAATGGAGTGGCGGGCATCACAGCCAGTACGATCCCGGCTGGCTGCGGGCGCACGCCTACGACGATGAGTCCCGCGCTGAACGCCGGGCGGCCAAGCCGAAATCCAGACTGTGGGACCGTAGTTTCGAGCTGCCCGTATTCGACTACGCAGCACTGATGGAAGACCCGAAAGCCCTGCTGCACTGGCTGCTGGCCCTGCGTGACAGCGGCCTTACGCAAGTGCGCGGCGTGCCCACAGAACCCGGCTCCCTGGCACTGATCGCCAAGCGCATTTCGTTCATCCGCGAGAGCAACTTCGGTGTGTTGTTCAACGTGCAATCCAAGGCCGATGCCGACAGCAACGCCTACACCGCTTTCAACCTGCCGCTGCACAGTGATTTGCCGACGCGGGAGCTGCAACCCGGGCTGCAGTTTTTGCATTGCCTGGTGAACGACGCCGACGGTGGCGAGAGTATTTTCGTTGATGGTTTCGCCATCGCCCGGGCGTTGCGCGATGAAGACCCCGAAGCCTTTCGCGCGCTGTGCGAGATCCCGGTGGAGTTTCGCAACAAGGACCGTCACAGCGACTATCGCCGGCTGGCGCCGATCATTGCGCTGGATGCGTTGGGGGAGGTCGCCGAGATTCGCATGGCCAACTTTCTGCGCGGGCCATTTGAGGCACCGGCAGAGCAGATGCCCTTGCTGTATCGCGCCTATCGGCGGTTTATTGCGATGACCCGTGAGGAGCGTTTTCGGCTGGTCAAACGCCTGAATCCGGGCGAGCTGTGGTGCTTTGATAATCGCCGCACCCTGCATGCGCGCAATGCCTTCGACCCGGCGTCCGGCGCCCGGCATTTCCAGGGCTGCTACATCGACCGCGATGAACTGCTGTCCAGGATATTGGTGTTGCAGAGGTAGACCGCTATCGCAGGCAAGCCAGCTCCCACATTTTGATTTGTGAATACCTTCAAATGTGGGAGCTGGCTTGCCTGCGATGAGGCCAGTTGCGCCCCCACAAATCCCAGCCAAAAAAAGCCCCGATCAAGCCGTGACAGGATCGGGGCAGAGTGCTTTGTGTGAGCTGCGCATCCCGAGGGTGACCAAACCTTCAAGCTGCTTGCTTGATGCCAGTGTGCACACTCCCCTGCTTTGCGAGTTAGCCGAAAACGACCTGTTCATAGGTGTGCCGGACATTCATGCATTCAGGCCTTGCCGACTCGGTGATGGCCTACCAGAATCGACTTCAATCCCCCGCTCCCCTAACAAGGATTAACGTCATGATGCACGCGGATTTGATTGACCTGGATGACCTGCTGGGCCAGCTGCGGTCGTTGGGTTTCGAGGTGTCCAGCGGCGCTACCGCCGAGCAGGCTTGCGAGTGTGCGGTGCGCGGCTTGAGCGCGGCGCGGGCCAAGGCGCTCAAGGGTATGGTTGAGCAGATGTACACCGGCAGCGCGACGATCTTGCCGGCGGTGAGGCAGGCGATCGACAAGCAGTTGTTGCCGGCGCTGGTGCAATTTCGGCAGAACTCTGGCGCCTGAACACCTACCTTGTGGCGAGGGAGCTTGCTCCCGCTGGAGTGCGAAGCGCTCCCAAAGATTTTGGGGCCGCTGCGCAGCCCAGCGGGAGCAAGCTCCCTCGCCACAAAAGCTCTGGTGGTGTTAGAGCCTTACGCTGGCGAAAGTCGACTCATTCCTGGCCTGGCTCAACGCCGACAACGGCCCGGACAACGGTGACAACACCAGCGCCTGCGGAATCGGCATCATCGCTACCTGCTGCGTAGTGTTGGAACCCACACGCTCATCCCGCGGCGGAATGCCGAAGTATTCGCGGTAGCACTTGGAGAAGTGCGGCGTGGAGACAAACCCGCACACCGACGCCACTTCGATGATCGACATCGGCGTTTGCTTGAGCAACTGCCGCGCACGGATCAGGCGCAACTTGAGGTAGTAGCGCGACGGCGAACAGTGCAGGTATTTCTGGAACAAGCGCTCCAGCTGACGCCGGGACACCGCTACGTACACCGCCAGTTCATCGAGGTCGATCGGCTCTTCCAGGTTGGCCTCCATCAGCGCGACGATTTCCTGCAACTTCGGCTGGTTGGTGCCAAGCATGTGCTTGAGCGGCACACGCTGGTGATCCTGTTCGTTGCGGATGCGCTCGTACACAAACATCTCGGAGATCGCCGCCGACAACTCACGGCCGTGGTCGCGGCTGATCAGGTGCAGCATCATGTCCAGCGGCGCGGTGCCGCCGGAGCTGGTGAAGCGGTTGCGGTCGAGGGTGAACAGGCGTGTGCTCATGGCCACGCGGGGAAAGGCTTCCTGCATCGACGCCAGGCATTCCCAGTGCACGCTGCAATCAAACCCGTCCAGCAGGCCGGCGCAGGCCAGGGCCCAGCTGCCGGTGCACACCGCGCCAAGGCGACGGGATTGGCGCGCCTGGCTTTGCAGCCACGACACATGCTCACGGGTCACGGTGCGCTGGATACCCACGCCGCCACAGACGATCACGGTGTCCAGGGCCGGAGCTTTGTGCATGGAAGCATCGGGGGTGATTTGCAGACCGTCGCTGGCCCACACCTGGTTTCCGTCCACACTCAACGTCGTCCAGCGATACAGCTCGCGGCCGGAGAGTTGGTTGGCCATGCGCAGGGGTTCGACTGCGGAAGCCAGGGAAATCAGCGTGAAATTGTCCAGCAGCAAAAAGCCGATGGATTGAGGCGCACGGTTCTGGGGTTGAGCCCCGGAGTTGAACGACGTCATCGCGGTATCTCCTCACACAAAGCGGGTGATGGCCTCAGGCGAGGCTCTTGTTATTGCGCTCATCGCCTTAAGGAAACTCCTATGGCGAGAGGCTTTGTATTGATAGAGCAAATGCCATGCCTAAAGTTGAATGCGTATTCAATAACTCCTGAAAACGACCTCATGACGTGTCTATATAAGCCCGCGCATGGAGTGGGGGATATGACCCAGAAAAGACGTGAGAGAACGCAGGCTCAAGGTGTGTGAGCAGATCGGTAGCACTTGTGGGAAGGGAGAGAAACGACGTGGGAAAAGTCTGTCACCACAAGCACGGGTGACCGATGGTCATGAGGGGAAATCGTTCGGGAGCTACTTATCTAATTGCGACGCGCTAAAAGGTGGCGCTTGCGGGTGTCGGTGTTCACTTTATGAGCAGTGTTGCTCTTCTGTGGCGAGGGAGCTTGCTCCCGCTGGAGTGCGCAGCGCTCCCAAGATTTTGGGGCCGCTACGCAGCCCAGCGGGAGCAAGCTCCCTCGCCACAGCAAGCTCCCTCACCACAGCAAGCTCCCTCGCCACATAAAGCGGTATCAACACTCCACCGCACTCACCGCCAACCCACCCCGCGATGTTTCCTTGTACTTGTCATGCATATCCGCCCCGGTATCGCGCATGGTGCGGATCACCCGGTCCAGCGAGATGAAGTGCTGGCCATCCCCCCGCAGCGCCATCTGCGCCGCGTTGATCGCCTTCACCGCGGCAATCGCATTACGCTCGATGCACGGCACCTGCACCAGCCCGCCTACCGGGTCGCAGGTCAGGCCGAGGTTGTGTTCCAGGCCAATCTCCGCCGCGTTGCACAATTGCTCCGGCGTAGCCCCGAGGATCTCCGCCAAACCCGCCGCCGCCATGGCGCACGCCGAGCCGACTTCACCCTGGCAGCCGACTTCGGCACCCGAGATCGACGCGTTCTTCTTACACAGGATGCCCACCGCCGCTGCGCCGAGGAAATAGTCGACCACGTTGGCTTCGGTCACTTCTTCGCTGAACTTCATGAAGTAGTGCAGCACCGCCGGGATGATCCCCGCCGCGCCGTTGGTCGGTGCCGTGACCATGCGCCCGCCGGCGGCGTTTTCTTCATTCACCGCCAGGGCGAACAGGTTGACCCATTCCATCGCGCTCAAGGTCGAGCCGATCACGTTCGGCTTGCCCAGCTCCTGCAAGCTGCGGTGCAACTTGGCTGCACGCCGCCTTACATTGAGGCCGCCGGGAAGGATGCCTTCGTGCTTGAGGCCTTGCTCCACGCAATCTTGCATGGCGCGCCAAAGCTTCATCAGGCCGCTGCGGATTTCTTCTTCCGAGCGCCAGGTTTTTTCGTTCGCCAACATCAGCTCAGCGACGCGCAGGTTGTGGGTCTTGCACAGCTGCAGCAGTTCCACCGCACTGGAAAAATCATAGGGCAGCTCGGTGCGGTCCATGTCCGCCACGCCGCTGTTGGCCTGGGCTTCATCCACCACGAATCCGCCGCCCACCGAGTAGTAGGTGTCGCGGTGCAGCTCGCCGTTATCACCGAACACCACCAGGGTCATGGCATTAGGGTGGAACGGCAGGTTTTCGTCGATCAGGCGCATGTCCCGCGCCCATAAGAAAGGCACCGGCAAACGTGCGTCCAGCAGCAGGGTGTTGGTCTCGCGCAGGGTTTCGATGCGGATGCCGATCTGTGACGGATCGATCGCGTCCGGCCACTCGCCCATCAGGCCCATGATCACCGCGTTGTCGCTGCCGTGACCGATGCCGGTGGCCGATAAGGAGCCATACAGCTGAACTTCGACGCGCCTGACTTGTTCCAACACATCACGTTCACGTAATCCTTGAACGAACAACGCCGCGGCGCGCATGGGGCCGACGGTGTGAGAACTCGAAGGCCCAATGCCGATCTTGAACAGGTCGAAAACGCTGATAGCCATTGCCGTGAAACTCCTCGATGAGCACAGGCCAGGCGCACATAACGCCTGGTGACGGAGCTGCTACGCTCATGTCGCAATCCGCCCAGATGCGGCCATCATCAAGCTTTTGCTGGCGCTCACGGCGTCTCACACCGACGTACCCATGCTCATCAGCGCCGCTGTTGTGGAAGGCGACGTTTTGGCCGTTTTTTGCGGTGCAGATCGGTAAAAAGTGCAGTTTTGCCGTGGAAAAAATCTGTAAGCGACGTCACCGACACTGGATACGACCATCCCTGTACTGGATACGACGCCCCCTGTAGGCGTCAGATTTTCACTGGTACATGATCAGTCTCGACTCGTTTGCACAGTTGCGTGGCAGAGCTGTGCCGCACGCCCAACCGCAACACCTATAAGCGCGGTGTTATTGCCGCCAGAAAAACACCAGGAGTCCACCCCCATGAAAGGTTCCCCGTCGTTGTTGTTGGCCGCCATGCTGAGTCTGCCAGTCGTGGCTCACGCTGCAGAACCGGCGCAATGCCAGACCGTCAACTTCTCCGATGTCGGCTGGACCGACATCACCGTCACCACGGCCACCACCAGCGAAGTCCTCAAGGGCCTCGGCTACAAACCCCGCACCACGATGATTTCCGTACCGGTGACCTACAAGTCCCTGGCCGACGGCAAGAACATGGACATCTTCCTCGGCAACTGGATGCCGACCATGGAAAACGACATCAAGCAGTACCGTGATGCCGGCACCGTGGAAACCGTGCGCGCCAACCTGGAAAACGCCAAGTACACCCTGGCCGTACCGGAAGCGCTGTACAACAAGGGCCTGAAAGACTTCGCCGACATCGTCAAATTCAAGGATGAGCTGGGCGGCAAGATCTACGGGATCGAGCCGGGTAACGATGGCAACCGCACCATCCAGACCCTTATCGACAAAGACGCTTTCGGCCTGAAAACCGCAGGCTTCAAAGTGGTCGAATCCAGCGAAGCCGGGATGCTCTCGCAGGTGGAACGCGCCACCAAGCGCGACCAGGCCATCGTGTTCCTCGGCTGGGAACCGCACCCGATGAACACCCGCTTCAAGATGAAGTACCTGACCGGGGGTGATGATTCATTCGGCCCCAACTACGGCCAGGCCACCATCTACACCAACGTCCGCAAGGGCTACACCCAGGAATGCACCAACGTGGGCCAGTTGCTGAAAAACCTGTCGTTCACCCTGAACATGGAAAGCACCCTGATGGGTAACGTCCTGGACGACAAAATGAAGCCTGACGCCGCCGCCAAGGCGTGGCTGAAGAAGAACCCGCAAGTGCTCGACACCTGGTTGGCTGGTGTCACCACCGTCGATGGCAAACCCGGTCTGGAGGCCGTCAAAGCGTATCTCGCCAAGTAAGTGCTGACCCCGGGCCGGCACGCTGGCCCGGGATGTTTTTCCTCTTCGCATGTGGACATTCACTACCATGCTGACTGAACATAAAATCCCGCTAGGCCAGTACATCGCTGCCTTCGTTGAATGGTTGACCCAACACGGGGCCGCCTACTTCGACGCAATCGCATCGACCCTGGAAACGATGATCCACGGCGTGACGTTCGCGCTGACCTGGTTCAATCCACTGGCATTGATCGGTCTGATTGCGCTGCTCGCTCATTTCATTCAACGCAAATGGGGCCTGACAGTGTTTGTCATCGCCTCCTTCCTGCTGATCCTGAACCTGGGGTACTGGCAGGAAACCATGGAGACCCTGGCGCAGGTGCTGTTCGCCACCCTGGTCTGCGTGGTGATCGGCGTGCCGCTGGGCATTGTTGCCGCGCACAAACCGATGTTCTACACCCTGATGCGGCCGGTGCTCGATCTGATGCAGACCGTACCGACCTTCGTCTACCTCATCCCTACCCTGACCCTCTTCGGGCTGGGTGTGGTGCCCGGGCTGATTTCCACGGTGGTGTTTGCGATTGCCGCGCCTATCCGTCTGACTTACCTGGGTATCCGTGATGTGCCGCAAGAGTTGATGGACGCCGGCAAGGCCTTTGGCTGCTCGCGCCGTCAGTTGCTCTCGCGGATTGAACTGCCCCACGCCATGCCGAGCATCGCCGCCGGCATTACCCAATGCATCATGCTGTCGTTGTCGATGGTGGTGATCGCCGCCCTGGTGGGTGCCGACGGCCTCGGCAAGCCGGTGGTCAACGCACTGAACACCGCCGACATCGCCCTGGGCTTTGAAGCGGGCCTGGCGATCGTACTGCTGGCCATCATGCTCGACCGCATCTGCAAACAACCCGACGCCAAAGTAGGGGGTGATGCATGAGCATTATCCGATTCGAAAATGTCGACGTGATCTTCTCCAAAGACCCACGCGAGGCGCTCAAGCTGCTGGACCAGGGCATGACGCGCAACGAGATCCTGAAAAAGACCGGGCAGATTGTCGGCGTCGAAAACGCCAGCCTGGATGTCGAGAAAGGCGAGATCTGCGTGCTGATGGGCCTCTCAGGCTCGGGCAAGTCGAGCTTGCTGCGCTGCATCAATGGCTTGAACACCGTCAGCCGCGGCAAGCTGTTTGTGGAGCATGAAGGTCGGCAGATCGACATCGCTTCCTGCACCCCCGCCGAGCTGAAAATGATGCGCACCCAGCGCATCGCCATGGTCTTCCAGAAATTTGCCCTGATGCCTTGGCTGACGGTGCGTGAAAACATCAGCTTCGGCCTGGAGATGCAGGGCCGTCCGGAGAAAGAACGGCGCAAGCTGGTGGATGACAAGCTGGAATTGGTGGGCCTGTCGCAGTGGCGCAACAAGAAGCCAGACGAGCTTTCCGGTGGCATGCAGCAGCGTGTCGGCCTGGCCCGGGCGTTGGCGATGGACGCCGATATCCTGCTGATGGACGAACCCTTCTCCGCACTCGACCCGCTGATCCGCCAGGGCTTGCAGGATGAGTTGCTGGAGCTGCAACGCAAGCTGAGCAAGACCATCGTATTTGTAAGCCACGACCTGGATGAGGCGCTGAAACTCGGCAGCCGCATCGCGATCATGAAAGACGGCCGGATCATCCAGTACAGCGTGCCGGAAGAGATCGTGCTGAACCCGGCGGATGACTATGTGCGGACCTTCGTGGCCCACACCAACCCGCTGAATGTGCTGTGTGGCCGCAGCCTGATGCGCACGGTGGACAACTGCACCCACGTCAACGGCTCCATCAGCCTGGACCCGGGTGGCGACTCGTGGCTGGACCTGGCCGAAGGCAACACCATCAAGGGCGCACGGCAGAACGGCTCGGTGCTGAACCTGCAGAACTGGGCACCGGGGCAAGCCGTGGAAGGTTTGGGGCGGATGCCGACGTTGGTGGATTCCAATATCGGGATGCGTGAGGCGTTGCAGATTCGCTATCAGACAGGCAACAAGCTGGTGCTGCAGGACAACAACAAGGTGGTGGGGATTTTGGGTGACAGCGAGTTGTATCACGCGCTGCTGGGCAAGAACCTGGGGTAGATCCTCCTGAAGGAAATGGGTCAATGTGGGAGCTGGCTTGCCTGCGATAGCTGCAGTGAATTCACCACTGCTATCGCAGGCAAGCCAGCTCCCACATTTGACCCCATTCCAACCTTGGAACAGCGGCGCCAGTGAAGGCGCCGCATTGATCGTTCCCACGCTCTGCGTGGGAATGCCGCCATGGACGCTCTGCGTCCGCTCTTGAAATCGTGACGCGGAGCGTCACAGGATGCGTTCCCACGCGGAGCGTGGGAACGATCATCACCACCCACTCTTAGCTATAGACACGGCCAAGGAGCTGCCGATGGCTTTCAAACTGATCGAGCACGTCCCGGGTGATCTGTTCCTGGGCAAAGCCCATCAGGTCGTACTCTTGAGGCCCGTTGTGCAGGTAAACCTCGGCGCGGTAGTAGCGCGTGCGCTCTTCCTCGGGCAAGTCGTTCGGTGCCGACGAATAAGCATCCAGGCTCACCTCGTAGACAAACGGATTACCCTCTTCCATCTCGATGCGCACACCAATGCAGCGCTTGGATTTGCCCAGCAGGGTCTGCACTTCCAGCCCCTGATCACGCAACGCAGTCGCTGCCTCTTCCAGCGCTGGCGTGACGTGCTTGTCCATAAAGCGTTGCACGGTACCCTGGCTCGGTTGCAGGTCCAGGGCCGTCAAACGCTCGCTGAAACCACGCCGACCACGTTCAGCCAATTGCGCCTGCTCCAGCTCGATCGCCACGTCCTGGCGCATTGCCTTGTGCAGGCCGAACATGAACAGGATCAGCACCACCGAGAATGGCAGGCCGGCCAGCACCACCATGGTTTGCATGGCTTCGAAGTTACCGGCGAACAACAGGCCGATGGTCACCAGGGTGATCACCGCCGACCAGAAGATCCGCAACCAGTGGGGCGCATCTTCGTCAACATTGCCGCCTTTGCAGGACAGGTTCGCCATCATCACCGCGCCGGAATCCGCCGGGGTCAGGAAGAGTACGAAGCCCACAAAGATAGACACACCGATGACGATTTTCGACGCCGGGTAATGCTCAAGCAGTTGGTAGATCGCCATGGACGGCTGTTCCAGTGCGGTCTTGCCCAACTCCACCGCGCCATGGTTGACCACCAGGTCCAGGGCCGAGTTACCGAAGATCGACAGCCATGCCAGGGTGAAGCCCAGCGGGATCAGCAGCACGCCGGCCACCAGTTCACGCACGGTGCGGCCACGGGAAATACGCGCGATGAACATGCCCACGAATGGCGCCCAGGAAATCCACCAGGCCCAGTAGAACAGGGTCCACAGGCCCATCCAGCGCTCGGTCTTGTCGGCGTCGCCTTCGTACACGTACAGGTCGAAGGTCTTCAGCACGATGCCGTTCATGTAGTCGCCGATGTTCTGCACGAAGCCGTTGAGCAGGTGCAAAGTCGGGCCAAACAGCAATACAAAAATCAGCAGGCCGCTGAACAGCACGATGTTCAGGTTGGACAGGCGGCGAATGCCGTTCTCCACACCCGACACGGCAGCGATGGTCGCCACGGTGCTCATCACGATGATCACGATCAGCAGGTTGGTGTTGCTGTGCTCCATGCCGAACAGGTTTTCCAGCCCGGACGACACTTGCATCGAACCAATCCCCAGGTTCGTCACCAGGCCCAGCAGCGTGACGAACATGCCGAAGCCGTCCACCGCGTGACCGGCCGCACCTTTGACCCAACGCTCGCCCACCAGCGGGTACAGCGCCGAACGCAAGGCCAGCGGCTGGTTATGACGGTAGGCAAAGTACGCCACGGCCAGGCCGACCAGTGCGTAGATCGCCCAGCCGTGCAGGCCCCAGTGCAGGAACGTCAACTGCAAGGCCTGCCGTGCGGCTTCGCCGGTGGCCGATGCGCCTTCAGGCGGGTTGAAGTAGTGGTCCAGCGGCTCGGACGCGCCGAAGTACAGCAGCGAGATGCCGATGCCCGACGAGAAGAGCATGCCGGCCCAGGCGCCGTAGCTGAAGTCCGGGGTGTCGTCCTTGCTGCCCAGTTTCAATTTTCCGTAGGACGAAAACGCCAGGCCCACCACAAACACCAGGTAGGCGGCGATCACGACCATGTAGTACCAGCCAAAGCTTTTCGACAACCAGGCTTGGGCCACACCGAGCATCCTGCCGGCTTCCTGCGGGGCGATGATCAGAATCGCGGTCAACAACAGAATCAGCGCGGTGGAGGTGTAGAACACCCAACCGTTGACCCGCACCTTTTCCGGCGGGGTCTTTATAAGAGAGGCAGAACTCATGGCACAGATGCTCCGGGCAGTGCAGAGAAACACAAGGCAACGCATGACCCGAGCCATCGATTTTTCGGCAGTCGACGGACGGGTGTATAAAGACACCCCGAAAAACCATGAACCCCGGCGAACCGCTGTGCCGGGCTGTTTCATGGGGTTTCCCGATGTCAGGTGGCGCCACATGCACGTAGGAAAT
The DNA here is from genome assembly GCF_016650865.1 of Pseudomonas sp. TH34. Lineage (NCBI taxonomy): Bacteria > Pseudomonadati > Pseudomonadota > Gammaproteobacteria > Pseudomonadales > Pseudomonadaceae > Pseudomonas > Pseudomonas sp. TH34. The sequence continues at coordinate 181,771 of NZ_JAEKFB010000029.1, forward strand.
ACCTGTAGGCAGCGACCATTTGTCGCAGATCTTATTCTTTGTTGATTGAACGTTCAATCAAAACAAAATAGACTGGCCCATAAGCCGACGGACGTTTATCGCCCGTTGGCAGGCCTAAGGAGAGGTGCACGATGCCCAAGGTCGGTATGCAACCCATACGCCGCCAGCAGTTGATCGAAGCCACATTGACTGCGGTCGATCAGGTCGGAATGGGGGATGCCAGCATTGCGCTGATCGCCCGTCTGGCCGGTGTCTCGAATGGCATCATCAGTCACTACTTTCAGGACAAGAATGGCCTGATCGCCGCCACGATGCGGTACCTGATGAACGTGCTGATCGAGAACGTCACCGAGCGCCGGTTGGCGCTGAAAGATGACAGCCCGCGGGCTCATCTTCAGGTGATCATCGAAGGCAACTTCGACGCCAGCCAAGTCAACGGCCCGGCTATGAAAACCTGGCTGGCCTTCTGGGCCACCAGCATGCACCACCCGTCATTGCACAGGTTGCAGCGGATCAACGATCACCGTCTGTATTCCAACCTGTGTTGCCAGTTCCGCCGAGCGTTGCCGTTGTCCGAGGCACGCAGCGCAGCCCGAGGCCTGGCGGCCCTGATCGACGGTTTGTGGTTGCGCGGTGCCCTGTCGGGAGACGCTTTCGACACGGAGCAGGCGCAACGGATCGCTTACGAATACATGGATTTCCAATTGGCCAAGCAGGTGAGTTAGAGCACACATAACCGCTCAACTCCCGAACCGCGCCAACCACTTATGCACTTGCGAGGACTTTATGGCCCGTTTCGAACTGCAAAAACTCTACATTGACGGCAGCTACTCCGACGCTGGCAGCGATGCCACTTTCGAAGCCATCAACCCGGCTAACGGTGAAGTTCTCGCCAATGTGCAACGCGCCACTAAAGAAGACGTTGAGCGCGCTGTAGTCAGCGCCGAAAAGGGCCAGAAAATCTGGGCCGCCATGACCGCCATGGAGCGTTCGCGCATCCTGCGTCGCGCCGTCGACATCCTGCGCGAGCGCAACGATGAGCTGGCCGCCCTGGAAACTCTGGACACCGGCAAGCCGTACTCCGAAACCCAATACGTCGACATCGTCACCGGCGCCGACGTGCTGGAATACTACGCAGGCCTGGTGCCCGCCATCGAAGGCGAGCAGATCCCGCTGCGTGACACCTCGTTCGTCTACACCCGTCGCGAGCCGCTGGGCGTCGTGGCCGGTATCGGCGCGTGGAACTACCCGATCCAGATCGCCCTGTGGAAATCCGCACCTGCCCTGGCGGCCGGTAACGCGATGATCTTCAAGCCAAGCGAAGTCACCTCGCTGACCACCCTGAAACTGGCTGAAATCTACACCGCAGCCGGCGTTCCGGATGGCGTGTTCAACGTACTGACCGGCAGCGGCCGTGAAGTCGGCACCTGGCTGACCGAGCACCCGCGCATCGAGAAAGTCTCCTTCACCGGCGGCACCGACACCGGCAAGAAAGTCATGGCCAGCGCTTCGAGCTCCTCGCTCAAAGAAGTCACCATGGAACTGGGCGGCAAATCCCCGCTGATCATTTTCGACGACGCCGACCTCGACCGCGCCGCCGACATCGCGATGATGGCCAACTTCTACAGCTCGGGCCAGGTCTGCACCAACGGCACTCGCGTATTCGTTCCGACCGCCCTCAAAGGCGCGTTCGAAGCCAAGATCGCCGAGCGCGTTGCCCGCATCCGCATCGGCAACCCGGAAGATGAAAACACCAACTTCGGCCCGCTGGTCAGCTTCGCCCACATGGAAAGCGTGCTCGGCTACATCGCCAAAGGTAAAGAGCAAGGCGCGCGCCTGCTGTGCGGCGGCGACCGCCTGACCGACGGCGAATTCGCCAAGGGTGCCTACGTGGCCCCGACCGTGTTCACTGACTGCACCGACGAGATGACCATCGTCCGTGAAGAAATCTTCGGCCCGGTGATGAGCATCCTCACCTACGACACCGAAGAAGAAGTGATCCATCGCGCCAACGACACCGACTTCGGCCTGGCCGCTGGCCTGGTGACCAAAGACCTGAACCGCGCCCACCGCGTGATTCATCAGCTGGAAGCCGGTATCTGCTGGATCAACGCCTGGGGCGAGTCCGACGCGAAGATGCCGGTGGGCGGCTACAAGCAATCGGGCGTGGGCCGTGAAAACGGGATCAGCTCGCTGAACAACTTCACTCGCATCAAATCGGTACAGGTTGAGCTGGGCGACTACGCCTCGGTGTTCTAACCACTGGGTTTTGTATTGCCCGCGAGGCCGCCATCGCGGGCAAGCCCGGCTCCCACATCTTGACCGTGTGAACCCGGTCAACTGTGGGAGCTGGCTTGCCTGCGATGAGTGCGAAGCACTCGCCTGACCTGACCATATCTAAATGAGGGTGCATTTAATGTCCCAAGAATACGACTACATCATTGTGGGTGCCGGCTCCGCCGGTAACACCCTGGCGACCCGTCTGACCGAAGACGAAGGCGTCACCGTCCTGCTGCTGGAAGCCGGCGGCCCGGACTACCGTCTTGATTTCCGTACCCAGATGCCCGCCGCCCTGGCGTTCCCGCTGCAAGGCCGCCGCTACAACTGGGCCTACGAAACCGATCCAGAGCCACACATGGACGGTCGCCGGATGGAATGCGGTCGCGGCAAAGGCCTCGGCGGTTCTTCGCTGATCAACGGCATGTGCTACATCCGCGGCAACGCGATGGACTACGACAACTGGTCGAAACTGCCGGGCCTGGAAGACTGGACCTACCTGGACTGCCTGCCGTATTTCCGTAAAGCCGAAACCCGCGATATCGGCCCGAACGACTACCACGGTGGCGAAGGCCCGGTCAGCGTGACCACGCCAAAAGCCGGCAACAACCCGCTGTTCCACGCGATGGTTGAAGCAGGCGTACAGGCCGGTTACCCACGCACCGAAGACTTGAACGGCTACCAGCAGGAAGGCTTCGGCCCGATGGACCGTACCGTGACGCCGAACGGTCGTCGCGCCAGTACCGCTCGCGGTTACCTGGACACGGCCAAGAAGCGCTCGACGCTGACCATCGTCACCCACGCCCTGACCGACAAAGTACTGTTCGAAGGCAAGCGTGCCGTCGGCGTGCGTTACCTGATCGGTGCCGCTGAAGAACGTGTTGAAGCCCGTGCCCGCAAGGAAGTCCTGGTGTGCAGCGGCGCAATCGCTTCGCCGCAACTGCTGCAACGTTCCGGCGTCGGCCCGGCGAAGCTGCTGGAAAGCCTCGACATCCCGGTGGTCCACGACCTGCCAGGCGTCGGCGAAAACCTGCAGGATCACCTTGAGCTGTACCTGCAATACGCCTGCACCCAACCGGTCTCGCTGTACCCGTCGCTGCTCTGGTACAACCAGCCGGCCATTGGTGCCGAGTGGCTGTTCAACGGTACCGGCATCGGCGCCAGCAACCAGTTCGAAGCGGGCGGTTTCATCCGTACCCGTGAAGACTTCGATTGGCCGAACATCCAGTACCACTTCCTGCCGGTAGCGATTAACTACAACGGCAGCAACGGTGTGAAAGAGCACGGTTTCCAGGCGCACATGGGCTCCATGCGTTCGCCGAGCCGCGGTCGCGTGCAGTTGAAGTCGAAGAACCCACGGGAATACCCGAGCATCCTCTTCAACTACATGTCTACCGAACAGGACTGGCAGGAATTCCGCGACGGCATCCGCCTGACCCGTGAAATCATGCAACAGCCGGCACTCGACCAATACCGTGGCCGCGAAATCAGCCCGGGCATCGACGTACAGACCGACGAGCAACTGGATAAATTTATCCGCGAGCACGCCGAGACTGCGTTCCACCCGTCCTGCTCGTGCAAGATGGGCACCGACGAGATGGCCGTGGTTGACGCCGAAGGCCGTGTGCATGGCATGCAGGGTCTGCGCGTGGTTGACGCCTCGATCATGCCGATCATCACCACCGGCAACCTGAACGCGCCGACGATCATGATCGCCGAGAAAATCGCCGACAAGATCCGTGGCCGCAAGCCACTGCCGCGCAGCACTGCGGATTACTACGTGGCAGGCGATGCGCCGGTGCGTGGCAAGCCGATGCGTGAAGTAGGTCCTACTGCGCAGTAACTGATACACCGCGGTGCCTGCATCGCAGGCAAGCCAGCTCCCACATTTGACCTCGTTCGCCAGAACAACTCGGTCAAATGTGGGAGCCGGGCTTGCCCGCGATGAGGCCCGACCAGACACTGCAAAACCCCTCTCCTACACTTTCCTTGATCAGCTCCCCAGCCCAGGCCTACTCTATTTGCCTGCCCGCGCCGAGCCGCCCACAAGGAAGGCCCCATGTTCGAACACCACGCCACACTCAAAAAGCAATTCAGTGCCCTGCGCACCACTGCCGAATTCTTCTCCCTGCGCTATGTCCGCGAGTCCGGCCAGTACCTGTCGGTACGCAAGAACGTCGCCGAGCCGCCACACCTGAGCCAGGACGAAGGCGCGATGCTTACCGTGCGCCTCAACGGCGTCGAAGCCTATGCCGCCACCCACGATATTTCCCTGCCCGGCCTGCAAGCCGCCCTTGAGCGCGCCGAACAGCAAGCCCGGTTGATCAAGCCCCACGCCCTGCTCGACCTGCGCGACCAGCCGGTGTCCAGCGACATCGCCGACTACCTGTCGCCGAGCCTCGACCAGCCCTTCCCGTCCCTGCGCGACTGCTACCAGCTGCTCGGCGCCGAATCCGCCGCCGTGCCCAAGGACGAGCGCCTGGTGAACTGGGAAGTCAGCCTGGGCACCACCCACGTCGAACAGATCTACCTCAACAGCGCCGGCGCCGAACTGCGCCAGGCCCAGCGGTTTGTGTTCCCGGGTGTCAACGTCACGGCCTACGACGGCAACGACAGCCAGACCCGCACCCTGGGCGGCACCAACTTCGGCCAGCAAGGCGGCTTCGACGTGATCAGCCGCTTCGGCTTGGTGGGCGCCGCGCCGCAGATTGCGGACCAGGCACTGCAACTGCTGCTGGCCCCGAACACGCCCCAGGGCCCGCGCGACCTGCTACTGATGCCCGACCAGATGATCCTGCAGATCCACGAATCCATCGGCCACCCGCTGGAACTCGACCGCATCCTCGGCGACGAGCGCAATTACGCCGGCACCAGCTTCGTCAAGGCCAGCGACTTCGGTCACCTGCAATACGGCTCCAACCTGCTGAACGTGACCTTCGACCCGGACATTCCCGAGCAGCTCGCCAGCTACGGGCATGACGACGACGGTACGAAGGCCAGCAAACAATTCCTGATCCGCGAAGGCCTGCTGCTCAAGCCGTTGGGCGGTGCGTTGTCGCAATACCGCTCCGGCATGCAAGGCGTGGCCAACAGCCGTGCCTGCAGCTGGAACCGCGCACCGATCGACCGCATGGCCAACCTGAATATTGAGGCCGGCGACCAGAACATGGCGCAACTGATTGGCGGTATCGAGCATGGCATCCTGATGTCCACCAACCGATCCTGGTCGATTGACGATGCACGCAACAAATTCCAGTTCGGTTGCGAATGGGGCCAGTTGATTGAAAACGGCGAGCTCAAAGGTGTGGTGAAGAACCCCAACTACCGGGCGATTTCCGCGCAGTTCTGGCGCAACCTCAGCGCCGTTGGCGACGCCAGCACCTTCAAGGTGCTGGGCACGCCTAACTGCGGCAAGGGCGAACCCAACCAGGTGATCCGCGTCGGCCATGCGTCGCCGGCCTGTGTGTTCAGCAACGTGGACGTGTTCGGGGGAGACGCCTGATGAATAATTTCAAAGCCTTGGTGGACTGGCTCAAGCAAGCCATCACCGACCACGAACAATTCCACCTCGGCTACGCCGACGAATCGTCCGAGTTTGTGCGTTTCAATCACGGCAAAGTGCGCCAGGCCGGCCAGGTGCAACAGGCCAGCCTGAACCTGAAGCTGATCAACGACGGGCGCCACGCCGACCTCGGCATCACCCTGGCGGGCGAGCCTGGACTGGACCGCCAGCGCCTGTCCGACGGCCTTCAACAACTGCGCGAAACCTTGCCGTTGCTGCCGCAGGATCCGTACCTGCTGCTCAACCATAATGCTTGGCAAAACAAGGACCAGCAGGACCGACCACTGCCAGACCTGGCCCAGGTGCTGGAAGCAATCAGCGCAGCCGCTGAAGGTGTGGACATGGTCGGCTTCTACGCCGCCGGCCCTATCAGCCGTGGCTTCGCCAGTTCATCAGGCGCCTTCGGCTGGCACCAGGCCAACAGTTTCAACTTCGACTTCAGCCTGTTCCACGCCAACGGCGAAGCGGTGAAAGCCAGTTACGCCGGCAACGATTGGGACAGCGCGGCCTTCACCCAACGTTTCCAGCAGGCCCGCGAGCAACTGGAGTTCCTCGGCCGCCCGCTGCACCCACTGGCACCGGGGCAATACCGCGCCTACCTGGCCCCGGCGGCCATGGAAGAGATCATCAGCATGCTGACCTGGGGCGGGTTTTCCGCCCAGGCCATCGCCAGCAAGGGCAGCCCGCTGCAACGCTTGTACAACGGTGATCAAGCCTTGAGCCCGCTGGTGACACTGGATGAGCAGGTCAGCGGCTCCCTGAGCTCGGCGTTTTCCCGTGACGGCTACCCACGCAGCGACGTGAAGCTGATCAGTGCCGGCAAGGCTGAAGGCCAACTGGTCAACTCCCGCAGCGCGGCCGAATACGGTTTGAGCACCAACGGCGCCAGCGGTGATGAGTCCCCCAGCGCGTTGCAGATGGCCGCCGGCAACCTGGCCCAGGCCGATATCCTCAAGCAATTGGGCACCGGCTTGTACATCAGCAACCTGTGGTACCTGAACTACTCCGACCAGCCCGCCGCGCGCCTGACCGGCATGACCCGCTTCGCCACGTTCTGGGTCGAGGACGGCGAGATCAAGGCGCCGGTCAGCACCATGCGTTTTGATGACAGCGTGTACAGCCTGCTGGGCTCGCAACTGGAAGCGCTGACCGCTGATCGGGAATTGCTGCTGTCGGCGAGTACGTATAGCCAGCGTAATACATCATCCAATCTGCTGCCGGGGGCGCTGGTAAAACGCCTGACCCTGACCTTATAAGCAACGCAAAACCCATGTGGGAGCTGGCTTGCCTGCGATAGCGGTGTATCAGTGCCAGATCTGCTAAATGACACGGCGCTATCGCAGGCAAGCCAGCTTGTATGGTTAGACTTGTAGGGGTGGTGGGACTAAAAGCCAGCATCTGACTCTAGCCAGTACAGACCGTGGGAGACTTCGCCCCACCCCTTCACCAAAGCGCCGATAAGGAATGCATCGGCCATGACCGACGATAGAAGCAAGCCAGCGCAACGGTGAAGCCCCAACAAGCCCATAAACCCTAACCCGGAGCGTTTTTCATGGCAATGACTGTCTTGCAATCAATCATCGGCGTGGATGTTGCTAAGGCTGAAGTCGTGGTCTGTCACATTGAAACAGACGAATTGAAGATTGTGCCCAACAACAAAACCGAGCTGAGGGCGTGGCTCAAATCTCTACCCGTGGACAGTGCCATCGCGATTGAGGCGACCAATATCTATCACCTGGATACGGTCAATTTGGCTCACGGGATGGGCCATAAGGTTTATGTGATTGATGGCTACCGCCTTAATCACTACCGCAAAAGCACGGGTGGGCGGGCGAAAACAGACGCCAGCGATGCGCGTTTACTGGCCCGTTATTTGAAAAATGAACAGGCTGATTTACGTGCCTGGAACCCGCCGCCGAAGATCTATACCAAGCTTCAAAGCTTGCTTCGCCGACGGGCAGCGTTGGTGAAAATGCGGGTTGGCCTTAGCCAAAGCTGGGCAGGTGAGCCACTCCTTAAGGCCTCATCAAAAAATGTCTCAGCCTGCCTTGCGAGACATGAACGGCTTATTGAAAAACGGATATTAGATGCCGTCACTGAGGCGGGCCTCTTGCATCAGATCAAACGCTGCCAAGCTGTTGAGGGGATTGGTTTTCTCACTGCGGTGGCGCTCACGATGGCGTTTCAACGAGGCGAGTTTGAAAGTGCCGATGCCTATATCGCGTTCCTGGGAATGGACTTGAGAGTATCTGACTCGGGGCAAATGAGCGGACGTCGCTCACTGAGCAAAAAAGGAGACTCGGAGATCCGTCGATTGCTGCATAACGCGGCGTCAGCAGGTATCAAGTCAAACGCTTGGAAACCGCTCTATGAAGGCTATCTGGGCAGAGGCCTGAAAACGACTCAGGCCTTGGTTATCATCGCTCGCAAGCTGGCGCGTATCGCGTTCTCCCTCATGAAAAACCTAAGCGAATACCAGTCGAAAGCGGTTTTGGGGGCTTCCCCCCAACCATAGAATCTCCCACAGTTGATTGCATTCCACATTTTGATCGAGCCCGCCCTCAAAACCCCACTCCAGACAGCTGGCCGTCCGGCCAGTTGTCGCTCGCGAAAAACCTCGTTATAAAGGTTGGTGGCATCTAGCCACGTCCGCGCGGTAAAAAAACTCAAACAACACCCCGCCGTCCTCAACCCACTTGATTTCAAGTGATGCACGACCTTGCCCGGGATAGGGCAAGCTGGAGCGTTGACATGAACCATGGAAGTTTTGTCATTGAAAAGCTGTTCAAGCACTACAACGTTCACGTAGAGCAGCTTGGTAACAACCCAGAGAAGAAAACCGTGCTGTTGGTCAATGGCGCGCTGTCCACCACCCGCTCATTTGCCCGTACCAGCAAGTGCCTGTCCGAGCACTTCAATGTGCTGATGTTCGACTTGCCGTTCTCCGGCTATTCGCGCCCCCACAACACCGACCTGGACCTTGTGACCAAGGACGATGAAGTGCAGATCCTGCGGGCATTGGTGGAACGCTTTCAGGTCAACCACCTGGTGTCTGCCTCTTGGGGCGGGATTTCCACGCTGCTGACCCTCGCGCATAACCCGCCGTCGATTGAAAGCTCGGTGGTGATGGCGCTGGCGCCCAACCTCAACCAGGCGATGCTCGAGTATGTGGAACGGGTGCGCGTGCTGATCGAAGCCGATGACAAATCCGCCGTCGGCCATCTGCTGAATGAAACCGTCGGCAAATACCTGTCGCCCCGGCTCAAGCGCAACAACCACCGGCACCTGTCGACCATGGCCACCACCGAGTATCGCCAGGCACGCTTCCATATTCATCAGGTGCTGGCCCTGGGTGACGGCAACTACCTGCCGCAATTGACCCGGATCGAAACCCCGGTGCACTTCCTCAACGGCGTGCTGGACGAGTACACCCCGGCAGACGAAGCCCAACTGTTCAAAAAATACGTAGGCCGCAGCAGCTTCGCCACCGCCGAGCACACCGGCCATTTGCTCGACCTGGAATCCCGCGAAGCGGCCCTGGCCGTGCACCGGGCGCTGATTGATTTCCTGGTGGGCAAAGACGTGGCGTTGTCAGATATAGACGAAGCGCCAGTGGGAAAAGGAGTTGCCGATGGCGCATAATCGCCGACACATAGGCTGCTAACAAAAAGGTAACTCATGCCGAATCGCGCCCCTCTCGATGCCAAGACCGCCCGCTGGCTACCCTGGGTGGTAGCGATTGCCTTCTTCATGCAGTCGCTGGATGGGACGATTCTCAACACCGCATTGCCCGCCATGGCCCGAGACCTGGCGGAGAACCCCTTGCGCATGCAAGGCGTGGTGATCGCCTACATGCTGACCGTTGCGTTGCTGATCCCGGCCTCCGGCTGGGTGGCCGACCGCTTCGGCACCAAGAAGATTTTCTTCGGCGCGATCATGCTGTTCAGCATTGGCTCGTTGCTCTGCGCACTCTCCAGCACGCTGACCATGCTGGTGGGCGCCCGGGTGATCCAGGGCCTGGGCGGTGCGTTGATGTTGCCGGTGGGCAGGCTGGTGGTGTTGCGCGCCTACCCGCGTTCGGAGCTGGTGCGGATCATGGGTTTCATCACCATTCCAGGGCTGCTGGGCCCACTGCTCGGCCCGACCATGGGTGGCTGGATGGTGCAATACCTGACCTGGCACTGGATCTTCCTGATCAACCTGCCGGTGGGCATCATCGGCTGCTACGCCGTCTGGAAATTCATCCCCGACCTGCGCGGCAGCGAACGCACCCGTTTCGACGGCGTGGGTTTCCTGCTGTTCGGCGCGGCGATGGTGCTGATTACCATCGCCATGGAAGGCCTCGGCGAATTGCACCTGCCGCACCTGCGGGTGATGTTGCTGCTGTTCGGCGGCCTCGCGTGCCTGGCGGCGTATTGGCTGCGGGCCGGGCATATCGACAATCCACTGTTCTCGCCGGTGCTGTTCAAGACCCGGACCTTTGCCGTGGGCATCCTTGGAAACCTGTTCGCTCGCCTGGGCAGCGGCGCGTTGCCGTTCCTGGTGCCGCTGCTGTTGCAGGTGGCGCTGGGCTATTCGCCGTCCGAAGCGGGGATGAGCATGCTGCCCCTGGCGGCAGCGGCGATGTTTGCCAAGTCCATCGCCCGGCCGCTGATCGAGCGCCTGGGCTACCGAGTGGTGCTGACCGGCAACACCCTGGCGCTGGGCATCATGCTGGCGAGCATGGGCCTGGTCAGCGAACACACGCCCTACCCGCTGCTGCTGAGCATGCTGGCGATCCTCGGGGCGATCAACTCGCTGCAATTTACCGCGATGAACACCGTGACCCTGATCGACCTCGACGACGCCCAGGCCAGCAGCGGCAACAGTTTGCTGTCGGTGGTCGCGCAGTTGTCCCTGAGCCTGGGGGTGGCCTGCGCCGGTGCGCTGCTGGGTGGTTTTACCGCCGAAGTGGGCAATGACGGGGTCGACACGGTGCTTGGGGCGTTCCAGTTGACCTTCGTCACCGTGGGCATCATGGCGATGCTGGCGGCGGCGATCTTCCTGCAATTGTCGCCAAAAGACGGCAAACGCGTGGTCAGCCGTGAGCACGACATTGAGCATTAACAGGCTTCTCGTCTAGAACTTGCAGGGAAAATCCCACGAGGCTGGTACACTGCGCGACATTTTGTTTTGCAGAGCCAGTCCCGTGACTACCATCGCCACCGCTTTTAATACTTTGCCCCTGTCCGCCGCCATGCTGGCTAACCTCGACTCGCTGGGTTATGTCGAGATGACGCAGATCCAGGCGCAAAGCTTGCCGGTGATCCTCAAAGGGCTGGACCTGATTGCCCAGGCCAAGACCGGCAGCGGCAAGACCGCAGCCTTCGGCATCGGCCTGTTGAACCCGATCAACCCGCGCTACTTCGGCTGCCAGGCACTCGTTATGTGCCCGACACGCGAACTGGCGGACCAGGTGGCCAAGGAAATCCGCCGCCTGGCCCGCGCCGAAGACAACATCAAGGTGCTGACCCTGTGCGGCGGCGTGTCCCTCGGCCCACAGATCGCCTCCCTTGAGCACGGCGCCCACGTCATCGTCGGCACCCCGGGCCGTATCCAGCAGCACCTGCGCAAGGGTTCGCTGGTCCTGGACGGCTTGAACACGCTGATCCTCGACGAAGCCGACCGCATGCTCGACATGGGCTTCTACGACGCCATCGAAGACATCATCAGCAAGACCCCGGCCCGCCGCCAAACCCTGCTGTTCTCGGCCACCTACCCGGTGAGCATCAAGCACCTGGCCTCGAAATTCATGCGCGCGCCGCAGCAGGTCAAGGCCGAAGCGTTCCACTCGGACGATCAGATCGAGCAGCGCTTCTACGAGATTTCCCCGGAAGAGCGCATGGACGCCGTGACCAAGGTCCTGGCGCATTTCCGTCCGGCGTCTTGCGTAGCCTTCTGCTTCACCAAGCAGCAAGTGCAGGAAACCGTGGATCACCTGACCTCCAAGGGCATCTCCGCCGTCGGCCTGCATGGCGACCTGGAACAGCGCGACCGTGACCAGGTGCTGGCGATGTTTGCCAACCGCAGTACGTCGGTACTGGTGGCCACCGACGTTGCCGCCCGTGGTTTGGACATTGATGCACTGGACATGGTGATCAACGTCGAACTGGCCCGCGACTCGGAAATCCACATTCACCGCGTGGGCCGTACTGGTCGTGCCGGTGAGACCGGCATTGCTATCAGCCTCGTCGCACCGTCCGAAGCCCATCGCGCCCAGGCCATCGAGCAACTGCAGAAGTCGCCGCTGAACTGGGACCAACTGGACAACCTCAAGCCTCAGAGCGGCGGCCCGTTGCTGCCGGTGATGAGCACCCTGTGCATCGCCGCCGGCCGTAAAGACAAGGTTCGCCCGGGCGATATCCTTGGCGCACTGACCGGTGACGCCGGAATTCCGGGGGCCCAGGTTGGCAAGATCGCGATCTTTGATTTCCAGGCCTTCGTGGCCGTGGAACGCGGGATCGCCAAGCAGGCGCTGCAGCGCTTGAATGACGGCAAGATCAAAGGCCGTTCGTTGCGCGTGCGTATCCTGTAAAAACACCGCGTTCCTGTTGAAGGAACCGAATCAATGTGGGAGCCGGGCTTGCCCGCGATGCAGGTGACTCGGTCTGACAGATTGACCGAGTTGATGCCATCGCAGGCAAGCCAGCTCCCACATTTGATTGCATTTCAGATCAATATTTGTATGAGGACATGGCTGTGCGCTCGACCGAAGTTGTGATCATTGGCGCCGGCGCCGCAGGCTTGATGTGTGCGCTGACCGCCGCCGGGCGTGGGCGCAAGGTGATGTTGATCGACCACGCGAACAAGGCCGGCAAAAAGATCCTGATGTCCGGCGGTGGCCGCTGCAACTTCACCAACATGTACACGGAGCCTGCCAACTTCCTCTCCCACAACGCGCACTTCTGCAAGTCCGCCCTGGCCCGCTACACCCAGTGGGATTTCATCGCGCTGGTGGCCAAGCACGGCGTGCCGTACCACGAGAAGAAACTCGGCCAGCTGTTCTGCGACAACAAGTCCAGCGACATCCTCGGGATGCTGCTGGATGAGTGCATCCAGGTCGGCGTAAGCATGCACCTGGACACGTCAGTGCAGGAGATCGCCAAACTGGAAGCCGGCTATCAGTTGCAAACCACCCTGGGTGAGTTGCGCTGCGAATCGCTGGTGATCGCCACCGGCGGCCTGTCGATCCCGACCCTGGGCGCCACCGGCTTTGGTTATCAAGTGGCCAAGCAGTTCGGCCATGAATTGCTGCCCACCCGCGCCGGGCTGGTGCCGTTCACCATCACCGATCAGCTCAAGGAATTGTGCGGTGAGTTATCCGGTACTTCCGTGGATTGCCTGGTGAGCTGCAACGACCAGAGCTTTCGCGAGAACATCCTGTTTACCCACCGCGGCCTGAGCGGGCCGGCGATCCTGCAGATTTCCTCATACTGGGAATCCGGCGACACCGTGGAAATCAACCTGCTGCCGGATCACGACGCCCACACCTGGCTGCAAGAGCAACAGGTGGAGCGCCCGAACAGCGAGCTGAAAACCCTGCTGGGTGAGATCTTCACCAAGAAAATGGCCAACCTGCTGGCTGAAACCTGGTTCGTTTCCAAGCCAATGAAGCAGTACACCCACGCAGAGATTGCCGACATCGCCAGCAAACTGGGGAGCTGGCAGTTGGTGCCGGCGGGCACTGAAGGCTATCGCACCGCCGAAGTCACCCTGGGTGGCGTGGACACCCGGGAGGTTTCGTCCAAGACCATGGAATCCCTGAAAAGCCCCGGTTTGTACTTCATCGGCGAAGTGTTGGATGTGACCGGTCACCTGGGCGGGTTCAATTTCCAGTGGGCGTGGGCTTCCGGGTATGCAGCCGCTCAATTTGCCTGATTCAAGGATGTACTCGGTCAAACTGTGGGAGCTGGCTTGCCTGCGATGAGGCCGGCACCTCCAACATCTTGATTGACTGACACACCGCCATCGCAGGCAAGCCAGCTCCCACATTGGTTTGGGGTGTTCTTGAGAGAATGCCTGTAATAAATTTTGCTGTTGGATGTGATCGCCACGCTTGCCGTGGCGTCATTACTGGCTCAATTTAGCGGCATCGTCCCGGAAGACCCCAGACTTCATGTCATCGACCTCCTTCAAGCAGTCCATGCGGCGCCTTTGGGCACTGGATAAGTTCAGTTACAGCGTACGGGTATTCATCGCCCTGACCGGCAGCATGGCGCTGTGCTGGTACCAGAATGAAATGGCGCTGCTGATCCCGCTGTTCCTGGGGATTATCGCCAGCGCCCTGGCCGAGACCGATGACAACTGGCAGGGCCGGCTTAACGCCTTGGCCGTGACACTGGTGTGCTTCAGCACCGCGGCACTGTCCGTCGAACTGCTCTTCCCCTATCCCTGGATCTTCGCGATCTTCCTGGCTCTGTCCAGCTTCGGTCTGACCATGCTCGGTGCGCTGGGGGAGCGTTATGGGGCGATCGCCTCGGCCACCCTGATTCTCTCGGTCTACACCATGATCGGCGTGGACCAGCGCGGTGGTGCGGTCACGGACTTCTGGCATGAACCTTTGCTGCTGGTGGCCGGTGCCGCGTGGTATGGCGCGCTGTCGGTGCTGTGGCAGGTGCTGTTTTCCAACCAGCCAGTGCAACAGAGCCTGGCGCGGTTGTTTCGTGAGCTGGGGCGCTACCTCAAGCTCAAGTCCTCATTGTTCGAACCGATCCGCCAGCTGGATGTGGAAGCGCGGCGCCTGGAACTGGCGCAGCAAAACGGCCGGGTGGTGGCGGCGCTGAATGCCGCCAAAGAGATCATCCTGCACCGGGTCGGCAATGGCCGCCCGGGCTCCAAGGTCAGCCGCTACCTCAAGCTGTATTTCCTGGCCCAGGACATCCACGAACGCGCCAGTTCCTCGCACTACCCTTACAACGCACTCGCCGAGGCCTTCTTCCACAGCGACGTGCTGTTCCGCTGCCAGCGTCTGCTGCGCCAGCAAGGCAAGGCCTGCCAGACCCTCGCCGAATCGATCCAGATGCGCCAGCCCTTCGTCTATGACGACAGCTTTGCCGAAGCCCTGGGCGACCTGAATGCCTCCCTGGAACACCTGCGCATCCAGAGCAACCCGGCCTGGCGCGGCCTGCTGCGCTCCCTGCGTGCCCTGGCCGCCAACCTGTCGACCCTGGACCGCCTGCTCGGCGACGCCGCCAACCCCGACAGCCTGGCCGATGCCACCGACAGTAGCCTGCTGGACCGTGCACCGCGCAACCTCAAGGAGATGTGGACCCGCCTGCGCACGCAGCTGACACCAACCTCCTTGCTGTTCCGCCACGCCCTGCGCCTGCCCCTGGCACTGAGTATCGGCTATTGGATGGTGCATTTGATTCACCCGTCCCAGGGCTACTGGATCATCCTCACCACCCTGTTCGTGTGCCAGCCGAACTACGGCGCCACCCGGCGCAAGCTGGGCCAGCGGATCATCGGCACCGCCATCGGCCTGACCATCGCCTGGGCGCTGTTCGACCTGTTCCCCAACCCGCTGATCCAGTCAATGTTCGCCATTGCCGCCGGCCTGGTGTTCTTTATCAACCGCACCACGCGCTACACCCTGGCGACTGCCGCGATCACGCTGATGGTGCTGTTCTGCTTCAACCAGGTGGGCGATGGCTACGGGCTGTTCCTGCCACGGCTGTTCGATACCTTGCTCGGCAGCCTGATCGCCGGGCTGGCGGTGTTCCTGTTCCTGCCGGACTGGCAAGGCCGACGCCTGAACAAGGTGCTGGCCAACACCCTGACCTGCAACAGCATCTACCTGCGCCAGATCATGCAGCAGTACGCCGCGGGCAAAAGCGACGACCTGGCTTACCGCCTGGCCCGGCGCAACGCCCACAACGCCGATGCGGCGCTGTCCACCACCCTGGCGAATATGCTGATGGAGCCGGGGCATTTCCGTAAGGAGGCGGATGTGGGGTTCAGGTTTCTGGTGCTGTCCCACACGCTGCTCAGCTACCTGTCGGGGCTGGGTGCACACCGGGAAACCCAATTGCCGGCGGAGGTGCGCGAGCACTTGATCGAAGGCGCCGGGAAGACGCTGGCGGCGAGCATCGACGAGATCGCCACGGGCCTGGCCAACAAACAGCCGATCGCGATCCAGAGTGATGCGGAAGAAGCCTTGGCGGTGGACCTGGAGCAGATGCCGGATGAGATTGATGAAGGACAGCGGTTGGTGCAGACGCAGTTGGCGTTGATCTGCCGGCAACTGGGGCCGTTGCGCACGTTGGCGGCTCACCTGATCAAAGACACCAGCGAAGCCTGAACCCCTTTCGCGAGCAAGCCCGCTCCCACACTCGACCGCATCCCAAAGGTGGAACTCGGTCGAATGTGGGAGCGGGCTTGCTCGCGAAGGGGCCATTAGCCTCACTACATCCCATGCTGCTTCATCAACCGCGCATAACTGCCATCCACTTTCATCCTGGCAATCTCCCGATCAAACCCGGCAACAATCTGCTCATGCTGGGGATTTTTCAGGCTGACCAGAATGTGCAGGCTGTTCTCGCTCAGCGGTACCGGCAAAAACTCCACCGCATTGCGCACCGTGGCGGACTCCCGCGCCAGGTAGTAGCGGGCGACGAACTCATCTTCCACCGTCAGCCGCACCCGCCGTGCCGCCAACATGCGCACGGCCATGGCGAAGTTATGCACCGGGACTTTCTGCAATTGCACATCGGCGTCGAACGCCGCCGAATAAGCGTACCCACGCACCACTGCGACGGGATAATCGTGCAATTGCTCAAGGTTCTGGAACTCGATGGGGTCATCCCGACGCTTTAGAAACAGCACCCGATTGAGCAAGTATTCGCCGGAAAACTGCCCCAACTGAGTTCGCGCGTCGTCGTACCAGGCGTTGATGAGTACGTCGTAACGCCCATCGCCTACCCCCATCAGCGCGCGAGCCCAGGGCACCTGTTCAAAGTCACTGGCGTAGCCGGCGCGGGCCAGGGCGGTGGTGACGATGTCGGTGGCCAACCCGCCATTGATCAGGGTGGCATCGGTAAACGGCGGCCAGGCATCCGCCACCAGGCGCAAGCGTTCTGCCGCCGCCGTCTGGGCCAGCAACAACAAACCGATCAAAGCAACGGCACGAGAAAATCGCGGCATGCTCAAGTCCTTGGCGGGCGTTCTATGGCCTGACCTCAGGGTTGAACCCGAGGGTTTAACAGTAGCTCATCAATGAGCCTGTACTGCAGATTACACAAAGACGGCAGCGGCGCATGCACAGAATGATGGCAAATTGATCTCACTCACAAAAACGGCGCAATTTAGACACCCGCCTCCCACGCGCTTACTATCCTGACCAGACAATTAGCCGAGAGAACACCATGACAGTCGAATGGGTCTGCAAACACCACAGTGATCTGGGCAAGGAGCAGCTGTACGCCATTTTGCGCCTGCGCTCGGAGGTCTTCGTGGTCGAGCAGAAATGCGTCTACCAGGACATCGATGGCCAGGACCTGGACGGTGACACCCACCACCTGATGGCCTGGAGCGACGGTCAATTGCAGGCCTACCTGCGCCTGCTGGATCCTGAATCCCAGGGCGGCGACGTGGTGATCGGACGGGTGATCGTTGCACCGAGTGCACGAGGCACTGGGCTGGGCCACCAGATGATGGATGAGGCGCTCAGGCAGGCGGAGAAACAGTGGCCCGACGTGCCGATCTATCTGTCGGCCCAGGCGCATTTGCAGGGGTATTACGGGCGGTACGGGTTTGTGGTGGCGGGCGAGGAATACCTTGAGGATGACATTCCACATATAGGCATGCGCCGGGCTTAGAACGTCATCGCGGGCAAGCCCGGCTCCCACAGGAGTACTCAGTCAACTGTGGGAGCCGGGCTTGCCCGCGATGGCGTCGGAACAGGCAACCGTTATCTCAGGGGTAACCCAATACCTGCTTGATCTGGGCCAGATTCGCCTCGATCCAGCGCGGCTCGATCGCGCCCCAACTGTGAATCCGATAGCGCCCGGCATGGTTGCGGGCGCCGTCTTCCTGCTCAAACTCACACACAATGTCCAGGTCCGCCAACGCCGCAATCGTGTCCTGAGCGGTGCGCCGGGGCATGCCCGTCACGTCGGTCAATGCCGGGACGCTGCTGGCCAACTGGCTGTCGATCAGATACGCCACATACAGGCGCCGGTAGAAGCTGCTTTTGGTCTTGCTCACATCCATGCTCGATCGCCTTTGAAGGTTAGGGCTTGCCCTGCAGGTCCCGCCAGGTCAGGTAAACCCGCAGGTCGAATTCCACCTGATGGTAGCCCGGCAGCATGTATTCACAGAGTTTGTAGAACGCCTTGTTGTGGTCCGATTCCTTGAAGTGCGCCAGCTCGTGTACCACGATCATGCGCAGAAACTCCGGCGCGGCTTCCTTGAACAGCGAGGCGATGCGGATTTCTTTCTTCGACTTGAGGTTGCCACCCTGCACCCGGGAAATGGTGGTGTGCAGGCCAAGGGCGCGGTGGGTCAGGTCCAGGCGGTTATCGAACAGCACTTTGTCGATGGCCGGGGCATTGCGCAGGTGTTCCTGCTTCAGGGCCTGGGCGTAGCTGTACAGGGCTTTGTCGCTCTGCACGCCATGACGCTCGGGGTAACGCTGGGTCAGGTAGTCGCCGAGTTGGTCCTTGGCAATCAACTGGCGCACTTGCTCCTGCAATGCTGCGGGGTAGGCCTGGAGGTATTTCAGCGCGGTCATGGATTCAACAACGGGTATTTGAATGGACGCCAGTGTAGCGAATTCAGCGCAGTGCTGCGCGCAGGTGCCAGTCGGCAATTTCATCGGCCATCAACGGTGGCGCTATCTGCGGCCCCTGGATGAACTGGCAACCATTGGCCTTTAGCCACTCCGCTTGCTCCTGGGTCTCGACGCCCTCGGCAATCACCAGCAGGTCGAAGTGCCGGCACAGTTCGATGATGCTCCGCGCCATTGCCGCGTCCCGGGAAGAGCCTGGCAGGCGGGCCACCAGCTTCGGGTCGAGCTTGAGGGTGTCGAACTCAAGGTCCCGCAGGTGCGCCAGGGAGCAGTTGCCCGCGCCGAAGTCATCGAGGGCGATCCGCACCCCTGCCCGGCGCAACAGCTTGAGCTGCTTGGTGGACTCGTCCAGGTTGTGCATCAGGCTTTCTTCGCTGATCTCCACCTCAAGCTGCCGGCCCTGCAGCCCATGTCGTTCAAGCACCTGCTGCAGCTGGCTGGCCAGGTTCGGCATGTTGAACTGGCTGCTGCTCAAGCTCACGCTCAGCACCAGCCCGTCGCTGAACACTGCTTTCCATTCTTGCCGCTGGGCGGCCACCTGCTGATAGATCCACGAGCTCAATTGGCTGATCAGCCGCGCTTCTTCCAGCAGCGGCAGAAACAGCCCCGGCGGCACATCGCCGACACTCGGATGCTGCCAGCGCAATAGCGCCTCGACACCCCGCAAGTGACCGTCGTGCAGCGAGACCTGCGGCTGGTACACCAGAGTGAAATCCTTGCTGTCGATGGCGTTGCGCACGCTGTCTTCGAGCATCAACCGCGAGCGAGCCCTGCCGTTCATTTCCTGGTCGTAATAGCGATATTGCTGACGCCCGGCGCGCTTGGCCTCGTACATGGCGACGTCCGCAGCCCGCAGCAGGCCGCTGAGGTCCGAGCCGCAGTCCGGAAAGGTGGCGATGCCGATACTGACGCCCAACATCACATCCAGACCGTCGACCTGCTGACAGATCGACACCCGTTCGATCAATTTTTCCGCAATCTTGGCCGCCTGCTCCGGGAATTCCAGCTCCAGCAGCGCGGTGAATTCATCCCCGCCCATGCGGCCAAGAATGTCGTAGGAGCGCAGGCACGCCTTCAATTGCTCCGAGACCCAGCGCAGCACCCGGTCACCGGCGTCGTGCCCCAGGGAATCATTGACCCGCTTGAACCCGTCGAGGTCCAGGTACAGCAGCACCAGCGACTGTTCGCTGCGCTCACTGCGCAACAGCACATTCTCCACCGCCTGGTGAAACCCGCGCCGGTTGAGCAAGCCGGTCAGCGGGTCGGTAACCGCCTGGAACTCCAGCTGCTGATGCAGATGGCGCACCTCGGACATGTCCAGCACCGTGACCACCATGGCTTTCTGCTCGGCCGGCAGCGGCGCGCACGACATCGCCACCGGCAGTTGCTGGCCAGGCGCGGTACGCAAGATCGCGTCGTGCAGGCGCCAGGTTTCGCCGCGCTTGTAGCCTTCGTACAAGGCCGAGTCAGGCCAGCCAGGCACGTGGGGTTTTTGCAAAAAAGCGAGGAACTCGGCGCCCTGCAACTCGGCGACCGGCGCATTCAGCAGCCGCGAAATCGCCGGGTTGGCGTAGCTGATCACGCCGTCCTCGCCCACCACCAGGATGCCTTCGGCGGCGTTGTCGAGCACCGAGGCATTGAAGGCCCGGGCTGACTCCAGGTCATGACTCAGGCGCTGCAAGGCCCGGCGATTACGCTGGTGCTCCAGCAGGGCCTGGACCTTGGGCTTGAGGATATTGGGGTCGAAGGGTTTGAGCAGGTAGTCGATCGCGCCGCTGGCATACCCTTCCAGCACCGCCGCCGGCGATTGGGCGTGGGCGCTGAGAAAGATGATCGGGGTCATTTGCGTGCGCTGGCTGCCGCGCATCAGCCGGGCGACTTCAAAACCGTCCATGCCGGGCATCATCACATCCAGCAACACCAGGTCGACGTCATGTTCCAGCAGTAACCCCAGGGCTTCAATCCCGGACGCCGCCGTCACTACATGCCAGTCTTCACGCTGCAATAGTGCACGCATGCTGATCAGGTTCTCGGGATAGTCATCGACCACCAAAAGCACTGAACAACCATCGCGAGGCTTGATTGGAGCGCATTCCATTGCTGCTTCTCTTTCGTCGGCGTCACTCCGGTCATTTTTGCGACAAAACCGGATAAACAATAAGGGCTCACTCTATCCCTGGATCCCATAAAGCAGAAGCCACGGCGGTGCCATCATTGCGCCAAAGTCCAGGCAACCGACTAACGGTCAGTGTCTACAGCCCACGGTTTACGGGAAACATGGCTTTTTGACATTTAGCTGACGCCAACAAACCGCCACAAAATCATTAACAATCCATTTCGAGCCACCTATAAAGAAAGTGCCGGCTCCCGAGCCTAGGCCTTCTCTCCCCGTTAAAGGCGTATTCAATGATTGACCTGTCCACCTGGAACCTGAGCATCCCCGTCGGCTCCCCGCCCTCGACCATCGACACCCCGAAACTGCTCAGCGGGTTCAAGGACCAATACTTCCAGGCCGAAGGCAGCAGCGTGCAATTCTGGACGCCGGTCACCGGCACGCGTACCGAAAACGCCGTTTACCCTCGCAGCGAACTGCGGGAAACCTACGCCGACGGCCGCTTGCGCAACTGGCTGTACAGCGACGCCGACAACTACCTGCGTGCTACGTTGGCGGTCAACCAGGTGCCGTCTTCCGGCAAGATCGTAATCGGTCAAATTCACGCCTATGACAGCCAGAAACCGCTGATCAAGGTCGAGTACCAGTACAAGGAAAAAACCCAAACCGGCAACATCGTTGCCAAAGTGCGCATGCGCCCCGACGAGTCAGAAGGACGAGTGATCATCGTCGCCGAGAACGTACCGCTGGACCGTGACTTCACCTACGTTATCCACCTGAACAAGGCCGGATTGTTGAGCGTCGACGCCGCCAATGGCCAATGGAACGAACGAATCGGCGCTGCGTGGGGCAAACAACCGCTGTACTTCAAGGCCGGTGCCTACGTGCAGGACAACAGCGGCAACAGCAAGGAAGGCGCCCGGGTGACGTTTGCCAAGCTGGATATTGATCACGAGTGATCTTCCAAGGTGGGTGCGCTTTACCCTGACCGGTTGATGGGCTCTCAGCCACAAAAAAGCCCGCATCGCTGCGGGCTTTTTCATTAACGCGTAAGGCTTAGTTGACCTTGGCGTTCAACTCACCTTTCAGGTAACGCTGGTACATCGCTTCCAGGGAGATCGGCTTGATCTTCGAAGCGTTGCCCGCAGTACCGAAGGCTTCGTAACGTGCGATACATACGTCACGCATGGCGGTCACGGTAGCGCCGAAGAATTTACGTGGGTCAAATTCGCTCGGGTTGGTGGCCATCAGGCGACGCATCGCACCGGTGGAGGCCAGGCGCAGGTCGGTGTCGATGTTGACCTTGCGCACGCCGTACTTGATGCCTTCGACGATTTCTTCAACTGGCACGCCGTAGGTTTCTTTGATGTCGCCGCCGTACTGGTTGATGATCGCCAGCCACTCTTGCGGTACCGAGGAAGAACCGTGCATCACCAAGTGGGTGTTCGGGATGCGTTTGTGGATTTCCTTGATGCGGTCGATGGCCAACACGTCGCCGGTAGGTGGCTTGGTGAATTTGTAGGCGCCGTGGCTGGTGCCGATGGCGATGGCCAGGGCGTCAACTTGGGTCTTTTTCACGAAGTCAGCGGCTTCTTCCGGATCGGTCAGCATTTGGCTGTGATCCAGTACGCCTTCGGCGCCGATGCCGTCTTCTTCACCGGCCATGCCGGTTTCCAGGGAACCCAGGCAGCCCAGCTCGCCTTCAACCGAAACGCCGCAGGCGTGAGCCATGGCAACGGTTTGTTGGGTGACGCGTACGTTGTATTCGTAGTCGGTCGGGGTCTTGCCGTCTTCACCCAGGGAACCGTCCATCATCACCGAGCTGAAACCCAGTTGGATGGAGCGCTGGCACACGTCAGGGCTGGTGCCGTGGTCCTGGTGCATGCACACCGGGATGTGCGGGAATTCTTCGATCGCGGCGAGGATCAGGTGACGCAGGAACGGAGCGCCGGCGTATTTGCGTGCGCCGGCCGAAGCCTGGACGATCACTGGAGAGTCAGTCTTGTCAGCGGCTTCCATGATGGCGCGCATCTGCTCAAGGTTGTTGACGTTGAAGGCTGGAACGCCATAGCCGAATTCGGCTGCGTGGTCCAACATCTGGCGCATGCTGATAAGTGCCATTGTGAGTCTCTCTCCCGGTCGAGGGTCGTTAATCGTGCAAGCCTGCCGTAGCGGCGGCTGCTATTCAAGTTATTGAAGGTCAGGCTTTCAATGCCTGGCCTGCTGAATCGTTATTGCTGTCGGGGTTACTGCGCTTTACAGCCGCGCCCGATCAAATCGTCGGTGGCAACCCAGTAAACCAGGCCTTCCTCACCCTTTGTGTGAAACGCCAACTGGCCATCGCTGTACAGCACGCCCGAAGCCGCCACTTCCTGCTTGAGGCGATACACCTGGTCTGAGCCGCCGAGGCGTACATCCACCTGGGTGCGGGCCTGGTCGGCAAAGCGCCAGTTGACTTGCGCCTGGCTGTCACACGTCCAGGTGGTCCACTTGTCTGCAGGCTCTGCCTTCTTGTCGAACATGTTCAGGTTGGTGCATCCGGCCAATAACGCCAGTGCTGCCAGGGCGAAAACGCCTTTCATTGCCAATCCTCAAGCGGCGACCTGCGGCCACCGCTGCTGTCGGTTAGTGAATCAGACCCGTCAAGGGCAACCCTGTTCCTGACCGTTGGGCGCAGAGTCGTATTTCTCCAACCCGTCCGGCCCGATGCGCTTGTTGATCACCGGCATGGTTTCGGCCTGCCAGTCAGCCTGGTAGCAACTCTTCTGCCGCGCCGCCCCGGCCTTTTCAGACTCGGGGGGCGCTTTCGGCGTGCTGCCGCAGCCGGCCAACAGGCCCGCTGCAATCACCAGTGCTAACGACCTGATCATCGGAATGCTCCTTTTCCTCAGCAAGTGCTTCAGCCCTTCGCTCGGCTTTCCAGCACTTCGACAGCCGGCAGTACCTTGCCTTCGACGAATTCGAGGAACGCACCACCACCGGTAGAAATGTAGGAGATCTGGTCAGCAACGCCATATTTATCGATGGCTGCCAGGGTGTCGCCACCGCCGGCGATGGAGAAGGCCGAGCTTTCAGCGATGGCGTGGGCCAGCACTTTGGTGCCGTTGCCGAACTGGTCGAACTCGAACACGCCGACCGGACCGTTCCACAGGATGGTCTTGGACGACTTCAGCAGTTCAGCGAAGTTGGCTGCAGTTTGCGGGCCGATGTCCAGGATCATGTCGTCGGCGGCCACATCAGCGATCAGCTTGACGGTGGCTTCGGCGCTTTCAGCGAATTCCTTGGCCACGACTACGTCCACCGGCAGCGGTACGCTGACCTTGGCCGCGATGGCGCGGGCGGTGTCCAGCAGGTCCGGCTCGTACAGCGATTTGCCCACCGGGTGACCGGCAGCGGCAAGGAAGGTGTTGGCAATGCCGCCGCCGACGATCAGCTGGTTGCAGATCTGGCTCAGGCTGTTCAGTACGTCGAGCTTGGTGGAGACCTTGGAGCCGGCGACGATGGCGGCCATCGGTTGGGCCGGAGCACCCAGCGCCTTGCCCAGTGCGTCCAGCTCTGCCGCCAGCAACGGGCCAGCGGCAGCAACTTTGGCAAACTTGGCCACGCCATGGGTCGAACCCTCGGCACGGTGCGCGGTACCAAAGGCATCCATCACGAACACGTCGCACAGGGCGGCGTATTGCTGGGCCAGTTCGTCGCTGTTCTTTTTCTCGCCCTTGTTGAAGCGCACGTTTTCGAACAGCACGATGTCGCCAGCCTTCACGTCTACACCGTTCAGGTAGTCGGCGACCAGCGGCACGTCGCGGCCCAGGGCCTTGCTCAGGTAATCGGCTACAGGCTTGAGGCTGTTTTCTGCCGAGAACTCACCTTCGGTCGGACGACCCAGGTGGGAGCAGACCATCACGGCCGCGCCTTTTTCCAGGGCCAGCTTGATGGTCGGCAGCGAAGCCAGGATTCGCGCATCGCTGGTGACAACACCGTCCTTGACTGGGACGTTGAGGTCTTCGCGGATCAGTACGCGCTTACCTTGCAGATCGAGGTCGGTCATCTTCAACACGGTCATGGGTGGCAATTCCTGAGAGCTAAAGTTGTGGAGAGGCTGTTTGCAGATAATGTTCTGCAACGTCCAGCATTCGGTTGGCAAAACCCCATTCGTTGTCGAACCACGCCAGGATGTTCACCAGCCGTGGGCCGGAAACGCGGGTCTGGCTGGCATCGACGATGGCCGAATGCGGGTCATGGTTGAAATCACAGCTGGCGTGAGGCAACTCGGTGTAGGCCAACAGGCCTTTGAGCGGGCCGCTGGTGGCGGCGTCGCGCAGGATCCGGTTGACCTCGCCGGCGTCGGTGTCGCTGACGGTTTGCATGGTGATGTCCAGGCAGGACACGTTCACCGTCGGTACCCGTACGGCTTTGGCCTGGATTCGCCCGGCAAGTTCCGGCAACAGTCGCTCGATACCACGCGCCAGCCCGGTGGACACCGGAATCACTGACTGAAACGCCGAACGCGTGCGGCGCAGGTCTTCATGGTGGTAGGCATCGATCACCGGCTGATCGTTCATCGCCGAGTGAATGGTGGTGATCGACACGTATTCCAGGCCGATCGCCTGGTCCAGCAGGCGCAACAGCGGCACGCCGCAGTTGGTGGTGCAGGAGGCGTTGGACACCAGCAATTCAGCGCCGGTCAGGCAATCCTGGTTCACGCCATACACGATGGTGGCGTCGACATCCGCCTCGCTGGCCATCGGCTGGGAGAACAGGACCCGCGGTGCGCCGGCGTCGAGAAACCGCTGGCCATCGGCACGGGTGTGGTAGGCACCGGAGCATTCCAGTACCAGGTCGACGCCCAACGCCGCCCAGTCGATGCCCTCGGGGGTGGCACTGCGCAGGACCTTCACGCAGTTGCCATTAATATGCAGACAATCGTCCTCGACCCGCACTTCGCCGGGGAATCGGCCGTGGGTGGAGTCAAAGCGTGTCAGGTATTCGATGCTGGCCATGTCAGCCAGATCGTTGATCGCAACAATTTCAAACCCGGCCGCCGCCCCTCGCTCAAACAGAGCACGCAAGACGCAACGACCAATCCGGCCGTAGCCGTTGAGTGCAACTTTGTAGGGACGCGGTTGAGGCATGGGGTTCTCGATTAATGTTCGTTCAGTGTTGAATGTTCCATCGCCATCGCGGGCAAGCCCGCTCCCACATTAGACCGAGATCAAATGTGGGAGCGGGCTTGCCCGCGATAGCAACAGCACAGACAACGCAGACTTACTTAGTCTTCCAGCAGCTCTTCAGCCTGACCCAGGATGTTTTCCAGGGTGAAGCCGAACTCTTCAAACAACGCTGGCGCCGGCGCCGACTCACCGTAGGTGGTCATGCCGATCACGCGGCCTTCCAGGCCCACGTACTTGTACCAGTAGTCGGCGTGAGCCGCTTCGATGGCGATACGTGCGCTGACCTGCAACGGCAACACCGATTGCTTGTAGTCGGCATCCTGGGCTTCGAAGACGCTGGTGCACGGCATGGAAACCACACGCACATTGCGACCGGCAGCGGTCAGCTTGTCGTACGCCTGAACCGCCAGGCCCACTTCGGAACCGGTGGAGATCAGGATCAGCTCCGGCTCGCCGATGCAGTCTTTCAGCACATAGCCACCACGGCTGATGCCTTCGATCTGCGCCGCGTCGCGGGTTTGATGCTGCAGGTTCTGACGGGAGAAGATCAGCGCCGAAGGGCCGTCTTTACGCTCGATCGCGTGCTTCCAGGCCACAGCCGATTCGACCGCGTCCGATGGGCGCCAGGTGTCCAGGTTCGGCGTGGTGCGCAGGCTGGTCAGTTGCTCGACCGGCTGGTGCGTCGGGCCGTCTTCGCCCAGGCCGATGGAGTCGTGGGTGTAGACGAAGATCACACGCTTCTTCATCAACGACGCCATGCGTACGGCGTTGCGCGCGTATTCCATGAACATCAGGAAAGTCGCGCCGTAAGGCACCAGGCCGCCGTGCAAGGCGACGCCGTTCATGATGGCGCTCATGCCGAACTCACGCACGCCGTAGTACATGTAGTTGCCGCTGGCGTCTTCTGCCGAGACACCTTTGCAACCTTTCCACAGGGTCAGGTTGGAACCGGCCAGGTCAGCCGAACCGCCGAGGAACTCAGGCAGCAACGGGCCGAATGCGTTCAGGGTGTTCTGGCTGGCTTTACGGCTGGCGATGGTTTCGCCCTTGGCGGCCACTTCGGCGATGTAGGCCGAGGCTTTTTCCGAGAAGTCGGCAGGCAGGTCGCCGGCCAGGCGGCGAACCAGTTCGTTGGCCAACTCAGGGAATTCGGCGGAGTAGGCCGCGAAACGCTGGTCCCACTCGGCTTCGACAGCCAGGCCGGCTTCCTTGGCGTCCCACTCGGCGTAGATGTCAGCCGGGATTTCGAACGGGCCGTGGTTCCACTTCAGCGCAGCGCGGGTCAGGGCGATTTCCGCGTCGCCCAGTGGGGCGCCGTGGCAGTCTTCTTTACCTTGCTTGTTCGGCGAACCGAAGCCGATGGTGGTCTTGCAGCAGATCAGGGTCGGCTGCTCGCTCTTGCGGGCGGTGTCGATGGCGGTCTTGATCTCTTCAGGATCGTGGCCGTCGACGTTGCGGATCACCTGCCAGTTGTAGGCTTCGAAACGCTTTGGCGTGTCGTCGGTGAACCAGCCTTCGACTTCGCCGTCGATGGAGATGCCGTTGTCGTCGTAGAAGGCAATCAGCTTGCCCAGGCCCAGGGTACCGGCCAGGGAAGCGACTTCGTGGGAAATGCCTTCCATCATGCAGCCATCACCCAGGAACACGTAGGTGTGGTGGTCGACAATATTGTGGTTCGGGCGGTTGAACTGCGCACCCAACACTTTTTCAGCCAGGGCAAAACCCACGGCGTTGGCCAGGCCCTGGCCCAGTGGACCAGTGGTGGTCTCGACACCCGGGGTGTAGCCGTATTCCGGGTGGCCCGGGGTGCGGCTGTGGATCTGGCGGAAGTTTTTCAGGTCGTCGATGGTGACGTCGTAGCCGGTCAGGTGCAGCAACGAGTAGATCAGCATCGAGCCGTGGCCATTGGACAGGATGAACCGGTCACGGTCGGCGAACGACGGGTTGCTTGGATTGTGTTTCAGGTAGTCACGCCAAAGTACCTCGGCGATATCCGCCATGCCCATCGGGGCACCGGGATGGCCGCTGTTGGCTTTTTGCACGGCATCCATGCTGAGGGCACGAATGGCGTTGGCACGCTCACGACGGCTGGGCATCGCTGATCTCCTGGAGTTGAATAAAAGAAACGGAAAAAAGGATCGGCATTTTCCCTCAGCCACGGCCCTCGGGGCAATGACAGATAGTCACTTGAGGGTGTTTTTCCTGCGGATTGGCTGGAGAAACGGTTTACCGCTTCGTCTATGGGTTATAGCGGCTGCTTATAACCACCGATTATCGACCAATATCAAAACTTTTTGATATTGCCCTTGCGGGGTTTTCCCACCCTCACTAGACTGCTGGCCTTATGAACCTGAGCGCATCTTCCATTCGCCCCGACGACAGCGACGAGCTGGCAGCCCTGTGCAAGGCCGGCGGTGATCCGTTGCGCCTGAATGTACTGCGCGCGCTGACCAACGATTCGTTCGGAGTGTTGGAGCTGGCGCAGATCTTCGCCATCGGCCAGTCCGGCATGAGCCATCACTTGAAGGTACTGGCCCAGGCCGACCTGGTGGCAACCCGCCGTGAAGGCAATGCGATTTTTTACCGTCGCGCCCTGCCCCATACCGAACAGTTGGGCGGCAAGCTGCACGCTGCGCTGCTGGAAGAAATAGACAGCCTGGCCCTGCCGGCCGAGGTCCAGTCGCGCATCAGCCAGGTGCACGGACAACGCGCTGCAGCCAGCCAGGACTTTTTCTCACGGGTAGCCGAGAAGTTTCGCGCCCAGCAGGATCTGATCGCCGGCCTGGCGCAATACCGCGAAAGCGTGCTGGCACTTTTGGACAAGCTGAGCTTCAGTAATGAAGCCACGGCGGTTGAAGTGGGTCCCGGTGACGGCGGTTTTCTGCCGGAGCTGGCGCGGCGCTTTCATCAGGTCACGGCGCTGGACAACAGCCCGGCGATGCTGGAGCTGGCCCGCCAACTGTGTGAACGCGAGGCACTGGGCAACGTCCACCTGCAGTTGGCGGACGCCCTGAATGACACCAGCCTGCGGGCCGATTGCGTGGTGCTGAACATGGTCCTGCACCATTTCGCAGCCCCAGCAGAAGCCCTCAAGCAGATGGCGAATTTGCTGCAACCAGGCGGCAGCCTGTTGGTCACGGATTTATGCAGCCACAACCAGAGCTGGGCCAGGGAGGCCTGCGGTGATCTCTGGCTGGGTTTTGAACAGGACGATCTGGCCCGTTGGGCCACCGCTGTGGGACTCGTTCCCGGGGAAAGCCTCTATGTAGGTTTACGTAATGGTTTCCAGATTCAGGTCCGCCATTTTCAGCGGCCGGCTGGCGACACTCACCATCGGTAAATATCAGGAAAACATCGAGATGAGCGAATACTCCCTTTTCACCTCCGAGTCCGTGTCTGAAGGGCATCCGGACAAAATCGCCGACCAGATCTCTGACGCGGTGCTGGACGCCATCATTGCTGAAGACAAGTTCGCCCGAGTGGCGTGCGAGACTCTGGTGAAAACGGGCGTGGCGATCATCGCCGGCGAAGTCACCACCTCTGCCTGGGTAGACCTGGAGCAGATCGTTCGTGACGTGATCATCGACATTGGCTACAACAGCTCCGACGTCGGCTTCGACGGCGCGACCTGCGGCGTGATGAACATCATCGGCAAGCAGTCCCCGGACATCAACCAGGGTGTCGACCGTGCCAAGCCTGAAGATCAGGGCGCCGGCGACCAGGGCCTGATGTTCGGCTACGCCAGCAACGAAACCGACGTGCTGATGCCAGCACCGATCACCTTCTCCCACCAGTTGGTGAAGCGCCAGGCCGAAGCCCGTAAATCGGGTGCGTTGCCATGGCTGCGCCCGGACGCCAAGTCCCAGGTGACCTGCCGTTATGAAGGCGGCAAAGTCGTCGCCATCGACGCCGTCGTGCTGTCGACCCAGCACAACCCGGACGTGTCCTACAGCGACCTGCGCGAAGGCGTCATGGAGCTGATCGTCAAGCACGTACTGCCTGCCGAACTGCTGACCAAGGACACCCAGTTCCACATCAACCCCACCGGCCAGTTCATCATCGGTGGCCCGGTGGGCGACTGCGGCCTGACCGGTCGCAAGATCATCGTCGACAGCTACGGCGGCATGGCCCGTCACGGCGGCGGTGCGTTCTCCGGCAAGGATCCATCCAAGGTTGACCGTTCCGCCGCCTACGCCGGTCGTTATGTAGCCAAGAACATCGTGGCTGCCGGCCTGGCCGAGCGTTGCGAGATCCAGGTGTCCTACGCCATCGGTGTGGCTCAGCCTACGTCGATCTCGCTGAACACCTTCGGTACCGGCAAGATCAGCGACGACAAGATCGTCAAGCTGGTGCGTGAAATCTTCGACCTGCGCCCTTACGCAATCACCACCATGCTCGACCTGCTGCACCCGATGTACCAGGACACCGCGGCCTACGGCCACTTCGGTCGCACCCCAGAGCAGAAGACTGTTGGCAACGACACCTTCACCACGTTCACCTGGGAAAAGACCGACCGCGCCAACGACCTGCGGACCGCCGCCGGCCTGTAATCGCCTTACGGTGTACACAAAGCCCTGCCGGGTTATCCCGGCGGGGCTTTTTATTGCCGGATGAGTTGCGGGCAATGCTCACTTTTTTGGATCCAATGCTTGCAGGCTAAATGATGGCCCACTAGAATCCGCGCCCTCCCGGGCCTTCACCTCTTATTGGATATTGCACTGCGCCTGCCCGGGGTCGATAAGCGCGCAGGCAATCGTACATTGAGGTTTTCCATGCGCATTTCCACACTCGCCCCTGCCGCCCTTCTGCTCAGCCTGTTTGCCCTGCCGGCGCACGCCGACTTGAGCGCACTCAGCGGCCTGACTTCCCAGTTGGGCGTGTCTTCCGGCGATTGCGAAAAACAGGGCAAAGACCTGCAAGCCAAGGTCGACGCAGCCAAAGCCAATGGCGAAGAATTGAAAGTGAAGGCCATGCAGGCCGCCCTGGATCAAGTAAACAAAGGTTGCAAAAAAGTCGGCGAATCCCAGGCCAAGCTCGATGCCAGCCAACAAAAGCAGCAGGCCAAGGCGGACAGCAACGACACCGTGAAAGCCCTGGGTGGTCTGTTCAAGTAAACCGAAACATCGGGTAAAAAGCCTCGCGGTTGCGGGGCTTTTTTATGCCCGCAGGGATGACTTAGGCTGGGCGCCCTTTCAGAGCAAGGATGCTCATGATGACGTTGCCTATGCGCTTACTGTTCTTCTTTTTACTCAGCGTCTCGTCGCTTATTGCGTGGGCGCAGGAATGTCCCGACTGGGAGGCCGATCACGCCCAGGCTCAGATCGCCACCCTGGCGCAGCAAGTCCACCTCTGGGATGACAGCTATCACCGACTCGGCCAGTCATTGATCAGCGATGAACTCTATGACCAGGCCCGCCAGCGCCTTGCCCAATGGCGCAGTTGTTTCGCCCCCTCCGCGCCGGCCAAGGACAATCCGCTGGCCAGCGCGCGAGGCACCATCGCTCACCCGACGCCACACACCGGCCTGGAAAAACTGCTGGACGACAATGCCGTTCAAACCTGGCTGAGCTCTCGCCAGGACGTGTGGATTCAGCCCAAGGTCGATGGCGTCGCCGTCACCCTGGTTTACCGCAAAGGCCGACTGAGCCGGGTCATCAGTCGTGGCGATGGCCGGCTGGGGCAGGATTGGTCAGCCTCCGCCCGCAGGATTCCCGGGATCGTCCAGCAACTGCCCGAACCCGTAGACCTGTTGTTGCAAGGCGAACTCTATTGGCGACTGAATGACCACGTTCAGGCCGCCAAAGGTGGCCTCGGCGCCCGCAGCAAAGTGGCTGGGCTGATGAACCGCCGTCAGTTGAGCGAAGCCGAAGCCGCCGGAATCGGCCTGTTTGTATGGGCCTGGCCCCACGGTCCCGAGGATTTTCCCAAACGACTGAGCCAGCTTGCGCAATGGGGCTTCACCGACAGTAGGCGCTACAGCCACCCGATCAAGGACTTTACCGAAGCGGCGCACTGGCGCAGCTACTGGCAAAGCCACCCACTGCCCTTTGCCAGCGACGGCGTGGTGTTGCATCAAAGCCAGCGGGCGCCGGCCGAGCGCTGGCGGGTCAGTTCGCCCTATTGGGCGGTTGCCTGGAAATACCCGGTCGTCAAGGCGCTGGCCCATGTGCGCAAGGTACATTTCAAGATTGGTCGCACCGGGCGCATTACCTCCATCCTGGAGTTGGAGCCGGTACTGCTGGATGACCGGAAAATCAGCAGGGTCAGTGTTGGCTCCCTGAAACGCTGGCGGGAACTGGATATTCGCCCGGGCGACCAGGTGTCCATCAGCCTTGCCGGCCAGGTCATTCCGCGTCTTGACCACGTCGTGCTGCGCAGCCAGCCACGGGTCGAATTGCAGATCCCCCAGGCCAACAACTTTCATCCGCTGAGTTGCTGGAAACTGGCCCCAGGCTGTGAGGAACAATTGCTCGCGCGCCTGACCTGGCTGAGCGGCGCCCAGGGGCTGGCCCTGCCACATATCGGCCGTGAAACCTGGAACACTTTGATTCAGGCCGGTCTAATCGGCGGGCTGCTCGATTGGTTAACCCTGGATGAGGCAGAGCTTGCTAACATTGATGGCTTAGGTGAACGCAGCAGCGCACGTTTACTCGACAGCTTGCGCAGCGCCCGGCAGCGACCGTTCGCGCAATGGCTGATGGCCCTGGGAGTACCGCCCACGGCCCGCAACAATCTACAAGGCGGCTGGCAAACCCTGGCCGCCAAAGACACTCAAGCCTGGCTGGCCGAAGACGGCATAGGCCCGGGCCGCGCGGCGCAACTGAGCGCTTTTTTTCGCGACCCGCAGGTGCTGGCCTTGGGTGAAACATTACGGGCTGCCGGGATAGATGGTTTTTGACCTCTGCCCCACAGCATTAACCGGTGCCGGCAGAATTCATCCTGCCCACCTGATTGCGACCTTGTTTGCCTTGGAGTCTTTATGAAGTTTCTCGCACCTTTTGCCCTGTTGACCGTCGCAACCTTTATGGCCACACCACTACTGGCGGCCGACGAAGCCCCGCAACTCACCGGCTGCGCCGCCAAGCGCCAGGCCATCAGCACCCAGATCGAACAAGCCAAGGCCCACGGCAACAGCGAGCAGCAAGCCGGCCTGGAAAAAGCCTTGAGTGAAGTCACTGCCAATTGCACCGACGCCTCCTTGAAAAAGGAGCGCGAAAACAAGGTGCTCGACGCCAAGCACGAGGTCAGCCGCCGTCAGGCCGACCTCGACAAGGCGATGAAAAAAGGTGATTCCGACAAGATCAACAAGCGCAAGGACAAGCTGGCCCAGTCACGCAAGGACCTGCAGGAAGCCCTGGACGAACTGGACAAGTAAGACGCCTCAATGATCGCGAAACTGTTTATGGCACGCGGTGCAGGCATCTTCGACTTTCTGCACGGCCGGCCCCAGGTTGCTGGCCTTGTAGGGCTGGACCTGGCTGGCGATCACCAATTCACCGGTGGCCGCTTCAAGGTTGCGGGCCATCTCCTGGAAGCGTGCCTGTTGCTGCCACACGTCGTCCTTGGCGCTGGTGTGGTCTTCCTCACGCACGCTCGGGAAATGTTTCCACGGTTCATGGGACAACGCATCAAGCTTGACCGCGCCTTCGGCAAATTTGGCGCCGTCGAACGGAATGCGCCCGCGCAGCATGCCGCCCAGGTCTTCGCCGGTCTTGAGCATCTGCTTGAAAATGGCCTTGCGCTGGCCAAGGGGCGAATTCGGATCAACCCCGCCGCAGGCGGACAGTGTCAGGCAGGCCAGCAATACAATGGTCAGTCTTTTAAAAGTCATGATGGCTCAAGGTCACGGGAAACGGCGGCCAGTATCCTCGCCCCGCCCGTAAAGACCAATACCCCTATTAATAATAAGGGTTGTTCGAGCGCCTACCCGCGCGGGCAATCGCTTCAGGAATTTTGTGTATGAATACCCGCTTTAAACCCTGGTGCCGCCGCTTGGCGTGGGCCCTGCCAATGATCGCGTTGCTGGCCGGTTGCGACACCGGCAAGGACGAGAAAGCCAAACCCCACGCCATCGCCACCTACGTCGGCGCGACCTGGGAAAACCTGCCGGCCGTGTCGGACACTGACCTGCAAGCCGGCTTTGAATCCTGGCGCAGTGCCTGTCAACGACTCAAGGCTGACCCGGTGTGGGGCACGACGTGCGCGGCATCGGCCACTGTGCCGTCGACGGCAGTAGCGATTCGCGACTTCCTCAAGGCCAACCTTGATGTCTACGGCCTGCGTTCGGCCGACAACAGCCCCAACGGCCTGATCACCGGCTACTACGAACCGGTTTACCCCGGCAGCCTGACCGAAACCGCCACCGCCCATGTGCCGGTGTTCGGCGTACCGGATGACCTGATCATCGTCAACCTGGAAAGCATCTACCCGGAGCTCAAGGGCAAACGCCTGCGCGGCCGCCTGGAAGGTCGGGTACTCAAACCCTATGACGACGCCAGCGCCATCAACCAGCAAGGCTCAACCGCCAAGCCCATCGCCTGGCTGACCAATCCGATGGACCTGCAATTCCTGCAGATTCAGGGTTCGGGCCGCATCCAACTGGCCGATGGCCGCCAATTGCGCGTCGGTTACGGCGACCAGAACGGCTACCCATACCGCCCCATTGGCCGCTGGCTGGTGGAGCAAGGCGAGCTGAAAAAAGAAGACGTGACCATGGGCGCCATCGCGGCCTGGGCCAAGGCACATCCGCAACGTATTCCTGAATTGCTGGCAAGCAATCCCAGCTACGTGTTCTTCAGCGCTCGCCCCGACAGCAACGAAGGCCCGCGTGGTTCGCTGAACGTGCCGCTGACCGCGGGTTATAGCGTTGCGGTGGATCGCAAGGTGATTCCCCTGGGCAGCCTGTTATGGCTATCGACTACGCGACCGGACGGCGCACCGATTGCCCGCCCGGTGGCCGCGCAGGATACCGGTGGTGCAATTACCGGTGAAGTGCGGGCCGACCTGTTCTGGGGAACCGGTGATGCCGCTGGTGAGTTGGCGGGCAACATGAAGCAGCAGGGCCAGATCTGGATGCTGTGGCCCAAAGGCGCAGCGCTGCCGAAAGTGCCCGATGCGCCGACAGGCACCTGAAGAACACCACGGTCTATGTGGGAGCCCGCTCCCACATTTGAACAGTGTCAGGCTTCAGATCGAGACAAAGAAGAAACTCGCAATCAACGCCATCCCCACCGCCCATACCACCGACCGCAGAATCGCCCAGTCCGCCAGGTAGCAGATGATGTAAAGCAGCCGGCTGGTAATAAACAGCACCGCCAATACGTTGATCGTCACCAGCGACGCAGCGCCGGCCAAATGGGCAATGATCACCGCCGCCGCGAAGGCCGGGGTCACTTCAAAGCTGTTGAGTTGCGCACTGTGGGCACGCTTGGCGAACCCCTCGAGGGTTTCCAGGAAAGCTCGGGGGTCATGGTTCTGCCGGGGCCCGAACTTGCCACCGCTGAACTTGGCCACGCCCGTGCACAGATACGGCAGAAAAATAGCGATCAACACACACCAGAAAGCGACTGTCATAACCCATTCCTTTTTTAGTTTTGTCCGACGGTTAGAGTTTCATCACGAACATGCCGATCAGCACCAACCCACAGGCTATGAGCCGTGGGCGGCCGAAAGGTTCTTTCAGGTAACGCATGCCGAACAGCACCACCAGAATCACGCTGACTTCCCGCAGCGCGGCAGCCTCGGCAATCGAGCCCAACTGCATGGCCCAAAGCACCAGAGCGTAGCTCAACAACACGCACAACCCGACACTCAGCCCCAGCCGCCACTGCGTGCGCCAGAACAACCCGAACGCCGCCCGTTTGCGCACCATCGCCAGCAACGGAAACGGCCACGCACTGATCAGCGTCAGCCACACCAGGTAGTCCAGCGGGTGTGACCAGCGCCGCAGCGCCTGCCCATCCAGAAAGGTGTAGCAGCCAATACACAGGCCGATCAACGCCACCACCGGCAGCATCGACCAAGGCAACCGGTCGCCACCGCCGCCCTGCCACAACAGGCACAGCATGCCGAACGGAATCAGCAGAATGCCAAGGATCTGCTGGGTACTGAGCACCTCACCGGCAAACACCAACGTCAACGCCAGCACCACCAGAGGCGACAAGCCACGCATCAGCGGGTACACCAACCCCAGGTCACCGACGCGATAGGCCTGGATCAGCAGGTAGCGGTAGAGCAATTCAAACAGTGCCGAGGCGATGATCCACGGCCAGATTTCCAGCGGTGGAAACGATACAAACCCCACCGCCAGCACCACAAACAACAACGCCACCGTGTCCATGCACGCGATGACCAACAGGCGCTCGCCGCTGAATTTGATCAAGGTGTTCCACGTCGCGTGCAACAACGCCGCTACCAGTACCAGAGCTGTTGCGATCACGGTGACTCCCCAGTCAGAAAAAGCAGATTTGATTCGCCATATTTCAGCACCTGTTTATACTAAAGCCGACCACGCCGCACTCAGTTGCGCAAAGACCTAGACCAATAAATTTCTGCTGCTGCCCAATCCTCACCGACTCGGGCCTCGGCATGCGTATGCCTGATCAGAGCGTCACGATTACCGACAGGAGATCCTCGCATGCCGCTCGCCTTGCTTGCACTGGCCGTTGCCGCCTTTGGCATCGGTACCACCGAGTTTGTCATCATGGGCTTGCTGCCCGATGTCGCCCGCGACCTGTCCGTGAGCATTCCAAACGCCGGCCTGCTGATCACCGGCTACGCCCTGGGCGTGGTGTTCGGCGCACCGATCCTGGCGATCGGCACTGCCAACATGCCGCGCAAGGCCACGCTGCTGGGCATGACCGTGATGTTCATCCTCGGCAATGTGCTGTGCGCCCTGGCGCCGAACTACGCGACGCTGATGGCCGCCCGGGTGGTCACCGCGCTGTGTCATGGGGCGTTCTTCGGCATCGGGTCGGTGGTGGCCGCCGGCCTGGTGGCGCCGAACAAACGGGCGCAGGCGATTGCGATGATGTTCACCGGCCTGACCCTGGCCAACGTGCTCGGCGTACCGCTGGGCACCGCGCTGGGCCAATACGCCGGCTGGCGCTCGACGTTCTGGGCGGTGTCGGTGATCGGCGTGATTGCCGCCGTGGCCCAATGGCTGTGGTTGCCCAAGCACATCGTGATGGACAAGGCCAACCTCGCCAGCGAGTTCAAGGTGCTGACCAAACCCAACGTGCTGCTGGCCCTGGGCATGAGTGCCCTGGCGTCCACCAGTCTGTTCAGCGTCTTCACCTATATCGCACCGATCCTGCAGGACATCACTGGCGTCAGCCCCCACGGCATCACCCTGATGTTGCTGTTGTTCGGCGTCGGCCTTACGGCGGGCAGCATGCTTGGCGGTCGCCTGGCCGACAGCCGCCTGCTGCCTTCGCTGGTAGGCATGGCCCTGGCGGTGGTGCTGATACTCGCGGTGTTCACCCAAACCAGCCACTCGGTGATTCCGGCCGCGATTACCTTGCTGCTGTGGGGCGTGTTCGCCTTTGCCCTGTGCCCGATCCTGCAACTGCTGATCATCGACCAGGCCCACGAAGCGCCCAACCTGGGCTCGACCCTGAACCAAAGCGCCTTCAACCTGGGCAACGCGGCCGGCGCCTGGATCGGCGGGATGGTGGTGGCCAGCGGTGCCGACCTGTCGGACTTACCGTGGACCGGCGCACTGCTCGGCTGCCTGACAGTGCTGACGGCACTTTTCTTCATCTACCTGCAACGTCGCAGTACAACTGCGGTCAACGTACCCAACTGATAAATGTGTTCTGTGTGGGAGCTGTCCAGCCCCACAGTTGATCTCCACTCACTCCTCCATCCAAGGACCCCGGATGCTTGAACTTGTCGCTGCGTTTATTTGCCTGACCACCCTGCTCACTTACGTGAACTACCGCTTCATCGGCCTGCCGCCCACCATCGGTGTGATGGTAACGGCGCTGATGTTTTCCCTGCTGCTACAAGGCTTGAGCTTTATCGGCTACCCCGGCCTTGAAGAGCGCATCCAGCAGTTGATCGGCCAGATCGACTTCGGCGACTTGCTGATGAACTGGATGCTCTCGTTCCTGCTGTTCGCCGGCGCCTTGCACGTAAACCTGAGCGACCTGCGCAGCTACCGCTGGCCCATCGGCCTGCTCGCCACCTTCGGCGTATTGATCGCCACCGTGGTGATCGGCAGCCTGGCCTTCTACATCTTTGCCCTGTTCGGCTGGCATGTGAGCTTCCTGTACTGCCTGCTGTTCGGTGCGCTGATTTCTCCCACCGACCCGATTGCCGTACTCGGGGTGCTGCGGACCGCCAACGCGTCGAAACCACTGAAGACCACCATCGTCGGCGAATCGCTGTTCAACGACGGCACGGCGGTGGTGGTGTTCACCGTGTTGCTGGGCATCGCGCAACTGGGTGAAACGCCTACGGTCGGCGCGACGGCCATGCTGTTTGCCCATGAGGCGATCGGTGGCGTGGTGTTCGGCGGGCTGATCGGCTACATCGTGTACCTGATGATCAAGAGCATCGAGCAGTACCAGATCGAAGTAATGCTCACCCTCGCCCTGGTGATCGGCGGTTCGGCGATGGCCACCGAGCTGCACGTCTCGGCACCGATTGCGATGGTGGTCGCCGGGCTGATCATCGGCAACCTTGGCCGCAAGCTGGCAATGAACGACATGACCCGCCGCTACCTGGACGGTTTCTGGGAACTGCTCGATGACATGCTCAACGCCCTGCTGTTCGCGCTGATCGGCATGGAGCTTTTGCTGTTGCCGTTCAACTGGCTGCACGTGTTGGCGGCAAGTTTGCTGGCGGTGGCGATCCTGTTGTCACGCCTGCTGACGGTGGCCCCGGCGATCCTGCTGCTGCGGCGCTGGCGCACAGTGCCCCGCGGCACTATCCGCATCCTCACCTGGGGCGGCCTGCGCGGCGGGGTTTCCGTGGCCCTGGCCCTGGCCCTGCCGCTGGGCCCGGAGCGCGACTTGCTGCTGAGCATCACCTACATCGTGGTGCTGTCGTCCATCCTGTTGCAGGGCTTGAGCATCGGCAAGCTGGTCAAGCATGTGACCAAGGATGAGCCAGCGCCTGCTGCGGTGCCGGAGACTCACTGATCCTTTTTGATCTGCTGCGGATGCCTCGGGTCCGCAGCAGCCTTGCCCGGCAAGCTGCTTTCACTGCGAATCTGCGCATGGCTGATCAGCGCAAAGATAAAGCTGCCGCCGATGATATTGCCCGCCAATGTCGGCCCGGCGAACACCAGCCAGAAGTCTTTCCACGGCAGCTCGCCGGCAAATACCAGGTACGACACTTCCGCCGAGCCCACCACGATGTGGGTGAAGTCTCCCAGTGCCATCAGGTAGGTGATCAGGATGATGATCCAGATCTTGGCACTCTCCATGGACGGGATCATCCAGACCATGGTGGCGATCATCCAGCCCGACACGATGCCCTTGGCGAACATCTGGTAGGCGTCGTTTTCCATGACCTTGCGCCCGATTTCCAGGAAGGCCAGGTCGGTCTTGGTGTCAAAGATCGGCAAGTGCAGCATCACGTACGCCACCAGCAAGGTGCCGCACAGGTTGCCCACCAGCACCACGGCCCATAAGCGCAGCAGGCGTGCGAAATTCTTCAACGTGGGTTTGCTCATCACCGGCAACACCGCGGTCAGGGTGTTTTCGGTGAATAACTGCTGACGGGCGAGGATCACGGCAAGAAAGCCGGCGCAGTAACCAAAACTGGCGATCACCTTGAACTCTTCGCCATCCGGCAGGCGCGAGTTGAGCAAGCCCATGCCCATCAGCGACAGGCCCATGGTCAGGCCGGCGGCCAGCGCCGACCACCACAACGCGGCGACGTTGCGCTCCAGTTCTTGATCGCCTTGAGTGCGGATGATCTCATGCAGAACCGCCGCGCGAGGCGGCTGGTTCTTGTCGACGTCGTGCTGCTCTTCCTGCGACAGATTGGGGGTCTTGCCGTCTTCTTGCGTGGCCATGGTGATACCTGAACGGGGGGCGATATTCAGGTACGACCTATGGTCGATCAAGAGCGTTCACTGGCCCTGCGCAGGATTATTCGCCGAGGCCTTCCGCCTGGAACTGATCCTTCACGTACTTGATCTCGGTGCGGCCATGGGGCGCCGGCAGACCGTCTTCACCCAGGTTTACGAAGACCATTTTTTCCACGGTCAGGATGCTCTTGCGGGTGATCTTGTTACGCACTTCGCAGGTCAGGGTGATGGAGGTACGACCGAACTCGGTGGCAGTGATGCCCAGTTCGATGATGTCGCCCTGGCGCGAGGCGCTGACGAAGTTGATTTCAGAGATGTACTTGGTCACCACCCGCTGGTTGCCCAACTGAACAATCGCGTAGATGGCCGCTTCTTCGTCGATCCAGCGCAGCAGGCTGCCACCGAACAGGGTGCCGTTGGGGTTGAGGTCTTCGGGTTTTACCCATTTGCGGGTGTGGAAGTTCATGTTCACTCCAAAGCGTGTTGCGAAATGATGGGCAACATCATGGCAGAGGCCGGGCCCAAGCTCTATGAGCCATTGCCTATCAACCCCATGAGCGATCTTCATGCCGCCGACAGAAAGACTTTAGAAGTCAGGCGCGGGCGGCTATAATCGCCTCCGCTTCAAAACGGTCATCTTCGATTGATACCGTTCTCCCGCCACCTGTCCGAGGGGCGCTGCAGCAGGCTCGACCTGTCAGGCTCGGATGGGGCGTTGTCCGGCCTGGTTAGCCAGCTGGATACTAAACGCACAACGGCGCCCATTCGCACACTACGAATGGAGGCTCTTCATGAGCGCTGTAATCACGCCTGCAGGTTTTACCGACTACAAAGTCGCCGACATGTCCCTCGCTGCCTGGGGCCGTCGCGAAACCTTTATCGCCGAATCCGAAATGCCGGCCCTGATGGGCCTGCGTCGCAAGTACGCCGCTGAGCAGCCGCTCAAGGGCGCGAAGATTCTCGGCTGCATCCACATGACCATTCAGACTGCCGTGCTGATCGAAACCCTGGTTGCCCTGGGTGCCGAAGTACGTTGGTCGTCCTGCAACATTTTCTCGACTCAAGACCAGGCCGCTGCCGCTATCGCTGCTGCCGGTATCGCCGTGTTCGCCTGGAAAGGCGAGACCGAAGAAGAGTACGAGTGGTGCCTGGAGCAAACCATCCTCAAGGATGGCAAGCCATGGGACGCCAACATGATCCTCGACGACGGCGGCGACCTGACCGAGCTGCTGCACAAGAAGTACCCGCAGATCCTCGACCGCGTCCACGGCGTGACCGAAGAAACCACCACCGGCGTTCACCGCCTGCTGGACATGCTGGCCAAGGGCGAGCTGAAAATCCCGGCCATCAACGTCAACGACTCGGTGACCAAGAGCAAGAACGACAACAAGTACGGCTGCCGTCATAGCCTGAACGATGCGATCAAGCGCGGTACCGACCACCTGTTGTCCGGCAAGCAAGCGCTGGTGATCGGCTACGGTGACGTGGGCAAGGGCTCGTCCCAGTCCCTGCGTCAGGAAGGCATGATCGTTAAAGTCTCCGAAGTTGACCCGATCTGCGCCATGCAAGCCTGCATGGACGGTTTCGAAGTGGTTTCGCCGTTCATCAACGGCCAGAACGACGGCACCGAAGCGAGCATCGACAAAGCGCTGCTGGGCAAGATCGACCTGATCGTGACCACCACCGGCAACGTGAACGTGTGCGACTCGAACATGCTCAAGGCCCTGAAAAAGCGCGCCGTGGTGTGCAACATCGGTCACTTCGACAACGAAATCGACACCGCTTTCATGCGCAAGAACTGGGCATGGGAAGAAGTGAAGCCACAGGTACACAAGGTTCACCGTACCGGTGCGGGTGATTTCGACCCACAGAACGATGACTACCTGATCCTGCTGGCCGAAGGCCGTCTGGTGAACCTGGGCAACGCCACTGGCCACCCAAGCCGCATCATGGATGGCTCGTTCGCCAACCAGGTACTGGCCCAGATCTTCCTGTTCGGCCAGAAATACGCCGACCTGTCGCCCGCCCAGAAAGCCGAGCGCCTGACCGTGGAAGTACTGCCGAAGAAACTCGACGAAGAAGTGGCCCTGGAAATGGTCCGCGGCTTCGGCGGCGTAGTGACTCAACTGACCAAGACCCAGGCCGACTACATCGGCGTGACGGTCGAAGGCCCGTTCAAGCCGCACGCTTACCGCTACTAAGTCCTACTGTAGGCACCGGCTTAAGTGGGAGCTGGCTTGCCTGCGATAGCATCACCTCGGTGTGACTGACGCACCGAGGTGCCTGCATCGCGGGCAAGCCCGTCTCCCACACAAGCCCGCTCCCACATTGACGGTGTACACCTTCTGGCTTTATGAGTTTCCATAGGTATGACCATGTCCCAAGACCGTCGCTACAGCTTCGAGTTCTTCCCGACCAAGACCGATGCTGGGCATGAAAAACTGATGGCGACTGCCAAGCAGTTGGCCAGCTTCAACCCCGATTTCTTCTCCTGCACCTACGGTGCCGGTGGCTCCACCCGCGATCGCACGATCAACACCGTGTTGCAGCTGGAAAGCGAAGTCAAAGTCCCTGCTGCTCCGCATTTGTCCTGCGTAGGTGACAGCAAGGCCGACCTGCGCAGCCTGCTGACCCAATACAAGCAAGCCGGCATCAAGCGCATCGTCGCCCTGCGCGGTGACCTGCCGTCCGGCATGGGCATGGCCAGCGGCGAGCTGCGCTACGCCAATGACCTGGTGAGCTTCATCCGTGAAGAAACCGGCGATCACTTCCATATCGAAGTGGCCGCTTACCCGGAGATGCACCCCCAGGCGCGCAATTTCGAAGACGATCTGCAGAACTTCGTGCGCAAGGCCAACGCCGGCGCCAACAGCGCGATCACCCAGTACTTCTTCAACGCAGAAAGCTACTTCTACTTCGTTGAACGTGTACAGGCGATGGGTGTAAATATCCCGATCGTGCCGGGCATCATGCCGATCACCAACTACAGCAAACTGGCGCGCTTCTCTGACGCCTGCGGCGCTGAAATCCCACGCTGGATTCGCAAACAACTGGAAGCCTACGGCGACGACGTCAAGAGCATCCAGGCGTTCGGTGAGCAGGTCATCAGCGAGATGTGTGAACAATTGTTGCAAGGTGGCGCGCCAGGGTTGCACTTCTATACCCTGAACCAGGCTGAGCCTAGCCTCGCTGTCTGGAACAACCTGAAGCTGCCACGCTAAGGTCTGTTCCGAAATGCAAAGGCCCTCATAATGAGGGCCTTTGCCGTTCTAAACGCCCACGGAATCCTGCAGTCCATGAATACAACCGCCCCGACGTCCCGCCCGCAACTGGTCTACCTGGTATTCGGCGCAGAGACTTACCATCAGGAAGCGGTATTCAGCATCGCCAGCGCCCTGGCTTTCCTGCGAGATACGCCGGATGCCGGCATCGACATCCAGGTCTTCAGCGACAACCCCGAGCCCTATCGCCTGCTGCCGGTACGGGTACGCCCGCTGGACGAAGCCACGCGCAAACGCTGGAGCGAGCCCCATGGCTACCACTTCCGCACCAAGCACGTGGTGCTGCGGCAAGTGTTGCAAGAATCGGAAGTGGCGCTGCTGATCGACACCGACACGTTTTTCCACCATTCGCCCCTGGCGCTGTTTGAACGCGTGCAGCCCGGCACCCTGCTGTGCAACGCCTTCTACACCAAGTACGGCGACAACCACGAAAGCATTCTGTACAGCGCCTTGTACCAGCGCCTGCTGGACATGGGCGTGGCCGACGACGACATGATGACCCTCAACTCCGGGGTCATGGGCCTGACGCAGCAGGACGCGCACATCCTCGACCGTTCGATCGAGTTGATGGACGAACTGTTTCCCCATGCCCAGGGCGCCTACACCCTGGAAGAGTTCTGCCTGTCGATCGCCGCCTATCGCACCCTCAATGTGCGCGAATGCCCAGACCTGATCCACCACTACTGGAGCCGCAAGCAGCTGTTCCGCGCCAAGGTCAAGGCGTGGATCACCAAGCACGGGGCTAACCCCACCAGCGCCACGGCCTTGGACGATACCCGCCAGGTCTCCGCTCACCTGCCCCGCCCGCCGCGCCTGCAACGACTGATGTACAAGCTGATCACCCTGGCATTGCCCAAGCACCAGCAGCAGTTCATCCGGGAAATTCTCTACGGTTGC
Organism: Pseudomonas sp. TH34; assembly: GCF_016650865.1. Taxonomy (NCBI): domain Bacteria; kingdom Pseudomonadati; phylum Pseudomonadota; class Gammaproteobacteria; order Pseudomonadales; family Pseudomonadaceae; genus Pseudomonas; species Pseudomonas sp. TH34. The sequence goes on from NZ_JAEKFB010000029.1 coordinate 225,939, forward strand.
TATGAACATGAGAACGAATTCGACCAGGCGTGTGGCCCGGTTTGGTGGGACAAGGCCCGACAAAATCAGGAAGAGCGCCAGGGTCGACCCGTGGATGCCCACCTGCTGGAGCACTGGTTTGCCAATCCCGTGGTGCGGCTGATTCTCGGTGAGCGGCGCGAGGCGATCTACGAACACTTGATCAAATCTCCGGGCAAGTAAAACCTGCAGGTGCCCGCAGATCGCTGTGCCAGAGCTTCTCTTTAGCCCGCCACAGTCGTAATCTCAGGGCATGCCTGTCACTTTCCGGTTGTTGACTGCTGTTCTTTTCGCTTGCCTGAGCCTCGGCGCCCATGGCGAGAAATTGCGTATTGTCACCGAGCCCTGGGCGCCTTACGTGTATGACGACCACGGCACCATGCGCGGGCTCGACTACGAGACCACGGTGATTGTGTTCCAGCGCCTGGGCATCGACGTGGATTGGCAATTCTTGCCCTGGAAGCGCTGCCTGGCGATGCTCGACCAGGGCCAGGCCGATGGCGCGCTGGATATTTTCCACAGCCACGAACGCGATGCGGTGCTGCTGTACCCCAGCGAGCCGCTGTCCGAGGTGGAGTTCGTGCTGTTCTATGCCAACGAGCGCCCGCATCCCTTCCAGTCCTTCGAAGACCTGCGCGGCCTGACCATCGGCACTTCACCGGGCTACCTCTATGGCGCCGAATTCAGCGAGTCCACCCTGTTCAAGCAGGAACCGGCCGCCAGCCACGAGGCCAACTTCGGCAAGCTGGCCCTTGGCCGGATCGACCTGGTCATCACGGACCGCCGGGTCGGCCAGTATGTGCTCAAGGCCCTCGGACTTGAGCACCAGATCACCCAGGCGCCCCAGGTGGTCAGCAGCCAGCCACAGTTCCTGGCCGTGCGCCGGGGTGCCGGCATGGACTTGCTGGTGCAACGCTTTGCCGCCGAACTCAAACGCTTCAAGCAAGAGCCGGCCTACGCGGCCTTGAGCGCCAAATATGCCGGTGCGAGCCTCCAAACCAGCGCATCAGCCCTGCCTGCAAGCACCGTTGAGCAGCAGGAAAGCAGCGCGAAGTGATTGCTCTGTTATACTCCGGCCTTTCCGCCAGGCTTACGCCCGGACGCTTCGGTCTTGCAAAAGGCACCCGACCCCGCTACAGCGCAGCTTTCAAGCCCGCGCGAGCCGTCTGAGTGCCTGCCAGCCCCAGCAGGACCGGACGGGATTGCGTTCATCTAAACGCCATTCACGCCAGGCAAGACTATCCCTCTGGGCCAAGCCCTAACTAAAACAGGATTACTCATGTCCTTTGCTTCCCTCGGTCTCTCCGAGGCTTTAGTCCGCGCCATCGAGGCAGCGGGCTATACCGAGCCTACTCCGGTGCAACAGCGGGCCATTCCCGCCGTGTTGCAAGGCCGCGACCTGATGGTTGCGGCTCAGACAGGTACTGGTAAAACCGGCGGCTTCGCCCTTCCGATCCTGGAGCGGTTGTTCCCCAACGGTCACCCGGACAAATCCCAGCGTCACGGCCCGCGCCAACCGCGCGTATTGGTCCTGACCCCTACCCGCGAACTCGCCGCCCAAGTGCATGACAGCTTCAAGCTGTATGCCCGCGACTTGAAGTTCGTCAGCGCCTGCATCTTCGGCGGCGTCGGCATGAACCCACAGGTTCAGGCCATGTCCCGTGGTGTCGACGTGCTGGTTGCCTGCCCGGGTCGTTTGCTTGACCTGTGCGGCCAAGGCAGCGTCGATTTGTCCCACGTGGAAATACTCGTGCTGGACGAAGCCGACCGTATGCTCGACATGGGCTTTGTCCATGACGTGAAAAAGGTCCTCGCGCGCCTGCCGGCCAAACGCCAGAACCTGCTGTTCTCGGCCACGTTCTCCAACGACATCACCGCTTTGGCGGGCAAGTTGTTGCACAACCCGGAGCGTATTGAAGTCACACCGCCGAACACCACGGTCGAGCGTATCGAGCAGCGCGTATTCCGCCTGCCGGCCGCTCACAAGCGTTCGCTGCTGGCCCACCTGATCACCGCCGGCGCGTGGGAACAGGTGTTGGTCTTCACCCGCACCAAGCACGGCGCCAACCGCCTGGCCGAGTACCTGGACAAGCACGGCCTCACCGCCGTCGCGATCCACGGCAACAAGAGCCAGAACGCCCGCACCAAAGCCCTGGCCGACTTCAAGGCCGGTGAAGTGCGCATCCTGGTCGCCACCGACATCGCCGCTCGCGGCCTGGACATCGACCAACTGCCCCACGTGGTCAACTTCGAGCTGCCAAACGTCGACGAAGACTACGTGCACCGTATCGGCCGTACCGGCCGGGCCGGTCGTTCGGGCGAGGCCATTTCCCTGGTCGCACCGGACGAAGAAAAGCTGCTGAAAAGCATCGAGCGCATGACCAAGCAGAAAATCGCCGATGGCGACCTGATGGGCTTCGACTCCAGCGCCGTTGAGGCTGAGAAGCCTGAAGTGCGCGAGCGTCCGGACGTGCGTAACCCGCGCAACAACCCACGCGGTCCGAAGGGCGATGGCCCGAACGGCGGCGGCGGTGGTGGCGGTCGTAAAGACAAGGGCAAGGACAAGGGCGGCAAGGACAAGGCTGCGACCAATGGCCGTGGCGAACGCCCGGCCCGTGAGCAAAAGCCCCGTGAAGGCACCCCGGCCCGCGAACAGCGCCAGCCGAGCCAACCGCCACGTGCTGCTGCCGACCGTGCTCCGGACGAGTTCCTGGACGACGACGTGGACAACTTCGGTAACCGCGTTGACTACGTGCCCCAGGCCAAGCCGGCCCAGGGCCGTGGTCGTCGTCCGGGCGCTCCCGCCCAGGGCGCAGGCGCAGGTTCTGCACCACGCACCGGCGGCCAGCCACAAGGTCGCCAGAACGGTCCGCGCAGCAGCAACGGCGCCACCACCGGCACCCCGCCTGCCAAGCGCAGCGGCCCGCGCAACGGTGCACCCCGTGACGGCCAGGCCCGTCGCGAAGAGTCCCGCAACCGTCGCCCGGCCCGTGATGATCAACCTCGCCTGTCTGAGCCAGCGGTACAAAACCCGCGCGGCGGCCCGGCACCGAAGATCATCCACAAAGAGTCGAAAAGCGATCGCACGCTGACACCTGAGCAGTTGGATCAACTGCCGGGCCGTCCACGTGGTGAAAAACCGGCGCTGCTGACCCGCAACCGCTGAGTTTTCAAAGCGTCATAAAAAATGCCCCGGATCGCGAGATCCGGGGCATTTTTGTGTGGCCGGCGAAAATTTACTTCGCTTTCACACCTTCAAAGGTCACGTACAGCTCAACCGTGTTGGACGCTGGGCCCAGGTCCATCTGCTTGCCGAAGTCCTGGCGGTTGAAGGAGGTAGTACCTTCAAAGCCGGCACGGTAGCCGCCCCATGGATCCTTGCCTTCACCCAGGAAGGTCGCCTTGACGACGATCGGCTTGGTCACGCCGTGAAAGGTCAGGTCGCCGGTCACGTCAGCAGTGACTTGGCCAGCAGCATTCTTGCCGGTGGTCTTGACGCTGGTGGAGACGAACTTGGCGTCGGCAAACTTGCCAACGTCCAGGAAGTCTTTGCTGGCGATGTGCTTGTCACGTTCGGCGTGGTTGGTGAACACGCTGGCGGTACGGACGTTGAACTCAATCTTGCTGTCTTCAGGCTTGGCAGCATCGAAGCTGAATTTGCCGTCCAGGTCCTTGAAGGTACCGGTGATGAAGCTGTAGCCCAAGTGGCTGATCTTGAAGTCAACGAAGGCGTGCTGGCCTTCCTTGTCGACAACGTAGTCAGCTGCCATCGCCTGACCGGCAGTCAGCAGGGCAGAACCGATGGCCAGAGCGGCGAGAGTCTTTTTCAACATGCTTTCTATTCCTTGTGAGTCGAGGTTGAACATCAGGCTTTGCGCCCCAGCATACGAACCAGGGTCACATCACGATCAATGAAATGGTGTTTCAGCGCGGCCACGCCATGCAGGCCGGCGAACACCACCAATACCCAGGCCAGGTACAAATGCACCACGCCTGCAGTGTCTGCCTGGTCCGGTAGCCCGGAAACCAGTGCAGGAATCTCAAACAGGCCAAACACCGGGATCCCGACACCGTCTGCGGTGGAAATCAGGTAACCGGCAATCATCACGGCAAACAGCCCGAGATACAGGAATGCGTGGCCAAACGCAGCCCCCAGACGCGTCATGCGGCTATAGCTGGCAAGCGGTGGTGGCGGCGGGCTGACCAGGCGCCAGACGATCCGCACGAGCATGATGGCGAACAGCGTGATGCCAATGCTTTTGTGCAGGTCCGGGGCGTCTTTGCGCCAGGTGCTGTAGTAGTCGAGACCGACCATCCACAGGCCCAATGCGAACAGACCGAACACCACCAGGGCCACGCCCCAGTGCAAAACGATGCTGACCCAGCCATAGCGGGCCGGTGAATTACGTAGTTGCATGTCCCAAATCCCGTAAGAGCTGTGGCAAGACTATCGATTTACCTATCGAATTAAAGCGGAAAATTTCGCTTTGAAATATCGAGAAATACGATCAAGAGCGTATGCAGAGTAAGTTAACAAGAGATTAAGGACTATCCAGAAGAAACGTGACGGACTGTCCTGCGTTTACCACCAATTTACGCTTCAAACTCGCAATGGGTTGTGACACACGTCTGCATTGCATAGGCTTGCGCGATTGTTTCGCCCGCGCACGTCGCGAGCCGCTTCGAGGAGAATGAACATGGGTTTGAATAATCAGTGGATGCAACGCGACCTTGCAGTGCTGTGGCATCCCTGCACCCAGATGAAAGACCACCAGCAACTGCCGTTGATCCCGATCAAGCGCGGTGAAGGCATCTGGCTGGAAGACTTCGAAGGCAAACGCTACCTCGACGCCGTCAGCTCCTGGTGGGTCAACGTGTTTGGCCACGCCAACCCGCGCATCAACCAGCGCATCAAGGACCAGGTGGACCAGCTGGAGCACGTGATCCTCGCCGGTTTCAGCCACCAGCCGGTGATCGAACTGTCCGAGCGCCTGGTGAAGATGACCCCCGAAGGCCTGACCCGCTGCTTCTACGCCGACAACGGTTCGTCGTGCATCGAAGTCGCGCTGAAGATGAGCTTTCACTATTGGCTCAACCGTGGCCTGCCGAACAAGAAGCGCTTTGTCACCCTGACCAACAGCTATCACGGCGAAACCATCGCCGCGATGTCGGTAGGCGATGTGCCGCTGTTCACCGAAACCTACAAGGCCTTGCTGCTGGACACCATCAAGGTGCCGAGCCCGGACTGCTACCTGCGCCCCGACGGCATGAGCTGGGAAGAGCATTCCCGGAACATGTTCCTGGCCATGGAACAGACCCTCGCCGAACACCACGACACCGTGGCCGCCGTGATCGTCGAACCGCTGATCCAGGGCGCCGGCGGCATGCGCATGTACCACCCGGTGTACCTCAAGCTGCTGCGTGAAGCCTGCGACCGCTATGGCGTGCACCTGATCCACGACGAAATCGCCGTGGGCTTTGGCCGCACCGGCACGATGTTCGCCTGTGAACAGGCCGGCATCCGCCCGGACTTCCTGTGCCTGTCCAAGGCCCTGACCGGCGGCTACCTGCCATTGGCGGCGGTGATCACCACCGACGATGTGTACGACGCCTTCTACGACGACTACCCGACCCTGCGCGCCTTCCTGCATTCCCACAGCTACACCGGCAACCCGCTGGCCTGTGCGGCGGCCCTGGCAACCCTGGATATCTTCGAAGAAGACAACGTCATCGAAAACAACAAGGCCCTTGCCCAGCGCATGGCAACCGCCACCGCGCACCTGGTGGATCATCCCCATGTCTCGGAAGTGCGCCAGACCGGCATGGTGCTGGCCATCGAGATGGTGCAGGACAAGGCCACCAAGACCGCCTACCCGTGGCAGGAACGCCGTGGCCTGAAGGTATTCGAGCATGCCCTGGAACGTGGCGCGTTGCTGCGGCCGTTGGGCAGCGTGGTGTATTTCCTGCCACCGTATGTGATCACCCCGGAGCAGATCGACTTCCTGGCTGAAGTGGCCAGCGAAGGGATTGATATCGCCACCAACAGCAAGGTCAGCGTGGCGGTGCCCAAGGATTTCCACCCGGGGTTTCGTGATCCGGGCTGATTGAGTTCACTTGATTAATCGGGTGCACGGGCTGCCGCGATCGCGAGCAAGCTCGGCTCCCACAGGTTTTGTATTTCTTCCGAGAACAGAAATGAGACTGTCCCGCTTTTTTGTCGACGCCCCCCTGAGCCTTGGCGACCACGAGCTGCCGGAGGCCCAGGCGCATTACATCAGCCGCGTCTTGCGTATGAACGAAGGCGACGCCGTGCAACTGTTCGACGGCTCCGGCCAGGAGTTTCGCGCCAGCTTGCTGGAAGTCGGTAAAAAACGCGTGGTGGTGCAGGTCACCGAAACCTTCGCCGGGCAGGTCGAATCGCCCTTGCAGATTCACCTCGGCCAGGGCCTGTCCCGTGGCGAGCGGATGGACTGGGCGATCCAGAAAGCCACCGAGCTTGGGGTGAATGAAATCACCCCGATCTTCAGCGACCGCTGCGAAGTGCGCCTCAAGGACGAACGTGCCGACAAACGCCTGCAGCACTGGCGGCAGGTGGCGATCAGCGCGTGCGAGCAATGCGGTCGCTCGCGGGTGCCGGTGATTCACCCACCGCTGTTGCTGGCAGATTGGTTGAAGCAGGCGGAGGCGGATTTGAAGTTGGTGCTGCACCCGGTAGCCGAGCCGCTGGTGAGCCACGCCAAGCCTGGGAGCCTGGCCTTCCTGATCGGGCCGGAGGGTGGATTGACTGATGGGGAAGTCGAGACGGCACAAGGTGCGGGTTTTCATTCTGCACGCCTGGGCCCACGGGTACTGCGTACCGAAACCGCGCCGGTCGTGGCGCTGGCCGTAGCCCAACAACTCTGGGGCGACTTCTAAACCCTGCCTTGCAAACCCAATCAAATGTGGGAGCTGGCTTGCCTGCTCCCACATTTTGATCGGGTTTCCACTCCACTACTCCACCGGGTCACTCACAGGCGTCGCAATAATCGCCTTCAACTCACTGGTCATCGGGAATTCCAGGTTCAGGCCCTTGGGCGGAATCGGCTGCTCAAACCAGCGCTGGTAAATCCCGTTGATCTCCCCCGAGCTGTACAGCCCGGCCAGGGTCTCGTTGACCACCGCGAGAAACTGCGGGTCGTCCTTGCGCACCATGCAGCTGTAGATTTCCCGCGACTGCTCTTCCCCCACCACCACCCACTTGTGCGGGTCCTTGGCCTTGGCGCGCTCGCCGTAGAGCAATGCGTCGTCCATGTAGAACGCCGCCGCCCGGCCCGATTGCAGCATCTGGAAGGCTTCGCCATGGTCCTTGGCGCTGATCACCGACATGTTCAGTTTGTGATCAACGTTGTAGCTCTTGAGAAACCGCTCGTTGGTGGTACCGGCGGTGGTTACCACGTTCTTGCCTTGCAGGTCGGCGAAGCTTTTGATGCCGCTGTCGTTGGCGGTCAGCAACTGGCCCTTCACGTAGATAAACCCGTAGGAAAACGCCACCTGCTTCTGCCGCTCGGCCGTCACACCGGTGGAACCGCATTCGAGGTCAACGGTGCCGTTTTGCACCAGGGCTATGCGGGTCTGGGAAGTCACCAGGTTGTACTTCACGTTGAGCTTCGGCACGCCGGTTTTCTGCTGGATACGCTCGACGATCTTGTTCGCCAGCTCCACCGAATAGCCCATGGGCTTGCCGCTGTGGTCACCCACATAGGAAAACGGCACCGAGGCATCGCGGTAGCCGAGGGTGATGCTCTTGGCGTTGGCGATCTTGCTCAGCGTGCCGTCCAAGGGGGCCTCAGTGGCATGGGCCTGAGCCCCCAATAACAGCCCCAGGGTGCAGCCGATCAACGTGATTTTTTGCATTGTTATTCTCCGTTGGTGGTTAAAGGTTCAGGTACGGCGCACCGCAATGACACTGATCTCGACCAGCACGTCCGGTCGCGCCAACTGTGCCTGCAACGTGGTACGCGTCGGTGCCTGCCCCGGCGACAACCAGGCGGACCAGACTTCATTCATCGGCGCAAAACCCTCCTGAATATTGTTCAGGTAGATGGTCGCATTCAGCAGATGATCCTTGTCGCTGCCGGCCTCGGCCAGCAGCGCATCTATCTTGGCCAACACCTCTTCGGTCTGGGTCGTCACATCGCGCCCTTCCCCCGGCACCTGGCCGGACAAAAACACCAGGTCCTGAAACACCACGGCGCCAGACAGGCGACTGTTGCTGTTGATTCGGGTGATGGTCATCTAAACATCCTCAAGCGGCACGGGGCGCGAAGCCCTGCATATCAATGGAAGTGGTGTGCCGGCCAATCAACTCGGCCAGCACCTGGCCGCTGCCGCAAGCCAGGGTAAACCCAAGGGCGCCGTGGCCGAGGTTAAGCCACAGGTTGCTATAAGCGCTGGCGCCAATCAGCGGCACACCCGTAGGCGTGGCCGGGCGCATGCCGGCCCATTCGACCGCCTGCGAGTAATCTCCGGCCAGCGGGAACGTCTCAAGCGCCTGACGTTTAATCAGCGCCAGGCGCTTGGGTTCAAGGCGGGTGTCGAAGCCGACGATGTCCACCATCGCCGCCACCCGCAGCTGCTCACCGATGCGCGCATAGACGATCTTGCGGTCGTAGTCGGTGATGCTGATGTTCGGCGCCTGATGCTGCGCGCCAATCGGCACGCTCAGGCTGTAGCCCTTGAGGGGATAGAGCGGCAGCGACATGCCGGGCAAGGCCAGCTCGGGGCTGCGGTGCCCGGCGGCGAGCACCAGGTGCTGCAAGGGCAGCCGCTCACTGCCCATCTCGATCGCCTGCACGGTGCCCGCACTGTGGAGAATCCCCGTCACCTTACGCCCCAGCAGGAACGTGCAACGCCCCGACGCTTCAAGCCGCGCCGCCAACTGTTGGCAGAACCCATGGCAGTCACCGACTTCTTCATTGGGCGTATAGATACCGCCGGCAAAACTGGCACCGTCCAGGGTCGGTTCCAGCCGTGCGCAGTCCGCCGCCGAGAGCACTTGTTGCTGCAACGGGTCGGTCACTTTATTCAGCGCGCGCTCATAGCTGTCGAGGCTGCGAAAGGTCACCAGCTTGCCATTGCGCCGCCAGTGGAAATCCCCCAACTGGTCCTCTTCACGCCAGCGTTGCAGGGTGTCCTGGCTCAGGGACGCCAGGCGCAGTAGATGGCCCGCATTGCGCTGGTTCACCGAGCCACGGCAGGCACCCAGGAACGACGCCATCCAGCGCCACTGCGCCGGGTCCATGCGCGGGCGCAGCTTCAGCGGCGAGTCACCGCGCAGCATCCAGCCGATGGCTTGCAGCGGCACGCCCTTGTCGGCCAACGGCGCGACATAGCGGTAGGACAGCTGTCCGCCATTGGCGAAACTGGTCTCGCTGCCCAGGGTTTCCCGAGCCTCGACCACAGTCACCTGCATACCGGCACGCACCAGGGCGTAGGCACTCGCCAGGCCGATAACTCCACCACCGATGATGCAAACCTGCTGAGCCATGTGCGTCCCTTAACCGTGCGATGTCAGGCTTGAAGGTTAGAGGCAGGTGACAACGGCGGGACAATGAATAAAGATGGGTCACCCATAAACAAAGGTTATGGACTGCTCATGCGCTTGCGTCATATCGAAATCTTCCAGGCCATCCGCCAGACCGGCTCCATCAGCGCCGCGGCTCAACTGCTGCATGTCTCGCAGCCGGCGGTGAGCAAGGTGTTGCAGCATGCCGAGTTGCAGCTGGGGTTCCCGCTGTTCCTGCGCATACGCGGCAAGCTGCAACCAACGCCGGAAGCGCTGGCGCTGGAGCGCGAAGTCGACAAGGTGACCGAAAGCCTGCAAGGCGTGCGGCGCCTGGCGCAGAACCTGCGCCGCGAGCCGGGCCAGAGCCTGCGTATCGGCGCAACACCCGCGCTGGCCTTGTCGTTGCTGCCGCCGGCCATCCGCGAATGGACCCAACGCTACCCGGACATCGCCTGCGAGCTGTCCAGCGCCCACAGCCGCGAGCTGGTGCAAAACCTGTTGATGCGTGAGGTCGATGTGGCGCTGACGCTGCAACCGCCCGATCACCCAGGGCTGAGCGCCCAGCCGTTGGCCCACGGCGTGCTAGTGGCGCTGGCACCGCAGGGTTACTGGAAGGAAAACGAGCTGGGCAAACCGTTGCCGCTGATGGCCCTGGCGGGCGCGCCGTTGATTGGCCTGTCCAGCGCCGACCCGTTGTCGGCGAAGCTGGACAGCTACCTGGAAGCGGTCGATCCACCGCCACGGGTCAGCATCGCAGTGCAGACCTATTCCCTGGCCAGGGCCATGGTCGAATCCGGCGCCGGGCTGGCGGTGATCGATCCGTTCACCGCCCTCGGCGCATCACCGGCCACCACCTGCATTCGCCCGCTGGCGCCACCGCTGCCAATCACCTTGTACGCCCTGACCCGCGCCGACGAACCGCCGCCGCATATGCTGGCGAGCCTGCTGGAGATCTTCGGCAGCCGGGCCCAGGAGCAATTGGACCGGCTATAACACGTACCCCATGATCGCCACGAAATGCAGCAGGCTGCCGCCGATCACGAACAAATGCCAGATCCCGTGGGAGTGCCGCAAGCGGTCCTCCAGGGCAAAGAAAATAATGCCCACGGTGTACAGCACCCCGCCCGACGCCAGCCAGGCAAAACCCGTGGGGCCCAGCGCAGCAATCAGCGGCTTGACCGCCACCAGCACGATCCAGCCCATCACGGCGTAAATCACGATCGACAGGATCCGCGCCTCGGAGCGTGGCTTGATCTCCTGCAGGATGCCGATCACCGCCAGCCCCCACACAATCCCGAACAGCGTCCAGCCCCACGGCCCGCGCAGCGTCACCAGGCAAAACGGCGTGTAGCTGCCGGCGATCAGCAGGTAGATCGAAAAGTGATCGACCTTCTGCATGATCGCTTTCTTGCGCCCGCGCACGCTGTGGTAAACGGTGGACGCGCTGTACAACACCAGCAATGTGAAACCGTAGATCGCTACGCTGACAATCTTCCAGGGGTTGCCGTCCATACTGGCCACCACCAACATCCATACCGCACCCACAAAAGCCGCAACCGCCCCGAGCAAGTGGCTCCAGGCGTTGAATCGTTCCCCGTGATACATGTGTCACTCACCTCGAATAACGGTTATCACCCAGACCATTCTGACGTCACCCATCCAATATCAGGTAACAACCTTTCTTCATTTGCCCAAATACACGAGCCGATGGATGATTCGCTTCATCCTGTGGGAGCTGGCTTGCCTGCGATAGCGGTGTATCAGCAGCAGATACATGTCTGACCCACCGCTATCGCAGGCAAGCCAGCTCCCACATAAAACCCCTCATCGGTAACGCCCATGCCCGACCTTGAACCTGCCCAGCCCCACCCGAGCCTGTGGCAGTTGTTTTACAACTTCGCCATGGTCGGCCTGTTTGGCTTCGGCGGCGTGATGCCCTGGGCGCGGCAGATGATGGTCGACCGCAGGCAGTGGGTCAGCGAACAAGGCTTCAACGAGCTGCTGACCACCGGCCAATTTTTCCCCGGGCCGAATATCGCCAACGTCGGCATCATCTACGGCCGGCGCCTCCGCGGCTTGCCGGGTGCGGTTGTGACCGTGGTCGGCTTGTATCTGTTCCCCTCGCTGATCACCGTGCTGGCCGGCTTCGCCTATGCCAAATGGTGGAGCCATGACGTGGTGCAGCAGATCTTCGGCGCGGTCATGCCGATCGCCACCGGCCTGATGCTCGGCACCACTCTGCGCCTGCTCAAGGCCATGCCGCGGACCCTGGCGAATTACAGCGCGTTCGTCCTGACCTTCGTGTTGATGGCGGTGCTGGTGTTGCCGTTGTGGATGGTCTTGTTGATCTGCATTCCCAGCTCCCTGGCCTTGAGTTTCATGGGCAAGCAAAAGGTGGCCGGCTGATGCAGAGCGTGCTGTTTCACCTGATGATCCAATGCGCGCTGTGGTCGCTGATGGCGATTGGCGGTAACACCGTGGCCCTGAGCGATATCCACCGCTACACCGTCACCGACATGAACTGGATCACCGACGCGCAGTTCGTCGCCTTCTTCGCCTTGTCCCAGGCCTTGCCGGGGCCCAATGGCATGTTCCTGGTATTTATCGGCCAGCAAGCCGCCGGGTTGCCGGGCGCGCTGGTGGCGCTGACCGCCAAGCTGGTGCCCTGCTCGGTGCTCACCTACTTCGGCGCCGGCTGGCTGGAAAAACACACCGAGACGCCGTGGGTGCAGCGGGTCAAAGGCAGCCTGTTGCCGATCTCCATCGGGCTGATCCTGGCCGCCAGCTACATCCTGATGAACAGCCTGGAAAACAATGCCACCAGCCTGGTGCTGACCTTGGCCAGCGCCGCCGTGGTGTATTACACAAGGCTCAACGCAATCTGGCTGATCATCCTCGGCGTGGTGTTGGGCCTGTGCAGCGCATGGCTGGGAGTGAACTGGTTTTAGGGGCACAATCGACGGCATTCGAACAAGAGTCACGCCCATGCTGATCGACGAAGAGTTCACCCTCAAAAAGCTGGAAATCTTCCTGGCGTTCATGCGCACCGGCAACCTGGCGCGGGCGGCGGCTGAATTGCAGACCAGCAACGTCAGCGTGCACCGGGCGATCCACTCCCTGGAAAACGCCCTGCGCTGCCCGCTGTTCAAACACGAAGGCCGCAACCTCACACCGCTGGAAAGCGCCTATGTGCTGGAAGAGCGTGCGCAGAAGCTGGTGCAGGATGTGGTGGACAGTGTGCGGGTGACCCGCGAGGCCGCCGGCTTTTCCGCCGAGCGTTTCAAGCTGGGCTCGTTGTATTCGCTGACGGTGAAGACCGTGCCGCAGTTGATCATGGGGCTGAAGATTCGCCGCAGCGAACTCAACATCGACCTGATCCTCGGCTCCAATTTCGACTTGCTCTACAAGTTGAAAAACATGGAAGTCGACGCGATCCTGATCTCCCTCGACGAGCACGCCAACGATCCCGACTGCGAGCAGATCGCCCTGTTCTCCGACGATATTTTCCTCGCCACCCCGGCCGATTCACCCTTCGACCGCGAACAGGAAATCGACCTGGCGGATGTGCGCGACGCCACCTTCATTACCCTCACCCAGGGCTTCGCCACCCACCAGGACGGCAACCGCGTATTCAAGCAGGCAGGGTTCGAGCCGAAGGTGGCGATGCAGGTCAACGACATCTTTACCCTGCTGAGCATGGTCAGCTCGGGTGTGGGCTATGCGCTGCTGCCGGGGCGGATAGCGGCGGTGTACGAGAACCGGGTCAAGCTGATTCCCCTGCAACCGCGCTACCGTTTGCAGCAGCACATTGGCGTGGTGTTTCTGAAAGCCAAGGAGCGCGACCCGAACTTGCTCGCGCTGTTGGCAGAGTGCCGGATGTACGCGAACCGCCAGACTTGAGACCGCTATCGCAGGCAAGCCAGCTCCCACATTTGACCGAGTACTCCCAGACAACCCAGTCAAATGTGGGAGCCGGGCTTGCCCGCGATGAGGCCAGCCCATTCAACCCAGCGTTTGGATCTAGCCAACAATCCCGCGCACGATGAAGTAGAGCACCGACGGCCCCAGCAAGCACCCAAGCCCGGTGTGAAAGGTGGCGGTCAACGCGCCATACGGCACCAACCGACGATCCGTCGCTGCCAGTCCTGCCGTCACACCGCTCACGGTACCGGCCAGGCCGCCAAACACCATCGCCGAGCGCGGATTATCCAGGCCCATCCAGCGTGCCGCCATGGGCGTGCCCACCATCACCAGGATCGCCTTGATCAACCCAGTCGCAATGGACAGCGCCACCACATCCGAGCTTGCACCCAACGCCGCCCCGGTCACCGGCCCGACGATGTAAGTCACCGCGCCCGCACCAATGGTGGTCATGCTGATCGCATCGCGATAACCAAACGCCCAGGCGATACTCGCGCCCACAATAAACGGCAACACCGTGCCCAGCAGCAAGGCAATCGCACCAATCAAACCGGCCTTGCGCGCCTCGGTGGCCTGTACTTCAAATGCCGTGGCCACGATGGCAAAGTCCCGCAGCATGGCGCCGCCCATCAAGCCGATCCCGGAAAACAGCGCCACGTCCGCCAGGCCTTTCTGCCCACCGGTCAAGGTGCCGCCCACCCAGGCCAGCACCAGCCCGATCACAATCGCGATGGCTGAGCCGTGGATGCGTCCGAAGGTCAGGCGCTTGGACAGCACCACCGAAATCCACATCACCACGCCGACAAATGCAAAGGCGGTGACCAAGCCGTTATTTGCCAGGCCTTTCTCGATGAGTTCCCACATATCAGCGACCTCCCGCGACAGGTGCAGCCGCGATCAGCGGCTCTTCATCGGGCAGCGGTTCGCCTTTGTGCGTACGGCTGATCAAGGCAATCGCGCAACCGCACACCACCACCGAACCAATCGCCGCCAGCACCGCCACCGGGCCGCCGTGCAGCGCGGTCACGACGTTTTGCTGGGCCGCCATCGCCACCACCACCGGGATGTACATGGCGCCCCAGAAGCCGACACCCATCTCGCATTCCTTGGTCATGCCGCCGTGCTTGTGCATCCACAGCCGCGCGCAGATCAGCAGGATCATTGCGATGCCCACCCCGCCCACGTTGGATTTAACGCCCAGCAACACCCCGAGCATGTCTCCCAGAATCACGCCTGCCAACATGCAGATCGCCAGCAACGCCACACCGTAAATAATCATGATGGTTGTCCTCAAAGTGCTTCATCGAAATTGTTGTTTTTGTGCTTCGAAAGCCTTGGGTGGAGCTTTATCGGTGGTGGGCGCCCTCCTCTCGCAGCAAGGCCTGCAAGGTGTCCAGGCGGGCACCTTCGAAGGCGATGACGGTGCCTTGCTCGAATACCCGGCGCGCGAGACCCGTGAGCACGGCGCCGGGCGGCAGTTCGAGATGCAGGCGCACACCACGCTCATAGGCGCTTTGCACGGTGCCGCGCCAATCGACGATGCGGCACATGTTGAAAGCGAGGTCGTCGCGCAGATGTTCGGTGTTGTGGATCGGCCGGGCGCGGGTGCTGCTCAGGTAAGTGATGCTCGGCGGTTTCAGTGTCACTTGGGCGAAGGCTTGAGCCAGTGTTTCGGCAGGTTTTTCCAGCAGCGCACAATGGGACGGCACG
This sequence comes from Pseudomonas sp. TH34, assembly GCF_016650865.1. Taxonomy (NCBI): domain Bacteria; kingdom Pseudomonadati; phylum Pseudomonadota; class Gammaproteobacteria; order Pseudomonadales; family Pseudomonadaceae; genus Pseudomonas; species Pseudomonas sp. TH34. The sequence goes on from NZ_JAEKFB010000029.1 coordinate 241,132, forward strand.
CTGACGGCCAAGCGTTTGGCGACGCCGTTGCCGCGGACCAGATTGGCGACTGCTTTCATTGCCTCGTCGCTGCCGGCGATAACCGTCTGGTTATCGGCATTGATATTGGCCAGGTACACCGGGGTTTGTGTGCTGTGGACCTGGGCGAGCAAGGCTTCGACGGTGGACAGGTCCGGGCCGATAAGCGCGGTCATGCCGTAGCCGTGGGGATACGCGTGTTGCATCAATTCGCCGCGCAGGCTGACGAGTTTCAACGCGTCGGCAAAGTCCAGGGAGCCGGCAATTACAGCTGCCGGATAGGCGCCGATGGACAGGCCGGCTACGTAATCGGGGGTGTGTTCCAGCAAGCGCGCACTGGCGACACCGGCAATCAAAAGGCAGAGCTGCACGGCACGGGTCGAGGCCAGCGCTTCGGCAGAATCGAGTTTCAGCACGTCTTCATTCAAGGCAGCACTGGCTTCGTCCAGCACCGCGCGCGGCAGTTGCTGGAGCATGCCGGGACGCTGGGCGCCCTGCCCCGGGAATGCCAGGAGGCTACTCATGCCACGGCCTGCCACGGGTCGACCACCAACTGCGCGCCGCTGGCGTTCTTCAGCAGCACGCGACGCGAACCACCGGCCCACTCGCGCAACGCGACGGCGCCAAACGGCGTTTGCAGTTGCAGGTCCACGGCGCACACCGCTGTATCCAGTATCGCCAGCAAGTCTTCGGCATCGCCGCGATCAAGTCGCTCGGGCGTGCGCAAAATCAAATCCAGATCGCTCTTGGCATGCAGCGCTTCGATGCCGCTGGCCAACTCGAAACCGGCACTGCCGGTGACGCCCCAGTCCTCCTTCGCCAACACCGGACGCAATTGAGCGAGGGCCTGCAACGTCGGTAAATCCCGTGGCGAAATCACGTCCCGCAGGTCTTCCGGCACCACGCGTCGCCGCACGGCGGCCATCGGCATCACGGCGGCGAAGCGCTGCTCGCGCAAGCGTCCACGCACACCCACCGGCACATAGCCCGGCGGCGCGATGGCACGCCGCACCACCACCGGATGCCCAGCGGCCAATGCATCCAGCACCCAGGCCGGTGCATCAGCGGGGGCATGCACCGGGGTCATGCCCCAGAGCAAGTCGTGGGCGTTCACCATTGCTCCCGCAGCAGTTGACGCACATGGCTGGAGGCCGCGCGATTGGTGGCGCCCAGGCGGCTGCTCAGGTCACGGCCGCCTGCCTGCACATCCTTGATCGCCTGCACCAGGCAATCGCTGACACGCGCCACATCTTCGGTGGTGGGCCGCTCAATCTGGCTGACAGATAATGTCTCCCAGAGCAGGCCGAGGCTGGCATAACTGTCGATGTCATAGGCCATCGGCGGCACGCTGGCGGCCAAGGCTTCCAGCTCTTCGACACTGCGCAGGGTCACCCGCGCCGCCGAGGCTTTGCCCATGGCATGCACCATCACGCCGGGATCGCGCAGGGCAATCAGGCGGTTGGCCTGGTAACCATGGGCGAGGAACGCGCCGGACATCGCCTTGCCCACCAGCAGCGCGATCACCGGGTGACCGGCCAAGCGAGCGCGAGCGTAGCTGTCGGCAGCGGCGGCGAGGGCTTGATGGATGCCCAAGGCCTCTTCGCGACGACCGTAGGCCTGGCTCGGCACATCGACGATGGCAATCAGCGGACGCTTGTCGCCGGTGCTGATCGCTTCATCCACCGCCTTGGCCAAGCCCCAGCCTTCCAGCAAACCGACCTCACCATTGCGAGCGCGGGGAAAGCGGTTTTGTGCATCGGTGACCACCGCGATAAAGCGCACAGGCTGATCACCGAGCACACCGTCGGCGACTTTCAGCGAATTAGGCAAACCACTCACCGGCGTTGCATCGCCGCTCAATGCGTTGAACCACTGCAAACCTCTCATGAGCGTTCTCCCTGATACAGATCGCGAACCGTCGCCGGGTCGATTTGCGGTTCGGCGTTCAGTGCGGCCAGGCGTTCCAGATAGTGATCAACCTGACGGCTGCGCTGTTTTTCCGGCAAGCCTTGTTGCAGCAGCTCAGTGATTTGCTGCTGAATCTGCGCCACGTCGTCGGCCACATAACGATCGGCCAAGCCGCTGTTAAAGCGTTGCTCGCCGCCGGTCAGGCTCCAGATGAAAGGCCGGTCGCGGGAGTCGTATTCCTCAAGCCCGGCTTCCTGTTCGATCACCTGCGGGCCGTTCAGGCCAAGGCGCGCCTCGCGGGTCACCAGCAGATAACTGCACAGGCCTGCCGCGATGGACATGCCGCCGAAGCAACCGACGCTGCCCGCCACCACGCCGATCACCGGCTGGTATTGGCGCAGGTCGACAATCGCCGCGTGGATATCGGCAATCGCGGCCAGGCCCAGGTTGGCTTCCTGCAAGCGCACGCCGCCGGTTTCCAGCAGCAGGATGGCCCGCGTCGGGATGCCGTTGCGGTTGTCTTCAGCGGCCAGCTCCAGGGCACCGGCCATCTTTGCGCCGCCGACTTCACCGAGACTGCCGCCCTGAAAATTGCCTTCGATAGCGGCGATGACCACCGGCAAGCCGGCGATGCTGCCCTTGGCGATCACCACGCCGTCATCTGCCTGAGGCACCACACCCTGGCGACTCAGCCATGGCGACATGACGCGCTGGAACGGATCGATCAGTTCGCGATAGCTGCCTGCATCAAGCAAGGCCTTGGCCCGCTGCCGGGCGCCGAGTTCGACGAAGCTGTGTTTGTTGAGCAAGTCAGTCATGACCGATCTCCTCGAAGCCTTGCTCCAGGCGCAAGCGCACCACGCCGGGTGTGGCGCCGAAGTCGTGGACATCGATATTCAGTGCGGGGGGCGTCTGCTCCTGGAAAATCCGTTCAAACAGATGCTGCCAACGTAGCTGCGCACCGTTCACCGAGGTCTGCACCTGAATCGTCAGGGTGCCGGCGGTGCCCGGTTCCAGCAGCACTTCCAAATCGCCGGAGCCGACGCAACCCACTAGCGCGCGGCCCTTGGCGGGCTGCCCGGCGGGGAATTCAAAGGATAAGGTTTCCATCACAGCGCTCCGTCGAGGCGGTCGATAAACAGGCAGGCGGCCAACAGGTCGGCGGCGCCACCGGGGGAGGCATTCAGCGCCAGCAGTTGCTGGTCCAGCTCGTGCAGTTGGCGGCGGCCGGCGAGGCTTGCACTGCCACCGGCGTCCAGCACCGCTTGGGCGCCTTGTTGCATGGCCTGCAAGCCTTCAGGGCCGGCGCGGTAGAGCACGCAGGTGTCGGCCAGGTCCGTCATGATCGCCAGCAACGCATCGAGGCGCGCGTTCTGTTCGCCGTGTTGTTGCAGGCGGCTTTTTTTCAGCTGTGGCAGGCCGCGCTGTAGCACTGACGGGAAGCCCAGTTGCGCTTCTTCACGGGCCCCCCGTGCGCCGTAGCGTTGTGCGACCTGGGCACCGTGGCTCAGCGGTTGAGGTGCGTAGCGATCGTTGAGCAAGGCCAGGCGGGCGGCGCGCAACGTCACCGCGCTGGCAGTGCAGCATTCGGGTTGCAGTGCGGCGGCAGCGACTAACAGGCCGAGGGCCCAGATCGCACCCCGATGGGTATTCACGCCGCTGGTGGTGACGAGCATCGCCTGTTCGCCTTCGCGACCGATCCGCCCGAGGGCTTCACGCAAGGGCAAACCCACTTCGCCAAATTCGATAGCGGCCTCGGCCATTTCCTTGAACGCCGGCCACAGCGACAGCGCCGAGGCGTGCATCAAGCCGAGGTGCAAATCGGTATGGGCGCCATTGCCGCGACGGTCCACCAGGGCAGGTTTCGGCGACAGGTCGGCTTCATCAATCAATGCGTCAACGGCCATATCCGCCAGGCGTTCGGCCAGCGTCAGATCGTGCAGTTTGAGTGCGTGCATTTACCAGCTCCTGAACTTGGCGGGCGGGTTGTACAAGCCACCGGACCACTCCACCAGATCGGCCACGCTCTTGGCGGCCAGCAACTCGCGGGTGGCGTCGGTGCGGCGGATGCCGAGGTCTTCGGGCAGCGCGATCAGGCCTTCGCGACGCATGCGCGCGGTGTCCTTGGGGTTGTGGCGCATGCCGATGGCGGTCACCCCGGCGACGGCGGCGATCATCGCCTGGCGCTCTTCCAGGGAGCGGGCCTTGTACAGGTAGGCGATGCCTTCTTCGGTGAGCAGGTGCGTGACGTCATCGCCGTAGATCATGATCGGCGCCAGGGGCATGCCGCTTTTTCGTGCGACTTCCACTGCATCGAGGGTTTCAACGAAGGTCGGTTTGCCGCCTTCCTGGAAGGTCTCGACCATCTGCACCACGAGTTTTTTGCCGCGTTCGAGCAAGGCTTCCGGGGCATCGTCGTGGCGCATGTCGAGCCAGGCGGGCGTGCCGTGGCGGCGACCGCGCGGGTCGTGGCCCATGTTCGGTGCGCCGCCAAAACCGGCGAGGCGGCCACGGGTGACGGTGGAGGAATGCCCGTCGCCATCGACCTGCAGGGTGGCACCGATAAACAGGTCCACCGCGTATTGGCCGGCCAGCTGGCAGAACATTCGGTTGGAACGCAGCGAGCCGTCGCGGCCGGTGAAGAACACATCCGGCCGGGCGGCGATGTAGTTTTCCATGCCCAGTTCGGTGCCGAAGCAATGCACGCTTTCGACCCAGCCGCTTTCGATGGCCGGGATCAGGGTTGGGTGCGGGTTGAGCGTCCAGTTGCGGCAGATCTTGCCCTTCAGGCCCAGGGATTCACCGTAGGTTGGCAGGATCAATTCGATTGCGGCGGTGTTGAAACCGATGCCATGGTTCAGCGACTGAACGTTGTGTTTTTCGTAGATGCCACGGATCGCCATCATCGCCATCAACACATGCACCGGCTTGATGTGCCGTGGGTCGCGGGTGAACAGCGGTTCGATGTAGAAAGGCTTGTCGGCGACCACCACGAAATCGACCCAGCTTGCCGGAATATCAACGCGAGGCAGGTCGGTGACGTCATCCACCAGTTGGTTGACCTGGACGATGACGATGCCATCGCTGAAGGCGGCCGGCTCAATCAGCGCTGGCGTGTCTTCCGTGCTGGGGCCGGTGTAGATATTGCCGGCGCGGTCGGCCATGAAACCGGCGGACAGGACCACATTGGGAATCAGGTCCACCACCAACCGCGCGTAGAGTTCGATGTAAGTGTGGATCGCGCCGATTTCCAGCAGGCCGTCTTCCAGCAACTGGCTGATGCGCAGGGATTGGGTGCCGGCGAAAGAGAAGTCCAGCTTGCGCGCGATGCCCTTTTCAAACAGATCCAGGTGCTCGGAGCGGCCGACACTGGGCATGATCATGTGCAGGTCGTGGAGCTTGGCGGGATCGGCCTTGGCCAGGGAGCGGGAGAGGAAATCGGCCTGCTTCTGGTTGTTGCCTTCCAGCACCACACGGTCGCCGGGGAGGATCAGGGCTTCCAGGGCTTCGACGATGCGCTCGCTGGGGAGCACGGCGCCATCGGCGAAGGATCGCACCAATGCGAGGCGGCGCTGCTTCTCATCGCGCCGCCGCGTCCAGCGCGAGTCGGGGGAAGTTGTTGTTGTCATGGTCGCTCCACGGGATTTGCTGTCGTGGGCTGTACCATAGGAGGGTATTGGGGGGGCATCAATCAAGCTGCGCGGTGAACCGTTACGATTGGAGTAATGGTTTGCCAGAAAACGCTGAGGCTCTGGCTAAGCGCAGTTCAAATGTGGGAGCGGGCTTGCTCGCGAATGCGGTGGGTCAGTTGATAAATCTGGTACTGACACACCGTATTCGCGAGCAAGCCCGCTCCCACATTTGCTCAGCGCTGTTCGGGAGAACGTGCGCAGAAGTCCCAAAATGGGAACGATCAGTCCCTTTTTGGGACCGATCCCACTTCGTCATATCGCCGCTGGGCTCACCTGCTCCAACGCCTGATCAACCAGTAACTGCCCCAGCTCACTCATCTGCTGAATGGCCAGCACCACACCGCGCTGGGAACCTTCCAATTCGAAGGCCAGGTTGGAGGTCAACGCGTTGAGTGAGGCAAAGGTTTCAGAAGCGTTGGCCAGCAGGGCTTCGGTGGATTGAGAGGGAGAGACGGCAAAGAGTGACGATGACGCAGGAGTCGGAAAGTAATGATCCATGGCACGCTCGGCGGCGGCCTGGAGTTTGCGGTGTTCGATTTCAGCGCTGTGAGGCGGATTGGGGGTAGGTTTGAACATGATGTGCAGCTCCGATATGTATTAGGGAAGCTGACACCGTCCGCTTGCACGCGAATAAGGTGGCAGCTGTGCGCAGGTGTGCAAGACCGGGCATATCGGACCCCGGCAGACCCCAAGGGATCTCCCACGCACAGCCGCCATAAGAAATACAGCAGGCATAAAAAACGCCCGTTGAATGGCTATGGGCGTTGGTGCGCCGACATGTAACCGGACTTGCACGTCCGTGTCACCGTTTTTTGCGATGACGGACGAAGACTAGGCGCGATCGCAGGGCACAACAAGTTCATGCACAGCGCGAGAGGTTGCAGGAAAAATCCGACTGTAAAGCACACGCCGATTGCTCCTACAAACTTTTCGGGTTGTTGCTCGGAACCCGTCTCTCTAGCCTTTTCGGTCCGAAGCATGTCACCGATTGGGCGTTATGAATCTGATATCCAAACCTGATACAAGGCCATTGCAGAGCGTGATGTATCACATCACAATCTCGCCATGATCGTTAGCTGGAAGCATAAAGGCCTCAGGGTCTTTTTTGAGACTGGTTCTACTAAAGGTATCAACGCAGACCATGCAAAACGCTTGCGTCGTGTGTTGCTGGTTCTGAATAGAGCCACACACCGTGATGAACTGGACATGCCCGGTTGGCGGTTTCACCGATTGAAAGGCGATCTGATCGACTACTGGTCCGTCAGTATCAGCGGTAACTGGCGCATTATTTTTCGGATGTTCAACGACCAGGTAGAACTGGTCGACTATTTGGACTATCACTGAGTAAAGGCATCGATATGGACATGCATAACCCTCCCCACCCTGGCGAAATCCTGCTTGAGGACGTGATCCCAGCCTTGGGCATCACCATTACTGAAATGGCACGGCGCCTTGGCTTCGCCAGAGAAACATTCTCTAGAATCCTCCACGGACATGCGCCAATCAGCCCGGATCTTGCGGTAAGGCTTGAACGGGCAGGTATCAGCAAAGCTCGGTTGTGGCTTTCGATGCAAAGTGCCTATGACCTGTGGCAGGCAGAGCATCGAGATCAACCGAAAATCGAACGGTTTGCACGGATTGACTGACGGTTACACTCAGGCCAACCCAGCCTCCACCAACAACGCCTCCAACCCCATCAAGTCCGGCACCCGGGCCACATGCTCCCCCACCTGCACCGCCGCCAGTTCCAGCGGGCACAACGGCACGTCCACATAACTCAGCTGGCTATCGAGCTTGTACGAACGCGGAATCCCCTGGATCACCAACGCAATAAACTTCAACGTCGGCCGTCCGCCCAAGGTATTCAGCACCACAATCCGTGCCCGCTCCCCGACCACGCCCGACTCACCACACGCGGCCTCAAAGCTGATCAACGGCAACTGCCGATCCCGCCAGGTAACCTGCCGCAAATACCACGGCGGCGCGTCGCTGGCCGGTTCGCCGCGCTGGAAGTCGATCAGCTCGGCCACGGCGACGTTGGGCAGCAACAGGTAGCGATCCGCCAATGGCAGCAGCAAGCCGGTGAGTTGCGTAGCGCGGTGATCAAGCACGGGACTTGCTCCAATAAGCGATGCTTTCCAGCAACACCGACTCTTGATAAGGCTTGCCGAGGTAGTCGTTGACGCCAATCGCCATCGCACGATCACGGTGTTTTTGCCCGGTGCGAGAGGTGATCATGATGATGGGCATGCGCATCAGCCGTGGGTCGTCGCGCACCTGGATCGCCACTTCGAAGCCGTCCATGCGCGGCATTTCAATGTCGAGCAGCATCAGGTCCGGCGTGTGTTCTTCCAGCACGGCCATGGCGTCGATACCATCCTTGGCGGTGAGCACGTTCATGCCGTTGCGCTCCAGCAGGCGGCTGGTGACTTTGCGTACGGTGACCGAGTCGTCCACCACCAGCACCAGCAACGGGCGCTTTTTCAGGGGGTCGTTGAGGATCAACGGTGCATCGGCTGCCTGGGCCGGCAACGCCGGGGGCCGTGCGCGGATATGCGCCAGCAGGTCGATGATCAGCACCACGCGGCCATCGCCAAGGATGGTTGCGCCCGACAGGCCCTTCACTCCGGCAAATTGCGGCCCCAGGCCCTTGACCACGATCTCCCGGGTCCCGGCCATGGCGTCCACCTGCACCGCCACACGCCGTTCGTTGCACTGCACCAGCAGCACCGGCAGCGGCTGGTACTGACCCAGTAAATTCGGACGGCCGACGGTGTGCAGCAGGTCGCCAAGGTAGAACAGCTCGTAGCGCTGGCCGGCGTATTCGTAACGCGGCGGATTCAGCTGATAGTGCCCTTCCAGCTCATGGGGCATGACCCGCACCAAGCCTTCGATGGTGTTCAGCGGGATCGCGTATTGATCATCTGCACACTGCACCATTAACGCCTGGTTGACCGACACGGTGAACGGCAGGCGAATGCGAAAGTGCACGCCCTCTCCCGGCGTCGAGTCGATGACCATCGAGCCGCCCAGCTGGCGCACTTCCTCATGCACCACGTCCATGCCCACGCCACGCCCGGAAATCTGGGTGATTTTTTCGGCAGTGGAAAACCCCGGTTGCAGGATGAACTGCAACACGTCGCGGTCGCTGATTTCCAGGTTGGGGTCGAGCAAGCCACGCTTGATCGCCTTGCGCCGCACGGCTTCAAGCGGCACGCCGGCGCCGTCGTCGCGCATGTCGAAAACGATGTCGCCGCCTTCGTGGGTCAGGTCCAGGGTGATCCGGCCTTTCTCGGGCTTGCCCGCCAGCAATCGCGCATCGCGGGATTCCAGGCCATGGTCGACGGCGTTGCGCAGCATATGCTCGAGCGGCGCAACCATGCGTTCCAGCACGTTGCGGTCCATCTCGCCTTCGGCGTTGCCGACGATGAATTCCACATCCTTGCCCAGTTCGCCCGCCACTTGCCGCACGATGCGTTTAAGCCGTGGCAGCATGCGCTCGAAGGGCACCATGCGCGTGCGCATCAGGCCTTCCTGCAGCTCGGTGTTGATGCGCGCCTGTTGCTGCAAAAGGTTGTGGGCGTCCTGGTTGCGACGCTCGAGGGTTTCCTTGAGGTCGAGCAGGTCGGAGGCGGACTCGAACAGGGCCCGGGACAGTTGTTGCAGTTGGGAATGGCGGTCCATTTCCAGCGGGTCGAATTCTTCGTAGCCCAGGCGTTCGGCCTCAGCTTGTTGACGGCTGAGAATGCGGCCCTGGGTTTCGGTGTCGAGCCGACGCAGTTGGTCGCGCATACGCTCGATGGTGGTTTCCACTTCGTTGAGGGCAATGCGCGCATCGTTGACCTGCTGCTCGATACGCCCACGGAAGATCGAGGTTTCACCGGCCAGGTTGACCAGGTCATCGAGCAAGTCGGCAGAGATCTTCACCATGTCGGCAGCCGGATCGCTGGCCGGCACCGCGTCGGTTTTGGTAGCCGTCAACGCCACCGGTGCGGCCGTCACTTCAGCCGGATGCACCAGGCTTTTGATCCGCTCGATCAGCAGATCCACCGAGCCCACCGGCATACCCGCCGCCACTGCATCGATCATCTGCGCCAGGCGGTCGTGGCAGCCTTGCAGCAACGCGAAGAGTTCCGCCGAGGGCGCCAGCAAACCAGCGGACAAGCCTTCGTAGAGAAACTCCAGCTCATGGGCCAGGTCGCCAATCGGGCCGATTTCGACCATCCGCGCGCCGCCCTTGAGGGTATGCAGGTCACGCAGCAGTGTCTCGACTTCCTGGCGATTTTTTGGCTCGGCCTGCCAGCGCAACAGCGCGGCGCCGGAGCTGTCGAGGATGTCGGCAGCTTCTTCGAGAAAGATATCCAGCAGCTCGGGATCACTGCCCGCCGTCTCGACTTCGGCGGCTGCGGCGGGCGCCGCTTGTCCGATGCCGTGGCGCAACTCACGCAAATGGCTGATCAGGTCGGAGGAGTCGCTCAACGGTTGCTGATGTTGCAACTGCTCAAGCAGCAGTGCCAGTCGCTCATGACTGGCCATCAACACGTTCGCCAACTCGCTGGAATAGCTGTAGCGACGGTCCACCAAACCTTCGTAAAGGTTTTCCAACTCAAGGGCCAAGTCGCCCACCGCGCCGATTTCAGCCATGCGCGCGCCACCCTTGAGGGTGTGCAAATCCCGTTGCAACGATGAGAGGGGGGCAGCGTTATCCGGGTCCAGCAGCCAGCGCTTGAGGGACTGGCCGGCGCTGTCGAGGATGTCCACCGCCTCTTCAAGAAATATCTCGACGATCTCATCGTCTACCGCAAAACCTTGGTCCAGCTTCGCCGTGGCGGCGCCCAGTTCGGAGATGCTCAGCGCGCGGCTGCCATCGGTTTTGATCAGCCCGGTGGCGGACGGGTCGAGGCCTTCATCCAGCAGCTCGCGCAGGGCTCGAACCCGTGCCGGCGCCGCGCTGATTTCCTGGCCGGCGGCCAGTTGGTCAAGCATGTTGATCAGGGCTTCGTGGGCCTGTTCCGCCTCGTGGAAGAAGCGTTCGCTGACCGCCAGGCTGCTTTCCTCCACCGCACCGTAGAGGTCGAGCAAGGCTTCGCACAATTCATCCATCGGGTGCAGGTCGGCCAGGTGCGCGCCTTCGCCGAGGGTGGTCAGTTCGTCCAGCAGCGCACTCAATTCCTGGCGCTCGCCGGGATGCTGTTGCCAGCGACGCAACAGGCTTTCGGCGTCCAGCAGGATGTCCATGCCCTGGGCCAGGAAGTTGGTGATCAACTGCGGGTCGCGCTTGATGCGTAGCCCAGTGCTGGGTGCATTCAGCAGGGCTTCAAGCTGGCTGTTCAGCAGGTTTTGCGTGCGTTCGATCAAGGCTGCTGCGCCGTTGATGGGCGCGTGGGGATCATTATCCAGCTGGCGCACGCCACGCTGGAACAGCGCCTCGGCTTCCAGCAGCAATTCGATTTCATCCAGGTCCAGCGGCAGGCGATGGGCCTTGTATTCGCGGGTCAGGTGATCCAGCGGGCGCGCCAGTTCGGCGATGGGCAACACGCCGGCCATATAGGCGCTGCCCTTGAGGGTATGCAGCGCCCGTTGCAATTCATCACTGACTTGCAGCGGCAGGTGCTCGGTGGCCTGTTGCAGGAAATGGTTGAGGCTGTCGAGGTGGCTCTGGGCTTCGTTGCGGAAGATTTCCAGCAACTGCGGGTCCAGGGTGGCCGGGTCGGTGGCCGAAGGCTCGACCCCGCTGGCCAAGGCATGCGCCCGCGCCGCCAGTTCGTCTACGTCATCGCGCTGGCGCTGGGCATCGTCGGCGAAATCGGTGATCAGCTCAGGCAGCAATTCCAACACATCGTCGAGCACCGCTTGCACATCCGGGCCCGGTGCGACGCTGCGCTCCAGCACGCGGTTGAGCAGATTTTCCACGGCCCAGGCCAGCTCCGCCAACACCAGGGCGCGCACCATACGGCCACTGCCTTTCAAGGTGTGGAAGGCGCGGCGCATTTCGCTCAGGGTGGCCTTGTCTGCCAGGCTCGCAGTGCCGGCGGGTACGTAGCGATGCAGCACGTCGAGGACTTCGGCGGTTTCTTCGAGGAAGACTTCCCGCAGTTCATCATCGATGGCTTCTTCACCGGCGGGCGGTGGCAACAGGCTGCCGGGACGCTGGAGTGCTGGCGGGTTGAGTCGTGAAGTGGGGCTGGCCAACGCATCGGCGAGGAACGGGGTTTGCTCCATGGGCGTCTCACCCTGCTCAAGCAGGGCCTGGCGCCACGGCTTCTCGGCCGGCAAATAGCCCAGTGCAGCGAGGCCTTCGGCGGCGACTTCCAGCACCCGTTCCCCCGGGGCGTCGTGGTCCTGCAGCATGCGCTCCAGGTAGTACTCGAGGCTGGTGAGCACATCGGCAAAATGCTCAAGCTGCGCCTCGGAAGGCGCGGCCTCACTGACCATCAATTGCTCGTTGACGTAATCGTTGCAGCCGCGCATCAGGCTCGCCGCACGGGGCAGCGGAATCATCGCCAGCGCACCGCGCACCTGGGTCAGCAACTCGGGCAGTGACTCCAGGCGCTGACGATCCCAGTGGGCCTCGATGCAGTCGATCACCAGCTCTTTGGCCTGGGTCAGGCACTGGCAGGATTCGCGGATCACCAGGTGATGGATCTGCGTCAGGTCGGTGGTGGGCAGGCGGCTTTCTTCCCGGCGTTCCGGCTCAACCGTGCCGACCATCCCGGCCAACGTCGCCTCGACGTAGAGCAAGGCGCCGGCGACGTCCATCAACACCGCATCGTTGGGCTCGCGCTGCCCTTGGGCCAGGCCGAGCACCACCGCCAATTGGTCGATGATCACTTTGCGCGGCTGGCCGAAACCCAATACCGCCAGGGTATCGGCGATCTGCCGCAAGGGCGCCAGCAAGGCCTCAAGGTCGGAGGCGTGCTGGCGGTCGCTGCGTACGAACAGGTCCAGGCGTTCCTTGACCCGCACCAACTCCTCGCACAACGCGCCGAGCACCGAGCCCATCGCGTCGCGGTCCGGGCCGGCCAGGCGGGCGCGTTCGGCATCCACCACGGCGCTGTCGGGCAGGGCTTCATCGAGGCCATAACGTTCTTTCAAACTTTGCATCCGTGGAGTCGGTCGGGTGACTTTGGCAACGTAGAACAACAGGCTCTTGAGCAACTCATCCGGGGCCGGGGTGTTGATGCCGTTGATACCCTGGATCAGCAGACGCTTGAGTTCCTTGTCGCAGGCTTTGAGCAAACTGCGTAACGCCGGGCTATTGGCAACCACGCCAATGAGCATGCCTTCCACCAGCGCCGAGGTCACCTGCCACAACGGTAACAGCGGCGCACCATGGCACAGGGCTTCGAGGCGGGCGAACACCCGCGCCATGTCTTCCAGGTTGCTGGGGCCGTGGTCTTCGCGCAGCAAGCCGACCAACGCCTGTTGCAGCATCTGCCGCCACTGACGCAGCAGCTCGGGGAAATCCTCCGGCGTGCGCTGGGCCAGCGCTTCCTCGGGCAGCGACGGGATCACCAGCAGTTGCGGGCTGAACAGGCTGGTTTCCGAGAGCAGGCTCTCGCCGCGCACGCTGCGCAGGTCGTTGAGCAGCGGCAGCACCACCAGGGGCAGGTCGCGGCGGGCGCTGTGCACGCGGTCGAGGTACAGCGGCAGTTGGCCGAGGCCCTGTTGCAGCAGGCGAATGCCTTCGTCGCGCTGGCTGACGCGCGCGCCTTGCAGGGCGAGGGCCAGTTGCTCCATTTCTTCGGCGAACAAGGCTGCACCGTAGAACTCGACCATCAGCAAACTGCCGTGGACCTGATGAATGCATTCCAGGCATTGGCCGATGGCTTCGCTGCTGCCTTCATCTACATAGGCGTCCAGCGCCGAACGGGCCTGTTTCAGGGTTTCGGCAATTTCGCCCTTGACCCATTCGAGGGCCACGTAGTCGTGCCGATCAACCATAACCGCTCCCGTCTGAATTCATGAGTTGCTGGTAGTGCTGGGTCATGCGTACACCGATCTCAAAACAAAGGAGATCAACTGTGGGAGCGGGCTTGCTCGCGAATGCGGTGGGTCAGCTAAAGATGAATCGACTGACACGCTGCTTTCGCGAGCAAGCCCGCTCCCACATGGGCTCGGTGGGGTTCTTGAGGGCGCATTTCATTCATCCACCTGCCGTGCCGCCGGCAAGGTGAACCCCGACACCGACCGCCGCAACTGACTGGCCATTTTTGCCAGGTTGCCGATGCTCTCGGCAGTGGCCGTGGAGCCCGACGAAGTCTGAGTGGTGATCTGTTGAATCACGTTCATCGTCAGGGAAATCTGCCCTGCCGACGACGTCTGCTGCTGCGCCGCGTTGGAGATACTTTGGATCAACGCCGCCAGGGTTTTCGACACGCCTTCGATCTCTTCCAGCGCCACGCCGGCGTCCTGGGCCAGCCGCGCACCGCGCACCACTTCGGTGGTGGTCTGCTCCATGGAAATCACCGCTTCGTTGGTGTCCGTCTGGATCGCCCGCACCAGGGTTTCGATCTGCCGCGTCGCCGCTGAAGAACGCTCGGCCAGGCGCTGTACTTCATCGGCCACCACCGCAAAACCACGCCCGGCGTCACCGGCCATGCTCGCCTGGATCGCCGCGTTGAGGGCGAGGATGTTGGTCTGCTCGGCGATGTCATCGATCAGGCTGACGATGTCGCCAATCTCCTGGGACGATTCCCCCAGGCGCTTGATGCGCTTGGCGGTGTCCTGAATCTGTTCGCGAATGTTGTCCATGCCGTGGATGGTGTTGTGCACCACCTCATTGCCTTTGTTGGCAATCTCTACCGAACGCTCGGCCACTGCCGACGATTCGGCGGCGTTGGCCGACACCTGGTCGATGGACTGGGCCATCTGGTTGATCGCCGTGGAGGCTTCGGCAATCTGCTGCGCCTGATGCTCCGACGCTTGGGCCAGGTGCATCGCGGTGGCCTGGGTGTCCTGCACCGCGCCAGCCACCTGGCCGGCGGTGAGGTTGATGGTCGCCACCAGGTCGCGCAGCTGGTCCACGGAATAGTTGATGGAGTCGGCGATGGTGCCGGTGAAGTCTTCGGTGACCGAGGCGGTGACGGTCAGGTCGCCGTCGGCCAGGTCTTCAATCTCGTCCAGCAGGCGCATGATCGCGTTCTGGTTGCGCTCGTTCTTCTCGGCGGTCTCCCGCAACTGGCGGTTGGTCTCGCGGACCATCACCAGGCCGATCAGGATGATCGAGGCCAGCGCCAGCAAGCCCAGCACGTAGCCGCCGATGGTGTCGAAAGTGCGCCCGTCCGCCAGGTTTTCAAAACCGGTGGCCAGGTGCGAGGCTTCGTCCAGCAGGGTTTGCGACAGGTTGAAAATATTGCTCGCCGAGGCGCGCACCTGGAACAGCTGCGGCGAAGTCTCGAGGATTTCATCCACGGAGCCGGAGACGAATTCGAATAGCTCGGAAATCTCCGCCAGCCGGGCGCGGGCGTCGTGATCTTCAACCTGGGTAATACGCAGCCCGGGATTGCCGTTGAGCATGCCGCTGAGCACCACGCCGAAACGGTTGGCATCGCGGCCAAAGGCATCGGCGGCCTGCACGGCGGTTTCGTCGCCCGCCAGCACGGTGTTCACTGCGCCGAGGATGCGTTCGGCCAGCAACGATTGGCGCTGGGCCAACGCCACCTGGCTGGCCGGAGCACCGCGCTGCAGGAGGATGTCGACGACCTTTTCCGACTCCATCTGCAATTGCGGAACGGTTTCCGCCAGGGTCGCGGCCACTTGATGCAGTGACAGCACCGTTTGCTCGCTGGCCAGAATCGCATCGGCGTTTTTCAGCAGCGCTTCCCAGTCGGTCTGCACAGCGCGCATTTCCGCACGCACGGCGGTGGGCGCAGCAGGCAGGCCGGTGGCGGGGTCACCTTTTTTCAGGTAACCCCAGCGCTGGGCAAAATCGTTGCGCGCATCCGCCAGCAGCTTGAACGCAGCGGCCTTGCCGGCGGCGGCCTCGGTGGCGTTCTTGGCGATGCGCTGGGACAGCACCCGCAGCTCACCGGCGTGACCGATGTACTGTTTGTCGTAGGTGGACTGGGTATTGAGGTACGCGAAGTTGGCGAACAGCAGCATGATGAACACGATCAGCGCGATAAACAGCACGATGATCTGCGAGCGGCTGCGGGACGCTTCCTGGGGTTTGGCGGGGGTAACGGTACTCATGCGGCAACATCCATGAAGCCTGGAGCCTGGGCCAGGGCGAAGGGGCTGAAGACCTGCCACAGCTGGTCGCCGTCGAACTGGCCCTGGATAAACGGCGCGTCGCCTGCGGTGCTCGTCGACAATGCGTCTTGTGCGAAATGCTGCATGCCCACCACCTCGTCCACCAACAGGCCGACAAACACGTCCTGATATTCCACCACCAGCACCCGCCGCTGTTTGCGCGCCACCGACAGGTCAAGGCCGAGGAACCCGCCCAAATCCATCACCGGCAGCAAGCGCCCCCGCAGGTTGGCCACGCCCTTGACCCACAGCTTGACCCCCGGCATCAAGGTGCAGCGCGGTTCGTGCAGCACTTCTGCGACCTCACCCATGGGCGCCACGTACCAGTGTTCACCCAGGCGAAACCCGATCCCGCTCCAGCTGTGCAGCCGGGTTTCCTGGGACGGCAGGTCGGCGGCCAGCAAGCGGCAGCGGCGGTCGATGTCCAGCAGCAGCTCGAAGGCGGTTTGCGACTCGGTCATGGGAACGTGCCGTCAGCCGGCCAGCACCTTGTTCAGGGTGGCGATCAGGGTTTCTTCGTCCACCGGCTTGGTCAGGTAATCCTTGGCGCCCTGGCGCTCGCCCCAGATCTTGTCGGTTTCCTGATCCTTGGTGGTGATGATGATCACCGGGATGTGCCCGGTTTCAGGGTCTTTGGTCAGTTGCCGGGTGGCCTGGAAGCCATTGAGGCCCGGCATGACGATGTCCATCAATACCGCGTCAGGCTTTTCCTGGCGGGCCAGCGCGACGCCGTCGCCGCCGTTCTGGGCCTTGAGGACTTCGTGACCATGCTTTTCGAGCATTTCAGTCAGTTTGTACATTTCAGTCGGCGAGTCGTCGACGATCAGAACACGTGCCATGGTTATCCCCACTTCTTTAGTAGACGCCAGCCCTCGTGGGGGCCCTCGTCAGTGTGCTTGTTCTACTGCGGCGAAGCCCGGTACATAGGCCTTGATCGCGCTCAGCAGTTCTTCCTTGCTGAAAGGCTTGGTCAAAAATTGATCAGAACCGACGATGCGCCCCTTGGCCTTGTCGAACAGACCATCCTTGGAAGACAACATGATCACCGGGATCGACTTGAACGCCGGGTTGTTCTTCACCAGCGCGCAGGTCTGATAGCCATCCAGGCGCGGCATCATGATGTCGACAAAGATAATGTGCGGGTGATGGTCAACAATCTTGGCCAGGGCATCGAAACCGTCGATGGCCGTGATGACGTCGCACCCTACGTTCTTCAACAGTGTTTCGGCCGTGCGGCGAATCGTTTTCGAATCGTCGATCACCATCACTTTCAAGGCGTTGGAATGCTGTTCCATATCTGCTCTACCATCGCCACAGCGAATAGGTTTTCGGTGTGTACTGCCTGATGTTGCACAGGACGAGCGTCAAAAGCCTCGGAATTCAAGGGCTGATGTGCCATGGCAGCCTTTTTAGCACAGTCTCAGAACGCAATCTATCGGCCGACCCGCGCGGTGGTTTTTCCTTGACCCACAACAGCCGCAGCGCCACTCTGACGCCACTTTTATGCGCCCTTATTTGCTAGAGGAAATCCCCCATGAGCGTTCGCGTCGGCATTGTCATGGACCCTATCGCCAGCATCTCCTATAAAAAGGATAGCTCGCTGGCCATGCTGCTGGCCGCCCAGGCCCGCGGCTGGAGCCTGTTCTATATGGAGCAGCCGGACCTTTACCAGGGCGACGGTGAAGCGCGGGCGCGGATGCGCCCGCTGCAGGTGTTTGCCAACCCTGAGAAGTGGTTCGAACTGCAAGACGAAATCGACAGCCCCCTGAGCGACCTCGACGTGATCCTGATGCGCAAGGATCCGCCGTTCGACATGGAGTTCGTCTACTCCACCTACCTGCTGGAGCAGGCCGAGCGCGCGGGCGTGCTGATCGTCAACAAGCCCCAGAGCCTGCGCGACTGCAATGAAAAGCTGTTCGCCACCTTGTTCCCACAGTGCACACCGCCCACCGTGGTCAGCCGCCGCGCCGATGTGCTGCGTGAATTCGCCGCCAAGCACGGTGATGTGATCCTCAAGCCGCTGGACGGCATGGGCGGCACGTCGATCTTCCGCCATCGTGCGGGCGACCCGAACCTGTCGGTGATCCTGGAAACCCTGACCGCGCTGGGCACCCAGCAGATCATGGGCCAGGCCTATATTCCGGCAATCAAGGACGGCGACAAGCGCATCCTGATGATCGATGGCGAGCCGGTGCCTTATTGCCTGGCACGCATTCCGGCAGCCGGCGAGACCCGTGGCAACCTGGCAGCCGGCGGCCGGGGCGAAGCCCGCCCGCTGACGGACAAGGATCGCTGGATTGCCGCCCAAGTCGGCCCAACCCTGCGCGAAAAGGGCCTACTGTTTGTAGGACTGGACGTAATTGGCGAGAACCTCACCGAAATCAACGTCACCAGTCCGACCTGTATTCGCGAGATCGACAATGCATTTGGCACGAACATCGGCGAAATGCTGATGGCGGCCATTGCCTCCAAGCTACAAGCCAAGTGACATAGAACAGCCGGACACAAACCAACATTGCGTTATCATGCGCCACCTGTGAAACGCGCGATGTTGGTTTTCTTGTCATGACGCTCCCGCCCGATCTGCCCCCCGAACTCTCCCACAGCGGCGTGCGCCCGGCTGATCGGCTCGGATTTACCCTGTTTCTCGCGGCGTTGATTCACCTGGCGTTGATCCTCGGCCTGGGTTTCACCTTTGCCGAACCCAAGCAGATCACCAAGACCCTGGAAATCACCCTCGCCACCTTCAAAAGCGAAAAGAAGCCCGAGAAGGCTGATTTTCTCGCCCAGGACAACCAGCAAGGCAGCGGCACCCTCGACAAGAAGGCCGTGCCCAAGACCACCGAAGTGGCGCCGTTCCAAGACAACAAGGTCAATAAGGTCACGCCACCGCCAGCGCCCAAGCCGGAGGTGAAACAGGCTGCACCCAAGGCCGCTGTCACTACCGTCGCACCCAAACCGCAAAAAGCGCCCACTCAACGGGAAAAGGCCAAGACCGAACCCACGCCTGCCCCGCCGGCCCCGACGTTTGATAGCTCGCAACTCTCCAGTGAAATCTCCAGCCTGGAAGCCGAACTGGCCCACGAACAACAGCTGTACGCCAAGCGCCCGCGGATCTACCGCCTGAATGCTGCCTCCACCATGCGCGACAAAGGCGCCTGGTATAAGGACGAGTGGCGCAAGAAGGTCGAGCGCATCGGCAACCTGAACTACCCGGACGAAGCCCGCCGCCAGCAGATCTACGGCAATTTGCGACTGCTGGTGTCGATCAA
Source organism: Pseudomonas sp. TH34 (assembly GCF_016650865.1). Lineage (NCBI taxonomy): Bacteria > Pseudomonadati > Pseudomonadota > Gammaproteobacteria > Pseudomonadales > Pseudomonadaceae > Pseudomonas > Pseudomonas sp. TH34. Next base: position 260,276 of record NZ_JAEKFB010000029.1, read on the forward strand.
CCGCGACGGCACCTTGTACGAAGTGCAGGTGCTGGAGTCCTCCGGCCAACCGCTACTGGACCAGGCGGCGCAACGCATCGTGCGCCTGGCGGCGCCTTTTGCGCCGTTTACCGGGGACTTGAACGACATCGACCGTCTGGAAATCATTCGCACCTGGCGCTTTGCCAAAGGTGATCGGCTGTCGAGCAATTGACGCTGACGGTGACTTCCTGCGCATCCTCAGCTTGTCAGTTCGCCCCTCCAACGCCACACTAGCGGACATGAAAAATGTCAGCCCGACCTACCTCAAGCACCAATTCCTGATCGCCATGCCCCATATGGCCGACCCGAACTTTGCGCAGACCTTGACCTACATCGTCGAGCACACCGCCAATGGTGCGATGGGGCTGGTGGTCAACCGCCCGCAAGACCTGAACCTGGCCGATATCCTCGAGCAACTGCGCCCGGACATCGACCCGCCAGCCAACTGCCAGCACGTACCGATCTATATCGGCGGGCCAGTGCAGACTGACCGGGGTTTTGTGCTGCACCCCACCGGGCCGAAATTCCAGGCGACCGTGGACCTTGAAGGGCTGTCGCTTTCCACTTCCCAGGATGTGTTGTTCGCCATCGCCGATGGCATCGGGCCTGATCAAAGCGTAATCACCCTGGGCTACGCCGGTTGGGAAGCCGGGCAACTGGAGGCCGAACTGGCGAGCAATGCCTGGCTGACCTGCCCGTTTGACGCCGACATCCTGTTCAACACCCCCAGCGAACTGCGCCTTGAAGCCGCCGCCGCCAAGCTGCGGATCAACCTCAGCCTGTTGACCAGCCAGGCGGGGCACGCCTGATGGCCTTGCGTCTGATCCTCGGCTTTGACTACGGCACCAAACAGATCGGCGTAGCGGTCGGCCAGGTCATCACCGGCCAGGCCCGCGAGCTGTGCACCTTGAAAGCCCAGAACGGCGTGCCGGACTGGAACCAGGTCGAAGCCCTGATCAAGGAGTGGAAGCCCGACGCCGTCGTGGTCGGCCTGCCCTTGAACATGGACGGTACCCCGAGCGAGATGTGCCTGCGGGCTGAAAAGTTCGCCCGACGCCTGAATGGCCGCTACAACCTGCCCTTCTATACCCACGATGAACGCCTGACCACCTTTGAAGCCAAGGGCGAGCGCCGCGATCGTGGCGGGCAGAAAGGCAGCTACCGCGACAACCCGGTGGATGCCATCGCCGCAGCCTTGCTGTTGCAGGGCTGGCTGGATGAAAACACCGCTTTATTTGAATCCTGACTGACGCGGCTTGCCGCGTCTTCTTACGTTTGAGCCCGGACCTTGCAGGCAACCCCCGCCGCGCAAGGCCTTGAAGGAGCCACCATGAGCCTGCCCAATCCCGCCGACCTGATCAGCCAGATGGCGATCCGCCTCAAGGCGCACCTGGAACACCGCGCCATCAGCGAGCCGCGTTTTATCGGCATCCGCACCGGTGGCGTGTGGGTGGCCCAGGCGCTCTTGGAAGAACTGGGCAGCGACTCGCCCCTCGGCACCCTGGACGTGTCCTTCTACCGCGACGACTTCAGCCAGAACGGCCTGCACCCGCAAGTGCGTCCTTCGGCCTTGCCGTTCGAGATCGAAGGCCAGCACCTGGTGCTGATCGATGACGTCCTGATGAGCGGTCGCACCATCCGCGCCGCCATGAACGAGCTGTTCGACTACGGCCGCCCGGCCAGCGTGACGCTGGTCTGCCTGCTGGACCTGGATGCCGGTGAATTGCCGATCAGCCCGGACGTGGTCGGTGCCACCCTGTCCCTGGAAGCCCACCAGCGGGTAAAATTGTCCGGTCCCACGCCGCTCGAACTCGAACTGCAAGACCTTGCCCTTTAAACCGCCTTGTAAAGAGTCCCCGCGATGACGCCTCTAGATGCCAAGCGCCCGCTGCAGCTCAATGCTCAGGGCCAGCTGCAACACTTCCTGTCCCTCGACGGCTTGCCCCGCGAACTGCTCACCGAAATCCTCGACACGGCCGACTCGTTCCTCGAAGTCGGCGGTCGGGCGGTGAAAAAAGTCCCGCTGTTACGCGGCAAGACCATCTGCAACGTGTTCTTCGAGAACTCGACCCGCACCCGCACCACCTTTGAGCTGGCGGCCCAGCGCCTGTCGGCCGACGTGATCACCCTGAACGTGTCCACCTCGTCGGCGAGCAAGGGCGAAACCCTGCTCGACACCCTGCGCAACCTGGAAGCCATGGCCGCCGACATGTTCGTGGTGCGCCACGGCGACTCCGGTGCTGCGCACTTCATCGCCGAGCACGTGTGCCCGAACGTGGCGATCATCAACGGCGGCGACGGCCGTCACGCCCACCCGACCCAAGGCATGCTCGACATGCTGACTATCCGCCGGCACAAGGGCAGCTTTGAAAACCTCTCGGTGGCCATCGTCGGCGACATCCTGCACTCGCGGGTAGCGCGCTCGAACATGCTGGCCCTGAAAGCCCTGGGTTGCCCGGACATCCGCGTGATCGCCCCCAAAACCCTGCTGCCGATCGGCATCGAGCAGTACGGCGTGAAGGTCTACACCGACATGACCGAAGGCCTCGAGGATGTGGACGTGGTGATCATGCTGCGCCTGCAGCGCGAGCGCATGGCGGGCGGCCTGTTGCCGAGCGAAGGCGAGTTCTATCGCCTGTTCGGCCTGACCACCGCGCGCCTGGCCGGCGCCAAGCCGGATGCCATCGTGATGCACCCGGGGCCGATCAACCGAGGGGTGGAGATTGAGTCGGCAGTGGCCGACGGCCCGCAGTCGGTGATTCTCAACCAGGTGACCTACGGCATCGCCGTCCGCATGGCCGTGTTGTCCATGGCCATGAGCGGGCAAACCGCACAACGTCAATTCGAGCAGGAGAACGCCCAGTGAAGCTCAGCATTCTCGGCGCCCGAGTCATCGATCCGGCCAGCGGCCTGGATCAAGTCACCGATCTGCATCTGGAAGCCGGCAAGATCATTGCCATCGGCGCCGCACCCGCAGGCTTCAGCGCCAGTGAAACCATCGACGCCAAAGGCCTGATCGCCGCGCCCGGGCTGGTGGACCTGAACGTCGCCCTGCGCGAACCGGGTTACAGCCGCAAAGGCAGCATCGCCAGCGAAACCCGCGCCGCCGCAGCCGGCGGCGTCACCAGCCTGTGCTGCCCGCCCCACACCAAGCCGGTGCTGGACACCTCGGCCGTGACCGAGCTGATCCTCGACCGCGCCCGCGAAGCCGGTAACTGCAAAGTGTTCCCCATCGGCGCCCTGAGCAAAGGCCTGGACGGTGAACAGTTGGCCGAGCTGATCGCCTTGCGCGACGCTGGCTGTGTGGCCTTTGGCAACGGTCTGGAGAGCTTTCGCAGCACCCGCACCCTGTGCCGCGCCCTGGAATATGCAGCGACCTTCGACCTGACGGTGATTTTCCACTCCCAGGACCGCGACCTGGCCGAAGGCGGCCTGGCCCACGAAGGCGCCACCGCCAGCTTCCTCGGCCTGCCGGGCATCCCGGAAACCGCCGAGACCGTGGCCCTGGCCCGGGACCTGCTGCTGGTGGAGCAAAGCGGCGTGCGTGCGCACTTCAGCCAGTTGACCAGCGCTCGCGGCGTGGCCCTGATCGCTCAGGCCCAAGCCCGCGGTTTGCCGGTGACGGCGGATGTGGCGTTGTATCAGCTGATTTTGACGGACGAGGCGCTGATCGACTTCTCCAGCCTGTATCACGTGCAGCCACCCCTGCGTACTCGCGCTGACCGTGACGGTTTGCGGGCGGCGGTGAAGTCCGGGGTGGTTTCGGCGATTTCCAGCCATCACCAACCCCACGAGCGTGACGCCAAGCTGGCGCCGTTCGGCGCGACGGAACCGGGTATCAGCAGCGTCGAGCTGTTGCTGCCGCTGGCAATGACATTGGTGGAGGATGGCTTGCTGGACCTGCCGACGCTGCTGGCGCGCCTCAGTGCAGGCCCTGCCGAGGCCCTGCGCCTGCCGGCGGGCAAGTTGGCAGTGGGTTCGGCGGCGGACCTGGTGCTGTTTGATCCGGCCAGCTCCACGATTGCCGGGGAGCACTGGCTGTCCAAGGGTGAGAACTGCCCGTTCATCGGCCATAGCCTGCCGGCGACTGTGCGGTACACCTTGGTGGATGGGCGGATCAGCTACCAGGCCTGAAAACCGATCCAGAGTGGGCACAGTCAGTGTGGGAGCTGGCTTGCCTGCGATGCGGGCACCTCGGTGTATCTGATGCACCGAGGCGATGCTATCGCGGGCAAGCCCGACTCCCACATTGACCGTGCCTACATGGGATTTGTGTGAGGCTTAACGACCGCCGTTGCGCTCGGCATTGCGGATCGAAATCTGCGTATTCAACGTCCAGAAGTCATACAACACACCGATCAGGAACAAGCCCCCAGTCAGCAAGTAAATGATCCCGCTGATCCATTTGCCCTGATACATGCGGTGCAACCCGAACACGCCCAGGAACGCCAACAGGATCCAGGCCACGTTGTATTCAATCGGCCCGGCCGTAAATCGCAGGTCCGCTTCCCGGTCCATTGCCGGAATCAGGAACAAGTCGATCAGCCAGCCGATCCCGAACAAACCGAAGGTGAAAAACCAGATCGTCCCGGTCACCGGCTTGCCGTAATAAAAGCGGTGAGCACCGGTAAAACCGAAAATCCAGAGCAGGTAACCGATCACCTTGCTGTGGGTGTCTTGTTGCGAAACATCCTGTCGATAGGTGTTCATGGAGTACCTCTTTTGCCTCGATAGATAAATTTTTTCATTTTCTTTGTGACTTTTTTACGGGCGCCCGACGCACGGCAAATGGTATCTTCCTTCCCGCAAAGCCTTATGCCACCTGACCTGAGTAGGACAATAGCGGCAATTCGTCGCGTTTTTCCTGAATTTGACCCCAGGGTTCAGTCGACAAACGGCCTTAGAACGACACAAAAAGCTGTTATAAAGTTGCGCGCAAACCAAAAAGAGCCACGCCTAATGCGACCATTTTTCAAGACATGGCTAACCATCTGCCTATTAATGCCACTGGCCGCCCACGCCACCAATCGTGAGCAACGACTTCCCAACGTTAACGGTTTCACCCCTAAAGTTCACGCTACCACCAGCTCCGCCAAATCGGTGAAGCTGACCGTGAAACGCCCGACTCAACTGAGCAAGGCCCACGGTAAAACAGCACCAGGGCTGATGGCCGTCAACACCAAGCAAAGCAGCAACGTCCTCAGCCGCGCCGTCAACGTGCTCGGTACCCCTTATCGTTGGGGCGGCAGCAGCCCAAGTAAAGGGTTCGACTGCAGTGGTTTGGTGAAATATGCGTTTAACGACGTAAAAGCCGTGGATTTGCCGCGCACTTCCAACGCCATGGCCGCCGGCCACGGGCTGAAGGTTGAGCGCAAGGACTTGAAACCGGGTGACCTGCTGTTCTTCAAACTGAAGAGCCGCCAGGTCAACCACGTTGCCATTTACCTAGGCAACGACCGTTTTATCCACGCACCGCGTCGTGGCAAGTCCGTGAGCATCGATACGCTGAAGAAGCCGTTCTGGGACAAGAACTACGTGATTGCCAAGCGTGTCCTGCCTAAAGAGCAGAACAATCTGCGGATAGTGCAGCGCTGATACCCGGCCGACTTGGGAGCGGGCTTGTGTGGGAGCGGGCTTGCTCGCGAATGCGGAGTGTCAGTCGATACATGCTTGACTGATACACCGCATTCGCGAGCAAGCCCGACTCCCACATTAGTTTTTCAGCGCCCACGCGACCTCAAATATCCCCAGGCACCCTCGCCTTCTCCCGCGCATGTTCCCGGCTGATCAGCCCCTGGCTGACCAACGCCTTCAAGCTCATGTCCAGCGTCGTCATCCCCAGCGCCCCACCGGTCTGGATCGCCGAGTACATCTGCGCCACCTTGTCCTCGCGGATCAGGTTACGGATCGCCGGTGTACCCAGCATGATTTCATGCACCGCCACCCGCCCGCCGCCGACTTTCTTCACCAGCACCTGAGACACCACCGCCTGCAATGACTCCGAGAGCATCGAGCGGACCATGGCCTTTTCCCCTGCCGGAAACACATCCACCACTCGATCCACGGTTTTAGCCGCCGACGTGGTGTGCAGCGTGCCGAACACCAGATGCCCGGTTTCCGCCGCCGTGAGTGCGAGCCGAATGGTTTCCAGATCCCGCAATTCGCCCACCAGGATCACATCCGGGTCCTCCCGCAATGCCGATCGCAGGGCGGCCGAGAAGCTATGGGTGTCGCGATGCACCTGCCGCTGGTTGATCAGGGCGTTTTTCGGTTGATGGATGAACTCGATCGGGTCTTCGAGGGTGAGGATGTGGTGGCGACGATGGGTGTTGAGGTAATCGATCATCGCCGCCAGGGTGGTGGACTTGCCGGAACCGGTCGGCCCGGTGACCAGTACCAGCCCCCGAGGCAGGTCCGCGATGCGCCGGAACACCTCGCCCAACCCGAGGCTTTCCAAACTCTGCACCGTTGAGGGAATGGTACGAAACACGGCGCCCATGCCCCGGTGCTGCTGGAACACATTCACCCGAAACCGCGCCACCTCGGGTAACTCGAAGGCAAAATCCGTTTCAAGAGATGTTTCGAAATCCTTTTGCTGATGATTGTTCAGCAAGGGGCTGAGTAACTCCGCGATTTGCGTAGGTTCAAGCACCGGCCAGTCGAGAGGCCAGACTTCGCCATCAACTCGCAGCATCGGCGCCAACCCGGCCGACAGATGCAGGTCCGAGGCCCGCCGGCGTACGCCGGCAGCCAGCAGTTCAGTGATATCCATAGGGCTTTCCATTTCCAGTAGAATGCCGCGGACTCCATATCCACGGGCGCAACTTGAATGTCGACCATAGCAGACAACATCGGCCTGGTTTCCGAGCGGATCCGTGCCGCCACCCAGGCCGCGCAGCGCGACGCAGGCAGCGTGCACCTGCTGGCCGTGAGCAAGACCAAACCCGCACAAGCCGTGCGCGAAGCCTATGCCGCCGGGCTGCGTGATTTTGGTGAGAACTATCTGCAGGAAGCCCTGGGCAAACAGGCCGAATTAACCGACCTGCCCTTGAGTTGGCACTTCATCGGCCCCATTCAATCGAACAAGACTCGTGCGATCGCCGAGAACTTCGCTTGGGTGCATTCCGTGGACCGCCTGAAAATCGCACAACGCCTGTCCGAGCAACGCCCGGCTGACCTGCCGCCGCTGAATATCTGCATTCAGGTCAACGTCAGTGGCGAAGCCAGCAAGTCCGGCTGTACACCCGCCGACCTGCCCGCCCTGGCCGAAGCCATCAGCGCCCTGCCGCGCCTGAAGCTGCGTGGCTTGATGGCGATCCCCGAGCCAACCGACGACCGTGCAGAGCAGGACGCAGCCTTCGCCACCGTACGCGACCTGCAAGCGAGCCTGAACCTGGGGCTCGATACACTTTCCATGGGCATGAGCCATGACCTTGAGTCGGCCATCGCCCAAGGGGCCACCTGGGTGCGGATCGGTACTGCCCTGTTTGGTGCCCGCGACTACGGCCAGCCGTGAAATGGCTGACTTCCATTTGAATAAGGACCTGTCATGAGCAACACGCGTATTGCCTTTATCGGCGCCGGCAACATGGCGGCCAGCCTGATCGGCGGCCTGCGGGCCAAGGGCCTGGAAGCACAACAGATTCGCGCCAGCGACCCGGGCGCCGATACTCGCGCCCGCGTCAGCGCCGAGCACGGCATCGACACCTTCGCCGACAACGCAGAAGCGATTGAAGGCGTGGACGTGGTGGTGCTGGCGGTTAAGCCACAAGCCATGAAAGCCGTGTGCGAAAGCCTGCGCCCAAGCCTCAAGCCCCATCAACTGGTGGTGTCCATCGCCGCCGGCATCACCTGCGCCAGCATGACCCACTGGCTCGGCGCCCAGCCGATTGTGCGTTGCATGCCCAACACCCCGGCGCTGCTGCGCAAGGGCGTGAGCGGCTTGTACGCCACGTCCGAAGTCACTGCCCAACAGCGTGATCAGGCACAGGAGCTGCTATCCGCCGTGGGTATCGCCGTGTGGCTGGAACACGAGCAGCAACTGGACGCTGTCACCGCCGTGTCCGGCAGTGGCCCGGCGTATTTCTTCCTGCTGATCGAGGCCATGACCGCTGCTGGCGTGAAACTCGGCCTGCCACAGGAAGTCGCCGAGCAATTGGCCGAGCAAACCGCACTGGGCGCCGCGCAGATGGCCGTGACCAGTGATGTCGACGCCGCCGAGTTGCGCCGTCGCGTGACCTCGCCGGGCGGCACCACCCAAGCGGCAATCGAATCGTTCCAGGCCGGGGGCTTTGAAGCCCTGGTGGAAAAAGCACTGGGTGCCGCAGCACATCGTTCGGCCGAAATGGCCGAGCAGCTGGGCAAATAGTTGTCCCCCACATAGGAATTAAACATGCTCGGAATCAATGACGCTGCCATTTTCATCATCCAGACCCTGGGCAGCCTGTACCTGCTGATCGTGCTGATGCGTTTTATCCTGCAACTGGTGCGGGCGAACTTCTACAACCCGCTGTGCCAGTTCGTGGTGAAGGCCACGCAACCGCTGCTCAAGCCACTGCGCCGGGTAATCCCGAGCATGTTCGGCCTGGACATGTCCTCACTGGTGCTGGCGCTGCTCCTGCAAATCCTGCTGTTCGCGGTCATCTTGCTGCTCAACGGCTACCAGGCCACCACGCTGCTGTTGCTGCCGTGGGCCTTGATCGGGATTTTCTCGCTGTTTTTGAAGATCATTTTCTGGTCGATGATCATCAGCGTGATCCTGTCTTGGGTCGCTCCGGGTAGCCGCAGCCCTGGCGCAGAGTTGGTGGGGCAGATCACTGAACCGGTGCTGGCACCGTTCCGCCGCCTGATACCGAACCTGGGTGGCCTGGATATCTCGCCGATCTTCGCGTTTATCGCGATTCAGCTGCTGCAAAGCTGGGTGATTCCGCGCCTGGCTTTCTACGCATTCATGCCCAAAGAACTGTTCGGTCTGATCTGACGACAATGTGGCGAGGGAGCTTGCTCCCGCTGGGCTGCGCAGCAGCCCCAAAAGGCCGACCGCGTTGCATCTGCAAAATTGCGGCAGCCGGACTGGGACCGCTTCGCGCTCCAGCGGGAGCAAGCTCCCTAGCCACAAAAAGCCTTAAAAACACCAGCAGCAGGCCTTTGCTTGCCGCTGGGTGCAGCGGTCTTTAGACTTACGCCTCATTTAAACGAGAGCAGGGTCGATGCCAGCTGCCTTCCCCCCGATTCTGTTGGACTGGTCGTGCCCCAAGTGGCGCACTTCAGCGAACCGCTGGCCCTGGCCTGCGGCCGTTCGCTGCCCGCCTACGACCTGATCTATGAAACCTACGGCCAACTGAACGCCACGGGCAGCAATGCCGTGCTGATCTGCCACGCCTTGTCCGGCCATCACCACGCTGCAGGTTTCCACAGCATGGACGAGCGCAAGCCCGGCTGGTGGGACAGCTGCATCGGCCCGGGCAAACCGATCGACACCAACAAGTTCTTCGTCGTCAGCCTGAACAACCTCGGCGGCTGCAACGGCTCCACTGGCCCCAGCAGCCTCAACCCGGAAACCGGCAAGCCGTTTGGCGCGGATTTCCCGGTACTGACCGTGGAAGACTGGGTGCACAGCCAGGCGCGCCTGGCCGACGTACTGGGCATCGCCCAATGGGCCGCGGTAATCGGCGGCAGCCTGGGCGGCATGCAGGCCCTGCAATGGACCATCACCTACCCGGACCGCGTGCGCCATTGCCTGGCCATCGCTTCGGCCCCCAAGCTGTCGGCGCAGAACATCGCCTTCAACGAAGTGGCGCGCCAGGCGATCCTCACCGACCCGGAGTTCCACGGCGGTTCGTTCCAGGAAGCGGGGGTGATCCCCAAGCGCGGCCTGATGCTCGCGCGCATGGTAGGGCACATCACCTACCTGTCGGATGACTCCATGGGCGAGAAGTTCGGCCGTGGCCTCAAGAGCGAGAAGCTCAACTACGACTTCCACAGCGTCGAGTTCCAGGTCGAGAGCTACCTGCGTTATCAGGGTGAGGAGTTTTCCGGGCGTTTCGACGCCAACACCTACCTGCTGATGACCAAGGCCCTGGACTACTTCGACCCGGCGGCGAACTTCGACGATGACCTGGCGCGCACCTTCGAGGCGGCCACCGCCAAGTTCTGCGTGATGTCGTTCACCACCGACTGGCGCTTCTCCCCGGCCCGCTCGCGAGAACTGGTGGATGCGCTGATGGCCGCGAAGAAAGACGTCTGCTACCTGGAGATCGACGCACCGCAAGGCCACGACGCCTTCCTGATCCCGATCCCGCGCTACCTACAGGCCTTTAGCAACTACATGAACCGAATAGCGCTTATATGAATTGCTTACGCTTTGGGAGAACGCCATGAGAGCCGACCTGGAAATCATCCAAGACTGGATCCCCGCCGGCAGCCGCGTGCTCGACCTGGGTTGCGGCGATGGCGAACTGCTGAGCTGGCTGCGCGACAACAAGCAAGTCACCGGCTATGGCCTGGAAAACGACCCGGACAACATCGCCCAGTGCGTGGCCAAGGGCATCAACGTGATCGAGCAGGACCTGGACAAGGGCCTCGGCAACTTTGCCAGCAACAGCTTCGACATCGTGGTCATGACCCAGGCGCTGCAAGCCGTGCACTACCCGGACCGGATCCTCGACGAAATGTTGCGGGTCGGCCGCCAGTGCATCATTACTTTCCCCAATTTCGGCCACTGGCGCTGCCGCTGGTACCTGGCCACCAAGGGCCGCATGCCGGTGTCGGATTTCCTGCCCTACACCTGGTACAACACGCCCAACATCCACTTCTGCACCTTCGAAGACTTCGAAGCGCTGTGCAGCGAGCGCGAAGCCAAAGTCATCAACCGCCTTGCGGTCGATCAACAGCACCGTCACGGCTGGGCGAGTAAGCTATGGCCCAACCTGCTGGGTGAGATCGGGATCTACCGGGTCAGCAGCCCGGGCCTGACGGACCACCAGATTGCCGTCTAACCATTTTCAAGGAGGACGAACATGAGTCGTTTGGCTACTTTTTTACTCACCGCGTGCCTGAGCGTCAGCGCTATGGCGGCGGATGTTATCGATGGTAATCGCCAGAAAGAATTCGGCGATATCACGGTGCACTACAACACCCTGACCACCAGTTTCCTGACACCGGAAATGGCCCAGGAAGCCGGGATCGTACGCAGCAAAGAGCTGGGCATGATCAATGTGTTTGTGAACAAGGGCGTCGAATCGATAGACGCCACCGTCACCGGCACGATCAAAGACCTGAGCGGCAAGAGCGAGATGCTGACGTTCAAGAAAATTACCCAGAAAGGTTCTACGCTTTACGTCGCCCAGTACCCGGTGCCGCAGCAGGAAACCAAGATTTTCACCATCAACGTTGAAACCGGTGGCAAAGCCCACGGTTTCAGTTTCAACCAGGAACTGTTTCCGGCCGAATGATGAACCTCACACAACTCGTACTGGCCAGCCATAACGCCGGCAAGCTCAAAGAACTCCAGGCCATGCTCGGCGACTCGGTGCAATTGCGCTCGATTGGCGAGTTCAGCCAGGTAGAGCCGGAAGAGACCGGCCTTTCGTTCGTCGAGAACGCCATCCTCAAGGCCCGTAATGCTGCGCGCATTTCCGGCCTGCCGGCACTGGCCGATGATTCGGGCTTGGCCGTGGATTTCCTCGGTGGTGCCCCAGGCATCTACTCGGCGCGTTACGCCGACGGCAAAGGCGATGCGGCCAACAACGCCAAACTGCTCGACGCCCTCAAGGACGTGCCCGACGCGAAGCGCGGCGCACAGTTCGTCTGCGTACTGGCCCTGGTGCGTCACGCCGATGATCCACTGCCGATCCTCTGTGAAGGCCTGTGGCACGGTCGTATCCTGCACGCGGCCAGCGGCGAGCACGGCTTTGGCTACGACCCGCTGTTCTGGGTGCCGGAGCGCAATGTCTCCAGTGCCGAACTCAGCCCGGCCGACAAAAACCAGATCAGCCACCGTGCTCGCGCAATGGATTTGCTGCGCCAGCGTCTGGGACTGAAATGACCCAGAACACCTCCGCGCAGCCACTGATTCTCGGTGGCGCGCAAACACCTCGGGCAGCCCTGCCTCACCTGCCGCCCCTGGCGCTGTACATCCACATCCCGTGGTGCGTGCGCAAATGCCCCTATTGCGACTTCAACTCCCACACCGTCAGCAAGGTGCTGCCGGAAGAAGAGTACGTCGACGCATTGCTGGCCGACCTCGATCAGGACCTGCACGCGGTGTATGGCCGTGAGCTGAGTTCGATCTTTTTCGGCGGCGGCACCCCGAGCCTGTTCAGCGCCACTGCGCTGGGCCGGTTGCTCAAGGGCGTGGAAGCGCGCATCCCGTTTGCCAGCGACATCGAGATCACCCTGGAAGCCAACCCCGGCACCTTCGAGCAAGAGAAGTTCGTGGCGTACCGCAAGCTGGGGATCAATCGGCTGTCGATTGGTATCCAGAGTTTCCAGCAGGAAAAACTCGAAGCCCTGGGCCGTATCCACAACGGTGACGAAGCCGTGCGTGCCGCCGGGATGGCGCGCCAGGCCGGGTTCGACAACTTCAACCTGGACCTGATGCACGGCTTGCCCGATCAGTCCCTGGACGACGCCCTGAGCGACCTGCGCCAGGCCATTGCCCTCAAGCCCACGCACCTGTCCTGGTATCAACTGACCCTGGAACCCAACACCGTGTTCTGGAACCAGCCGCCCGTGCTGCCGGAAGACGACACCCTGTGGGACATTCAGGAAGCCGGCCAGGCGTTGCTTGCCGAACACGGTTACGCCCAGTACGAAGTCTCGGCCTACGCCCAACCGGGCCGGCCGGCGCGGCACAACCTGAACTACTGGAGCTTTGGCGATTTTATCGGCATCGGTGCCGGTGCCCACGGCAAGCTCAGCCACCCGGACGGGCGCATCGTGCGCACCTGGAAAACCCGCGCACCGAAGGACTACCTCAACCCGGCGAAAAACTACCAGGCCGGCGCGAAAGAACTGACCAACGAAGAGTTACCGTTCGAGTTCCTGATGAACGCCCTGCGCCTCACCGACGGCGTCGAAGCCAGGCTTTACGCCGAGCGCACCGGCCTTGAGCTGGCGAGTCTCGATGAGGCCCGTCGTGAGGCAGAACAAAGTGGCTTAATGCAGGTCGAACCGTCACGCCTGGCGGCCACCGACCGCGGGCAACTCTTTCTCAATGACCTGCTGCAGAAGTTTTTGAGCTGATTGCTCTTAAGGAAATCGAATGGATCTGGTACTCGACCTGCTCGCCACCGTATCCCGCTGGAGCCGTAGCAACCTGTCGGAAATCTCCCTGGCGTTGGTAGGGTGCCTGCTGGTGCTGTTTGGCGCCGACATCAAGGGCTGGGTCGAAGCACGACTGGGCAGCATCGCGGGCGCGCTGCGCGTGCCGCTGATGGCGCTGGTGTGCATGATCGGCAGCGGCGCGGCACTGATCTATGCCACACCGTGGATTGTTCGCGGGTTGAGCCAGTTCAACAACTACAGCCTGGCACCGGTGTTGTTGGTGGTGCTGGTGTTGATTGGGGTGGTGGCGGATCGCCGCTGACTTAACCGAAATACCTCCTATGCAGGCTCACAGGGATTCAGCCTTTATGGACTGATGCTCAACTCAACGCAACAATGCATAAACACGGACGTTAATAAATGCGCACACCTATAACAGTTTTAATTATCTTCTCAATAATTATCATTTTGGCAACCGGCTTCTGGCCTTATCTCTCAAGTTCAATTCTCCCCAATACTACATGGGGACTCTACACAAAAAGCTTCTTCGAAAACGTCCTAGTCGGAGCGCACGGAACTGTTATAGATTTGTTCCTGGTTGGTATTGTCTTATTTTGGTTCGAACGAAGAACAGAAAAAAGGGAGAGGATCGCCAAAGAAACCTCAGAGCGATCCACCGCAATCTCAAGACATAAAGAAACCTTGGCAGACCTAAGGTTCTACAAAGGCTCCGACTGCTCACATAGAACGCTGAGCACAATTAAGAGATTGCTAGCATTAGGTACGATAGACTTCCCTTGCTTTGAGGCAAACTTACAAGGAATGCATGTAGAGAACATAAAACTCAAAGATACAAACATGATTGCAGTCAACTTTGAAAACTCTAAGCTATCAAATGTAGAGTTAACGAACTGCCAATGTGACGCTACAAACTTCATCAACGCCAAGTTTCACCATGTGACTTTAAGAAACGTAACGCTCAACAGATCCAAATTTAGCGCAGCAAACCTATCAGGCATGGATTTTTCAGGATGCAAAATAGAACGCGTTGACTTTAGCAATGCTAACTTGCGAAGTGCCATTTTCAAGGGCGTCGACTGCAAGGGAGTGAACTTCACTAATGCAGACCTGCGCTCTGCTAATTTTAAAGGTGCAAAAAATCTCACACAAAAAATGCTAGATACAGCAAAAAGCACCGACCATATACAGATAGATGCTTTGAGTTGAGTAATTTTAACGAGGAGGGAATCGAACCACTCTTCCCATCGAATCGAAAAACGATAGTTAACGGAGTAACACCGCTTTCGCGATGCGTACCGCCCCGGAGTATTAACCCCGTTATCAGCAGCCAGCTCGTTGGACTCCAATACTACTTAGCCATTATATAAGTTTCAACTTATTTTTGCTTCTCGAACTTCAAATCCCAAACCCCATGCCCGAGTCGCTCGCCGCGACGTTCGAACTTGGTGATCGGCCGTTCGGCCGGGCGCGGGACGCATTTGCCGTCTTCCGCCAGGTTGCGGTAGCCAGGGGCGACGTTCATCACTTCCAGCATGTATTCGGCATACGGCTCCCAGTCGGTGGCCATGTGCAGGATGCCGCCCACTTTCAGCTTGCTGCGCACCAGTTCCGCGAAGGAAGCCTGGACGATGCGGCGCTTGTGGTGACGGCTCTTGTGCCATGGGTCGGGGAAGAACAGCATCAGGCGGTCGAGGCTGTTGTCGGCGATGCAGCGGTTGAGCACTTCGATCGCGTCGCAGTCGTAGACCCGCAGGTTGGTCAGGCCCTGAGTCAGCACGCCGTTCAGCAGCGCGCCAACACCCGGACGGTGGACTTCAACCCCGATAAAATCCTGCTCCGGCGAAGCTGCAGCCATTTCCAGCAGGGAATGGCCCATGCCGAAGCCGATTTCCAGGGAGCGTGGCGCCGAGCGGCCGAACACCTGGTCGTAATCCACCGGTGCGTCCACCAGCGGCAGGACGAACAGCGGCGTGCCCTGCTCCAGGCCTTTTTGCTGGCCTTCGGTCATGCGACCGGCGCGCATCACAAAACTCTTGATGCGGCGGTGCTTGGACTCGTCGCCTTCTTCCAGGGTGTTCGGCGTTTCGTTTGATTCAGTCATCAATGGCTCTTACTTGATCAGACCATCCAGCGGCGAGGAGGCGCTGGCGTAAAGTTTTTTCGGCATGCGCCCGGCGAGGTACGCCAGGCGGCCGGCGACGATTGCGTGTTTCATGGCTTCGGCCATCATGATCGGCTGCTGGGCATGGGCGATGGCCGAGTTCATCAGCACCGCATCGCAACCCAGTTCCATGGCGATGGTAGCGTCGGAGGCAGTGCCCACGCCCGCATCCACCAGTACCGGGATCTTGGCTTCTTCGAGGATGATCTGCAGGTTGTACGGATTGCAGATACCCAAACCGGAACCGATCAGACCGGCCAGCGGCATTACCGCGATGCAGCCGATTTCGGCCAGTTGGCGGGCAATGATCGGGTCATCGCTGGTGTAAACCATCACGTCGAAGCCTTCCTTGACCAGAGTTTCGGCGGCCTTGAGGGTTTCGATCACGTTGGGGAACAGGGTTTTCTGGTCGGCCAGCACTTCCAGCTTCACCAGGTTGTGGCCGTCGAGCAACTCACGGGCCAGGCGGCAGGTGCGCACGGCTTCGATGGCGTCGTAGCAACCAGCAGTGTTTGGCAAGAAGGTGTAGCGATCCGGCGACAGCACTTCGAGCAGGTTCGGCTCGCCCTCGATCTGGCCGAGGTTGGTACGGCGCACGGCGAAGGTAACGATCTCGGCACCCGAGGCTTCGATGGCCAGGCGGGTTTCTTCCATGTCGCGGTACTTGCCGGTGCCGACCAGCAGACGCGACTGGAAGGTACGACCGGCCAGGACGAAAGGCTTGTCGCTACGAACGATGCTCATGGGAAATCCTCGAGTTGGGGTGAGGTTCTGCAGAATACGGGTTGGCGCTCTTGGCGCGGGGCGGCTAGCCGCCGCCGATGGCGTGGACCACTTCGACCTGGTCACCTTCGGTGAGCGCGGTCTCGGCGTGTTGGCTACGCGGGACGATATCCTGGTTGAGCTCCACTGCGACGCGACGCCCGGTCAAATCCAGACGGGTCAGCAGGGCCGAAACGGTTTCACCGTCGGGCAGTTCAAAAGATTCGCCGTTCAACTGAATGCGCATGCCACGGGCCGCCATCGTTTTTAGGGGCCAGCATTCTAGCGTGATTGGCGTTGCTGGCCCAAGCCCCTTGGTCAGGCAGCCTGTAGACGCCACGCCGCCAAACCGAGGAAGAACCAGCCCAGCAGGAACGCCAGGCCACCAAACGGGGTGATGATGCCGAGCTTGCTGATGCCGGTCATGGTCAGCACATACAGGCTGCCGGAGAACAGCAGGATGCCGATGGTGAACGAGATGCCCGCCCAGGTGACCAGTCGACCGGGAATGTGCACCGCCAGCAATGCCACGCCGAACAGCGCCAGGGTGTGCACCAGTTGGTAGGTCACGCCGGTGTGGAAAATCGCCAGGTACTCGGCGCTCAGGCGGTTTTTCAGGCCATGGGCGGCAAACGCGCCCAGGGCAACGCCGGTGAAACCGAAAAAGGCAGCCAGCATCAGAAAGCCACGCAACATGAGGAACTCCAGTCAGACTCAGTGGGCAGGGTCTGTATAATGGCCCGCTCAACGGGTTCGGCCAAGCCATCTCTATGCTGCGTCTCCTCTTCAAGCGTTTTCTCAAAGTCCTCAAATGGTTTGCCATCGGCAGCGTGCTGCTGGTGCTGCTGTTCCGTTTCGTGCCGCCACCGGGAACTGCGCTGATGGTTGAGCGCAAGGTCGAATCCTGGGTCGACGGCGAGCCGATTGACGTACAGCGCACCTGGGTGCGGTGGGATCAGATCTCCGACGAGCTTAAAGTGGCGGTGATGGCGGGCGAAGACCAGCGCTTCCCGCAGCATTGGGGTTTTGATTTCGACGCGATCCAGGCGGCGTTGCTGCATAACGAGCGCGGCGGTTCGATTCGCGGCGCCAGCACCTTGAGCCAGCAGGTGTCGAAGAACCTGTTTTTGTGGACCGGACGCAGCTATTTCCGCAAGGGCCTGGAAGCCTGGTTTACCGGGCTGATCGAGATTCTCTGGCCCAAGCAGCGAATTCTTGAGGTCTACCTCAACAGCGTGGAATGGGATGAAGGCGTGTTCGGCGCCGAAGCGGCAGCGCGGCATCATTTTGGGGTGAGTGCCAAGGCGCTGACCCGCCAGCAGGCCAGCTACCTGGCGGCGGTGCTGCCTAACCCACGGGTGTGGAGCGCCAGCCATCCAACATCGTATGTGGCGCGACGGGCGGCGTGGATTCGGCAGCAGATGAGTCAGTTGGGTGGCGACAGCTACCTGAATGAGCTGAACAACTCGCGCAAGGCGCCTTGGGCTGACTGACACCCCACAAAACAACTGCAGGAGCTGGCTTGCCTGCGATAGCGGTGTGTCGGCCTGCAGGTGTGTTGGCTGACAGGCCCTCATCGCAGGCAAGCCAGCTCCCACAGTGGACCGAGCTGAATTCGAGTTGTGCGAACACAAACAAAAATGCCCCGATCTCTCGATCGGGGCATTTTTTTGTCACTTCGCTGCCGTTTAGGCGGCGATCGACAGTTTCAGCTTGTTCATCGCACTCTTCTCGAGCTGGCGAATCCGCTCAGCCGACACGTTGTACTTCTGCGCCAGGTCGTGCAGCGTGGCTTTTTCTTCTGCCAGCCAACGCTGGTAGAGGATGTCACGGCTGCGGTCGTCCAGCACTTCCAGCGCTTCGTGCAGGTTGTGGTTGGAGTTGTCGCTCCAGTCAGCATCTTCCAGTTGACGCGCCGGGTCGTACCGGTGGTCTTCCAGGTAGTTGGCCGGCGATTGGAAGGCGCTGTCGTCGTCCGCTTCAGCGGCCGGGTCGAAGGCCATGTCATGGCCGGTCAGGCGACTTTCCATCTCGCGCACTTCACGTGGCTCTACGCCAAGGCTTTCGGCCACGCGATGCACTTCTTCGTTGTTCAGCCAGGCCAGGCGTTTCTTCTGGCTGCGCAGGTTGAAGAACAGTTTGCGCTGAGCCTTGGTGGTCGCGACTTTCACGATGCGCCAGTTGCGCAGGATGAATTCGTGAATTTCCGCCTTGATCCAGTGCACAGCAAACGACACCAGGCGCACACCCATTTCCGGGTTGAAGCGCTTTACAGCTTTCATCAGGCCAACGTTGCCTTCCTGAATCAGGTCAGCCTGGGCCAGACCGTAGCCGGAATAGCTACGGGCGATATGTACGACAAAACGCAGGTGGGCGAGCACCATCTGCCGAGCCGCCCCCAAATCCTGCTCATAGTAGAGACTCTCGGCCAGTTCACGCTCCTGCTCGGGCGTCAGCAATGGAATGCTGTTGACCGTGTGCACATAGGCCTCCAGGTTCGCACCCGGGACCAGAGCATAAGCAGGTTGCAAAGAAGTGGTCATACGAAAAAACCTCCGACTCACATAACTCGTGCAGTTCAGCACTGCGAAAATTGACCGGGAACCGTAGGACAAGTTCCCTAAACCACTGATACGGTCAATACAAACGAAACCACATTACCCTGACATTAACTACTTCGGTGCCAGCTCACGTAAATGCCGTGCGACCGCAATCCACGCACCGATATACCCCAAGAGCACTGCCCCAAGCAACAATGACAGACCATCGGCTGCCGGCACGCCGGCCAGGGCAAAATCGCTGCCGTACAAGCCGGCAAGCCCCACCACCGCGTCGTTCAGCCAGTTCAGGCCAAAAGCCAGTACGCCCCAGGACAAAATCCCCGCACCGAAGCCATAAAGCGCGCCCATGTACAGAAAAGGACGACGCACATAGCTGTCCGTGCCGCCGACGAGTTTAATCACTTCTATCTCGGTGCGGCGGTTTTCAATATGAAGACGAATGGTATTACCTATCACCAAAAGTAATGCAGAAACCAGCAACACCGTCAGGCCGAACACAAACCGGTCGCCCAGCTTGAGAATTGCCGCCAACCGCTCCACCCAGACTAGATCAAGTTGGGCCTGCTGCACCTTCGGCAGCTCTGCGAGTTTTTGTCGCAGGGTTTCCAGGGTCGTCTTGTCCACCTCATTCGGCGTTACCAGCACCACGCCCGGCAGCGGGTTTTGCGGCAGCTCCTTGAGCGCCTCACCCAAGCCGGACTGTTGCTGGAACTCTTCCAGGGCCTGATCACGGCTGATGTATTCAGCCTCGGCCACACCTGGAAGCTCTTTGATCTCGTCGCGCAGCGACTCGCCGTCTTTGGTGCTGGCATCCAGGTTCAGGTACAGCGAAATCTGCGCCGCCCGCTGCCATGAGCCGCCAAGGCGCTCGACGTTATTGAGCAGCAGCGACAACCCCATCGGCAGGCTCAAGGCCACGGCCATGACCAGGCAGGTAAAGAAGCTGCCAATCGGCTGTTTGCCCAGGCGACGCAGGCTGTCTACCAGGCTCGCGCGGTGACTTTCGATCCAGGCGTGCACCAGGGTGCCGAAGTCCGGGCCGTCGTCTTCGTCGCGTTTCTTCTTCTGAGGTTGCGGGTCGGCCGCTTTCGGCGCGACGCGTTCGGAAACCTTAGGGCTGCGTGTAGCACTCATACCCCAGCCTCCCCGTCGCCAATCAGGCGGCCGCGCTGCAGGGTCAACATGCGGTGACGCATGCGGGCGATCAGCGCCAGGTCGTGACTGGCGATCAGCACGCTGGTGCCGAGGCGATTGATGTCTTCGAACACCCCCATGATTTCTGCCGCCAGGCGCGGGTCGAGGTTACCGGTGGGTTCGTCCGCCAGCAGCAAGGCCGGGCGATGGACGATGGCGCGGGCGATGCCGACGCGCTGTTGCTGGCCGGTGGACAGGTCACCCGGGTACAGGTCGGTCTTGTCCGAGAGCGCGACGCGCTCTAGGGCCGAATCCACGCGCTTGATGATTTCGGCCTTGGACAGCCCGAGAATCTGCAACGGCAAGGCGATGTTGTTGAACACCGTGCGATCGAACAGCAACTGGTGATTCTGGAACACCACGCCGATTTGCCGGCGCAGGAATGGAATCTGTGCGTTGCTGATGGTGGCCAGGTCCTGGCCCGCCAGCAGCAATTTGCCGGTGGTTGGGCGTTCCATGGCCAGCAGCAGGCGCAGCAAGGTACTTTTACCGGCACCCGAATGGCCGGTCACAAACAAGAATTCGCCGCGACGCACCCGGAAACTCAGCTCATGCAAGCCGACATGCCCGTTGGCGTAGCGTTTACCGACCTGTTCGAAACGAATCATGAACGCTCCCGCTCGGCAAACAGTGCCTGTACAAAGGGTTCGGCTTCAAAAGTGCGCAGGTCGTCGATGCCTTCACCGACGCCGATATAACGAATCGGCAACCCGAACTGCTTGGCCAGGGCGAAGATCACGCCGCCTTTGGCCGTGCCGTCGAGCTTAGTCAATGCCAGGCCGGTCAGTTGGACCGTCTGGTGGAATTGTTTGGCCTGGCTGATGGCGTTCTGGCCGGTACCGGCGTCCAGCACCAGCAACACCTCGTGGGGCGCGTCGGCATCGAGCTTGCCGATCACGCGGCGAACTTTCTTCAATTCTTCCATCAGGTTGTCTTTGGTGTGCAGGCGACCGGCGGTATCGGCGATCAGCACGTCAATGTTGCGGGCCTTGGCAGCCTGCACCGCATCGAAGATCACCGAGGCCGAGTCGGCGCCGGTGTGCTGGGCGATGACCGGGATCTTGTTGCGCTCGCCCCAGACCTGCAACTGCTCCACGGCAGCAGCACGGAACGTGTCACCGGCGGCCAGCATGACCTTCTTGCCTTCCAGCTGAAGCTTCTTGGCCAGCTTGCCGATGGTGGTGGTCTTGCCGGCGCCGTTGACGCCGACCACCAGAATCACAAACGGTTTTTTCTGCGTATCAATGACCAGCGGTGCTTCCACCGGCTTGAGCATGGCCGCCAGCTCGGCCTGCAGCGACTTGTAGAGTGCATCGGCGTCGGTCAACTGCTTGCGCGCAACCTTCTGGGTCAGGCTCTGGATGATCACGGCGGTGGCTTCGACGCCCACGTCGGCCGTCAGCAGACGGGTTTCGATGTCTTCCAGCAGCTCGTCATCGATGGTCTTTTTGCCGAGGAACAGGCTGGCCATGCCTTCGCCGATGCTGGCGCTGGTCTTGCTCAGGCCTTGCTTGAGGCGGGCAAAGAAGCCGGTCTTGCTGGTTTCGACAGGAGCAGCAGGCTCTTCGATGATGGCTGGCGCGGCGACTGCGACCGGAGCAGGCTCGGCGACAACCGGTGCAGGCACCTCAATCACTGGCGGCGCTTCGACCACAACCGGCGCAGGCTCCACGAGGGCCGGAATCGGCGGCGTCACATGCCCGGCCTGCTCGTCTTCAACCAGTGCCACGGGCTCTTCCGCCACCGGCAACACCAGCCACGGTTTGTGCTCAGGCTCGGCTTCTGGCTCAGGCGCTGCCTCAACCACCGGCTGCAACACCGGCTCGGCCATCGGCAACACCACCGGGGCTGGGGTTTCGGCAACCGGTTCGGCTTCTACTGGGGATTCAGGGATCGGTTCTGCTTGAACCTGTGGCTGTTCGACGACGGTTTCCTGCGGCTTTTTGCGCAGCCATCCGAACAGGCCTTTTTTCTCGCCAGCCGCAGCTGGGGTCTTCTTGTCGTCGTTGGAACCAAACATGGAGACGGCTATCTCAAGGTAGCGACGCGCCGAGGGGCACGTCGGTAAATAAAATTCGATGCGTAACAGACTGTTTTTTAGCCAGCTCGTTCATGCGCAACATTTTGTAAGGCCTAAATAGGGCCTCAACAAGACAGCCGTAGTGGCCGTCCCTAGGTCGGATCAGTATCCTAGCACCTCCTCGCCCGCCTACGCTAAGACCAAGCGGGCAGCTCAACAGGTTTAAAAACGAATGAATGCTCTAGCCCGCCGCGCCGCAGGCCTGCTGCTCAGCACAGTTTGTCTGCCCCTTTCAGCTTTGGCTGCCGACCCACAACCCACCCACGAATTCACCCTCGACAACGGCCTCAAGGTCGTCGTGCGCGAAGACCATCGCGCCCCGGTGGTGGTTTCCCAGGTCTGGTACAAGGTTGGCTCCAGCTATGAAACCCCGGGCCAGACCGGTTTGTCCCACGCCCTGGAGCACATGATGTTCAAGGGCAGCGCCAAGGTCGGCCCCGGCGAAGCCTCGCTGATCCTGCGTGACCTGGGCGCCGAAGAAAACGCCTTCACCAGTGACGACTACACCGCTTACTACCAAGTGCTGGCCCGTGACCGCCTGGGCGTTGCCTTCGAACTGGAAGCCGACCGCATGGCCAGCCTGCGTCTGCCGGCCGACGAGTTCAGCCGCGAGATCGAGGTGATCAAGGAAGAGCGCCGGATGCGCACCGACGACAACCCGATGTCCAAGGCCTACGAGCGCTTCAAGGCCATGGCCTACCCGGCCAGCGGCTACCACACGCCGACCATCGGCTGGATGGCCGACCTGGACCGCATGAAGGTTGAAGAGCTGCGCCACTGGTACCAATCCTGGTACGTGCCGAACAATGCCACCTTGGTAGTGGTGGGCGACGTGACCCCGGATGAAGTCAAGACCCTGGCCCAACGCTACTTCGGCCCGATCCCCAAGCGCGACGTGCCACCGGCGAAAATCCCGCTGGAGCTGGCCGAGCCCGGCGAACGCCTGCTGACAATGCACGTACAGACCAAACTGCCGAGCGTGATCCTTGGTTTCAACGTGCCCAGTCTCGCCACCGCTGAAGACAAGCGTTCGGTCAACGCCTTGCGCCTGATCTCGGCCCTGCTGGACGGCGGCTACAGCGCGCGCATCTCGACGCAATTGGAGCGCGGCGAAGAGCTGGTGTCCGGCGGTTCGTCGAGCTACGACGCCTACACCCGCGGTGACAGCCTGTTCACCTTGACCGCCACCCCGAACCTGCAGAAGAAAAAGACCGTGGCCCAGGCTGAAGCCGGCCTGTGGCGCCTGCTGGATGAACTGAAGGCCAAGCCACCGAGCGCAGAAGAACTGGAGCGTATCCGCGCCCAGGTCATCGCCGGGGTGGTTTACCAGCGCGACTCGATCACCAGCCAAGCCACTGCCATCGGCTCCCTGGAGACCGTCGGCCTGTCCTGGAAACTCATGGACACCGAGCTTGCCGAGCTGCAAAGCGTAACCGCCGAAGATATCCAGAAAGCTGCACGCACCTATTTCACCCGCGAACGTCTCAGCGTCGCCCATGTCTTGCCTGAGGAGACCGCTCATGAGTGAACGTAAAAACAACCGTCTGGTGCTGCCCGGCCTGATCGTGGTCACGTTGGCTGCCGCGTGCGCGGTGTATTTCCTGCGCCCGAGCGAATCCGTCGCCAGCCAGGCGCTGGAGCAGGCCAAGTCCGCCAACAAACTGCAATCCCTGGCCGAGCTGGACGACAAGGCACCGACCAACCGCAAGCTCGACGTGCAAACCTGGACCACCGCCGAAGGCGCCAAGGTGCTGTTCGTCGAAGCCCATGAGCTGCCGATGTTCGACATGCGCATCCTGTTCGCCGCCGGCAGCAGCCAGGACGGCGACACGCCTGGCCTGGCGTTGTTGACCAACGCAATGCTCAACGAAGGCGTGCCGGGCAAGGACGTCAGCCAGATTGCCGCCGGTTTCGACGGCTTGGGTGCCGATTTCAGCAATGGCGCCTACCGCGACATGGCGCTGGTTTCCCTGCGCAGCCTGAGCGCCAGCGACAAGCGTGATGCCGCCCTGTCGCTGTTTGACGACGTGATCGGCAAGCCGACTTTCCCCGCCGACTCCCTGGCGCGGATCAAGAACCAGCTGCTGGCCGGCTTTGAATACCAGAAGCAGAACCCCGGCAAACTGGCGAGCATCGAGCTGTTCAAGCAGCTCTATGGCGACCACCCTTACGCCCATCCGAGCGAAGGCAACGCCGAAAGCGTGCCGAAGGTGACCCTCGCGCAGTTGAAGGACTTCCACGCCAAGGCCTATGCCGCCGGCAACGCAGTGATTTCTGTAGTCGGTGATCTGACCCGCGCCGAAGCCGAAGCCATGACTGCCAAGGTCTCCGCTTCACTGCCTAAAGGCCCGGCGCTGGCGAAGATCGCCCAACCGGCGGAGCCGAAAGCTGGTACCACGCATATCGAGTTCCCGTCCAAGCAGACAACCCTGCTGCTGGCGCAACTGGGCATCGACCGTGCCGACCCGGACTATGCTGCGCTGTCCCTGGGCAACCAGATCCTCGGCGGCGGCGGCTTCGGCACCCGCTTGATGAGCGAAGTGCGCGAGAAACGCGGTCTGACCTACGGCGTATACTCCGGCTTTTCGCCGATGCAGGTACGCGGCCCGTTCATGATCAACCTGCAAACCCGCGCCGAAATGAGCGCTGGCACCTTGAAACTGGTGCAGGACGTGCTGGCCGACTACCTGAAGACCGGCCCCACCCAAAAAGAACTTGATGACGCCAAGCGCGAACTGGCCGGCAGCTTCCCGCTGTCCACCGCGAGCAACGCCGATATCGTCGGGCAACTGGGCGCCATGGGTTTCTACAACTTGCCGCTGAGCTACCTGGAAGATTTCATGAAACAATCCCAGGCGCTGACCGTTGACCAGGTCAAAGCTGCTTTGAACAAACATTTGAGTGCCGACAAGATGGTCATCGTGACCGCCGGCCCAACGATTGCGCAAAAGCCACTACCGCCCCCCACAGATAAACCCGCCGAGCAGCCGCTCGGGGTTCCGGAGCATTAATGGCCCGTCCATCCCGTCCCAAAAAACCCGTCCACAACGTTCACAACGGTGTGGGCCAACTGCGCATCATCGGTGGAGAATGGGGCAGCCGTAAGCTGAGCTTCCCCGACGTCGTGGGCCTGCGCCCGACGCCCGACCGCGTGCGTGAAACCCTGTTCAACTGGCTCGCGCCGTATATCGCCGGGGCCAAGGTGCTGGATCCGTTTGCGGGCAGCGGCGCGTTGTTCCTCGAAAGCCTGTCCCGTGGCGCTGCACTGGGCCAGGCGCTCGACGCCAGCAACGTGGCGGTTGCCAGCCTCAAGGAACACCTGGGCACCCTGCGTTGCACCACCGGGCAAGTGCAGACGGCTGATGCGCTGCGTTACCTGGAAACCCAGGAAGCCCGTGAGTTTGACGTGGTGTTCCTCGATCCGCCGTTTAACCAGAACCTGCTGCCGACCGTTTGCGCGTTGCTGGAAGAGCGCCAGTGGTTGGCACCGGATGCCTGGATCTACACTGAAAGCGAAACCGCACCGTCCACACTCGGCCTGCCGGGCACCTGGCGCCTGCACCGCGAGCAGAAATCCGGGCGGGTGTATTACGCGTTGTGGCAACGCACCGTGTAGGAGCGAGCTTGCTCGCGAAGATCGTTAACGATGACGCGGGAAACCAGGGGAACGCGGTGATCTTGAGTTTTTCGCGAGCAAGCTCGCTCCTACAATGATTGGAGCAAGCCCATTCGGCACCGAGAATTTCATGACTCCGCCCCTCGACCGCTTCACCCCCGCCTTCGGCCTCGGCAACCCGCACCTGCAAACGCTGTGGGGACCGCTGTGGCGCAAAACCACCCACATCGAACGCCAGCGCGAACGGCTGTGGCTCGCAGACGGGGACTTCCTCGACCTCGACTGGCACGGACCCCATGACGCAACCACCCCGTTGGTGCTGGTACTGCACGGGCTGACCGGCTCGTCCAACTCGCCCTATGTAGCCGGCCTGCAAAAAGCCCTGGCGGCTCAAGGCTGGGCCAGCGTGGCGCTCAACTGGCGTGGCTGTTCCGGCGAGCCCAACCTGCTCGCCCGCAGCTACCATTCCGGCGCCAGTGAAGACCTGGCCGAAACCATCGCTCACTTGCGGGCCAAGCGCCCGTTGGCGCCGCTGTATGCGGTGGGTTATTCGTTGGGCGGCAATGTGCTGCTCAAGCACTTGGGTGAAACCGGCGAAGCCTCCGGGCTGCAAGGCGCGGCAGCCGTGTCGGTGCCGTTCCGCCTGGACCAGTGCGCCGATCGCATCGGCCTGGGCTTTTCACGGGTTTATCAGAAGCATTTCATGCGTGAAATGGTGGCCTATATCCGCGTCAAACAAAGCCGTTTTCTAAAGGATGGCCAAGAAGCAGGCCTGAAAACCCTGGCCGACTTGGGCTCGCTGGAGAAGATGCGCACGTTCTGGGACTTTGACGGCCGCGTCACCGCGCCGCTGCACGGATTCCTCAGCGCCGAGGACTATTACCGCCGGGCCTCAAGCCGCTATTACCTTGGGGCGATTCGCACACCCACCCTGATCATCCAGGCCGCGGACGACCCATTCGTGTTCGCCCACAGCCTGCCCGAGGCCAACGAGCTGTCGGACTGCACCGAGTTCGAACTGCTGACCAAGGGCGGGCATGTCGGGTTTGTCGATGGCTCGCTGAAACAGCCAACTT
The DNA here is from genome assembly GCF_016650865.1 of Pseudomonas sp. TH34. Taxonomy (NCBI): domain Bacteria; kingdom Pseudomonadati; phylum Pseudomonadota; class Gammaproteobacteria; order Pseudomonadales; family Pseudomonadaceae; genus Pseudomonas; species Pseudomonas sp. TH34. Next base: position 287,034 of record NZ_JAEKFB010000029.1, read on the forward strand.
ACTACCTGGAACGACGAATCCCAGAGTGGCTACTGACACAACGCCGATAAAAATGTGGGAGCGGGCTTGCTCGCGAAGGCGGAGTGTCAGCCAATACATCTGCGACTGACACACCGCCTTCGCGAGCAAGCCCGCTCCCACACTTTGGATCAGACCGGGTCAGGCAGACCTCAGTCGCCTGTCGCAACTTCCCGCTTTGGATCAGTGATCCACTCGCTCCACGACCCCGCGTACAACTTGCCCAACGGGTAACCTGCCAGACACAACGCAAACAGGTTGTGGCATGCAGTCACACCCGAACCGCAGTAAGCCACCAGGTCATCCGGCGAGCGGTCTTGCAGCTTGTCGGCGAAACGTTGCTTGAGCTGATCCGCCGGCAGGAAACGGCCGTCGCTGCCCAGGTTTTCATTGAACGCCGCACACTGCGCACCGGGAATATGCCCGGCAACCGGATCGATCGGCTCCACTTCACCGCGAAAGCGCGGCTGGGCGCGGGCGTCGATCAGGGTCAGGCCGGGTTGGCCGAGGCGTTTTTGCAGGTGTTCGGCATCCAGTTGCAGGTGGTTGTCCGGCGAGCCGCTGAAGGTGCCGGGCTCGATCACCGGGGCATCCAGGCTCAGAGGGAAGCCCGCCGCGTGCCAGGCTTTCAGGCCGCCGTCGAGGATAAACACCCCGTCGCGCTTGCCCAGCCAGGCCAGCAGCCACCAGGCGCGGGCGGCATAGGCACCGGGGCCGTCGTCATACAAAACGATATCGCTGTCGGCGTTGACGCCCCATGCCCGCAGTTGCCGGATAAACGCATCCGGCGCCGGCAGCGGATGACGGCCGGTCACGCCCTTGGATACCGGCCCGCTGAGGTGGCGTTCCAGATCGGCATACTGCGCCCCTTCGATATGCCCTTCGGCGTAGCTGCACAGGCCGTAATCCGGGTCTTCCAGGGCAAAGCGGCAATCGAGGATCACCAGCCCGCCGGACTGCTGGCGCTCGGCCAGTTGCTGGGGGCTGATCAGTTGAGCAAGCGGCATGACTGACTCCTGTGGCTAGGTTAGCGTTCGGGAAACATCCTACTTCACTTCTTCCAGCGCCTGATTCAACGGCACGTAAAACTCTTTGAACAGAGCGTCCACCGCGTCCTTCGCCTTAGGGGTGATAAACCCGGCTTCCAACACCAGCACCTGGTACACACCGCGCTTGATGGCCTCAGCGCTCAGGTGCGTGGACTTTTCATTGGTGGTGCACAGGAAGCGCACCCATGAGGTGAGGATGATCCAGGCGTTGAGGGTCAGGGCTTCGGTTTGTACCGGGTCCATGTTCAGGATGCCGGCATCGACAAAACCCTGATAGATGGCCGCACCCTGGATCAGGCAGCGCTGGGAAAACCGCCGGTAGCCGGTAGCCAGCTCCGGGTCGCTTTCCAGCAGGTGTTCGAGGTCACGGTGCAAAAAGCGGTAGCGCCACATGCCGGCGAGCACCGCCTGCAGGTAGAAGCGCTTGTCTTCCACGGTCACCGCACGGCCCTGGGGCGGGCGCAGGAAACTGTCCACCAACGCTTCGTACTCACGAAACAGCACCGCGATAATCGCCTGCTTGTTGGGGAAGTGGTAGTACAAGTTGCCCGGGGAAATTTCCATATGGGCAGCGATATGGTTGGTGCTGACACTGCGCTCGCCCTGCTGGTTAAACAGCTCCAGGCTGGTTTGCACAATGCGCTCGCTGGTCTTTACTCGTGGTGCCATGGGAAATCAACTTCTAGACCCGTGATGGCGGCATCTTACGGACTATCCTTGCCCGGATAAATCGGCACGTATGTGCAATGTTATTTGACAATTTAGAGCAATGACTCTAATAAATGAAGCATTCCAATAACAATCGGGAACTTCGCCATGTCTGCCAACGTTGCCTACCTGCAAGATTCCCAGGCGCTGGACCAACTCCAGGACCTGTTCGACGCTCAACGCCGGGCCTACGCGGCCAACCCGATGCCGCCCGCCGCCCAGCGTCAGCAATGGCTCAAGGCCTTGCGCGACCTGCTGAGCGATGAGCGCAAGGCGCTGATCAACGCCATCAGCAGTGATTTCAGCCATCGTAGCGCCGACGAAACCCTGTTCGCCGAATTGATGCCCAGCCTGCATGGCATTCACTACGCCAGCAAACACCTCAAAGGCTGGATGAAACCTTCCCGACGCGCTGTAGGCATCGCCTTCCAGCCCGCGTCGGCCAAGGTTATCTATCAACCGCTGGGCGTGGTCGGGGTGATCGTGCCCTGGAACTACCCGTTGTACCTGGCCATCGGCCCTTTGGTAGGCGCCCTGGCAGCCGGCAACCGGGTGATGCTCAAGCTCAGCGAATCCACCCCCGCCACCGGCCAGTTGCTCAAGGCGCTGCTGGCGAAGATCTTCCCCGAAGACCTCGTGTGCGTAGTGCTCGGCGAAGCGGAAGTCGGCATGGCGTTTTCCAAGTTGCGCTTCGATCACCTGCTGTTCACCGGCGCCACCAGCATCGGCAAGCACGTGATGCGCGCGGCGGCCGAACACCTGACACCGGTCACCCTGGAACTGGGTGGCAAGTCACCGGCGATTGTTTCCGCCGACGTACCACTCAAGGACGCCGCCGAACGCATCGCCTTCGGCAAGGCGCTGAATGCCGGGCAAACCTGCGTGGCGCCGGACTACGTGCTGGTGCCGGAAGACCGTGTGGACGGTTTCGTCGAGGCCTACAGCAAGGCGGTTCGCGGGTTCTATCCGACTCTAGCCGACAACCCGGACTACACCGCGATCATCAACGAACGACAACTGGCCCGGCTCAACGGCTACGTGAAAGACGCCACTGACAAGGGCGCCACCTTGGTCCCACTGTATGACCAAGGCCAGGACCGGCGCATGGCCCACAGCCTGCTGCTGAATGTCAGCGACGACATGACGGTGATGCAGGACGAGATCTTCGGCCCGGTGCTGCCGATCGTGCCGTATCGCGGCCTCGACCAGGCCTTCGCCTACATCAATCAGCGCCCTCGCCCACTGGCGCTGTATTACTTCGGCTACAACAAGGCCGAACAGAACCGCGTACTGCACGAGACCCATTCCGGCGGCGTGTGCCTGAACGACACCTTGCTGCATGTGGCCCAGGACGACATGCCCTTCGGCGGCATCGGCCCGTCGGGCATGGGCCATTACCACGGCCATGAAGGTTTCCTGACATTCAGCAAGGCCAAGGGCGTGCTGATCAAGCAACGCCTGAACGCCGCCAAGCTGATTTACCCGCCCTACGGCAAATCCATCCAGAAGTTGATCCAGAAGCTGTTCGTCCGCTAACAAACCCATCACCGGGATAACAATAAGAATGAACCCTAGCCTGACTGAATCACCCGCGCTGTCACGGCGCGGCGTCTTGAAACTCGGCCTGTGCGCCAGCGCCTTCCTGGCCACAGCCGGGCTTGGCGCCAGCCTCAGCGGCTGCTCCAGCAGCACCCCGGCCAGCGGCTTTGCGATGTTGCGCAGCAGTGACCTGCCGTTTTTGCGGGCAGTGATTCCGGTGCTGCTGGAGGGCGTGGCCAGCGCCGAGGTGGTGGTGGCCGGCATCGACGACACCCTGAAAAAACTCGATTTCAGCCTGCAACACCTCTCGCCCGAGATGTTCAAGCTGACCCAGCAACTGTTCGACGTACTGGGCATGGCGGTCACCCGTGGACCGCTGACCGGTGTGTGGGGCAGTTGGGAAAACGCCAGCGCCGAGCAGATCCGCAACTTCCTGCACCGCTGGGAAAACAGCTACCTGAACCTGCTGCGCATGGGCCAGGGCTCGTTGCTCAAACTGGTGATCATGGCCTGGTATTTCCGCCCCGAGTCCTGGGCGCATTGCGGCTATCCCGGCCCACCGAAAATCTGATTCGCATCCCGATAAAAACAAGAGACGACCCTGATGCCCGTACCTGATCTGTTCCGCGATGGCATGGCCCGCGGCTGGAAAACCCACAATGGCGCCGCCCTCGACCAGGACCTGACCCTGGAAGCTGACGTCGCAATCATCGGCAGCGGCGCCGGCGGCGGCACCACCGCCGAAATCCTCAGCGCAGCCGGCTACAAGGTACTGTTGATTGAAGAGGGGCCGCTGAAAACCAGCAACGACTTCAAGCTGCTGGAAGACGAGGCCTACGCCAGCCTGTATCAGGAAGGCATCGGGCGCATGAGCAAGGACGGCGCCATCACCATCCTGCAGGGGCGCGCGGTCGGCGGTACCACGCTGATCAACTGGACCTCCAGTTTCCGCACCCCGGACCCGACCCTCGCCCACTGGGCCAGCGAATATGCGGTCAAGGGCCACAGCAGCGCCGAGATGGCGCCCTGGTTCGAAAAAATGGAGCAGCGCCTGGGCATCGCGCCCTGGGCGATGCCGCCGAACGCCAACAATGACGTGATCCGCAAAGGCTGCGAAAAACTCGGCTACAGCTGGCACGTGATCCCGCGCAACGTGCGCGGCTGTTTCAACCTGGGATATTGCGGCATGGGCTGCCCGGTCAATGCCAAGCAATCGATGCTGGTGACGACCATTCCGTCCACCCTGGAGAAAGGCGGCGAGTTGCTGTACCTGGCCCGCGCCGAACGCCTGAAGTTCAGCGGCGACACCATCACCAGCCTCGAATGCGTGGCCATGGATCAGTATTGCGTGGCTCCCACAGGCCGCAAAATCACGGTCAAAGCCAAGCACTACGTACTGGCCGGCGGCGGCATCAACAGCCCGGCGCTGCTGCTCCGTTCCGATGCGCCCGACCCCCACTCGCGCCTGGGCAAGCGGACCTTTCTGCATCTGGTGAATTTTTCCGCCGGGCTGTTCGACGAGGTGATCAACCCGTTCTACGGGGCGCCGCAGTCGATCTATTCCGACCACTTCCAATGGCAGGACGGCACCACCGGCAAAATGTCCTACAAGCTCGAAGTGCCGCCACTGCATCCGGGACTCGCCAGTACCTTGCTTGGCGGCTACGGCACGCAGAACGCGCTGGATATGGGCCAACTGCCCAAGACCCACGCAATGCTTGCCCTGTTGCGCGACGGTTTCCACCCCGACAGCCCGGGCGGCACAGTCGAATTGCGCGGCGATGGCACCCCGGTGCTCGATTATCAGGTCTCGCCCTACGCCTGGGATGGCCTGCGCCGGGCGTTCCACAGCATGGCGGAGATTCAGTTCGCCGGCGGCGCCAAGTCGGTGATGCCGCTGCACGGGGATGCGCGCTACGTGAACACATTGGCCGAAGCCCGCAGCATGATTGACGGTTTGAACCTTGAATTGCATCGCACGCGGCTCGGCAGCGCGCATGTGATGGGCGGTTGCGCCATGGGTGAAGAACCGAAAAATGCGGTGGCCGACAGTCTTGGGCGCCATCATCAACTGCGCAACTTATCGATCCACGATGGCTCGCTATTCCCCACCAGCATTGGGGCTAACCCGCAGTTATCGGTCTACGGATTGACCGCGCAACTGGCGACAGCATTGGCCGAACGTCTGAAAACGGCCTGAAAAAACCGGGTATTCGCGGTGTCTATAGTGCTTTCTTCTGAATAAGTCGACTTGGCCCACCGGTAATGCTGCGATACCATCCGGTTCCCCAACGGACTCCGCCAGGACGACGCGATGAACCGAGTGTTGTACCCAGGTACCTTCGACCCAATCACCAAGGGCCATGGCGATCTGGTCGAACGCGCCTCGCGCTTGTTCGACCATGTGATTATCGCGGTCGCTGCCAGCCCCAAGAAAAACCCGCTGTTTCCCCTGGAGCAGCGCGTGGAGCTGGCCCGTGAGGTCACCAAACATCTGCCCAACGTTGAAGTGGTCGGCTTCTCGACGCTGCTGGCGCACTTTGCCAAGGAACAGAACGCCAATGTCTTCCTGCGCGGCCTGCGGGCGGTGTCGGACTTCGAATACGAGTTCCAGCTGGCCAACATGAACCGCCAACTGGCGCCGGACGTGGAAAGCCTGTTTCTTACGCCGTCGGAGCGTTATTCGTTCATTTCCTCGACATTGGTTCGAGAAATCGCGGCGTTGGGCGGGGATATCACCAAGTTTGTGCACCCGGCTGTGGCGGATGCGCTGACGCTGCGCTTCAAGAAGTAAGACCGCTCAATCGGCGCCCGCTCGCACTGCGGGCGCCAATGCGGCACAATTGCGCGCATTAGTTTTCAGATGCCTTGGCTGACAGCCCTGGCAGGAGTTTCCATGTCCCTGATCATCACCGACGATTGCATCAACTGCGACGTCTGCGAACCCGAGTGCCCGAACGCTGCCATTTCTCAGGGTGAGGAGATCTACGTGATCGACCCCAACCTGTGCACCCAGTGTGTGGGCCACTACGACGAACCTCAGTGCCAGCAGGTCTGCCCGGTGGATTGCATTCCGCTGGACGAGGCTCATCCGGAGACGGAAGAGCAACTGATGGAGAAGTACCGGTTGATTACCGGCAAGGCCTAAGTCCCTTGGCGATTCGTTAGGTCCCTTCGCGAGCAAGCCCGCTCCCATATTCGACTGCATTCCAAAGGTGGAACTCGGTCGAATGTGGGAGCGGGCTTGCTCGCGAAGAGGCCATCAGCAGCACCACAAATTGTCAGCTCTGACACTTCGGGCAAAACACACTCGCCCGCTGGCCCAGCATCACGTTGCGCAACTCAGCCCCACAGACCTTGCACGCCTCGCTACCACGGCCATAAACGAACAATTCCTGCTGGAAATACCCCGGCTGCCCGTCGCCGCCGATAAAGTCCCGCAGCGTGGTGCCGCCGCGCTCGATGGCCGCCGCCAGGATGCGTTTGATCTCGATCGCCAGCTTCAGGTAACGCCCACGGGAAATGCCCTTGGCTTCCCGACGCGGATCAATCCCGGCGGCAAACAGCGCCTCCGTCGCGTAGATATTGCCCACCCCCACCACCACCGCGTTATCCATGATGAACGGCTTCACCGCCATCGAGCGTCCACGGGACAGCTGGAATAGCCGCTCGCCGTCAAACAGGTCGGTCAACGGCTCCGGCCCCAGGCGGATCAGCAGTTCATGGTTCAGTGGGTCGAGGCTCCAGAGCATCGCGCCAAAGCGTCGCGGGTCGGTGTAGCGCAGGGCCAGGCCCGACTCCAGCTCGATATCCACATGTTCATGCTTGGCCGCCGGGCTGCCGGCTTCTACCAGGCGCAGGTTGCCCGACATGCCCAGATGGCTGATCAAGGTGCCGACTTCGGCATTGATCAACAGGTACTTGGCCCGCCGTTCCACCAGCACGATCCGTTGCCCGGACAGCCGCACATCCAGGTCTTCCGGGATCGGCCAGCGCAGACGCCGCTCACGCACCACCACACGGCTGACCCGCTGGCCTTCCAGATGCGGCGCAATTCCGCGCCGGGTGGTTTCGACTTCCGGTAACTCGGGCATGTTTACCTCATGGAGAAAGGGTTAGTGCGCGCCCAGCTCGCGGATCGACAACTTCAAACTCTCGAAGTCGTAGTCCGACAGGCCGATATGGTCCAGCACCAGCGGGCCGATGGCACTCCACTCATGGTCATCCACCTGGTTGCCCAGCACGCGGTACGACGCACAAATGTGCTCGGCCATTTTCAGGATCGCCAGCAGGTTTTTCAGCTGCGGCTTGTGGTTGGACTCGTCGCTGAAAATCGCCAGGGCATTGTGGTGATTGGCGATGGCGTCGGTCACATGCTCCGGCAGGCGCCAGGATTTGGCGGTGTAGTAGCCCACCACGGCATGGTTGGTGTTGAACGCCTGGTTCTCGGTGTCGACCACACGGCATTCCGGGCCGGCGTTGGCATAGGCCTCCTCCAGCACGCTCATGTAGTTCGGGAAACGCTTGAGCATCAGCGGCACGCCGCAATCGTGGAACAGCCCCAACGCGTAGGCTTCATCGACCGCCTGGCTGCCGGTGCGCTTGGCCAGGGCCAGGCAGGTCATGGCCACATCCTGGGCCGTGTCCCAGAAACGGTTGAGGGTGACGATGGTGTCGTCGCTCATCTCGCCCTTGATCGACTGCGCGTTGATCAGGTTGACGATGGAGCGGCTGCCCAGCAGGTTCACCGCGCGCTGGATCGAGACAATCTTGTTGCTCAGCCCGTAATACGGCGAGTTGACGATCTTCAGCAGCGAGCCGGAAAGGCCCGGGTCCTGGGCGATCAGCCGGGCGATCACTTCCAGATCCGGATCGGGCATGTACTGCTCCATCTGCAAATCCACCATGATTTGCGGTTGAGGCGGCACGCTGATGCCTTGGAGGCTCTGTTGGATCTGTTCGGCGGATAGCTCTTGGGACATAGGGGGCACACTCTGGACTAGGCGGCGATTCTAACCTTTATGGCAACCGGGCTGACACCTCAAAAACCCGAACTGAAACCGGATCGAATGTGGGAGCTGGCTTGCCTGCGAAGCAGACGGCTTGGTCTTTCAGATAACCGAGGTGATGCTATCGCAGGCAAGCCAGCTCCCACAGGGATATCACAACCCACATGCCCGGCGGCGCGGCCAAGTACTGCACAACACGGTATACTCCCGCTCTTTTTTCCGGAGCGACGTCATGTCCCTGCCAAGCCTGCGTCTCAAAGCCAACGCCGATCGTCGTTTGCGCAACGGCCACCTGTGGGTCTACAGCAACGAAATCGATGTGGCCGCCACACCTCTTCACGGCTTCCAGGCAGGCGACCAGGCGATCCTGGAAGCAGCCGGCGGCAAGACCCTCGGCATCGTGGCCATGAGCCCGAACAACCTGATCTGCGCCCGCCTGCTGTCCCGCGACATCAAGCTGCCACTGGACAAGTCGCTGCTGGTGCACCGCATCAACGTGGCCCTGTCCCTGCGTGACCGCCTGTTCGACAAGCCGTTCTACCGCCTGGTGTACGGCGATTCCGACCTGTTGCCAGGCCTGGTGGTCGACCGTTTCGGCGACATCCTGGTGGTGCAGATCGCTTCGGCGACCATGGAAGCCCACAAGGAAGACGTGATCGCTGCACTGACCCAAGTGCTCAAGCCAAGCGGCATCCTGTTCAAGAACGACTCCGCCGCGCGTGATGCCGAAGGCCTCAACCGCTACGTCGAAACCGTATTCGGCCTGGTGCCGGAGTGGGTTGCCCTGGAAGAAAACGGCGTGAAGTTCGAAGCGCCGGTGATCCAGGGTCAGAAGACCGGCTGGTTCTACGACCACCGCATGAACCGCGCTCGCCTGGCTCCGTATGCCAAAGGCAAACGCGTACTCGACCTGTACAGCTACATCGGCGGCTGGGGCGTGCAAGCGGCCGCCTTCGGCGCCAGTGAAGTGTTCTGTGTCGACGCCTCCGCCTTCGCCCTCGACGGCGTGGAGCGCAACGCGGCACTGAACGGCGTTGCCGAGAAGATGACCTGCATCGAAGGCGACGTGTTCGAAGCCCTCAAAGAGCTGAAAGCCAGCGAAGAGCGTTTCGACGTGATCGTGGCCGACCCGCCGGCCTTCATCAAGCGCAAGAAAGACATGAAAAACGGCGAAGGCGCCTACCGCCGCCTGAACGAGCAAGCCATGCGCCTGCTCAGCAAGGACGGCATCCTGGTCAGCGCTTCTTGCTCGATGCACTTGCCGGAAGATGACCTGCAAAACATCCTGCTGACCAGCGCCCGTCACCTGGACCGCAATATCCAGATGCTGGAACGCGGCGGCCAGGGCCCGGACCACCCGGTGCACCCGGCGATTGCCGAGACTCGGTATATCAAGAGCATTACGTGCCGGTTGTTGCCGAATAGCTAAGTTTTTCCCGCGATGCTGCCCGACTGGCTCCGGGCAGCATCAATTCACAAAGCCGCCCCTTCAAATAAAAGCAAACTTTTTCATTTTTTGTACAAAGTCAAAAACCATATATAGCTTCATCGTTACAGCAAAAATATACTACAACGCCAGCAGAATCCTCCTACGCCTCCTGACTAGATAAATCTAAAACCAGCGCCTAGCCTAGTTTCTGTCACAATCATTTTGTGTGACAGCCATTTAACTTAATGAAATGGAGAGCTGATATGAATGCAATCTTTCTTGAGTCAAAAGCACTGGCAGCATTCGCATTGATTGGAATGCCTAAATAAGTCGTTAATGACAAGCTGGGTTGTACGCCAACCCAGCCCTAAGAATGGGAAGAAAACAATGCAAATAAATCCCAACTTATTTTTCTTAACCAAATCACAACATCTGATTATCTGGAACTACAAAACTCATGAGCAATTTGAATTAGATCGCGCGCACTCGCAGCGACTGCTAGAGCTAATATACGACCTTTCGCTTTATAATCCTGAGTTTGAGATCGACTCGACGTTCACTCACCATGCAATTATTCAACAAGGTGCGCCAACGTTAGATAACCAGTGGGGATGGGATGATTTGTCGAGGATATTCCACATCGGTACAAAAGACTTATCAGACGCTGATCAACCTACAGACGGCGTCAGTTGGGCAGCTCATTATTTGGCCCACTGCCAGGGCGTAATGCGCAAGAGTCCTCCTGATTCGAATCGGTTCGCCCATCTCCAATCAGAAGACTTTATCAGTCTACCGCAACCCTCACCAAACGAATCGCTCAGAACATACCCGTTACTGCAACACACGTTAATTAAGCGAAAAACCTGCCGCACCTATTTAAACAAAAGCATTTCTTTAGAAGACCTAAGTACGCTGCTCTACCTGTCTCTAGGGCACTTAAAAGAACGCCTGCAAGACACCTCACATTTAACGCCCCCCTCTTTCCGCGCTAGACGAAGCAGCCCGTCAGGTGGTGGATTAAGCTCCAGCGAAGGTTATGTGTATGCGCACAACATAAGAGGCGTAAATCCCGGATTTTATTATTACCACCCGGAGTTACACGCACTCAGGCTGATTCGTCGAATACAAGAGCCTCTTGGAAATTACCTTAACGGCCAGCACTTCATCGACAATCTTCCCTTTGGTATTTTCATTACATCACGATTCGACAAACTGTGGTGGAAGTACCCACACTCCAGAGCCTACCGAGTTGCCCTGATAGAAGCCGGACACATCTCACAAACAGCTCAGCTCATTTCAACCGCCATGGGGCTTAACACTTGGATTTCCTCCGCTCTCAACGACACCAAGATCGAGAAAGCCCTTGGCATACAGGACCTTAAAGAGCAGTTGGTACTTTTCGTAGGCGCCGGTTACAGCGACGGTCATGTTTTCAGCGATGAATTCGAAAAGCTTTTGAGGACTGATTGAGGCCTTGGCGATGCAGCCTTTTACAGCATGCCTTTGGAAGAGAATGACTCCACCTTTATTGATTGAATTCTCGCCACCCAAGGCTAATATCGGTTTTTGGCACCCCACCGGAAATAAAAACAATGTCTGAGTCTTCCTGCTCGCCCTTACTCGGCAGCGAGATAAAACGCCACCAACTCTCACGCTTCATCCTCATCACCTGCATTTCGCTGATCAGCTTTTTCCCGATCAATATCCTGCTGCCCTCATTCCCGGCCCTCGCCGCCCGATTCGACATGCCCAGCGCAGATGTCGCGCTGTCCATCAGCCTGTTCACGTTGGTTTTTTCGATTTCCCAACTGGTCGCCGGCCCGCTGTCGGATAAATGGGGCCGCAAGGAAGTCCTGCTCGGTTGCATCACGCTGTCGATCCTGGGTGCGATAGGTTGCGCATTATCGACGGACTACCTGAGCTTCCTGCTGTTTCGCTCGGTCCAGGCCATGGGTTGCGGCTTCTTCGTACTGGGCCACGCGTTAGTGGAGGACCTGTTCGAAGAACAGGATCGAGCCCGTGTTCGCCTCTACTACATGACCCTGAGCGGCTCGTTCGTCGCCTTGTCACCGCTGATCGGCTCCTGGTTGCAAACCACCTTCGACTGGCAAGGTAGTTTCTATGGGTTCGCACTGATGGCGTCGGGCATGTTGATCCATGCGTTCTGCATACTGCCCTCCAAGTCCGCCAGCCCGCACCGCACGCAGGTGTCGATCATCGGTACGCTGAAAGATGTCGCAACCAATCGCGACTTCCTGCGTTACTGGTGGATCGCCGCGTTGGTGTTCGCCTGCTACTTCGCCTTGATCAGCGTGACACCGTTGATTTTCATGGACTCGCTGAAACTCTCCGAATACCAGTACGCACTGGTACTCATGGTGTATGGCGTGGCCTATCTGCTCGGTGGCTTGGCGGCGTCGTATCTTCAAAAACGCATCTCGCTGTCCCGGCAAATCAACATCGGCCTTGGATTGCTGCTTGTCGCAGGCGGGCTTCTGATGCTGATCGTCGGTCTTGGAGCTATCACCACCATCACCCTGCTGATCCCGATGCTGATCAGCGCCCTGGCCGTGACCCTGGTACGCCCTGCCGCGATTTCCGCGGCCATGTTGCTGTTCTCCAGCAGCGCCGGCACCGCCGCTTCGGCCGGCAACAGCATCATGTTCATCACCGCCGCCGTCAGCAGCGCCGCCCTCGCCCAAGCGGGAGCCAACCTGCTGCTGACCATCGCCATCAGCTTCATCGTGTTCAGCGTTTGGGGCGTGGTGACGAACGCTCGGGTCGGCCGCTGACAGTGAAATTTGCGCCCCCACACGTCTCGTAAGCGCTATCTACACGCTGGCGGCCATTCCCTCCGGCCGCCAGCGGTGTAGAATCGGACCTATTCATCGCCAGTCATCCCCCGGCGGGTTTATGAGCTCGAGGCCCAAGCAAGCGGCGATCCCGCGACGCGAGTGGCAACTTCCGGACACACGGCCATTTTCTGAGTGTTCCAGACGTCAATAGAAGCTCACTCCCCTTAGTCCCTGATTAGCCGCCCGGAGTGCTCCAATGCCCGATTACCGCTCGAAAACATCCACCCACGGCCGCAACATGGCCGGCGCCCGCGCACTGTGGCGCGCCACGGGGATGAAAGATGACGACTTCAAAAAGCCGATCATCGCGATTGCCAACTCGTTTACTCAGTTCGTACCCGGCCATGTCCACCTCAAGGACCTGGGCCAACTGGTCGCCCGCGAGATCGAACGCGCCGGCGGTGTAGCGAAAGAATTCAACACCATCGCCGTGGATGACGGCATCGCCATGGGCCATGACGGCATGCTGTATTCCCTGCCGAGCCGCGAGATCATCGCCGACTCCGTGGAATACATGGTCAACGCCCACTGCGCCGACGCCATCGTGTGCATCTCCAACTGCGACAAGATCACCCCCGGCATGCTGATGGCCTCCCTGCGCCTGAACATCCCGGTGATCTTCGTCTCCGGCGGCCCGATGGAAGCCGGCAAGACCAAGCTCGCCTCCCACGGCCTCGACCTGGTGGACGCCATGGTCATCGCCGCCGATTCCAGCGCTTCTGACGAGAAGGTTGCGGAATACGAGCGTAGCGCCTGCCCTACCTGCGGTTCGTGCTCCGGCATGTTCACCGCCAACTCGATGAACTGCCTGGTGGAAGCCCTGGGCCTGGCGTTGCCAGGCAACGGCTCGACACTGGCCACCCACAGCGACCGCGAGCAACTGTTCCTGCAAGCAGGCCGCACCATCGTCGAGCTGTGCAAGCGCTACTACACCGAGAACGATGAGTCGGTGTTACCGCGCAACATCGCCAACTTCAAGGCGTTCGAAAACGCCATGACCCTGGACATCGCCATGGGCGGTTCCACCAACACCATCTTGCACTTGCTGGCCGCCGCGCAAGAAGCCGAGATCGACTTCGACCTGCGGGACATCGACCGCCTGTCGCGCCACGTGCCGCAACTGTGCAAAGTCGCACCAAACATCCAGAAGTACCACATGGAAGACGTGCACCGCGCCGGCGGGATCTTCTCGATCCTCGGTTCGTTGGCCCGTGGCGGCTTGCTGCACACCGACCTGCCGACCGTGCACAGCAAATCCCTGGCCGAAGGCATCGCCAAGTGGGACATCACCCAGACCACCGACGAAGCCGTGCATCACTTCTTCAAGGCAGGCCCGGCCGGCATCCCTACGCAAACCGCGTTCAGCCAGTCGACCCGTTGGGAAACCCTCGACGACGACCGTGAAAACGGCTGCATCCGCAGTGTTGAGCATGCCTATTCGAAAGAAGGCGGCCTGGCCGTGCTGTACGGCAACATCGCGCTGGATGGCTGCGTGGTGAAAACTGCCGGTGTGGACGAGTCGATCCACGTGTTCGAAGGCCGCGCCAAGATCTACGAAAGCCAGGACAGCTCGGTACGCGGCATCCTCGCTGACGAAGTGAAGGAAGGCGACATCGTCATCATCCGTTACGAAGGCCCGAAAGGCGGCCCGGGCATGCAAGAGATGCTCTACCCGACGTCGTACCTGAAATCCAAAGGCCTGGGCAAAGCCTGCGCCTTGCTCACCGACGGCCGCTTCTCCGGCGGTACCTCGGGCCTGTCCATCGGCCATGCTTCTCCGGAAGCCGCTGCGGGCGGCGCCATCGGCCTGGTGCAGGATGGCGACAAGGTGCTGATCGACATTCCGAACCGCTCGATCAACCTGTTGATCAGCGACGAAGAACTGGCGGCACGCCGCATCGAGCAGGACAAGAAAGGCTGGAAGCCGGTAGAGAAGCGTCCGCGCAAAGTCACTACCGCGTTGAAGGCTTACGCCCTGCTGGCCACCAGTGCCGACAAGGGTGCTGTGCGTAACAAGGCGATGCTCGACGGGCTGTAAGCCTCGCCCATAAAAATGCCCCGCCAGGTGCGTAATGCTGTTCACTTAAGCGGAGCAGCCTTACGGTCTACTGGAAATCGGGTTTTTGAGATCTTCACCGTCCTTGGCCTCGAAGGCCTTGGACGGTGATCCAGAAACAATCCTCCGATACCTGCCCTTAACTCTGCCAATCGTCTCCCTGTCGCTGAAATCGGGTTGGCCGCAGCCATCACAATCAATTGCACCGCGATGTACTGACAAGCCGGTTTGAAACGGATGTCCGAGGGCGCTCGGCCAAACGCCACCGCTGCCTGACTGGCTTCCCGACGAATTACGTTGTAAGCCAGCAAAAGTCCCCACACCTCCTGATAAATCAGCTCGACTTTTTTGCTGCGCAAGGTCATAGCGTTCTGTTGCATCGAACTCTTGATGTCCCTGAAGCCCAGCTCGATCTCCCAGCGTTCCTGATAAAGCTTGGCAACGGCCTTGGTGTTGTAGGTCTCGGCCGGCAAGGACGTCATGACGGTCTTCACTTTGCCTTGCATTTCATAGCTGACTTCACGTACCTCCCAGTGCGATGGAAGGACCGGATTTCGCTTTCTGGCCTGCGGTGAGACTTTCATGCGCACCAAACGGTCATGCATGCTGTAACGGGCCACTTCCTCACAGACCAGTCCTTTTTTTGCCGGGATCAACCAATGACGGTGGGTGCCCGAACGGCTCAAACTCGACAGTAGCTCGGCGCCCCAGAACCCTTTGTCGAACAGCGTCACTGAGTGGTCGGGAATCTGCTGCAAAAACTCGTCGGCCAAGCGCATTTCACTGCGTCGGTAAGGGCTCAATTGAGCATCCAGGATCACATGCGAACGCACATTCATCAGCGCCACCAGGCGCAGCATGGGAAACGGTGTCTGGCGCTCACTCGGGGTGTTTCCCGATCCAAAGTGATCTC
Organism: Pseudomonas sp. TH34; assembly: GCF_016650865.1. NCBI lineage: Bacteria > Pseudomonadati > Pseudomonadota > Gammaproteobacteria > Pseudomonadales > Pseudomonadaceae > Pseudomonas > Pseudomonas sp. TH34. Next base: position 302,610 of record NZ_JAEKFB010000029.1, read on the forward strand.
GCAGCTCGGGCGTATCCGGAGTGCGTAAAAGTGCACCGTCCACCGCGAATACCTGCAGGTCGTGCCAGGCATCATCGTCGTAGCGCTCCGCCCCCCATTGAGTACCGGTCTTGCGAAACAGCCACTCAACAGGATCGGCACCGAGCCGCTTTCGCGCCTCGGTCACACCGCTGCGGGCCAACAAGTGGTCAGAAGCCAGGCCTTGGGCGCAGATGTTCAAACGTCTGGCCACTTCGTGAACCGGCTCATCTCGAAATAGCGCCATCCCCAGTACCAACCAAAGCACTTGATCAGCGGGCAGGCGACGCCGGCGAATGGTGGCCTGACTGGAAAGATCCAGCGCAGACGCTACCCACTCAATGGGAATATTTTGGGTAAAGGTGCTCAGGTCGCAGAAGTTGAAAAGGTCGCCGAGGTCAAGCAGGTCCTGTTGAACAGACATAAAAAATCCGATGCCAGAGGTCTGGTATCGGATTTTCTAGGAAGCCCGGCGTGGGCTCAAATGCTTAAGTGAACAGCATTACGCCAGGTGCGGGGCATTTTTTTGTCTGGAGAAAATCCCCAGAACGCAGGAGATCAAAAAATGTGGGAGCTGGCTTGCCTGCGATAGCAATCTGTCAGTTGATACATCTGCCGACAGACACACCGCCATCGCAGGCAAGCCAGCTCCCACACTGATCGCGGGTTTACTGGATCTCGTCCGGCTTGACGATCACCCAGTTTTTATCCGCCGTCACCGGCAACCCTTCCTTGGCCTGGGCCGCTGCGTGCTTGGCCATCATGCCGTTGAGCTGGGTCATGTATTTGTCTTTACGGTTGACCCACAGGTGGATGCCGCCCTTGGCCACGTCCACGTCATGAAACAGCATGTAGCCGTCACTGGTTGGCGTGTCGCCACCGACGATCACCGGTTTTTTCCACTCGTCGATGTAGGTCAGGATCGCCGCGTGCTTGCCGGCCATCCAAGTGGCAGGGGTCCACAGGTACGGGGTCAGTTCCAGGCCAAGGTTGGCCTTCTCGTCATACTTGCCGGCGGCGATCTGTTTGCGGGCAGTGGTCAGCTCGCCGGTCTTGCGGTCCTTGAGCAAGGTGCTCACGCCGATGACGTTCTCGGGTTTGACGTTGTAGCCGTACTTCGGATCGGCCGCGACCATGCGTACCAGTTCCTCGGACGCGGCGGTCATCACGTAGACCTCAATGCCGTTTTCCATCAGCTTGTTGAACAGCTCAGCCTGGCCGGTGAAGACTTTCGGCGGCTGCACTTCCATATTCTTGACCACGTCACCTTCGTAGTAGGTGACCGGCACCGGCTTGCCCGACGCCATCATCTCGTCGACGTAGCCCTTGAGTTCCTTGAGGGTGAAGCCGGAGAAAATCTGCGCGACCCACGGGTAGCAGACCATGTCGTCGACTTCGCAGAGGCGGTAGTAGTAACTGAACAGGCTTTCCTTGTGGTCAGCGGTGTCTTTGAACGGGATCAGCTTCAGGGAAGGGTCCATGGTGTCGCGGGTGATCAGGCCCTTGTTTTCCAGGTACGGCAGCAACGACTCTTCAAGGTCGTAGCGGTAACTGGTGTTGTCCATATCGAACACCGCGAAGTTGCCCTTGTTGGCATTGGCGGCAATCATCATGTCCAGTTGCTTGGCGGCGGCCGCCGGCCAGTGTTTCAACTCGGTGGCGGCAAAGGCCTGGCTCGCGAGGCCCAGGCACAGCGCGGCGGCAAACAGTTTCGGCGCTAGCTTCATGTGCGTTTTCTCCCTGAGTGAAAGACATCGACGCTAACAAATCTGTGTGACAGTTATCGCCCGAGCGCGACCGCTTTCGTCGTGATCGCGCCAATGCCATACGCCTGGGCGCCATCCGCTTATTCCAAAAACGACAGTCACCATGCGATAACGTTATTAAATCAATATATTTCAAGCTGTTAGGCTTGCCGGTTCGCAATCGCAGGCTCCTGCGATTGGCTGCCTTCTCAACGGAGCTTCAATGAATCTGCCCCTGATTCTCAACTTACTGGTGTTCGTGGTCCTGTTGCTGGGCCTGGCACAAACCCGCCGAACCAACTGGAGCCTCGCCAAGAAGGTGTTGTTTGCGTTGGTCCTCAGCGTGATCTTCGGTGTGGTGCTGCACGCGATCTACGGTGCCGGCAACCCGGTGCTCAAGGCCTCGATCGGCTGGTTCGACCTGGTCGGCAACGGTTACGTGCAGTTGCTGCAAATGATCGTGATCCCGCTGGTGTTTGCCTCGATCCTCAGCGCCGTGGCCCGCCTGCATAACGCCTCGTCCCTGGGCAAGATCAGCTTCCTGACCATCGGCACGCTGCTGTTCACCACGGCGATCGCGGCGCTGATCGGTATCGGCCTGACCAACCTGTTCGGCCTCACCGCCGAAGGCCTGGTGGCCGGCACCCAGGAAATGGCACGCCTGCAAGTGATCCAGAGTGACTACGCAGGCAAGGTCGCCGACCTGAATATCCCGCAACTGCTGCTGTCGTTCATCCCGCAGAACCCGTTCGCCGACCTGGCTCGGGCCAAGCCGACGTCGATTATCAGCGTGGTGATCTTCGCTGCATTCCTTGGGGTTGCCGCGCTGCAACTGCTCAAGGATGACGTGGAAAAAGGCCAGAAAGTCCTCAACGCCATCGACACCCTGCAAGCCTGGGTGATGCGCCTGGTGCGCCTGGTGATGAAGCTGACCCCGTACGGCGTATTGGCCCTGATGACCAAAGTGGTCGCCAGCTCCAACCTGCAAGACATCATCAAGCTCGGCAGTTTTGTGGTGGTGTCGTACCTGGCCCTGGGCCTGATGTTTGTGGTGCATGGCCTGCTGCTGTCCCTGGCCGGGATCAACCCGCTGCGGTTCTTCCGCAAGGTCTGGCCGGTGCTGACGTTTGCCTTCACCAGCCGCTCCAGCGCCGCCAGCATCCCGCTGAGCATTGAAGCGCAGACCCGTCGCCTGGGGATTCCGCAGTCCATCGCCGGCTTTGCCGCCTCGTTTGGCGCAACGATTGGCCAGAACGGTTGTGCGGGTCTTTACCCGGCGATGCTGGCGGTGATGGTTGCACCGACAGTGGGCATCAACCCACTGGACCCGCTGTGGATCGCAACACTGGTGGCGATTGTGACCTTGAGTTCGGCCGGTGTGGCGGGCGTGGGCGGCGGTGCGACATTTGCCGCGCTGATCGTGCTACCGGCGATGGGCTTGCCGGTGTCACTGGTGGCGCTGCTGATTTCGGTTGAGCCGCTGATCGACATGGGCCGTACGGCGTTGAACGTGAACGGTTCGATGACGGCGGGGGCGATTACCAGCCAGATCATGCAGCAGACGGATAAAGAGCTGTTGAATGCGGATGAGCATGCGGAACTGGCGCAGGCCTGACAGACCGCTATCGCAGGCAAGCCAGCTCCCACATTGAACCGGTTTTTTCAGTAATACTCGGTCAACTGTGGGAGCTGGCTTGCCTGCGATGCTCTTAGGCTTTTTCCCAGACTTCGAAGTTATACGCCGGCTTGTCCCCCTCAGCCGCATTCTCGACATTCGACACCAGCTTCCACTGGTTCAAATCAAACTCGGGAAACCACGCATCCCCGTCCGGGCTCAACGCCACCCGCGTCAAATACAGGCGATCCGCCTGCGCCAGCCCCTGGACATACAACTGCGCGCCGCCGATCAGCATCAGCTCATCCACGCCCTGCGCCTTGGCCCACTCCTCAGCCCGCTCCACTGCTGTGTCGAGGGACGGAAAAACTTCCGCACCTTCCAGCGCCAGATCGGTCTGACGGCTGACCACAATGTTCAAGCGGCCCGGCAACGGTCGACCCAGGGAATCCCAGGTCTTGCGTCCCATGATGATCGGCTTGCCCAAGGTGGTGGCCTTGAAATATTTGAAATCCCCCGGCAAATGCCAGGGCATGCTGTTGTCGACGCCGATCACACGGTTTTCACCGAGGGCTGCGATCAGGCTTAAAGGGAGAGTTTTTTTCATGGCGACGAGAATACCAGAGGCGCGCGCGGCATACCCCAACCGGCGTTCCAGCGGTTATGCTCCAACCTCACTGGCTCAACAGGACGGCGCGTGACAGCTCTGAATCCCCTGCAAACACTCTGGCTGACCGAAACCGTGCGCCTGCGGGAGGAACACGCGGGCGCCCTAGAAGACCAGGAAGCCAATCGCCTGGCCCGCAGCACCGGCGGCGACTTGCCCACGCGCATTCAAAACCGCGCGCTGTGGTTGGCCGAACGCGATGGCCTGACCGCCGCCCTGACCCGCTGGCTGCAAGGCGCACGCCTGGCGCTGATCCTGCTGGCGGTGGTTGCCATTATCAGCGGCGCCGGCTTGTCCTTTGCCGCACTGGGCAACGGGCTGGTGCCGGTCAATGTCTTCTGGGCCTTGGGCAGTCTGCTGGGTTTGAACCTGATCCTGTTGTTGAGCTGGGCCCTGGGCCTGTTGTTTGCCGGTGAACACAGCGCCAGCCTCGGCCGCCTGTGGTTATGGCTCAGCGAAAAACTCGCCCGCGACGCCAAGGCCGCGCAACTGGCGCCCGCCCTGCTGCTGTTGCTGCAACGGCGCAAACTCAATCGCTGGGCCGTCGGTGTGCTGGTCAACAGCTTGTGGCTGCTGGCACTGCTCAGCGCCATGGTGATCCTGCTGACGCTATTGGCCACCCGGCGCTACGGCTTTGTGTGGGAAACCACCATCCTGCGGGCCGACACCTTTGTCGCCGTGACCCAAACCCTCGGCGCCCTGCCCGCCTTGCTCGGCTTCAATGTGCCCACCGTCGAGATGATCCGCGCCAGCGGCGATGCCGCCCTGAATATCGAAAGCGCCCGCCAGGCCTGGGCCGCCTGGCTGGTAGGCGTGCTGCTGGTGTACGGCATCCTGCCGCGGCTGATCCTCGCGCTGCTGTGCCTGTGGCGCTGGAAACGCGGGCGCGCCGCCTTGAGCCTCGACCTTAACCTGCCCGGCTACAGCCAACTGCGTGAACGGCTGATGCCCAGCAGCGAACGGCTTGGGGTCAACGATGCGGCGCCCGAACAGTTGCACCACGTGACCGGCGGCGTCAGCGAACTGGAAAGCGACGGCGCCCTGCTGGTGGCCATCGAACTTGATGACCAACGTACCTGGCCGCCGAAGCTCCCGGCCAGCGTCAAGGACGCCGGCATCCTCGACAGCCGCGAATCCCGCAACAAGCTGTTGGAGCAACTCACCCGCTTCCCGCCCGCGCGCCTTGCCATCGCCTGCGACCCACGCCGCTCGCCGGATCGCGGCAGCCTCGCGCTGATCGCCGAACTGGCCCGCAGCGCCACCGCCACTCGGGTCTGGCTGCTGCAAGCGCCGGCGGGCCAGGCGCTGGACGCGGAACGCCTGGGTGACTGGCATACAGCATTGCAACAGTTGGAGATCCCGTTCGCCGATTGCGCGCCGCTCACTTGGCTGGAGACCGGTCATGACTAAGCCCCTGAAACTTGCGGTGGTCGGCCACACCAACGTCGGCAAGACTTCGTTGCTGCGTACACTGACGCGAGACGTCGGCTTTGGTGAAGTGTCCCATCGGCCCAGCACCACCCGGCATGTCGAGGGTGCTCGGCTGTCGGTAGACGGCGAAGCCTTGCTGGAGCTTTACGACACGCCAGGCCTGGAAGATGCCATCGCCCTGCTCGATTACCTCGAGCGCCTGGACCGCCCCGGCGAACGCCTCGACGGCCCGGCACGGCTGGCGCGTTTTCTGGAAGGCAGCGAGGCCCGGCAACGCTTCGAACAGGAAGCCAAGGTGCTGCGCCAACTGCTCGCCTCCGACGCCGGGCTGTATGTGATAGACGCCCGGGAACCGGTGCTGGCCAAGTACCGCGATGAGCTGCAAGTGCTGGCCAGCTGTGGCAAACCGTTGCTGCCGGTGCTCAATTTTGTCAGCAGCGCCGACCACCGCGAGCCGGACTGGCGCGAAGCCCTCGCCCGCCTCGGCCTGCACGCGCTGGTGCGTTTCGACAGCGTCGCGCCGCCGGAAGACGGCGAGCGCCGCCTCTATGAAAGCCTCGCCCTGCTGCTGGAAAATTCCCGTGGGCAACTGGAGCGGCTGATCCTTGATCAGGAAGCCCAGCGCCAGGCTCGCCAGCAAAGTGCTGCACGGCTGATCGCCGAACTGCTGATCGACTGCGCCGCCTGCCGCCGCAGCGTGGTCAGCGAGGTCGAGGTGGAACAGCAAGCCATCAGCGAACTGCGCAAAGCCGTGCGCCAGCGCGAACAGCGCTGCGTGGAAGCCTTGCTCAAGCTGTTCGGCTTCCGCCCGCAGGACGCCGCCGCCAGCGATTTACCGCTGCTGGACGGGCGCTGGGGCGACGACCTGTTCAACCCCGAAACCCTCAAGCAACTGGGCGTGCGCGTCGGCGGCGGGATTGCAGCTGGCGCCGCAGCCGGTGCGGGCGTGGACTTACTGGTAGGCGGCCTGACCCTCGGCGCCGCCGCCCTCGCCGGGGCCATAGCCGGTGGCGCCCTGCAAACGGCCCGCAGCTATGGCAGCCGCCTGCTGGGCAAGATCAAGGGCCAGCGCGAGCTGACCGTCGACGACAGCGTGCTGCGCCTGTTGGCCCTGCGTCAGCGGCAACTGCTCAAGGCCCTGAACCTGCGGGGCCATGCGGCGATCCACAGCATCAAGGTCGACACGCCACAGGACAAGACCTGGCGCGAAGGCAAATTGCCCGAAGCCCTGAACAAGGCCCGGGCTCATCCGCAATGGTCGTCCCTCAACCCGCATCCCAAGTTGAGCCAGGCCGAACGCCAGGAACAGATCGAAGCCCTGGCCCAGCGCCTGGACGAAACCTAAGCCGCCAACAACTGCCGGGCCTTGGATTTCAACACTTCAAGGTCCATCACCGGCACGTGCATTTCCTTGGCCTGTTCATCCCAGTGACGCATGCGCAGGCTGACGGCGCACAGCGGGTCCTGCTCAAACGCCCGTGCCTCCTCGGCAGTCATCACGCCGCCCTGGTAACCCAAGGTACGACGGCTGGCTTCGCTCAAGCGCGCGTAGTAATCCGGCTGGCTGAAGGTCAGGTAACGCTTGGCCTGCACGTGGTATTCCACCAGTTTTGCCATGCGCTCGCTGAAGCCCGCCTGGCGCAGATAATCGGCCCCCAGCCGTTCATGGCTGACCACACCATAACCGCCCATGTTCTCGCCACCTTGGCCGCAGATGTGCCCGATATCGTGGAAGAACGCCGCCAGCACCACTTCATCATCGAAGCCTTCGGCCATGGCCAGTTGCGCGGCCTGGGACATGTGCTCAATCTGCGAGACCGGTTCGCCAATGTAGTCGGCCGTACCGTGCTGTTCGTACAGGCCGAAGACTTCGGCGATTGCCTGTTCAGTATTCATCACGCACTCCCCCACAGCTCAGTGATATTGCGCTCGGCCATCGCCGGCCCGACGCTCATGCCCACGCCGGTGTGCATCAACGCCGCATTCACCCCCGGCGCCGCCCGCAAGAACGAAAACGGCCCTGGGCCACGGGAACCATAGACGCCCTGCCAGCGCTCCACGACCTGGATCTTGCAGCCCAGAGTCTCTTCGGCCAACTCGATCATCCAGGTGTCCACCTGCTCGGCATTGAACGGTGATGGATCGCTGCCGTAATGGTGGGAATCACCGATGATCAGCTCACCATAAGGCGTTGGGCTGATCAGCAGGTGAATGCCGTTTTCGTGCAGATGCGGTACATCCCGCAGGATTTCGGCCTGCACCGGCGCGGCTTCCGGCAAATCGGCGAAGGCGCCGTAGTGGACGCAGCTGAGACCGGTCAGCAGCGCGTGTTGCAGGTTCAATTCCACCGCTGGCCGAGCGCGCAGCATTTGCAGGCGGCAGATTTGCGGGTTGAGTTCGCCGATCTGCTCGGCCAGCAGCGTCTGGTAGTCGTGACCGGAGCAGACAATGATCTGCTCACCGCGAAAGGTGCCGGCGGTGGTGTGCACCTGGCCGGGTTCGATGTCGCGCACCAGGGTGGAGAAATGAAACTCCACGTTCAGTTCGCGGCTCAGGTAGTTGATCAGCGCCGGGATGGCTTCGCGGGAATACAGTTGTTGATCGTCCAGGCCGTGAAGCGCGGCACGGTGATGAGCGAACTGGCCACCGTACAGACCGTGCAGGGCCGCGCCTTGCAGCAACTCGACGCGATAACCGTGCTCCAGGGCGCGACCGGCGCAGAAGGCTTCAAGCAAGTGCTCTTCGGCTTCGGTGCGGGCGAACAGATAGGAGCCGTTGCGTTTGAGCTGGATACCGGCGAGTTGTGCCCACTGGCCCCAGATTTCGCGGCTTTCCCGCGCCAGGTCGAGCATCGGCCCGGGCGGCTGGCCGGTGACCAGTGCCTGGCCGAAGTTGCGTACGGAAGCACCCAATGGAGTGGCGCTGCGCTCGAAGACCTTGACCTTGAGGCCGCGTTTGGCGGCCGCATAAGCGTGGGACAGGCCGAGGATGCCGGCGCCGATGATCAGCAGTTGTGTCATGAAGACCTCTCGTTCCCACGCTCCGCGTGGGAATGCATCCTGTGACGCTCCGCGTCACGACTACAAAAGCGGACGCAGAGCGTCCAGGCCCGCGTTCCCACGCAGAGCGTGGGAACGATCGGCGGTTATTGTTTTTCCGACTTGCCGTCATAGCGCTTGCGCCATTCGGTCAGGATGCTGTCGCGGTTTTTCGACGCCCAGGCAAAGTCGTTCTTGATCAGCCGCTGCTCATAGTCAGCCGGCAATTCGGTCTGCGGCTTGGCAATACCCGGCTGAGCCAGTACCGCGAAGTTTTCCTTGTACAGCTCCATCGCCGCCGGGCTGGCGGAGAAGTCGGCGAGTTTCTGTGCCGCGTCCGCGTGGGCAGTGCCTTTGATCACGGCAGTCGCTTCGATGTCCCAGCCCAGGCCTTCTTTCGGCAGGATGATGTCCAGCGGTGCACCCTGGCGCTTCAATTGAACGGCCGGGTATTCAAACGAGATACCGATCGGAAACTCACCTGACGCCGCCAGCTTGCACGGTTTGGAACCGGAGTGAACGTACTGGCCGATGTTCTGGTGCAGGTCGTCCATGTACTGCCAGCCCTGTTTCTCGCCGAAGGTCTGCAGCCAGGCGCTCACATCCAGGAAACCGGTGCCGGACGAGGCCGGGTTGGGCATCACGATCTTGCCTTTGTACTCAGGCTTGGTCAGGTCCTGCCAGCTCACCGGCTTGCTCAGGCCCTGCTTTTCGGCTTCGACGGTGTTGAAGCAGATGGTCGCAGCCCACACGTCCATGCCGACCCAGGCCGGTGGATTGGCGGCGTCGCGGTAGTTCGCGCCGATCTTGCCCAGGTCCTTGGGTGCGTAGTTTTGCAGCATGCCCTGCTGGTCGAGGATCGCCAGGCTGGAAGCCGCCAGGCCCCAGACCACGTCAGCCTGCGGGCGGGCTTTTTCGGCCAGCAGCTTGGCGGTGATGATGCCGGTGGAGTCGCGCACCCATTTGATATCGATGTCCGGGTTAGCCTTTTCGAAGGCTTGTTTGTAAGTCTTCAATTGCTCGGCTTCGAGGGCCGTGTACACGGTCAACTCGGTCTTGGCGGCAAAGGCATTCAGGCTGAACGCAGTGAGCACAGCAGCGGCTAACGCCAGGGGCTTGAACATGGTGCAGTTCCTTTATGGATGATTTATTGGCCGGGCGCGGTTTGGCGCCAGGCCTGGGAGCGGCGCAACAAGCCGCGTGAGGCCCACGCCAGCAGCAAGGACACGCCCGCCGAGGTGAACAGAATCAGGGTCGACATGGCCGCCGCGCCGCCTACGTTGCCAGCGTCGTCCATGTTCAGCACGGCGACTGCCGCGAGGATGGTGTCGGGGCTGTAGAGGAAGATCGCGGCGGAGACGGTGGTCATCGCCGAGACGAACAGGTAGCGCACGATGTCCAGCAGCGCCGGCAAGCAGATCGGCACGGTGACCCGCAGGTAATGCCGGTACAGCGGCGCCTTCAGGGACAGCGCGGCGGCTTCGAACTCGGCGTCCAACTGGCGCAGGGCCGTGGTGGCGGTCATTTGTGCGGTGGTCAAATAGTGAGCAATGGTGCACACCACCAGCAGCGTCATGGTGCCGTAGAGCACATGCAGCGGGTTGCCGTTGAGGTTGAAAAAGAACACGTAGCCCAGGCCCAGCACCAACCCTGGCACCGCCATCGGCACGAAGCTGAGCATGCGCAGCGCCAGGTTCAGGCCCTTCTGGCCCTTGGTCTTTTCCATCAGGTAGGCGCCGGTAAAGATCAGCACGCTGCCGATCAACGCGGTGCACAGGGCCATGGTGATGCTGTTGCGGTAGGCCAGCCAACCGCCGCCGGCCGTGTCCTCGAACTGGTAGTGAGCCAAGGACAGCGACAGGTTGTAGGGCCAGAACTTCACCAGCGACGAGTAGACCGCCATGCCGAACACCAGCAACAGGATCGCGCAGATCAGCAGGACGATGGCCAGGTAGCAGCCATCTCGCAGTTTCGACGGCGCAGGCTGGAACACCTGGGCGCGGCCGCTCATGGAGTCGCCATGACGGCGGCGCAGCCAGGCGTCGACACCGAAGCTGAACAGCGCCGGCAGCAGCAGGACCATGCCGATCAAGGCACCGCGGCCAAATTGCTGCTGGCCGACCACAGCTTTGTAGGCTTCCAGCGCCAGCACTTGATAATCGCCGCCGACTACCACGGGCACGCCGAAGTCAGTGATGGTCAGGGTGAACACCAGGCAAAACGCGGCAAACACGGCCTGGCGCGTCGCCGGCCAGGTGATGCTGCGAAACGCCCGGGCGGGACTCGCGCCCATGCTCGATGCGGCGTCAAACAAACGTGCATCCGCCAGGGAAAGCGCCGACAACAGGATCATCAAGGCATGGGGAAAGGTGTAGATCACTTCGCCGAGGACGATGCCCCAGAAGCCATAGATGTTGTCCGACAGCAGCCCGCGCAGCATGCCCTGGTTACCGAACAGGTAGACCAGCGCAATCCCGGGCAGCATCGACGGCGCCATCAACGGCAGCAGCGACATGCCGCGCCAGATCGCCTTGCCCGGAATCAACGTGCGTTGCAGGGCGTAGGCAAACAGGTAGGCCAACGGTACGACGATGGCCGCCACGCTGCTGGAAACCTTCAGGCTGTTACCCAGCAACCAGTGGAAGTTGTCGCTGGTGACCAGTTCCCGCGCCGCCACCAGGCCACCGCCCTGCCCGGCTTCACTGCTGAAGCCGCGCCAGAAGATGGCCAGCAGCGGCAGCAGTACCGCGACGCCCAGCAGGCACAGCCAGAGCAGCTTGCCACCGACTACAAAAATACGGTCGCCGACTTCGGCACGGGAAACCTGACGAGCCACGTTATCGGGTATCGGCAGAGTCATATCGCGGGCCATCTCAGGCAAACACCTGCAGGCTGCGCGGGGGCAGCGCGACCCAGATGTCCTGGGCGCCGAGGCGCGGCATGGCTTCCGGGGCCAGTTCGGCCAGCAGCGGATGGCCGGGCAGTTGGTCCAGCTCAAAGCTCATGCGGCAGCGGTTGCCGAGGAAGGTGATCTCGCGGACCTTGGCCGGGAACAGGTTTTCTTCATGCACCGGCGGGTTGACGCTGATGGCTTCCGGGCGGCAGAACAGACGGCCCGATTTTGCGGCACCGGAGTTTTCCGCCAGGCGCATATTCATCCCGCCGACCTGGGCGTGGCTGGCGCTGTTGCGACTGAACGGCAGCCAGTTGCCCTGGCCGACAAACTCGGCCACGAACGGCGTGGCAGGGCGGTCGTAGATTTCCTGGGGCGTGGCGTACTGCTCGACCTTGCCGTTGTTCATCACGGCGATGCGGTCGGCCATCAGCATGGCCTCGTCCTGGTTGTGGGTGACCATCAGGGTGGTAATGCCCAGGCGGCGTTGCAGTTGGCGCAGCTCGGTGCACAGGTGCTCGCGTACCCGGGCGTCGAGGGCCGACATGGGTTCGTCCAGCAACAACAAGGACGGCGCCGGTGCCAGGGCGCGGGCCAGGGCAACGCGCTGCTGTTGGCCGCCGGAGAGTTGGCCGGGGAATTTCTTTTCGCTGCCCACCAGGCCTACGAGTTCCAGCATCTGCCCGACGCGCTTGCGCACTTCATCGCGGCCACTGCCGGTGAGGCCGTAGCCGATGTTCGCTTCGACGGTGAGATTGGGAAACAGCGCGTAGGACTGGAACAGAATGCCGTAGTCCCGAGCCTGGGGTGCCAGCAGGGAAACGTCGCGGTCGCCGAGGTACAACTCGCCGCTGTCCTGGCGTTCCAGGCCGGCGATGCAGCGCAGCAAGGTGGTCTTGCCGCAGCCCGAAGGGCCCAGCAGGCACACCAGTTCGCCGGCGGCGACATCCAGGGACACGTTATCCAGCGCGGTAAAGGCGCCGAAGCGTTTCTGCACACCGCGCACCTTCATTGGCGCGCCGGGGTTGGTCATGGCTGTGTTCATGGAGGCACCTCATCAAACTGATAAAGGTCATCCTAGGCAGGCAATGCGTCCCTCTTGTGGCAGAAAGGCAAAACGTGGCGATAGTGGTATTGGTGGATTTGGGTTGTGCCAACAGATTGTTCCTACGCTCTGCGTGTGAATACATCCTGTGACGCTCCGCGTCACGACCTTAAGAGCGGACGCGGAGCGTCCAGGCCGGCATTCCCACGCAGAGCGTGGGAACGATCAGAGAGGGGACATTTCCTGGGCCAACCCCAGGAAAGCTGCCGGCAATCGGGCGCCCTTTCGCTCTTTGAGGCAGTACAAATACTCGGGAATCTGCGGCGCATTCTCGATGGTCAGCACACGCAGTTGCGGATCGTGGGGCACTTCCTGACGGGCAATGATGCTGATGCCGATATTGCGCAGCACTGCCTCACGGATCGATTCCCGACTGCCAATCTCCAGCAGCGGCCCGTAACTCACGCCGGCGCCCTGCAACATCTCCTCGGTCAATCGACGGGTGGTCGACCCCGGCTCGCGCATCAGCAAGGTATGCCCAGCCAGCGCGGTCAGCGGTACATGTTCAAGCACCGCCAGCGGATGATTGCGATGCACCGCCAACACCAGCGGGTCCATGCCCAGCACCCGGCGGATCAGGCGTGGGTCTTCAAGCAGTTGGGACGAGGCGGCAACGTCGACGCGGTAGTCATCCAGCGCTTCCAGCACCTGTTGGGAATTGCCGATCTCCACCGAGACCTCGACCTGCGGCAGCCGCTCGCGGAAGGTTTTGACCAGGTCGAGGATGTAATAAGGTGCCGTCGCGGCAATCCTCAAGGCCCCTTGTACCTGGCCACTGTTGCGCAGGAAAAACTCGATGTCCGCTTCCTGCTGCAGCAGCGCCTTGACCATCGGCAACAGCCGCGCGCCTTCGTCGCTGACGGTCAGGCGGCGCCCGCCTCGGTAGAACAGCTCCACCGAATACTGGCTTTCCAGGTGACGAATCTGAGTGGTCACCGTGGGCTGGCTCAGCCCGAGCTTTTTCGCCGCCTGGGTAATACTGCCCAGGCGGGCGACCATGTAAAACGCCTTCAGCTCGGCACTCAGCACACCACCCTCTCATCGACTATTTGCGCAGCAGGCGCAGACCATTGAATACCACCAGCAGGCTCACGCCCATGTCGGCGAACACCGCCATCCACATGGTGGCCATCCCAAGGAAGGTCACCGCGAGGAAGATCGCCTTGATCACCAAGGCCAGGGCGATGTTCTGCTTGAGGATACTCGACGTTTGCCGCGACAGCCGAATGAATGCCGGAATCTTGCGCAGGTCATCATCCATCAGGGCCACGTCGGCGGTCTCGATGGCGGTGTCGGTACCGGCCGCAGCCATGGCAAACCCGATCTCGGAACGGGCCAGGGCCGGGGCGTCATTGATACCGTCGCCAACCATGCCAACCCGGTGGCCCTTGGCGTAGAGCGCTTCGATGGCCTGCAGCTTGTCGGTAGGCAACAGGTCGCCCTGAGCCTGGTCGATGCCGACCTGATCAGCAATCGCCTTGGCAGTGTGGGAGTTGTCGCCGGTCAGCATCAGGGTCTTGATGCCCAGGTCGTGCAGCTGCTGGATGGCTTCGCGGCTGGTGTCTTTCACGGTGTCGGCCACGGCGAACAGCGCCAGCGGGCCGGATTTGTCCAGCAACAGGACCACGGACTTGCCTTGTTTTTCCAGGGCGAAGAGCTTCTTCTCCAGGGCCGGCGAGCACAGGTTCAGCTCTTCCACCAGGCGGTGGTTGCCCAGGTAGTAGACCTCGCCATTGATTTCACCCTTCACACCGCGACCGGTCAGGGCCTCGAAGTTATCCACCGTGTGAACGGCGAGATTCTTATCCACAGCCGCGTTGGCGATGGCCAGGGACACCGGGTGATCGGAACGCCCGGCCAGACTGGCGGCCAGGGCCGGCGCGCTGTCTTCCATGTTCGGGAACAGCGCCAGGTAATCGGTTTGCACCGGTTTGCCGTGGGTGATGGTGCCGGTCTTGTCGAGGGCCAGGTAGTCGAGCTTGTAACCGCCCTCCAGGTACACGCCGCCCTTGATCAGGATCCCTTTGCGCGCCGCGGCGGCCAGGCCGCTGACGATGGTCACCGGAGTGGAAATCACCAGTGCACATGGGCACGCGACCACCAGCAGCACCAGCGCGCGGTAAACCCATTCAAACCACACGCCGCCCATGAACAGCGGCGGGATCAACGCCACGCCCAAGGCAAAGATGAACACCGCCGGGGTGTAGACCTTGGCGAAGGTGTCGACAAACCGCTGGGTAGGCGCGCGGGCGCCCTGGGCCTGTTCCACGGCGTGGATGATCCGCGCCAGGGTGGAGTTGTTGGCGGCTGCAGTGACTTTGTATTCCAGGGAACCGGCCTGGTTGATGGTGCCGGCGAAGACTTTATCGCCCACAGTCTTTTCAATCGGCAGGCTTTCACCGGTAATCGGCGCCTGGTCGATGGTGGACTGGCCAGAGGTGACTTCACCGTCCAGGCCAATACGCTCGCCGGGACGAACCCGCACGATAGAGCCCAATTCGATAACTTTAACGTCCTGTTCAACCCAACTGCCGTCGGCTTGACGAACCGTGGCCTGTTCGGGGGTCATCTGCATCAAGCCGCTGATGGCGTTACGTGCACGGTCCAGAGACTTGGCTTCGATCAACTCCGCCACGGTAAACAGGAACATCACCATCGCGGCTTCCGGCCACTGGCCGATCAGGATCGCGCCGGTGACGGCGATGCTCATCAGGGCGTTGATGTTCAGGTTGAGGTTCTTCAGGGCGATCCAGCCCTTTTTGTAGGTGGTGAGGCCGCCGCTGAAGATCGAGATCAGCGCGACCAGGGCAATCACCCACGTCGGGGCTGCGTTGGTGAAGTGCAGCACTTCAGCACCTAGAGCACCCACGCCGGACACAGCCAGCGGCCACCAATGCTTCTTCGCCGGCGGCTCAGCCGGGGCGACGCCTTCTTCGATGGGGTCCGCCTGCATGCCCAGAGACTTGATGGCGTCGATGATCGGCGCGGTCGTCGGCAGGTCGTGGGTCACGCCGAGAATGCGGTTGATCAGGTTGAATTCGAGTTGCTGCACACCGGCGAGCTTGCCCAGTTTGTTCTGGATCAGCGTCTGCTCGGTGGGGCAGTCCATGGCTTCGATGCGGAAGGTGCTCAGCCGCGAGCCCGCTGTCGGGGCTTCGGTCAGCTTCACCAGTGCCGGCGCGGCCTTGCTGGAACAGCAGGAATCGCCATGGCTGCCATGGTCGTGCTTCTGCACAGGCTTGAGCTTGGGGCCGTGATCGTGCGCGTGGTCATGATCATGGTCGTGGTCGTGCTTGTGCGGGGTGTGGATGGAGTCGCTCATTCTGTCGCGTCCGTAAAGGTGCCTGTTGCCAAGTAAAGACCCTGTAGCCACTATAGGGTCAAGCACCCTTTTGGAGATTGCTGCGATGAAGATCGGCGAATTGGCAAAATTGACGGATTGCCAGGTGGAAACCATCCGTTATTACGAGAAAGAAGGCCTGCTGCCGCCGCCTGCGCGCAGTGACGGTAATTACCGGCTGTACACCCAGGCGCACACCGAACGGCTGGTGTTTATCCGCAACTGCCGCAGTCTGGACATGACCCTTGAGGAAATTCGTAGCCTGCTGGGCCTGCGGGACAGTCCTCAGGACCAGTGCGAAAGCGTGAATGCATTGATTGATGAGCACATCCACCACGTGAAGGCGCGGATCGACGGGCTGCTGGCGTTGCAGGAACAGTTGCTTGACCTGCGCCAACGCTGCGGCGGCGGGCCGGATCTGGATCAGTGCGGGATTTTGCAGCGGCTGGAGGTCAGCGGGAGTGTCGCGGCCAGCGAGGCTGAGCCCTCACATGTGGGCAGAAGCCACGGTCATTGATGTGTACACAAAACAAATGTGGGAGCGGGCTTGCTCGCGAAAGCGGAGTGTCAGCCACTGAATGTGTTTCTGATACACCGTATTCGCGAGCAAGCCCGCTCCCACATTGGGACCGAGATCGCTTTTAGATAGCCACGTCGGCCTTGATGCTCGGATCAGCGTCATAGCCCACGATTTCAAAGTCTTCGAATTTGTAATCGTAGATCGACGCAGGTTTGCGCTTGATCACCAGTTCCGGCAGCTTCTTCGGCGTGCGCGCCAGCTGGGTCTGGATCTGTTCCATATGGTTGCTGTAGGCATGGGTGTCGCCCGTGGTGACGATGATCTCGTGAGGGATCAGGTCGCACTGCTGGGCCAGCATATGGGTCAGCAGCGCCAGGGCCGCAGTGTTGTACGGCAGGCCGAGGAACACGTCGGAGCTGCGGATGTACAACTGCATCGACAGATGTCCGTCATGCACAAAGGCCTGGTACAGCAGGTGGCAAGGCGGCAGCGCTTGCTTGCCGTCCCGGGCGTTTTGCTGGGGGCTCTTGGTCTCGTCCGGCAGGTACTCGACGTTCCAGCCGTGGAACAGGATGCGGCGGCTGTTGGGGTTGGTCTTCAGGGTCTCGACCATGTAGTCGATCTGGTTGATCTTGCCGCCGTCCTTGGTTGGCCACGCGGTCCACTGCTCGCCGTACACCGGGCCCAGGTCACCGTCTTCGGTGGCCCATTCGTCCCAGATCTTTACGCCATTCTCGTTCAGCCACTTGATGTTGGTGTTGCCACTCAACATCCAGATCAATTCGTTGGCGATGCTTTTGAAGTGAAGCTTCTTGGTGGTCAGCAGCGGGAAGCCGTCGGCCAAGCTATGCCGAAACTGACGGGCAAACACGGCCTTGGTGCCGGTGCCGGTGCGGTCGCCCTTGGTCAGGCCATTGGTCACGACATCGTTCAGTAGTTCGAGATATTGCTTCATGTCTATACCTGTATCGTTGAAGCCGGGCCCCTCGGGCCCCGGCGTTCGAATTTAAAGCGCGGTGTTCTTGATGCCTTGCGGGCGATTGTAAGCCCACCACAGCAGGCCCAGGCCGGCGATGATCATCGGCAGGCTGAGAATCTGACCCATGGTCAACCAGCCCCACGCCAGGTAGCCCAGCTGCGCATCCGGCACCCGCACGAACTCGACGATAAAGCGGAAGATCCCGTAGAACAGCGCGAACATGCCCGACACGGCCATGGTTGGGCGTGGCTTGCGCGAAAAGATATAGAGGATCAGGAACAGCGCCACACCTTCCAGGGCGAACTGGTACAGCTGCGACGGGTGACGCGGCAATTGCGCCGGGTCGCTGAACGGCGGGAACACCATGGCCCACGGCACGTCGGTCGGCTTGCCCCACAATTCGGCATTGATGAAGTTACCGATGCGCCCGGCGCCCAGGCCAATCGGCACGAACGGTGCGACGAAGTCCATCAGCTGGAAGAACGACTTGCCGTTACGCCGGCCAAACCACCAGGCGGCGATCATCACCCCCACAAACCCGCCGTGGAACGCCATGCCGCCCTTCCACACCTCGAAGATCAGTGTCGGGTTGGCGATGTAGGCTGGCAGGTCGTAGAACAGCACATACCCCAGGCGTCCGCCGACGATGACCCCCATCGACATCCAGAACACCATGTCGGAGAGCTTCTCCTTGGTCCAGGTCGGGTCGAAACGGTTCAGGCGCCGGGAAGCCAGCAACCAGGCACCGCCGATGCCGATCAGGTACATCAACCCGTACCAGTGGATTTGCAGCGGACCGATGGCCACGGCCACCGGGTTGATCTGCGGGTAAGGCAGCATTGCGACTCCTCGTTAAATCAATAGTCATGGCGCATCGGACCATGCCGGTGCGCGATTAAGCCTGCGTTACAGCAAAAAATTCAGCCCTACGCAAAACAGCAGCCCGGCGAACAGCCGCTTGAGCAAGCGCGGCGACAACCGATGCGCCAGGCGCGCGCCGAAACGGGCCGCCACCATGCTGGTCAGGGCGATACCCAGCAGCGCCGGCAAGTACACAAAGCCGAGACTATGCTCGGGCAGCAGCGGATCATGCCAGCCCAGAATCATGAAACTTAACGCACTGGCCAGGGCGATCGGCAAGCCGCAGGCCGACGAGGTGGCCACTGCCTGCTGCATCGGCACGCTGCGCCAGGTCAGGAACGGCACGGTCAACGAACCGCCGCCGGTGCCGAAAATCGCCGACGACCAGCCGATCACGCCGCCCGCCAAGGTCAGGCCGAGCTTTCCCGGCACCTGACGGCTGGCCTTGGGCTTGAGCTCCAGGGTCATCTGCAAGGCGATCACCAGGGCGAACACTCCGATGATCTTCTGCAAGTGCGGCCCGGAAATCGCTTCGGCGGTCAGCGCGCCAACGCCTGCGCCCAGCAGGATGCCCACGGCCATCCACACAAAGATCGGCCAGCGCACGGCGCCGCGCCGGTGATGCTCACGCACCGCATTCACCGACGTGAAGATAATAGACGCCAGGGATGTGCCGACAGCGAGGTGGGTCAACACCGAGGGATCGAAGCCCTGCAAGGTGAAGCTGAACACCAGCACGGGCACGATAATGATCCCGCCGCCCACGCCGAACAGCCCGGCGAGCATGCCCGCACAGGAACCCAGCAGCAAATACAGCAGAAATTCCATGGGAGCCCCCGAAAACAGACCGGCATGTTAACGGATGCAAAGCACAGGGTTCTATGGGTAGAGTGGGCAAAACACAAAGGGATTGCCTTATGTGCCTGATTGTTTTTGCCTGGCGGCCGGGCCACGCCCAGCCGCTGATCGTCGCGGCCAACCGTGATGAGTTTTATGCCCGGCCCAGTCTGCCGTTGGCCCAGTGGCTGGATGCGCCCCATGTTTACGCCGGGCGCGACCAGGAAGCGGGCGGGACTTGGCTGGGGGTTGGGGCGGAGGGGCGCTTTGCGGCGCTGACCAATATTCGTGACCCGCACCAGCCGCCGGCCCGCAAGTCGCGGGGCGAATTGGTGGCGCGATTTCTCAGCGGTTCGCTGTCGATTGACGACTATTTGGCCGACGTTAATGGCAGATCCATTGAGTATGCCGGGTTTAACCTGTTGGTCGGGACGCGGGACGAGCTTTGGCATTACAACGCCAAGGAGTCTGCGCCAACGCGCCTGGAAACAGGGGTTTATGGGTTATCCAATGCGGGACTGGATACGCCGTGGCCGAAGTTGTTGAAGGCCAAGGCGGCGCTGGCGCAAGTGCTGGAAGATCCGCAGCCCGAGGCCTTGTTGGAGATTTTGAGCGACCCGCAGACTGCGCCGTTTGCCGACTTGCCGGACACCGGCGTGGGACTGGCGACGGAGAGCCTGTTGTCGAGTGTGTTTATTGCCAGCCCCAGTTACGGGACGCGGGCGAGCACGGCGCTGATTGTGAATGCCGACGGGACACGGCATATCGTGGAGCGCAGTTTCGGGCCCCATGGCGGCAGGCTGGGCGAGGTGGAACTGAAAATTTAGCAGTGACTGGACTGGCCTCATCGCGGGCAAGCCCGGCTCCCACAGGGAAATGCATTCCAAATGTGGGAGCTGGCTTGCCTGCGATGAGGGCGCCTCGGTTTAGAGGGTTTTTGCAGACGCCGGATTGATCATCCGCGCCAACCCAAGGTTCTTCAGCGCCAATTGCAGCGAGCTGTGGATAACTTGCGGGTTGTCGATGGTCATCAACTCCGCCAGCAATTCCTTGGCCCGGCTCAGGTTGATCTGGCGCAGCATCCATTTCACCTTCGGCAAGTTGGTGGCGTTCATCGACAGGCTGTCAAAGCCCATCGCCATCAACAGCACGGCCGCCGCCGGGTCACCGGCCATTTCACCGCAGATACTCACTTGCTTGCCTTCGGCATGGGCGTCGCGCACCACGTTCTGCAAGGCTTGCAGCACCGCCGGGTGCAGGTAGTCGTAAAGGTCGGCCACCCGTGGGTTGTTGCGGTCCACGGCCAGCAGGTACTGGGTCAGGTCGTTGGAGCCCACCGACAGGAAGTCCACCTGCCGCGCCAGCTCTTTAGCCTGGTACACCGCTGCCGGAATCTCGATCATCACGCCAATCGGCGGCATCGGCACGTCGGCACCTTCGTCGCGCACTTCGCCCCAGGCCCGGTGGATCAGGTGCAGGGCTTCTTCCAGCTCGTGGGTGCCGGAGATCATCGGGAGCAGGATGCGCAGGTTGTTCAGGCCTTCGCTGGCCTTGAGCATGGCGCGGGTCTGGACGAGGAAGATTTCAGGATGGTCGAGGGTAACGCGAATACCGCGCCAGCCAAGGAAGGGGTTGTCTTCCTTGATGGGGAAATATGACAGTGACTTATCGCCGCCAATGTCCAGGCTGCGCATGGTCACCGGTAACGGATGGAAGGCGGACAGTTGCTCGCGATAAATCGCCAGCTGCTCCTTCTCACTCGGAAAACGTTGGTTGATCATGAACGGCACTTCGGTGCGGTACAGCCCTACACCTTCGGCGCCGCGCTGTTGTGCGCGTGCCACGTCCGCCAGCAGGCCAGTGTTGACCAGCAGCGGTACACGGTGGCCGTCGAGGGTCACGCACGGCAGTTCCCGCAGGGCGTCGAGGCCCTGGGACAGCTGGCGTTCTTCTTCCACCACCTCGGCGTATTGCTTGCGCAGCACCTCGCTGGGGTTGGTGTAGACCTCGCCGTGGTAACCGTCGACGATCATTTCGATGCCGTCGACCTTGGAATACGGCAGGTCCACCAGGCCCATCACCGTCGGAATGCCCATGGCCCGGGCCAGGATCGCGACGTGGGAGTTACCCGAACCCAATACCGAGACCAGGCCCACCAGTTTGCCTTCCGGCACTTCGCCGAGCATGGTGGCGGTCAGTTCTTCACTGATCAGGATGGTGTTATCGGGGTACACCAGAGTGGTCGAGCGTTCTTCCTGCAGGTAGGCCAGCAGGCGGCGACCGAGGTCTTTCACGTCCGAGGCGCGTTCGCGCAGGTAGGCGTCGTCCATCAGTTCGAAACGGTTGACGTGATCGGTGACCACTTGGCGCAGTGCGCCCTGGGCCCACTGACCGGTCTTGATCACGTCCTTGACTTCGCTGCCCAGGGACGCATCGTCGAGCATCATCAGGTACACGTCGAACAACGCCCGCTCTTCAGGCCGCAGTTGGGTGGCCAGCTTGGTGGACAGGGTGCGCATGTCATTGCGTACGCCTTCGAGGGCGGTCTTGAACAGGATGATTTCAGCGTCGATGTCGGTGACGGTCTTGTCCGGCACCACGTCCAGGTCGGCCGGCGGCAGCATGACCACCGCGGTACCGACGGCAGCGCCCGGCGAACCCGGCACGCCGACGAACTTGGCTTCCTGGATGCCCTTGCCCTGGCGTCCCAGGCCGCGAATCGAACCGGTGGCCTCGGCGTGGGCGATAACCCCGGCGAGCTGCGCGCTCATGGTCACGAGGAAGGCTTCTTCACCCTCATCGAACTGGCGGCGTTCTTTCTGCTGGATGACCAACACGCCAACAACGCGGCGGTGGTGAATGATCGGTGCACCGAGGAACGAGGCATAGCGCTCTTCGCCGGTTTCGGCAAAGTAGCGATAACGCGGGTGATCGGCAGCGTTTTCGAGGTTCAGGGGTTCTTCACGCGTCCCCACCAGGCCCACCAGACCCTCATTGGGCGCCATGCTGACCTTGCCGATGGAGCGCTTGTTCAAGCCCTCGGTGGCCATCAGGACAAAACGGTTGGTCTCGGGGTCCAGCAGGTAAACCGAGCAGACCTGGCTGCCCATGGCTTCCTTGACGCGCAACACAATAATCCCCAACGCCGCCTTGAGATCCTTGGCGGAGTTAACTTCCTGGACGATCTTGCGCAGCGTATTGAGCATGGCTCGGGGTCGAACTCCGTCGTCAGTCGCGCGCTAAAAGGCGCGGGGCAAGCTCTTTAAGAGCGCGACGATAAACCTCGCGCTTGAATGTCACCACCTGGCCCAACGGATACCAATAACTGACCCAGCGCCAGCCATCGAACTCCGGTTTACCGGTCAAATCCATCCGCACCCGCTGCTCGTTGGAGATCAGGCGCAGGAGAAACCATTTCTGTTTCTGGCCGATGCACAGCGGTTGGCTGTGGGTACGCACCAGACGTTGCGGCAAACGATAGCGCAACCAGCCTCGGGTGCAGGCCAGAATTTGCACATCTTCACGTTCAAGGCCTACTTCTTCGTTCAACTCACGGTACAAGGCGTCTTCAGGGGTTTCGTCGGGGTTGATTCCGCCTTGAGGAAACTGCCAGGCATCTTGGTTGATACGGCGAGCCCATAGCACCTGTCCGGCATCATTCGTAAGAATAATCCCGACATTAGGACGGAAACCATCGGGGTCGATCACGGCAACAACCTCGCAAACGCATGTCACCGCATTGTTCCACAAAGATTGATACAGCGGCAACGAGGCTGCTTACCTTATGTGCACTCTTGTGAAAAGACCGTATTCTGGACGCCTTTTTACAGACTTTTCAGCGAGTAACTGCAATGCGCCTGGCTTTATTCGACTTGGACAACACGCTTTTGGGGGGTGACAGCGATCACGCCTGGGGCGATTACCTCTGTGAACGCGGGATTCTCGACGCCGTGGCCTACAAGGCCCGCAACGATGAGTTCTACCAGGACTACCTGGCCGGCAAGCTGGATAACGCCGAGTACCTGAACTTCTGCCTGGAAATCCTTGGCCGCACCGAGATGGCCCAACTGGATGAGTGGCACCGTGACTACATGCGCGACTGCATCGAGCCGATCATGCTGCCCCAGGCGGCTGAGTTGCTGGCCAAACACCGCGCCGCTGGCGACAAGCTGGTGATCATCACCGCCACCAACCGTTTCGTCACCGCGCCAATTGCCGCACGCCTGGGCGTGGAAACCCTGATCGCCACCGAATGCGAGATGGAAAACGGCCGCTACACCGGACGCAGCACCGATGTACCGTGCTTTCGCGAGGGCAAGGTGACGCGCTTGAATCGTTGGCTGGAAGAAACCGGGTTTAGCCTGGAGGACAGTTACTTCTATAGCGATTCGATGAATGACCTGCCGCTGTTGGAGCAGGTGACGCATGCGGTGGCAGTGGATCCGGATCCGAATCTGCGGGCTGAGGCTGAGAAGCGTGGTTGGCCGGTGATTACTCTGCGCAACTGATAACGCTTTCGCGAGCAAGCCCGCTCCCACATTTGATCGAGTTCCATCTTTGGAATGCAGTCGAATGTGGGAGCGGGCTTGCTCGCGAATGAAGGCGACCCGGTTTCAAGTCTTAAACGGGTTTGGCACCCATCAACCCGGCAATCGCCACAAACCCCACCAAGCTCACAACCGCCAGCGCCACGGTGAAGTTCACGCTCCCCGCCCCGCCCAACCGCAGTCGATTAAGCCGCGCCACCAGCCAGAACCAGCTCAGCGCCGCCACGGTGTAGATCACGCTCGAGCCCAGAATCCAGGTTTGCCCCAGCGGCCAGCCGATCAAGTGCGCCAGCCACCAGCCAGTGAACGGCATGCTCACCACGCAAATCCCCATCAACAACCACACAAACACCCACGGCCGCTGCACGGTATAGGCCGGCCCCGCACTGCGTTTGCGCCAGGCCAGCACCGCCAGCGCGACACCGCTGAGCAGCAGCAACACCGTGGCCGCGATGTGGATAACTTTAAGGGTGGTCAGCGTTTCCATGTTCTCGATTCCTTGTAGGCCGCTCAGTCAGCGTAGTCGCTCAACCGAGGAACAGTTGGTAGGCCGGGTTATCACTTTCATCCCAGTACGGGTAGCCAATGGCTTCCAGCGCCGCCGGCACCAGGTGGCGCTCGTCCGCCGGCACTTGCAGGCCCGCCACCACGCGCCCATCGGCAGCACCGTGGTTGCGATAGTGGAACATCGAGATATTCCAGCGCCCGCCCAATTTGTTGAGGAAGTTGAACAGCGCCCCCGGACGTTCCGGGAATTCGAAGCGGAACACCACTTCGTCGCTGACGTGTGCCGCATGGCCGCCGACCATATGGCGGATGTGCAGCTTGGCCAGTTCGTTTTCCGTCAGGTCCAGCACCGGGAAACCCTGGCTGGTAAGGCTGGCGATCAGCGCACTGCGCGGGTCGTTTTCCGGGTGGGTCTGCACGCCGACAAAAATGTGCGCCTCGCGGCCGGAGTGGTAGCGGTAGTTGAATTCGGTGATCTGGCGTTTGCCCACGGCCTCGCAGAAGGCCTTGAAGCTGCCCGGCTTCTCGGGAATGGTCACGGCGATGATGGCTTCGCGGCCTTCACCCAGTTCGGCGCGCTCGGCCACATGGCGCAGGCGGTCGAAGTTGACGTTGGCCCCGGAATCAATGGCCACCAGGGTTTGCCCGGTGATGCCACGGGTCTCGACGTACTTCTTGATCCCGGCCACGCCCAGGGCGCCAGCCGGCTCCGTGATGGAGCGAGTGTCGTCGTAGATGTCCTTGATCGCCGCGCAGATTTCATCGGTGCTGACGGTGATCACTTCATCCACGTAGTCCTTGCAGATGTCGAAGGTGTGCTGGCCGATCTGCGCCACCGCCACGCCGTCGGCGAAGATGCCCACGGTCGGCAGGACCACGCGCTCGCCCGCCGCCATGGCGGCTTGCAGGCAGTTGGAGTCGTCCGGCTCGACGCCGATGATCTTGATTTCAGGCCGCAGGTATTTCACGTACGCCGCGATCCCGGCGATCAGGCCACCACCGCCCACCGGGACGAAAATCGCGTCCAGCGGCCCCGGGTGCTGGCGCAGGATCTCCATTGCCACGGTGCCCTGCCCGGCAATGGTGTGCGGATCATCGTAGGGGTGAATGTAGACGTAGCCTTTTTCGTCGACCAGCTTCAGCGAATACGCCAGCGCTTCCGGGAACGAATCCCCGTGCAACACCACTTTGCCGCCACGGGAGCGCACGCCTTCGACCTTGATTTCGGGGGTGGTCTTGGGCATCACGATGGTGGCCTTGACCCCCAGCACCTTGGCCGCCAGGGCCAGGCCCTGGGCGTGGTTGCCCGCTGAAGCGGTGACCACACCGCGCGCACATTCTTCGGCACTCAATTGGGTCAGCTTGTTGTAGGCACCGCGAATCTTGAACGAGAACACCGGCTGCAAGTCTTCGCGCTTGAGCCAGACCTTGTTGCCCAGGCGCTCGGAGAGCTGGCGGGCGGTCTGCAGCGGGGTTTCTACGGCAACGTCGTAAACGCGCGAGGTGAGGATCTTTTTGACGTACTGTTCAAGCATCGGAAAGCATCACTGGGCGGGTTGGGCAGGGCCAAGGAGTCTAACCCAGCGTTTGGCCGGGCGACCACACGAAAACCGAGGTTTTGTTGGGTTATACTCGCGCCCCTCTTTACTCCCCGCCCGTTCCGGAGCCCGCATGACCCAGGATCAACTCAAACAGGCAGTGGCCCAGGCCGCCGTCGATTTAATCCTTCCTAAACTCGACGATAAAAGCATCGTCGGTGTCGGCACCGGCTCCACCGCCAACTGCTTTATCGATGCGCTGGCCCTGCACAAGGGCGCGTTCGACGGCGCGGTTGCCAGTTCCGAAGCCACCGCTGCGCGGCTCAAGGGCCACGGTATCCCGGTGTATGAGCTGAACACCGTCAGCGACCTGGAGTTCTACGTCGACGGCGCCGATGAAAGCGACGCACACCTGAACCTGATCAAGGGCGGCGGCGCAGCCCTGACCCGCGAGAAGATCGTAGCGGCCGTGGCCAAGACCTTCATCTGCATCGCCGACGCCAGCAAACTGGTGCCCGTCCTCGGCGCGTTCCCGCTGCCGGTGGAAGTGATCCCGATGGCCCGCAGCCACGTGGCCCGCGAGCTGGTGAAGCTGGGCGGCGACCCGGTGTACCGCGAAGGCGTGCTGACCGACAACGGCAACATCATCATCGACGTGTTCAACATGCAGATCACCAACCCGGTGGAACTGGAGCGTCAGATCAATGCCATCGTCGGCGTCGTCACCAACGGTTTGTTCGCGGCCCGTCCGGCTGACGTACTGCTGCTGGGCACCCCGGAAGGCGTGAAAACCCTTAAGGCATAAAAGCACCACAGACCCAGTGTGGGAGCTGGCTTGCCTGCGATGGCATCGCCCCGGCACTACTGAAAGACCGCGTCGCCTGCATCGCAGGCAAGCCAGCTCCCACCTTCGATCTTCGCCATGGCTGGGATCGGGTTCATTTCTTGAACACATAGAACAAGTTCGGCTCACTGACCATGTACAACGTGCCGTCGTTGTCCATGGCAATCCCCTCGGCCTGAGGCACGCGCTGCTTCAGGCCATGCCGCCCCTTGAGCAGTGACAAACTGCTCAGGGGACGACCGTCGATATCCAGCTCCAACACCAGGAATGACTCATCCGACAGCGCCAGCAAATGGCCGCTGCGCTCATCGTATTGCAGGCTCGACAGGTCACGCACAAACAATCCGGCATCGCGCTTGGGGTTGTTGATCACGTGCACCGAGTAGGTTTTTTCCGGTTTGAAATGGGGAAAGCCGTGGACCTCGTAGATCAGCATCGGGTCGCGTTCCTTGGCCACAAACAAACGCTTGCCCACCGAGTCATAGGCCAGGCCTTCGAAGCCCTTGTTGCCGCCCAGGTGCACGCCGAGGGTCATTTGCTCGGCGTCGGCGGCATCAAGGAATTTGGTGTCATCATCCACGTGGACCTTGATCAGCCGCTGCTGGCGCTCGTCGCTGATGACATAGGTGTTGTCGCTGATGTACTCCACAGCCTCGGCGTCGCCAAAACCCACCAGCGCAATGCGTCGCAGGATTCTGCCGTCCAGGGACAGCTCCACCAGCTCGGCATTCTTGTTGGTCACGGTAAACAGGCTGTTGCGCACCGGATCGAAGGTCAGGGCCGAGACATCATCGTTGAGACCGTCGATCACCTGCGCCTCCAAAGCCACCTGGTAATTCCCCAGGCCAATGGAGTGCTCACCGGCGGGATTACGCCACGACTGCCAGTTGAACCAGGCACGCTCGAACAGGCGCAATTGCTGCGCGACCACGCCGACAGCCACCAAGGCGATCAGGATCAGGATGAAAAAGGCAGGCTTTGGACGGGCAAGTCGACGCATCGGGCGGGGCTCAAAGTGAAAACTGGCGAATGAATATCACGGTCGCCTGAATTTAAACTTAAACGCCCCGGGTGTCTGGCGGATGCCGCAGATAGAGAGAAATCTGACGTAATCGAACTACTGTTTCTGCTTCTCGAAGCGATAGAACAGGTTCGGCTCGCTGACCATGTACAGCGTGCCGCTCTCGTCCATGGTCACGCCTTCGGCACGAGGAATGGTGTTCTTCAAGCCATTGAAGCCGCCGAGCAACGTCATGAAGCTGACTTGCTCGCCCATCTCGTCCAGTTCCAGCAACAGGTGGGAATCCGCCGACAACGCCAGCAGGTGGCCGGTACGCGGATCAACGGTCAGCGCTGAGAGGTTGCGCATGTCCAGCTCGGTGCTGGCGAGCTTTTGCTTGTCGCCGGTGAGGGTCTGGCTGCCGTCGCTTTTCCAGGTGAACAGCGCCGGTGGGCGCTCTTCGCCGAGGATCAGTTGCTGGTTGCGCTTGTCCCAGGTCACGGCTTCAAAGGCTTTGTTTTGGTCCTTCGACGGGCCAAGGTCGTAGGACGGGAAGTCAGCTTTGTTCAACTGCTGGGTCTGCGGGTCGACCTTGATGATGGTCAGGCTGTGCTGACGCTCATCGACCACGGCCATCAAGCCGTTTTCCATCATGGTCACGCCTTCCGGGTTGTTCCAGCCGTTGAGCGGCATCTTGCGCAGTACGTCGCCTTGCAGGGTCAATTCAACCAGGAACGGGTTTTTGCCCATGACCGAGAACAGGGTCTTGGTCAGCGGGTTGTAGGTGAGGTCCGAGGCTTCGTCCTTCTCCATGCCGGGCAGCAACTTGGCATCGATCACCGCGCGGTAGTCCGGGAGCCAGACGCTTTCCAGGCGCTCGGTCGGGGTTTCGAAGCCCTCCGCCACCCACAGCACGCCACGGTCATCCCAATGCATCGCCCAGGCCACGCCGTAAATGATCGCGCCGGCCAGGAACAGCCAGGAATACCAGCGCATGGCAAGGCGTGAACGCAACGAGGGTTTTACGGATGGGAGAGGCACGGCCATTACGCTTTCCAGAAAGTCAGCTTTAGGGGATAGCACAGGATCACAAGGTCCGCGCGCAGGAGGCTGAGGATTATCCGGATGGGGTGTGAAAAAAATGCAAAAACCGGTGCTTCCAGGCAAACACAACACAATGTGGGAGCCGGGCTTGCTCGCGATGGCGGCGGGTCAGTCAACATTCAAGGCGACTGACACACCGTTATCGCGGGCAAGCCCGGCTCCCACATTTTTAACCGCGTTTCGCCAGGTATTTAGCGAACGCTGCTTTCGAAGCGGCTCACACCCGGCAATTCCAGCACCAGCTCGTCACCCACATTCAGCGGGCCCACGCCGGCCGGTGTACCGGTGAGGATCACATCGCCGGCCTGCAGGGAGAAGCAGCCGGCCATGTACTGGATCATCGGGATGATCGGGTTGAGCATGATCGCGCTGTTGCCGTCCTGGCGCACTTCGCCATTGATGGTCAGGCGGATGCCGATGTCGGTCACGTCCGGGAACGTGCTGCCGACCACGAACGGGGCAATCACTGCCGCGCCATCAAACGACTTGGCGATTTCCCACGGCAGGCCCTTGGCTTTCAGCTCGGCCTGTTTATCCCGCAGGGTCAGGTCGAGGGCCGGGGCGAAGCCGGAGATGGCGTCCAGCACTTCCTCGCGGCTCGGCTTGGCCGACAGAGGCTTGCCGATCAACACGGCGATTTCCGCTTCGTAGTGCACCGAACCGCGCTCGGTAGGGATGGCGAAACCACCTTCCAGCGCCACCACGCAGCTGCCAGGCTTGATAAACAGCAGCGGCTCGGTAGGCACCGGGTTATCCAGTTCCTTGGCGTGTTCGGCGTAGTTACGCCCGATGCACACCACTTTCCCCAGGGGAAAGTGAATATTGGTGCCGTCGACATACTTGTGCTGGTAGCTCATGGACCGACTCCTTCAGGGACTGTTAAACAGCGAAAATCTTGCCCGGGTTCATGATCCCGTTCGGGTCGAACACCGCTTTCACTGCTTTCATGTATTCGATTTCAACCGGCGAGCGGCTGTAGGTCAGGTAGTCGCGCTTGGTCATGCCCACGCCGTGTTCGGCGGAGATCGAGCCGTTGTACTTCTGCACGGTCTCGAACACCCACTTGTTGACGGTGGCGCACTTGGCGAAGAACTCGTCCTTGCTCAGGTTTTCCGGCTTGAGGATGTTCAGGTGCAGGTTGCCGTCGCCGATGTGGCCGAACCAGACGATTTCGAAGTCCGGGTAGTGTTCGCCGACGATCGCGTCAATTTCCTTCAGGAAGGCCGGCACTTTCGACACAGTCACCGAAATGTCGTTCTTGTACGGCGTCCAGTGGGAGATCGTCTCGGAGATGTACTCGCGCAGCTTCCACAGGTTGTGCAGTTGGGTTTCGCTCTGGCTCATCACGCCGTCGAGCACCCAGCCCTGCTCCACGCAGTGTTCGAACGTGGCCAGGGCGTCGTTGGCCACTTCTTCGGTGGTCGCCTCGAATTCCAGCAGCGCGTAGAACGGGCAGTCGGACTCGAACGGCGCCGGAACATCGCCGCGACCGAGGACTTTGGCCAGGGCTTTGTCGGAGAAGAACTCGAACGCGGTCAGGTCCAGCTTGCTCTGGAAGGCGTGCAACACCGGCATGATCGAGTCGAAATCGGTGGTGCCGAGCACCATGGCGGTGAGGTTTTTCGGCGCACGGTCCAGGCGCATGGTCGCTTCGACCACAAACCCCAGGGTGCCTTCCGCGCCGATAAACAGCTGGCGCATGTCGTAGCCGGTGGCGTTCTTGATCAGGTCTTTGTTCAGTTCCAGCAGGTCGCCCTTACCAGTGACGACTTTCATGCCGGCGACCCAGTTACGGGTCATGCCGTAGCGAATCACCTTGATCCCGCCGGCATTGGTGCCGATATTGCCGCCAATCTGGCTGGAGCCGGACGAGGCGAAATCCACCGGGTAGTACAGGCCTTTTTCTTCGGCGACGTTCTGCAATTGCTTGGTGACCACGCCCGGCTGACACACGGCGGTGCGGTCGGTGAGGTTCACGTCGAGGATCTGGTTCATATAGTCGAAGGACACAACCACTTCGCCATTCGCTGCCACCGCAGCAGCCGACAGGCCGGTACGACCACCGGACGGCACCAGCGCCACCTTGTGTTCATTGGCCCAACGGACGATGGCCTGCACCTGTTCGGTGGTCTTCGGGAAGACGATGGCCACCGGGGCCGGCGCGAAATGCTTGGTCCAGTCCTTGCCATAAGCCTCAAGGGAGTCAGCATCGGTCAGGACCTTGCCAGGCTCAACCAGGGTCTTCAGCTCATCAATCAGGGCAGGATGGGTCATCGACAGAACTCTCGAACAATTCATGGTCATCCTGAGAACGCTTCACGTCGCAGGAATGGGTGTTTAGCGGGGCACGTATGCTAGCATACCGCCCCCGCAGGATAGTGCCCAAGGGCGTTCTGCGGTGACGGCTTTCCTGCCGTCCGGGTCAGCTTACGTGATCCGATTCCCTGCCATTTTTCTCCGGGATACAGGTTTACGCAGATGAGCAAGACTTCTCTCGATAAGAGCAAGATCAAGTTCCTTCTTCTGGAAGGCGTCCACCCATCGGCCGTCGACGTTCTGAAGGCTGCTGGGTACTCCAGCATTGAGTACATCACCAGTTCTCTGCCGGAAGCCCAGCTCAAGGAAAAGATCGCCGACGCGCACTTCATCGGCATTCGCTCCCGCACTCAGCTGACCGAAGAGATCTTCGATCACGCCAAGAAGCTTGTCGCTGTAGGTTGTTTCTGCATCGGCACCAACCAGGTCGACCTCAACGCAGCGCGCGAGCGCGGCATCGCGGTGTTCAACGCACCGTACTCCAACACCCGCTCTGTGGCTGAGCTGGTATTGGCCGAGGCCATCCTGCTGTTGCGCGGTATCCCTGAGAAGAACGCTTCCTGCCACCGTGGCGGCTGGATCAAGAGCGCAGCCAACTCCTTCGAAATCCGCGGCAAGAAGCTGGGTATCGTCGGTTACGGCTCGATCGGTACTCAACTGTCGGTTCTGGCCGAAGGCCTGGGCATGCAGGTGTTCTTCTACGACACCCTGACCAAGCTGCCATTGGGCAACGCCACCCAGGTGTCGAGCCTGACCGAGCTGCTGGGCATGTCCGACATCGTGACCCTGCACGTACCGGAAACCGCTGAGACCCAGTGGATGATCGGCGAGAAGGAAATCCGCGCCATCAAGAAGGGCGGAATCCTGATCAACGCCGCACGCGGCACTGTTGTTGAGCTGGACGCCCTGGCCGACGCGATCAAGGACAAACACCTGATCGGCGCCGCCATCGACGTGTTCCCGGTAGAGCCGCGCTCTAACGACGACATCTTCGAAAGCCCGCTGCGTGGCCTGGACAACGTAATCCTGACCCCGCACATCGGTGGTTCCACCGCTGAAGCCCAAGCCAACATCGGCCTGGAAGTGTCGGAGAAACTGGTCAAGTACAGCGACAACGGTACGTCGGTGTCTTCGGTCAACTTCCCGGAAGTAGCGCTGCCGGCTCACCCTGGCAAGCACCGTCTGCTGCACATCCACCAGAACATCCCTGGCGTGATGATGGAGATCAACAAGGTCTTCGCGGAAAACGGCATCAACATTTCCGGTCAGTTCCTGCAGACCAACGAGAAAGTCGGCTACGTGGTGATCGACGTAGACGCCGAGTACTCGGACCTGGCGCAAGAGAAGCTGCAACACATCAACGGCACTATCCGTAGCCGCGTGTTGTTCTAATCGTTAAACGCGCCTAAAAAAGGGAGACCCTCGGGTCTCCCTTTTTTTGTCTGAACAAATCTTACTTGACGTTAACCGTGATGACTTTCGAGGCTACAGTCGGGTTGAACTGCATGTGCAGTTTGTCGCCGGCGACCAGTTGCAGCGTGTGCTTGCCTGGGGTGAGGGTCAGCTCGGTTTCGGTCTGGGCCTTGCCGTAGTGGATCACGGTGTCGGTGGCCGGGATTGGCACGCTGGCGTCAGGCAATGCTTTCTGGTCGATCAGCAGGTGGTGGTGGCCGGTGCCCGGGTCCTGGCTGGTGGCCGGGGCCAGTTTCAGGCCTTCCATGCCGAATTTCACGGTGAAGGTTTTATCGACAGTGGCGCCGTCTTTTGGCGACACGATGAACACTTTGGCACCTTCTGGTGGAGCGCTGCGCGGAATGCCATCAGCAGCGGTCGCCAACATCGAAGCACCCAGCAATAGGCTGGCCAGGGTTGCACGGGTCAAAAAGGCTTTCATTCACTTCTCCAGTTTTTCGGTGAAATCTGTAGGGTTATGACAACTTCGCGACAAATTGCTGTCCAAGGCACTCAACACCATAGCAAAGCGAGCCGGAACAGCGCCTCGCTCATTCGAATTCTTTAGGAGAGACCATGCGTTTCCTGCCTGGCCTGTTACTTTTACTTCCCCTTGTAAGCCCGTTGGCCCATGCCGAACTGATTGACGATGTGTTTGACCGCGGGGAATTGCGCATCGCCCTGGAAGCCAACACCCCGCCCTTCAACTTCAAGGAAGGCGACAAACTCACCGGCTTTGAAGTGGAACTGGGTGAGTTACTGGCCAAGGAAATGGACGTACGCCCCTCCTTTATCACCGTCGATGCCGCCGATCTGCTACCTGGCGTGGAAAGCGCCAAGTACGACGTGGCCATCAACCATATCGCTATGACTCCTGAACTGGCGGATCGTTTCGACTTCAGCGAGCCCTACAGCTACTCCAGTGCACAACTGATCGTGCGCAAGCAGGAACAACGCCCGCTGGGCAGCTTCGCGGCGCTCAAGGGCAAGGCGCTGGGCGTGGCCCAGGGCAGTCAGTTTGTGGAGCAGGCGCGCACCGCCGATGGCGTTGATTTGCGCAGCTATGCCGATGCCAGGCAGCCGATCAAGGACGTCGCTGACCAACAGATCGATGCGGCCATCAGTGACCGGTTGCTGATCCCCTACGCGATTCGCGACAGCCAGTTGCCGGTGAAGGAAGGCGCAGATGTCGGCCCTACGCTGAGCCTGGCGATTCCGTTCCAGAAGGGTAACCCGGCGTTCAAGGCCAGCTTGGACAAGGCCCTGCAACGGGTGAAAGCCGATGGCCGGCTGACGGCGTTGTCGGAGAAGTGGTTCGGAATGGATGCGAGCAAGCCGGTGAAAAAGGCCGAATAAACGACTCGGTCAATGTGGGAGCGGGCTTGCTCGCGAATGCGGTGGGTCAGCTTGAGCATCGGGTGACTGACACTGCGCTTTCGCGAGCAAGCCCGCTCCCACATGTTGATCTATGTCGGGCTTGAGCATTTGGCCAGGGCCGCTGCCGCTTCGGGCAACTCCAGCTCACTGAACACCAGCACCCCATGGCGCTTGAGCAATGCCGCCGTCACGCCTTCGCCCGTGACCTTCACGCCGGTGAAGGTGCCGTCATAGGTCAGCAGATTGCCGCAAGACGGGCTGTTGGCCTTGAGCACGGCGACCCGGATGTTGTGACGCTGCACCAAGGCCAACGCCTGGCGGGCGCCATCGAGGAAGGCTTCGCTGAAGTCTTCCCCTTGGGCCGTCAGCACCTGGGCGCGGCCTTCCCACACGTCAATCCCCTGCCCGCCCGGAATTTCGGCAGACGGCCGTGGCGTCGGCAAACCTCCCGCAACCTCGGGGCACACGGCAACCACCCGGCCTTCGGCCTGCCACGCGGCCAATTGATCGAAAGGCCCGCTGGCGCCTCCGTCGTAGCGTACCCGGTGCCCCAACAGGCAGCGGCTGACCAGAATCTTTTGCATCATCAGAACGGCTCGTTACCCCGCCGGCGAAACCAGCCGGTAAGGGACAGGCGTTCGCGGGTGGCGGGCAGGACTTCATGGGGGATCTCCCCCGACAGGAACACCACCAGGCAACCGCCGATGGGCACCACATCGTATTCGACGTCGCCCTTGAGGTACATGCGCAACTGGCCGCCATGTTCCGGCAGCCAGGCATTGTTCAAGTAGATCACCGCCGACACCATGCGCCGATCGTCATCGCGAAAACGGTCCACATGCTTGAGGTAAAACGCCCCCGGTGGGTACATCGCGAAGTGGCTTTCGAAGTCTTCCAGGCCGAGGAACAGGCCGCGGTTCATTGCCACCCGCAGGCTGTCCATCAGCTCGAGGTAGGTGTCGCAGGCGACTACCTCACCCGGTTCCAGCCACTGGATATGATCCCCCCGAATGCCCTCGCGAATCTCCTGGGACGGCCCGCGTCCGACGGCGGCGGGCGCCAATTCGCCTTCGGCGGCGCGTTTATGGCACTCAGCCGCCAGTTCGAGGGTCAGAGCCTCGGGCAGGAAGATATTCTGCTGCGACCAGCCTTGTGCGGCCAGGTCATCGACAATGCGTAACAGCAGCGGGTGATCGGAGGGTATGGGCATGGCGCGCATAGTATCCATACGCCTGTGAATCCGACAGAGCCGCCGAGCGTCTGAATACACTTTAGTCAGGTGACCGATAGGATTTCTCGACAAATCCTACGCCCGACACGGACAATAGTGGCCGACTGACAGGAGTCCCTATGCGTCGTTTGTTTTTTTCCTTGCTGATGCTCTGCGTTTTGCCCGCCTGGGCAGACAGCCATGACCAGTTGTACAAGGTCGCCGGCTGGGCAGACCAGCGCGCGCATTTTAATGACGCCCTCAGTGCCGCCCAGCAACGCTACCGCAACAGCTTGCCGCCGGCGGTGTATCAAGCGCTGGTGGACAACAGTAATAAACGCTTTGCGCCGCAGTCGGTAGACCAGCGCGCCGAAGCACAGCTTCGCAAGAATCTGGCGGACCCGAAGCCGGCTTTGGCCTTTTTCCAGTCGCCCCTTGGCCGCAAGATTGTCGCCGCCGAGTTGCTGGCCACGCGCCGGGATCAACTGGCGAAGAATGCCCAGGGCTTGCCGCATATGGAGGCCGACGCCACCCGCAGCCTGATCATTGGCCACCTGGCCCAGGCGCTGCCTGCGCGGGAAGCCGGGGCTGAAGTCAGCCTGGCGATTGCCGGTGTGGCCGCCGACAGCTTGAGCCAGATGATCCCAGGCCTGTTGGGCGGCGGTCAGGCACAGGGCATGTTGAACGGCCAGCGTGAGCGCCTGATGCAGCAGATTGGCAATGATTTGAACAACACGTTGTTGTACGTCTACCGGGATCTGTCCGACCCGGAGCTGGAGGAGTTCGCGACATTCGCGGAGTCGCCGGATGGCAAGGCGTACTACAAGGCGGCACTGGCGGCGATTCGCGCCGGCCTGGCGGTCGGCCAAAGCACCTCAAGCCTGGCGCAGTAACCCTGTGGGAGCGGGCTTGCTCGCGAAGACGGTGTGCCAGTCACTGGTTATGCTAACTGATCTACCGCCTTCGCGAGCAAGCCCGCTCCCACATTTGGATTGCGTTATTTCAGGTGGTCGGTGAGAAACCTGAAGTATTGCTGCCGAATCTCCGGAATCTCATTCGCCAAGTGATGCCTGCCGCGCGGCAGCATCAAGATCTCCGGCTGGTCGAACTTGCTGCGCAGTACCTTCAGGTTGTGCTGCCAGTCCACCGTCATGTCTTCCTCACCCTGCACGATCAACGGCCGCCGCGTACTGCGTGGCGCCGCTTCAATGCGTTTGATCCAGCGCGCCAACGCGCCCACCCAGGCGGTGGGCAACTGCCGTGGCTGCAACGGGTCGGCCTCCAGGAACGGCTTGAACTGCGGGTCGTTGGTGTTATCGCTGAAACGCCGGGCGATGCCTTTGACGAACGGCCTGAGCAAGTAATAACTGAGCTGCGACCAGCCCCAGGCGCGGGGACGCACCAGCGGTGAGAGCAAAAAGGTCTTGCCCTGGGCCGGGCTGTCGACGCCATGGTTAAGCAGGTGATCCACCACAATCGCGCCGCCGGTACTTTGCCCGAACAGGTGCCACGGCTGCGGCAGCTGCAACGCCTTGGCCTGCTCAAACAGCGCCTGCACCACGTCCTGGTACACCGCAAAGTCATCGATGCTGGCCCGCTCGCCGCTGGACAAACCATGGCCCGGCAAGTCGCAGGCAATCACCACAAAGCCCTGGTCCAACGCCCAATCCACGACATTGCGGTACAGGCCCATATGGTCGTAGAAACCATGGAACAGGAACATCGTCGCCACCGGAACGGGCGGCCACCACACCTGGCAGACCACCTCGAACCCATCCACCGCAAACCGCCCCAGGCGGCTCGCTGCGGGCACCTTGCGGGCGGGCAGGTCCAGGCCGTAGAAGCGCTGGTAGACCCGGGCCTCGGCAGAAAGCGGCTGCGCGTCCACCAGGGGCCGCAAGCTTTCGCGCAGATGATCAGGGTCAAACGTAACGGGCATAAGAACTTCCAGACTGTGGCTTCAACGCATTGAACAGATGAATATCGAGCCGCGATATTCATCTGTCAGGGCAAGCATGGCAAGCTACGCGTCCTCCGAGGATCGATCCAAATGCGACAGCCCTACCGCACCACCCTCTTCGCCAGCCTGATCGTGATCATTTGCGCCGGGGTGTTATGGGCGGCGTATGACTGGTTCCAGGGGCGTTACCTGCGGGCATTCAGTGAGCATACGGCGGTGTTTTCCGGTGACAGCCTGAGCCTGCCGGCCGAGCTTGCCGGCCCGGGCCCGATCCGCCTGGTGCACTTCTGGGACCCGGCCTGCCCGTGCAATGTCGGAAACCAACAGCACCTCAGCGAACTGATTGAGCAGTACGCCCCCCAAGGCGTGGAGTTCTATTCCCTGCAGAAAGCCGGCAGCCACGGCCAGTTACCCGCCACCCTCGGCGCGATGAAGGCCCTCAAGGCCGTGCCAGGCGCCCAGCACCTGCCTGCCAGCCCTGCCGTGGGCATCTGGGACCGCAGCGGCAAGCTGGCGTATTTCGGGCCCTACAGCGAAGGGCTGACGTGTAACTCCCGCAACAGCTTTATCGAACCCATCCTGCAAGCCCTCGAAGGCGGGCGCGAGGTCAATGCGACCCACACCCTGGCGGTAGGCTGTTACTGCGAGTGGAACGGGGCCGCGCCTGCACCCTGAACCGGGCGCGCCAAGCTGAACAGACGCTGTTCGTTCGACAAACTCGAACAACTGTATCGGCATGCTCCTGTATCGTAAGCAGCTAGCCGTACCAGCAGACGACACGGGAACACATGAGCCAATTAACCATCATCCTCTGGATACTCAACGTTATCGTCGATACGTCCGGCCAGTTGGCGTTTAAAGCCGCCGCTTCAGCCAGCGCCGAGCATGACGGCATGGCCCACTGGCGCCATATGCTCAAGCGTCCGTGGATTTGGCTGGGCATCATCTGCTATGTCTTCGAATTCGTGCTGTGGCTGGCCTTCCTGACACTGGTGCCGTTGTCGGTCGGGGTGATGCTAGGCTCCATCAACATTGTCGTGATCATGATTGCGGGCCGTTTCCTGTTCAAGGAAAGCCTGAGCAAATGGCGGTTGATCGGCATCATGCTGATCGCCTGTGGCGTGACCGTCGTGGGGTTTGAGTAATGAAACGGTTTTATATCCTGGGTTTTCTGTCGCTGATCATTTTCGATACCTTGGCGCAGGTCAGCTTTAAGTTCGCCTCGATTCATGCCGAACCGCTGACAATGGACGCCGCGTGGCTGATACGCGTGTTTGGTGCGCCCTGGATCTACGGGGCATTCGTTGGCTACATCGGTGCATTTTTTACCTGGATGACGTTGTTGAAATACGCGCCGGTAGGCCCGGCGTTTGCCGCCTCCCACCTGGAGCTGATCAGCGTGACGTTGATCTCCGTGTGGTTGTTCAACGACACCCTGACCCTGCCCAAAATCGTCGGTGGTGCGCTGATCATTGCCGGCATCCTGTGCCTGGCGCGCAGTGAAGACAAAGAGAGCAAGACCGTCGAGGCCGAGCCCTCGCAGACGCTGGCGTCATGACGCCCGTTGTCAGCCAGCGGGAGATTCCGCCGACGGCGGGCCTTCCCCTGCGCTGGCAGGATTTGTTCAACCTCTCGGGCAACCTGGCCCGCGACCTGGCCCAACAGCTCGACATCCCTTTGCCGGCCCTGCCCTGTTCCGGCACGGCCGCCCTGATCATGGCGCTGCGGGTGTTGCAGCAACGTAGCCCTGGGCGCACCGAGCTTATCGTGCCGGCCTATACCTGCCCGCTGGTGGCCCTGGCCGCCCATCATTGCCCGCCATTACGCGTGGTGCCGTGCGATTTAAAGCCCGGCAGCATCGACCTGGACGAGCAACAGCTGGCGCAGCTGTGCAACGAAAACACCTTGGCGATCGTCGTCACCCACCTGGCCGGGCGCGTAGCGGATGTGGATGCCGCCACGCGCATTGCCGAGCCTTACGGCGTGGCGGTCATCGAAGACGCCGCCCAGGCCATGGGCGCGCTGGATGACGGAAAAAGCGTCGGACTCAAAGGCGACATCGGCTTTTTCAGCATGGCACTGGGCAAAGGCCTGACGACGGCCGAAGGCGGCGTGTTGTTCAGCCGGGATGCGGTGCTGCATCAGGCGTTGCACCAGCAATGCCGCCAGGACTTGCCCTTCAGCCTGCGCTGGGAAGTGCAACGCAGCGCCGAGCTGTGGGGCTATGCCGCGGCGTATCAGCCCCGCGGGCTGAAGTACGTGTACGGCAAACCGCTGCGGGCGGCGCTGGCGCGGGGCGATGAAGTGGCGGCAGTCGGCGATGATTTTTCCGTCAACGATATTCCGTTGCACCGGTTGGGCGGCTATCGCCAGAAGGTCGGCGCTGCCGCATTGGCACGCTTGCCCGAACATTTGCAGCAAGGACGCTTACGGGCCTTGCGTCGCGTGGCGCAGCTGAGCAGCTTGCCCGGCGTTTCGGTGTTGACCGACAGCCCGGGCCAGCAAGGTACCTGGCCGTTCCTGATGGTGGTGATGCCCAGCGCACAAACCCGCGATACCGCGATGGCGCAGCTGTGGACGGCGGGCCTGGGCGTCACCCGTCTGTTTATCCACGTCTTGCCGAGCTACCCGGCGCTCACCCCGCTGTTACAGCCAGGCGCCGATATCCCCCGCGCGCAAAGCTTCGCCGCCCAGACACTGTCGATCAGCAACAGCCACTGGCTGACGGACGAACTGTTCGAGCAAGTGCTGGATCATCTACGGCGAATTCTTAAACGCTAGCCCAGCCTTGATCGATACGGGTCAACAAGCGCGCGTTCAACTCATTCTGCTGTTGTTGCCAGATCACCACCTGGTTCTCCGGCAGCTCTTCCTGGCCATCCGACGCACTCAGCCAACGCTTGAACTTACTCTGGTAGTGATAAGCCGAGACATCGCCGGTAATGTCCGCGCCGATAATGCTGCCCTGGCAGGCATCGATCAGCGCATTCAAATGCTTCTCCAGAAACTCGCCCTGGTCCCAGTTGGTATTCACCACCTCCGGGCTCAGCACGTCTTTGTCGATGGAGAGATACACCGGCAACGAAGGGTCGAGCTGCGCCAGGAACGCCCCCATCAACTCGTCCGCGCTGGTGAATGCACGGTTGCTGCGGCCTGCGCCGATCCAGTTCAACCAGCGGGTATCGACGTTGGTGTTCCAGTAGGTCAGCTTGCGTTTCACCAGCGGTGACCAGTGATTCTCCCAGGCGTGCTTGAGGGAAATGTCCGGCGAGCCAATGCCCAGCACATGCACATGCTCGACCTGTGGCAGGCGGCTGGCCCAGTAGACCCAAGACCCACAATGGATACCAAACGGATAGCGCATGTTGTCCGGGTGGTTATCGCAAATGATCAGTTGGATCTTTTGCTGGATGGGAAGACGGTTCAACAACAACTGGCTGAGGTGGTGATAGTCACCGCTGCCGGTAAACACACAGCCGTAGTCATTGGGCATCTGCGCTTGCAGGGCGTTCTCCAGCTCCTTGAACTGTGCCCAGCGGCAACCGAACCGGATCTTCTCCTGCCAGGCCTGCAACGGCAGGGTGATGGCGCCGGGAATGTTATTCACGGCGCCATCAAAATCGAGGATCAACGCGGGTCGGGCCTGGCTCATGAGGTTTGCTCCTGCTGCCATTGCATGTCGCTTTCAAAGTGGTGACGGAAGCGGTTCAACACCT
Organism: Pseudomonas sp. TH34; assembly: GCF_016650865.1. Classification (NCBI taxonomy): domain Bacteria; kingdom Pseudomonadati; phylum Pseudomonadota; class Gammaproteobacteria; order Pseudomonadales; family Pseudomonadaceae; genus Pseudomonas; species Pseudomonas sp. TH34. The sequence continues at coordinate 343,230 of NZ_JAEKFB010000029.1, forward strand.
TGCGCAACAGCGGGTTGCGCACCCACACCAGATGGCGGGTAAAGGTGAACTTGGCGCCGAGGCTGGATTTGACCTGTGGGTCGGTCCAGCCCGCGACATAAAATTGCAGGCCCTTTTCCAGGGCGTACTCCAGGTTCACAAACCAGCTGACGAAGTACAGGTTGTGCTCCAGCGCCAGCGGGTAGTTAAGGCCGATGTACTTGTCGAGCAACTTGCCGTCTTGCTGGTAGCACAGGTTATAGCCGACCAACTCGTCCTCGTCCCAGTAGCAGAACACATGCCCGCCGCTGTCGGCATCGGTGAGCAACTGAATGAAGAAATCGGGCGTGAGCAAATCGAAGTGGATTTCGCTCTGTGCGTACACCGCCTTGTACAGCCGATACAGTTCCTGCTGCCATTGCTCATCGCTGAACCGCACATCGCCGGTGTCCAGGACCTCAATGCGTAACTCATCACGGCTGCGCAACTTGCGGCGGATATTGCGGCGGCGGCTATGGGATAACCGCGACAGATACTCGTCAATCGAGGTGAAGTCGATGGGCACATAGGCCAGCGCCTGGCCCTCTACATTGATGAATCCGCGCTGGGTGCAAGCCTCAATCAGCGCGTGTGCGTAGCGATTGTCCTCGACACTGAGCAGCGGAGAATCCAGCGGCACGTCTTTGACGATGGTGAGTTTGCGTTGCGGCGCACACTCCTGTTGCAGCCATTGCGCCATGTCCTGTGGCGGTACGCTCAGCGGAAACGGGGAGTATTCGCTGACCGTGGTGCCGACAAAGCAGGTGTCGATATGCAGCCATGACTGCCACAAACGGTACCCCGGCCAACTGCGCAGGCGGGTCCGCAGCTCATCGTCGGCGGTGGTTTGCAGGTCGAACCGGGTGAAAAAGTACGGCAGTCCCTGTGCTGACAGCTGGGCGTCGAAGCCCACCGGCGGGTATCGCAAAAAGTTGCTGATCAGCGATGGCGTTTCCATGCAGCAGGCATAAGGCACCTGTGCACGGCTGGGATCTGTCATAAATTGCATTCCGAAAGTGATAGCAAAGGCGCGCACGGATGGCCTGATTGATCACGGCGCGGCTGGTTTCATGTAACAGAGCAAACATAATAACCCGCTCACCCGCATCCAACTTCATAACCCCGACTTCATGCAGGTGAGGTTCAGGGAACGCGAGCCCGACAGCATTTTCCGCAGCGCTCGCCAAACCCACTAAACTGCCCGAATCTTCACGGTGACCGACTAATAAGGGACAACCCATGAAACGCATCCTGACCGCGCTGGCCATCCTGCTCGTAGCCCTGATGGTTGGCGCCGGCTGGTACGTGTACAGCAAGCAGCCGACTCGCCAGGGCACGGTGGAGCTGGCCCACCTGCAAGGTTCGGTCACGGTGCGCTACGACGACCGAGGCGTGCCGCATATCCGCGCCGAGAACGAGACCGACCTGTACCGCGCCCTTGGCTATGTACATGCCCAGGACCGGCTGTTCCAGATGGAGATCATGCGCCGCCTGTCCCGTGGCGAGTTGGCCGAGGTGCTGGGGCCTAAGCTGCTGGAGACCGACAAACTGTTCCGCAGCCTGCGCATTCGCGAGCGTGCCTTGAGCTACGTCGAGCACATGGACCATGAGTCTGCGTCCTGGAAGGCCCTGCAAGCCTACCTGGACGGGGTCAACCAGTATCAGGACAGCCACGCCAGCCCCATGGAGTTCGACGTATTGGGCATCCCCAAGCGCCGGTTCACCGCCGAAGACACCATCAGCGTCGCCGGCTACCTGGCCTACAGCTTTGCCGTCGCCTTTCGCACCGAACCCTTGCTGACGTACGTACGCGATCAACTGGGCAGCGATTACCTGAAGGTCTTCGACCTCGACTGGCAGCCCAAGGGCGCGCTGAATCTCGCGGCCGGTGATTGGAAGGATTTGGGTGCCATCGCCCAGTTGAGCGAACAGGCCATGGCCGACAACGGCCTGCCGCAGTTCGAAGGCAGCAACGCCTGGGCCATCAGCGGCAGCCGCACCAAGAGCGGCAAACCGTTGCTGGCGGGTGACCCACATATCCGCTTCTCGGTGCCGTCGGTGTGGTACGAGGCGCAGCTGTCGGCGCCGGGCTTCGAGCTTTACGGTTATCACAACGCGCTGGTGCCAGTGGCGTTCCTGGGCCATAACAAGGATTTCGGCTGGAGCCTGACCATGTTCCAGAACGATGACCTCGACCTGATCGCCGAGAAGGTCAACCCGGACAACCCCAATCAGGTCTGGTACCACGACCAATGGGTGGACATGACCAGCAGCGAGCAACAGATCGCGGTCAAGGGCCAGGACCCGGTAACCCTGACCCTGCGCGCCTCGCCCCACGGTCCGATCATCAATGACGTGCTCGGCGAGAATGCCGGCAAGACGCCGATTGCTATGTGGTGGGCGTTCCTCAACACCGAGAACCCGATCCTCGACGGCTTCTACCAGCTCAACCGTGCCGATACCCTCGCCAAGGCCCGCGCAGCGGCGGCGAAGGTCCAGGCACCTGGCTTGAATATCGTGTGGGCCAATGCCAAGGGCGATATCGGCTGGTGGGCGGCGGCACAGTTGCCGATCCGCCCGGCCGGGGCCAACCCGGGCTTTATCCTCGACGGCAGCACCGCCCAGGCGGATAAGCTCGGCTTCTACCCGTTCAGCGCCAACCCCCAGGAAGAAAACCCGGCCCGCGGTTATGTGGTGTCCGCCAATGCCCAGCCCGCGTCCCCCACCGGCATGCCGATTCCCGGTTACTACAACCTGGCAGACCGTGGCCAGCAGTTGAACGCGCAGCTGAGCGACAACAGCGTGAAATGGGACGTGGACAACAGCCAGGCCTTGCAGCTCGGCACTACCACCGCCTACGGCCCACGGCTACTGGCACCGCTGTTGCCGGTGCTGCGTGAAGTGGTCAAGGACCCGGCGCAGTTGAAGCTGGTGGAACAATTGGCAACCTGGAAAGGCGATTACCCGCTGGAGTCCACCAGTGCCACGCTGTTCAACCAGTTCCTGTTCAACCTCACTGACGCCGCGTTCCACCCCAAACTGGGCGATGCAATGTTCAAGACCTTGCTCACCACCCGGGTAGTGGACGCAGCCTTGCCACGCCTGACCGCTTCAGCGGATTCGCCCTGGTGGGATGGCCACCGTGCCGACACCGTCAAGCTCGCGTGGGACAACAGCCTGCAACACCTCAAGGCGACCTTGGGTGACGACCCGTCGCAGTGGCAATGGGGCAAGGCCCACACCCTGACCCATGGTCATCCGCTGGGCTCGCAGAAGCCGTTGGACAAGATCGTCAACGTCGGCCCGTTTGCTGCGCCCGGCACCCATGAAGTGCCCAACAACCAATCCGCACAGATCGGCCCGGCGCCATGGCCAGTGACGTACGGACCGTCGACCCGGCGCCTGATCGACTTCGCCGACGCCGCCCATGCGCTGACCATCAACCCGGTCGGGCAGAGTGGCGTGCCGTTCGACAAGCACTACTCCGACCAGGCGGAGACGTATATCGAGGGTGGGTATGAACAGGCGCATTTCAATGATGAGGAAGTGACGGCGAATACCCGCAGTACCCTCAAGCTATTGCCGGCCCGGACACCGCAATAGCTCAGAAGAAATGCCATAAATGTGGGAGCTGGCTTGCCTGCGATAGCGGTGTGTCAGTCGATAGAAATGTTGACTGACACACCGCTATCGCAGGCAAGCCCACAGTTGATCTCCATCGTGGCGTCTACCGTGCTCGCAGCCGCCCCGGCGCCTCTCCGTAGGTCTCCTTGAATTTCTTGCTGAACGCTGCCTGGGACTGATACCCCGCCTGGGCGGCAATATCCGTCAGGCTCAGCCGCGACTGATGCAGCAGGTTGAACGCCAGCTCCATGCGCAGTTGCGTCAGCAACACCCACGGCGACACACCCGCCACTTTGACAAACCCGCGCATGAACGTCGCCCGGGACATCGACGCGGCGCTGGCCAGGCTGTCGATGGTCCACTCATGGCCGGGATCCGCCAGCATCGCCTGCCAGGCCTTGCCCAGGCGTTTGTCGGTCAACAAGGCAAAGGTGCCGGCCACCGGCGCTTGCTGCGTCAGCCACGCCCGCAGGATCAAGGTGAACAACGCCGACGACAGCGCATCGATAAAGAAGCGCGCCCCCAACCGTTGCCCGTCCGCCTCGCTGCGCAGCAGTGCGATCAACGCCGCCAACTGCCCATCGGCCTGCCACTGCCGACTCGACACCACCAGGTAGTCCGGCAACGCACTGAACAGCAACGACTGGCGGTTGTAGCGAAAACTGCCGCAGAGCATGTCCACGTCCGGCTGCTCACCGCCCAGGCGATGGATCGGCAGCAAGCCGCCTTCAATCACGGTCTGCGCCACCGGTTTTACTCGCGCGCCCTGGCTGCGCACCAGGTGCGTTGCGCCACCGGGCATCAACAGGATATCGCCCTCCTCCAGCGTCACCTGCTGCCCACCGGACAATTCGGCGCGGCACGTGCCCGCCAGCACAATGTGATACGGCGCCACGCCCAGCGGCTCGGGCTCGTGGTCCATGGCCCAGGCGCCCTGGAACTGGCAACGCAAGTCCAGGCTGCCCCGCAGGTTGGCCAACGCGATCAGGGTGTCGATGGAGTTCATTTGCGAGCATCGGTCAAAAAGGTGAGTGGATCGAACAAAAGCGCCAAACCTGAACCGCACACACTGGCTTCACACCCAAACCGTTCAGGAGTTAACACGATGTTCAATAACTGGTCCGACTTGCTGCCTACCGTGAAGAAAGCCTTTGGCGCGCTGGGCAAGAGCAACCCGAAGATGGTCAAAGCCTACATGGCGCTGGGGGAAGCTGCCGAGGAAAACAACGTCCTGGATGCCAAGACCCGTGAGCTGATTTCCATCGCCGTGGCCATCACCACACGTTGCGACGGTTGCATCGGCGTGCATGCCGACGCGGCGATCAAGGCCGGCGCTACCCGCGAAGAAGTGGCGGCGACCTTAGCCACGGCGATTTCGCTGAATGCCGGTGCGGCGTATATCTACTCGCTGCGTGCCCTGGAAGCCTACGACACGCTCAAACCGGCGCCGCAAAGTTAAGTCGGAATTGTTGCGGCGTCACGCCCAGCCGGCGATTGAACACACTGCGCATGTGCTGGGCGTCGCGAAAGCCGCACTGGTACGCCACGGTCTTGAGTGGCGCGTGGGTGCTTTCCAGCATCACCCGCGCCGCATCCACCCGCGCCCGCTCGACGAACTCGGCCGGGGTGATCTGCGCTTCCCGAGCGAATACCCGCGAGAAGTTGCGTGCACTCATGTTGGCAGCCTTGGCCAGATCAGCGATGGTCAGGTCGCCCGTCAGGTTGGCCAATACGTAGAGCTGTACCAGCGCCACCGCCGAGGTGGCTTCTGCGTGGGGTGTCAAAAACGGGCTGAACTGCGACTGCCCGCCTGAACGCTGGGTGAACACCACCAGGCGCTTGGCCACGCTGAGTGCCACTTCCGGCCCGTGGTCCTGCGCGAGCAGGTACAGCGACAGGTCGATGCCTGCCGTCACCCCGGCCGAGGTGTAGAGGTTGCCGTCCTGCACGTAGAGGCGGTCGGCTTCCACTTGGGCCGATGGGCACAAACTGGCCAAGTCGGCGGCGTCGCCCCAATGAGTGGTGACGGTGCGGCCGTCCAGCAGACCGGCACGGGCGAGCATGAAGGCGCCGTTGCAGATGGAGCCGAAGCGCTTGGCTCGCGCGCTGGCGTCACGCAGCCATTGATTGAACACCGGGCCGAAATCCTCGAAGGGCAGCTGCGGCCCGCCGGCCATCAGCAGCAAATCGTAGGGATCAAGGGCTTCGCTGAAATGCCGATGCGCCTGCAACGACAAGCCGTTGGAACAGGCCATGTTGCCGTGGCCCAGGCCAATCACCTCCAACTGGTAATGCTCCTCGGGCGGCAGAAAACGGTTGGCCTCGCAGAACACATCCAGGGGCCCGGTCACGTCCAGTGACTGGACGCCGGGGAAGATCAGGATGGCAACGGTTTTGCCCATGGGTAGAAACACCTTTTTCCAACTGAATAAATGCAAAACCCCTGTGGGAGCTGGCTTGCCTGCGATACAGGCGACTCGGTCCATCAGGTATACCGAGGTGATGCTATCGCAGGCAAGCCAGCTGCCACATTTGATCGCGCATAGCCTTGGCGCGATATCGCGGCACATTGGCCGGGATCGCACCCTCGCCGCGGTGGCCCCCTCGCGGGCGCACGGCCAGACTGGACTCATCGGCGCCAACCCGGCGCTTTCTTGAGGACAACGACCATGAGCACCACCATCGCCGGCATCAAGATCCCGGACAGCGCCCTGGCCAAGGCCACCACCGAATACATCCGCGACATCGAATCCGACCTGCTCTACCACCACTCCCGCCGCGTGTTCCTGTTCGGCGCCTTGAGCGGTGAGCGCCAGCAATTGGCTTATAACCCGGAGCTGCTGTACGTCGGCGCGATGTTCCACGACCTGGGCCTGGTGGAAGGTCACCGCAGTAACGACGAGCGCTTTGAAGTGGACGGCGCCAATGCAGCGGCGGACTTTCTCAAGCCTTACGGGTTGAGCGATGACGACATCGAACAGGTGTGGTTGTCGATTGCCCTGCACACCACGCCGGGCGTGCCCAAGCATTTGCGTCCGACTGTGGCGCTGGTGACCGCTGGCGTGGAGATGGATGTGTTGGGGATGGAGTACGCGGCGTTTACCAGCGTGCAGCGCGAAGCGGTGGTGCATGCGCATCCACGGGGTGAAGGGTTCAAGGAGTGCATCATCTGCGCGTTTGCCGACGGCCTGCGCCATCGTCCGCAGACCACGTTTGGCAACGTGAAGACCGATGTGCTGGTGGATCAGGAGCCTGGGTTCAAGCCGATGAACTTTGTCGAGGTGATTCGCAAGTCGCCTTGGATAGCCTGAAACACAGCCTTATAAACACCACAAAACACTGTGGGAGCTGGCTTGCCTGCGATGGCGGTGTATCAGTCAACACATCAGTCGACTGTCACACCGCTATCGCAGGCAAGCCAGCTCCCACATTTTTGATCCGGTTTCGTCAGGGTTACCTGATTAGACCGGTGCCGGTGCGCGACGCGAGTCCGCCGGCTTCTCCCAGCCATCCGCAGCCGCTTCTTCAATCGCCTGCTGGATCGCTTTCTTGCGGTGCTCTTCAGCACGACGGCTGAAGAACCACACCAGGAACGTCACGATCGACACCGCCAGCAGAATCAAGCTGGCCACGGCGTTGATCTCGGGTTTAACCCCCAGACGCACTGCCGAGAACACTTCCATCGGCAACGTGGTAGAACCCGGCCCCGACACGAAGCTGGCCAACACCAGGTCATCCAGCGACAGCGCGAACGACATCATGCCGCCCGCCGCCAGCGACGGCGCGATCATCGGGATGGTGATCAGGAAGAACACCTTCCACGGTCGCGCACCCAGGTCCATCGCGGCTTCTTCAATCGACAGGTCCAGCTCACGCAAACGCGCCGACACCACCACCGCCACATACGCCGAACAGAACGTGGTGTGGGCGATCCAGATGGTCACCAGGCCACGTTCCTGGGGCCAACCGATCATCTGCGCCATGGCCACGAACAGCAGCAATAGCGACAGGCCGGTGATCACTTCCGGCATCACCAGCGGTGCCGTCACCAGGCCTCCAAACAGCGTGCGGCCCTTGAACTGGCTGATACGCGTCAGCACGAACGCCGCCAACGTACCCAGCGCCACCGCGGCAATCGCCGTGTAGCAGGCAATTTCCAGGGAGCGACCGACCGAGCCCATCAACTGGGTGTTGTCCAACAGGCCCACGTACCACTTGATCGACCAACCGCCCCACACCGTCACCAGTTTGGATTCGTTGAACGAGTAGATCACCAGGATCAGCATCGGCAGGTAGATGAACAGCAACCCCGCCACCAGCATGAAGCTTGAGAAACTGACGCGCTTCATATCTTGCCCTCCATCTCTTTGGCTTGGCTGCGGTTGAACAGGATGATCGGCACGATCAGGATCGCCAGCATCACCACCGCCAGGGCAGACGCCACCGGCCAGTCACGGTTGTTGAAGAACTCTTGCCACAGCACTTTACCGATCATCAGGGTTTCCGGGCCGCCCAGCAGTTCCGGGATCACGAACTCGCCCACCACCGGGATAAACACCAGCATGCAGCCGGCGATGATGCCGTTCTTGGACAGCGGCACGGTGATTTTCCAGAAGCTGTTGAAGGTGCTCGAACCCAGGTCCGAGGCGGCTTCCAGCAGGCTCTGGTCATGCTTCACCAGGTTGGCGTACAGCGGCAGGATCATGAACGGCAGGTACGAATAGACCACGCCGATATACACCGCAATGTTGGTGTTGAGGATCTGCAGCGGTTCGTTGATCAGTCCGATGGACATCAGGAAGCCGTTGAGCAAACCGTTGTTGCTGAGGATGCCCATCCACGCGTAGACGCGGATCAGGATTGCAGTCCAGGTCGGCATCATGATCAGCAGCACTAGCACGGTCTGGATTTCCTTACGCGCGCTGGCAATGGCGTAGGCCATCGGGTAGCCGATCAGCAGGCAGAGGATGGTGCTGAAAAACGCCATCTTCAGCGAGCCCAGGTATGCCGCGATGTACAGCTCGTCATCGCCCAGCATGCCGTAGTTGGCCAGGTTCAGCACCAACTGCAGTTTCTGTTCAACGAAGGTGTAGATCTCGGTATACGGCGGGATCGCCACGTCGGCTTCGGCAAAGCTGATCTTCAAGACGATGAAGAACGGCAGCATGAAGAACAGGAACAGCCAGAGGAAAGGGATCCCGATGACCACATGCCGGCCACCGGGGGTTATTCGTTGCAGCTGGCGTTTGAACTTCTTCATGTTCATGAGCGAAGTACCACGCCGCTGTCGTCTTCCCACCACACGTACACCTGGTCACCCCAGGTTGGACGCTGGCCACGGCGCTCGGCGTTGGCCACGAAGGATTGCACTAGCTTGCCGCTCGGCAATTCGACGTAGAACACCGAGTGGCCGCCGAGGTAAGCGATGTCGTGCACCTTGCCGCTGGACCAGTTGTGCTCGCAGGTCGGCATTTCGGTGGTCACCAGCAGCTTTTCAGGGCGGATGGCGTAGGTCACCGACTTGTCTTCCACCGAGGTGGCAATGCCGTAGCCGACGTAGATGTCGCGGTCCAGGTCCGGGCACTTGAGCACCGCGTGGCCTTCGGCGTCGTCCACCACCTGGGTATCGAAAATGTTGACGTTGCCGATGAACTCGCACACCAGGCGGCTGGTAGGCGTTTCGTAGATATCGATCGGGCTGCCGATCTGGGCGATCCAGCCCAGGTGCATGATCGCGATGCGCTCGGCCATGGTCATGGCCTCTTCCTGGTCGTGGGTCACCATCACGCAGGTCACGCCTACGCGCTCAATGATCTCAACCAGTTCCAGCTGCATCTGCGAACGCAGCTTCTTGTCCAATGCGCCCATCGGCTCATCGAGCAACAGCAGTTTCGGACGCTTGGCCAGGGAACGCGCCAGTGCCACCCGCTGGCGTTGACCGCCAGACAGCTGATGCGGCTTGCGCTTGGCGTACTGGCTCATCTGCACCAGCTTGAGCATCTCGGCCACACGGGCGTCGACCTCGGCCTTGGGGATCTTGTCCTGTTGCAGGCCAAACGCGATGTTCTGGGCCACGGTCATGTGGGGGAACAGGGCGTAGGACTGGAACATCATGTTGATCGGCCGCTCGTACGGCGGCATGTCGGTGATGTCCACACCGTCGAGGTAAATGCGTCCTTCCGTTGGGCGCTCGAAGCCTGCGAGCATGCGCAGCAAGGTGGATTTGCCCGAACCCGATCCGCCGAGCAAGGCGAAGATCTCGCCTTTCTTGATTTCCAGGGACACATCGTCCACCGCAATCGTCTCGTCGAACTTCTTCGTGACCCGGTCGATTTTGACCAGCACCTTTTTCGGTGTCTGGTCGCCCTCGAGGGCTTTCTTATAGGCGCCGGAGGCAACTGCCATTTACGAAACTCCCAGAATAAAAAGAGTGCAGCTCGCCCAATACGGGCCAGCCTTGGATAGTTTGAGCGTTAAGCCTTACTTGCCCGTCTTGACCTTGGTCCAGCTACGGGTCATCAAACGTTGCACTTTCGGGGGTAGCTCGAAGTTGACAAAAGTCCGGTCGAGAACCGCCTGCGGTGGGTAAACCGCTTCGTCGGTGCGTATCGATTGCTCCATCAGTTTGTCCGCCCCTGGGTTAGGGTTGGCGTAACCGACGTAATCACTGACCTGAGCGATCACCTCAGGTTTCAGCAAATAGTTGATGAAGGCGAGGGCCTCTTTGACGTTGGTCGCATCCTTGGGGATGGCCAGTACGTCGAACCACAGGTTGCCGCCTTCTTTCGGAATCACGTAGGCGATGTTCACGCCCTTACCCGCCTCGGCCGCACGGGCCTTGGCCTGGAACACATCACCGGAGAAGCCGGCCGCCACGCAGATATTGCCGTTGGCCAGGTCCGAGATGTACTTGGAAGAATGGAAGTAGGTCACGAAAGGACGCACTTTCAGGAGTTTCTCTTCAGCCTTCTTATAGTCTTCAGGGTTGGTGCTGTTGGGGTTCAAGCCCATGTAGTTGAGCACCGCCGGCAGCATTTCATCCGCCGAGTCCATGAACGACACGCCGCAGCTCGCCAGCTTCTTCATGTTTTCCGGCTCGAACAGCACGGCCCAGGAATCGATCTTGTCGACGCCCAGCACTTCTTTGACTTTATCTACGTTGTAACCAATACCGTTGGTGCCCCACAGATACGGCACGGCGTACTGGTTGCCCGGGTCGTTCTTTTCCAGACGCTTGAGCAGCGCCGGGTCGAGGTTGGCGTAGTTGGTCAGTTGCGACTTGTCGATTTTCTGGAACGCCCCGGCCTTGATCTGCTTGCCAAGGAAGTGGTTCGACGGCACTACCACGTCATACCCGGTACGCCCGGCGAGCAACTTGCCTTCCAGGGTTTCGTTCGAGTCAAACACGTCATAGACCGGCTTGATGCCGGTGGCCTTTTCAAAGTTGGCCAGGGTGTCCGGGCCAATGTAGTCCGACCAGTTATAAATATGCACAGTCGGCGCGGCCTGCACGCTGACAGCCAGCGTGATACCTGCACCCACCAGCAAGGCTTTGCGAAATAAAGAAATTGGCAAGTGGAGGTCCTCTTAAATAGTTGGGCCCGAAGTTGTTGCCCGGCAACAAAACCGGCGCGCAACTTACCCTCGATAAACCGATCCGGCAAAACTTTCTGTCATTTAATTGTTTCGCTAACCACCGCGCGCATCGCGGCAGTTAGCGAAACCGGTATCAAAGCGGATTATTTGCCCGATTTGATCTTGGTCCAACTGCGGGTCATTTCCCGCTGAGTAGCAGCCGGCAAGTCAGCAATGGCATACAGCTTGGCTTGCACGTCCGCTGGCGGATAAATGCCTGGGTCGCTGGTGATGTCTTTGTCGACCAATGCGGTAGCTTTCTCGTTACCGTTCGGGAAACGTACGCTGTTGGTAATGCCCGCCATGACTTCCGGCTTGAGCAGGTAGTTCATGAACTTGTAGGCAGCGTCGACGTTTTCGGCATCTTTAGGGATGGCGACCATGTCATAGAAGCTGCCGGCGCCTTCTTTCGGAATGTCGTAGGCAACCTTGACCTTGCCACCGGCTTCAGCCGCGCGGGACTTGGCCTGTTGCACGTCACCCGAATAACCCACGGCTACGCAGATGTTGCCGTTGGCCAGGTCGGAGATGTACTTGGACGAGTGGAAGTAGCCAATCGAAGGACGCAGTTTGAGGAACAAGGCCTCGGCTTGCTTGAGGTCTTCTTTCTTCTGGGTGTCGGTCGGCAGGCCCAGGTAATGCAGTGCCACTGGCAGCATTTCGGTTGGCGAATCGAGGAAGCTCACACCGCAGCCTTTCAACTTGGCGAGGTTTTCCGGCTTGAGGATGGTGTCCCACGAGTCGATCTTGTCGATGCCCAGTGCAGCCTTGACCTTCTCCGGGTTGTAGCCGATGCCGATCGAGCCCCACATGTACGGGAAGGCGTGCTTGTTGCCCGGGTCACTGATGGACACGGCCTTAAGCAGGGATTTGTTCAGGTTGTCGTAGTTCGACAGCTTGGACATGTCCAGTTCCTGGTAAACACCGGCCTTGATCTGCTTGGCGAGGAAGTTGTTCGACGGTACGACGATGTCGTAACCGGACTTGCCTGCCAGCAACTTGGCTTCCAGGGTTTCGTTGGAGTCGAACACGTCATAGACCACCTTGATCCCGGACTCTTTTTCAAAGTTCGCGATGGTGTCCGGTGCGATGTAGTCGGACCAGTTATAAACGTGCAGCACTTTATCGTCGGCGTGCGCCGCGCCTGCCATGGCCCCCATCAGGGACAAGGCCAGGAGGGTCTTGCCAGCGTTCTTCAAACCTAATGCCTTCATTCGGTCATGCTCCAATTTTTTCTTTTTTGGGCCACGTTCGTTCTTTAAGTACAACGTGTTTCGCAGCCCGTCTAAGGGGCAACAAAACAGGGCGACAGTCTGGCAAGTTCAGGGGCCGGCTTTCAACCAATGCCCCGCTTTTCTAACACCCCAGAAGCAGCGCCCGACAGGCGCTGCGTTCTGAGCCTAGCATTTAGCCCTGCAATGCCGCCAAAGTCAGGTCCAGGCAGTGCCGCGCCTTGGTCACCAACTCGTCTATCTCGGCCTTGCTGATCACCAGCGGTGGCGAAATGATCATGGTGTCGCCCACGGCGCGCATGATCAGGCCATTCTCGAAGCAGAACGTGCGGCAGATCATGCCAACACCACGGCCTTCATAACGCTTGCGCGTTGCCTTGTCCTGAACCAACTCGATCGCACCGAGCATGCCCACACCGCGAACTTCACCCACCAACGGGTGATCAGCCAGTTCCCTCAAACGCTTTTGCAAATAGGGTGCCGTTTCGTCGTGCACGCGCTTAACAATTTGTTCATCGCGCATGATGCGGATATTTTCCAGGGCTACCGCTGCCGCCACCGGGTGACCGGAATAGGTGAAGCCGTGGTTGAAATCACCGCCTTCGTTCAGTACTGCGACCACTTCGTCGCGCACGATCAGGCCACCCATCGGGATGTAGCCGGAGGTCAGGCCCTTGGCGATGGTCATCATGTCGGGCTTGAGGTCGTAGAAATCGCTACCGAACCACTCACCGGTACGGCCAAAGCCGCAGATCACTTCATCGGCCACGAACAGGATGTCGTACTTGGCGAGGATTTCCTTGATGCGCGGCCAGTAGCTGGCAGGCGGTATGATCACGCCACCGGCACCCTGGATCGGCTCGGCAATAAAGGCGCCGACGTTGTCCACGCCCAGCTCCAGAATCTTCTCTTCCAGCTGGTTCGCGGCCCACACGCCGAACTCTTCCGGGCTCATGTCGCCGCCTTCGCCGAACCAGTACGGCTGGGCGATGTGGACGATGCCCGGGATCGGCAAGTCGCCCTGTTCATGCATATAGGTCATGCCGCCCAGGCTGGCGCCGGCCACGGTTGAACCGTGGTAGCCATTCTTGCGGCTGATGATGGTTTTCTTGTTTGGCTGGCCTTTGATCGCCCAGTAGTGGCGGACCATACGCAGCATGGTGTCGTTGCCTTCGGAGCCGGAACCGGTGAAGAACACATGGTTCATGCCTTGCGGGGCGATATCGGAGATGGCTTTGGCCAGTTCCAGCACCGGCGGGTGGGCGGTCTGGAAGAACAGGTTGTAGTAAGGCAGCTCTTTCATTTGCTTGGCGGCCGCATCAGCCAGCTCATCGCGACCGTAACCGATCGCCACGCACCACAGGCCGGCCATGCCGTCGAGAATCTTGTTGCCTTCGCTGTCCCACAGGTAAACGCCGTGGGCTTTGGTGATGATCCGTGGGCCTTTCTCTTTCAATTGCTTGAAGTCGCTGAACGGCGCCAGGTGGTGATCGCTGCTCAAGGCTTGCCATTCACGGGTTTGCGGGTTGTTGCTGGACATACCAATCTCCTAGATGTTTCAGGTGAGGACGCGCCGTTTGAAGGGCGCGCCCGGCGCATCAGACGGCAAAGAGCAGGAATTCCCGCTCCCACGAACTGATCACGCGCTTGAAGTTTTCATGCTCGGCC
>NZ_JAEKFB010000030.1:0-54858 GCF_016650865.1 Pseudomonas sp. TH34
CGGCCCAGAGTGTGTAAAAACGCGCTGATGCACTGTCGGCGCGCAGCGCTGACGGTTGTTAGCTGAGTAATTGCTCACAACAAGTCCTGCGGATCATCACGAGGGGCTGGGAGCCCCTAGCGCCGCTTCTACCTTGCTGGGTGGCCAAAATAAAGATCTTTTCAGGCCGACAGCGCCTTCATTAAACCGCTGGTACCGATAATTTTCATGACTCGTTTCAAGTTGTAGGCGAGGACGTTCAAGCTCATCTCCGCACTTACTCCGTTCAGCTTTCGTGTCAGGAAATGTGTGGCGCCCATCCATTGTTTGAGTGTCCCGAAGGGATGCTCGACCGTACGCTTGCGGACTCGCATCATGTCCGGCGCGTTGCTCAGCCTGTTCTGCATTTCCTCCAATACGGCTTCATGCTCCCATCGCCGAACTCGCCGTTGCTTGCTCGGTGTGCACTCCGATTTCAGCACGCATCCCTGGCAATTAGAACTCCAATAACGGTGCAACTTCAGGCCTTTTTCAACGCTGGAAAAGCGCCAGATCAACGCCTCTCCAGCGGGACAAATGTATTCGTTTTTTACCGCGTCATAGATGAAGGCATCGTTATTGAAACGCCCGTCAGCCTTGGCTCCAGAGGTCATCGGCTTGGGCACATAGGCGGTGATGCCTGCATCGTGACAAGCTAGGATTTGTTCGCTTTTGAAGTAACCTCGGTCAGCCACTACCGACAATGTATCTGACGCCATCGCCTCGCGGGCCTGCTTGGCCATCGAGCTGAGTAGATCGCGGTCGGAACCGACGTTGGTCACCTCATGCGCAACGATCAAATGGTGCTGGGTATCGACTGCTGTCTGCACGTTGTAACCGACGATTCCGGTGCCGCGCGTCATCATGGAACGGGCGTCTGGATCGGTCAGTGAGACCTGTTTATCCGTTGATTCGTTGAGCTGAGTTTCAATGACCTGCAACTCTTTCATCTGAGCTTTGAGCTTGTCGATTTTCTCTTGCAGACGAGCAGCCTTGGGCTGAGCGACCGAGGGTTCTTGCCGATCAGTTTCGTCGAGCGTAGTCAGGTACCGATTGATACTTGATTCAATTTCTTCCATCCGCCGTTTCAGCTTGGCGCTGGTGAAATTGCGGTCGCGGTTATTGACGGCCTTGAATTTGCTGCCGTCGATGGCGACCAGATTTTCTTCGAACAGTCCTAGCTGCTGGCACAGCACCACGAACTGGCGGCAGACACCTCGGATGGCCTTGCTGTTGTCTTTTCGGAAGTTGGCGATGGTCTTGAAATCGGGCATCAAACGCCCGGTCAACCACATCAGCTCGACGTTGCGTTGGGCTTCTCGTTCAAGACGCCGGCTCGATGGAATGCGGTTCAGATAGCCGTAGATGTAGATCTTCAGCAGGACCGAGGGATGGTAAGCCGGCCGGCCTGTATCAGCAGGTAAGGCGCCCTCGAAACCTAGTTTGACCAGGTCCAGTTCGTCGACAAAAATGTCGACTACGCGCACCGGATTGGCATCTGTGACGTAATCGTCGAGGCTCGTGGGAAGGAAGGTTTCTTGGCCTCGATGTTCACCTTGGATAAAGCGCTTCATGGGCGATCCCTGCGATGAAATCCTCAGAAATCATAGCAGGGCTAAGAGCGGTGTTCCGTTGAGATATTGATGCGTTTTTCAACCGCCTGTAGTTGCCTTTCCGGGTCCCAACCTCTCGGCGACGCTTGAGCTTTGCTACACCAAAGCATTCCTTTAGAGATCCATAATCTCCGCAAGTCAGCATGAGTAGATGTTGCGTCATCATAGCCGAACTGCGTACCGCAGGACGGGCACATGCCAAACGAAGAGCAGCCAACCTCATCGTATGGAGGCTCTTCAAGCCCGGGCTATCCACAAACCGGACAAAGATACGAAACGTTGCTTGCAATCATCCAACCCCCAGATTTCTAGCCTCTAGCCCACGTTGTCGGCGTACCTGCTGATTTCCGGAATCTTATACTGAATCTGAGCAACTGATGTCTGACCTGGGCTGAGTAGGAAAAAACACTAGAGTGGAAGCCGCTAACAAGGGTTTTGACACACTCTGGGCCAAAAGCAGCCGCTCAAAGGCGTCTAGGAAAGCCGGGGCGATTCAGTTTTCAGAAGTTTGCTAGCAAAAAAAAGCCCATCGGGTGATGGGCTTTTTTCATTTCAAGTGTCTCCGAGAGGAGGTTTTCACCCACGAACCTCAGAGCGAGCCCTTCAAGCTTATTGATTTGGATATGCCTAGTCAAATTTTGACGTTGATACCTGACTTCAGAGCTCTCTAGACTTGGATGGGACGACTTAAAAACCCACTGCGATGTCAAATTTCACGAATTACAGCAATGATGCTTTGCCATTAGAAATGTGCGCTGGATGGTTGCTTTAGCAAGAGAAAATAGGCACAGGAACTCTTAAATCATAAGATCGTATTCCTCCACATAAATAAAATTCGCTTTGGCGGAACCAAGCCTTAATGCTTGGCGGCATGGGCGCTGCCCGAAGGCTTCACCGGCATGCGCGCTCCACGGGGCAAGTGCATCCATATCGGCTCGCTCCACACAACCCCATGCTAGGCATCGACCTACTCCGCATGCAGGAGCGTCGCCATTGACTTAGTCCTGATCCGTCGCCTCGCTCAACCATCAGATGCGAGCGCCGTTAGCTCACCGTAGACCTGAGCAAGCATTCCTTCAAGACTGAGCGTTTCATCGCGTAGCAAATAGGCATAAGCGAGCAGCGTCAGCGGTTGGATTTCCATCACGGAGGCCAACTCCCCTACTTTCTCCAGCGTAGGGCTCTTGAGACCGCGCTCCAAGGTGCTGAGATACGTACGACTGCTGACGGTCGAAAACTCCTCTTGAGTAAGCCCGCTGCTTTTCCTGAGGCGCTGCAGCGCCAGTCCGAATGCTTGGTTTAGCTCCATTTTGCACAACTCGCAAAAGGAACTATAAGGCAGCAACGACCACTTTAGAGCTACAATCTATAGTGTTCATTTTCGCTAGGGTTTCGGTGGTATGTTTAGAACGACACGGGATGCGGCAATACCCAGGCCGGCATTTCTCGGCGAGGACGTACAGCTATGGTCGTACATCGAGCATGGCTTGCATGTGCCTTGGTTCTACGTACGATTGGTTCATCATGAGGATGGACTGCAGATGAGCCAAATGTTGATGCTGTCCAAGGTAGAGACCTTGCAGAACGTTTTGACTGAGAAAACATCTACAGCATGGGTGGAAGACGTTCAGTTGGTCAGCCCAAGTTATGTCAACAAATCTGATCGATGGCTGATGGAGCCTCTCTTGGAATTGACGGAGGTGGGGAACGGCCCAGGCAAAGCGAAATCCTACATCTATAGAGTGCTAGGTGACCGCCTCTATACCCAAGGGCAAACAGACGACGTGACAGATCAGGTTGTGTGTACCATCTACTTAGCGAAGGGCTAAAAGACACAGCAAAGAAACACTCGGCGTGACATACGTAATCCTCAAAAAGACCAGTGTAGGGGGTAAAGCCTAATGGGAAGTCTGAAGGAACCGAGCACTATACAATCGCTAGTACGGTACATATTGGATTGCTGGAAGCTATATTGGGCACCGTTGATTTGGCTAACCAGGCAGTTATCGATGAGTCGTCGCACCAAAAAACACAGCGCTAAGCACTAATCCCGCTCTGTGGTTAAAAGTGAAAAAAGTCTCCTAGACTAGCGAGGCCGGCATCGTTGTGCAAATGACTATCCTAGAGCCATAGGTGAGAAATGGAATGCTGTTTTGGAGGCATTTCATAACAACCGTCACACCTGCCTGCAGCCACCCTTATCGGATGAACGACAAACATCTTTTTAAAGCAGATGAATTTACGTCAACCTGCGGCTACAAATGGCGATGGGCGCCCTATTTTGTTGTGTTTGCCATACCAAAAGCGTAGAAAAGTCCTCGGTTCGGGTGTGTAGGACCAGCTGTTGACGGCTTCAGTTGCGTGAAAATTACTCTGGTCGCTAACGCGTAACCTCATACTGCATCGCTTATCGCTTTGCCGAGATAGCCAGTCGGAGCAAACGTGCAAGCAGGTCACATCAGAACTTTTATCTAAGTCAACACTGGTTATGCTGATGACATCCGCCCCCAATATAAGGGAATCTCCACCCGACAGCTCAACCGAAAAACGGTCCCGGTCTCGATTGCAATTTGCGCATCTGGATTCAATGCCGGTCCAGATAGCATAAAACTGAGTTATCCAGAGAGTCATAATCTGACGTGGAGAGGTAGGACGGAAACGCCAACTCGGTGTAGTTAGATTGATCGCGCCCCCATCAGTAGGAAATCGATAGTGCAACGCTAAACGCCAAGCCAAAAACGCCGCAGACACCGTACAGGCGCACCGGCAGTCGAGACCATGTCGACTCTGAGCATCTAGGGAACTCAGATACCTATAGCACGCCAAATGCGGTTTCACATACGTCTCGTACAAGTACCGACGAACGCACCGGTATCGAACGTATACTTCTCGCGCGCTGAGATCAAAATCTGTAGCCTCTTGAGGGCTGTATGTAGCGCCGATCTTTCTATAAGGAGGGATGGGTCGAATAGTGATTGCGTTAGGAAAGGGGAATTCTCCTAATCCGGTGATCGCGAAATTGAGACCGATATTGACGAACTGCGCTTGCTCATTAAAGTCGGTGCTTTCTACTTTGGCGGCGTGAAGCAGAGACATTGCGTAGTCGACTACAGGATCCTTCATTGCACTCGCAGCATGAATCCATGCTTCGATCCTTAAGCCAACTTCCGCATACTTGTTTCGCTGCTCTGGAGTAGTGCTATTCAGGTAGACGGACCCGGAAGAATCAAAAACAAAATGATCGCAGCGCGTCTTGGCGCCGAATCCTCCAGGTGATGGAGAAAAAAATAGTCCTAGCCTCATGGCATTGCTGCAGGGCACGCATAGCTCAAGTGGTAGGTTATGCCAAGGGCACCGCTTTATCATTTGGAGAAGAAAGAACACCGAGTGGTAACCTAGAGCGATACATTTTGCGCAGTGTCGTATATAAACCACCGAATTGAATGGCGTACATTCCACCAGGTTATCGATAAAAGCCCGTCTGACTGCAGGATATGGCAGGGAAAGCGCTTCGGCCAGCTTGGAGTCATCAATGGCACGCCCTCTCCAGTACTGAACAGGGCGACTGGACTGCTGAAATCGTGAAATCTCGTTGAGTAGTTGTAACGGGCGAGTGAAGTTTAATGCGCTTGCTTTTAACAGGATCCCCCACGATGACTCAAATGGAATATAGTTAAAGTGTCCATATGTGAGTTTCATGGGCTACTTCCTTTCTGCCTGTCGCATCAACGATACAAATTCAGCGATTAAACTTGCGCCCACTGCTTCCTTAACAATCCCTTCCGTGACTTGAAACTCCGAGCTATCCATATGGCGGGAACGCATTAAAATCCTTTCGATAACGCGGAAAATATGTTCAAGAGGTAATACGCGGGGGCCATTTTCCCCTGCTACATTCATTAACTCGGCCCAAATAAGTTTTTGTAACTAGTCAATCGGAAATTTGCTGCAAAGGCCTTAGGCAAAAAGAAATCGGTATATGTGCACCCCGAGTCAAGCGGATATTCTTTATTCAAATCGTACTCATTGAGTATGCTTTCGAAATCAGCTTCTGATAAACATCCGTCAAAATGAATTGGCTCACTTAAAAACCGAGCCACTAAGTTGGTTGCTCCAACACCGAATAATAAATTTCTTCTTTGAAGTATCTCCTCCTGTCCGAATCCTAGCGTCGTCATGCTAATGCCATGTTCCTCCAAACGGTTATGAATAACAAGTAACTCATTCCAACTGTCTATCGACAAAAGTTGATTTTCATCAATAATTATTACAAAGTGCCTACCACCTCTTGATTCCACTTCAACACGTACATGAAGGATAAATTTTTCAATCAAAGCACTGTATGACTCTTTTGGATTTTTGTACAACCCTGCTCCAAAAACTAAATCGCGAGTCAAGTGAGCTGACTTGTTTCCATCTGCTGTATGATACAGGACATATTTTTTTGGAAATTCGGTGGCCAGTAGGTCTCTAACGGCATTAGCGCACCTTGTCTTACCCATTCTCGGCTGAGCATACAAGAAGGTCCCAGTATGTCTTGAGAATACTCTTTCTCGAAAAATGGAATAGACCTTTTCGATCATCGGCGTAATCAGCGTGTAAAAAGTACTTACAATCGGGTGACTCTCTAAATAAGCCTCCCTATCAAATTCTTGTTTGGATTCCATTATTTTAGCCTTTTTTTCTGAGCAGTTCATTCAGGTCAGGAATCTTTCTACCAATAATTAATGAGTCCGAAAACTCCAACGGTTTCCCTTCCTGCGCCGGAATTGAATTATTAGCGGATTCGAAAACTACTAATGGCGCTCCCGCCTCACTCGCTACACGCTTTGCCTCGGTTGCCGAGTCGGCCGAAATAGCTATGGATTTTTTGCTCTTCGATTTACTTAAAAAAGCCAGATAAGCTAGAACTGGATCTTGTTCAAAGCTGACTTGCAACGTTCTATCCGCCACCTTTGAGTTGATGGCTTTACGGGTTCGCAAATCATGCTTGGTATCTGCCCATTTTCCAACTGCAACAAGATTTCCAAGCAAAAAACCTTCCATCGTGAATGCTGTTACAAATCTTAAGTCGTTTTCATCAATGTGCAGTACGACCTTCGATCCAATCATTGCCCACGCATCGTGCAAATAGCTTGACGTGTAACGAACTTTCATAAATTGAATATAAGGGTGGCGGCCATTTTTTTTGCTACCTCGAACATTAACTGTTTTTTTCATCTGCAATATAGTATCCCCCATAGCACTGGCATCCGGTAACGTTCTCACCATGAAGTGCTGGTGATCTTTATCCAGTTTTTGCCTGATAAAGTCTAACGGTGACAAGAAAAACAGGCCTTCACTCATCCTTGTATTATGCTGAGCTATTTCAACATCAAGTAGATGAAGCAAATGCTCAACAAGAATCGGGGCTTGCGTCGCAACTTCCTCACAGTTTTCCGCACGCCCATTGTTAGGGCCGTGGCCCGTCGTACTTAAAAGTCGGCAAAATACATTATTGGAGAGCAAGCCAAATACATGCTCTACACATGGTCGCCTTTCAAAGTGCGCAGGTGCACCAACCGTCCAGAAATAGCCCAACTCTTTTCTTGCAGCATTTGTAACCTTTACCGATAGGTGAGCCAGTGCCCCATCGAATTTTACAACCGTAAATAAGGCTCCTTTACACTGCGGAATAACGTCATTAGGCAATCCGCTGCCTTTGGGATATATCAGTCCTTCAATACCGGGCTCTGGTTTTTTCTGCCCTACAACAGAATAACGCATGACATCAACCACGTCGGTAGCTGAAACCTCTGATCGAAAAACACACTTATAGGACAGCACCGCCCCCGATGCACAATCAATCATGAGTACGACCCATATCCGGCTAATCCTCTTGGGGATATAAGTTCCATTCGGCGCCTTCATTAAAACTGAAGAGTGACAATCAATTTTATAACCATCAATCTCAACAGCTTCGAATGGTTCAGCGTATACCAATCCAGGTCTTGGTCCCTTTCCGACTGCCATATGTGCTTTCGCCTCGCGCGTTCCTTCAAGGCGTATAACACGACTAAAATTGCTTTCTCTTATACTTTTGATGTAGTCATATATCGTGCGCTGCCCTTGATACAAAGTGTTAAAGGGCCATTCATTTTCTTGAGCACCGAACTCCTTAAGCAAGGTAAGAAATATCTTATGTAACGTTTTTGACCGGATGGCATACTCGCTTTCAGAATCAGAATCTGAATAAGAAAGAACCTTTCTAATAAATCTATATTCTAATTCTGAATACTTTTTTAAGGTTGCACCCAGGAGTCCCGAGTATCCGCCTTGAGTTTCAGGAAGTTTTGAGGCCGCCGGCCTAGATCTGCTATATTTCTTTGTATGCAAGTATGGAAGCAGTGCGCGGCATCCCCAACACAAGCCATCAGGAGCTAACTGCATGCACCGTGATGCATAATAATTTATACACTGCCTACTTATACGTGTTGCAGCAACGATGTTCTTTATTGGAAGGCCTTCACAGTAGAGTTTCATTGCCAAAAACTTTAGCTGAAATTCCTCTCGCTCTTGATCTGTCAACCCCACCAATTCAGGTTTTGGCCAGTCATGAAAAGTGCCTAGTGCTATCGCCCGCTTGCTTAAGCTTTCTACCCAATTGTTAGACTCATTATTTATCGTAGTCATGACCGACATCTCCATTGAGTGTGGTAACCGAACGAGGGTTTACCCGCAAAATCAATTTCGATATGCCCTGCGATAAAGTGACGTACTAAAACACCGCAAATTATCGGAGGGGCGACAAGCGGAGCCTTTGAAAGTACACTCTTTATGTCCCCCTCCCCAAGCGACACCTCAATTGCACGTACGGCATTCGAAGCTGCTACACAATCGAGCGATCTGATAGCCGCGGCGAATGCCAAAGCCTTCATAATTTTTATCGCGAAAGGTGCCTCCTTCATAACTTGCATTGGTGAAAGTCGAATACTTTTCTCACTACTGTTATCCGCAGACTCGTCCAAGCTCGAGAGCTCAACTTCAACTAGTTCCCCTGACCTTTTTTGAACTAGAAAATCAAAAGTTTCGCTTCCCTCAGACTGCCGAAATGACACCACATCTAGATCAATCTCAAGAAATACTAGCCAGTAGACTAAAGCTAGATCGGAAGACAACACCAAGTCCTGTTTGAGCTTGACACTGTACACATACCAGAGATTTCTATTACTGTGACCGCGCGCTCTTACCTCTCGAATAATTCGCTTCCTATGCGCTTGCTTGAGAGATTGCTTGCCCGAAGCCATACCAGCTCTCCGTTTTCATTAGGCTTTAATCTACCCCCAGAATATTTTTTTTGTTATATCAATTAATCATAAATTTTTATCGCTTAATTGCCATATAGTGGCCCTGCAAAAAAGTCAGCCTGCGGTCAAATAGGTCTTCTTCAACTTAAATACAGCTACGTGTTTAGTATCGAATTAATGTAACGGCTTGCAGCCCTGTCATATGTATACGTGTAGTGTATCAATATTCAGAGCTTCCGCGCTTTAGAGATTGTCAACCTGAGATCCCCCTCGTATGCTGACCTATAAGAAATAGGTAAAGCCCCTTACCTTTTCAGCGAGACCCAATTAAAAAAATAAGCCAATTGGTGCGCGTAATTTTTGCTCGTGATTAACGCGTTATCACCAAACCCAATAACACACTGACCGGGACAAAACGGCCCTTGGTCAAATACGTCCCCCCTTGTCATAATCTGTATTTACTGAGGTCGAAGGAGGCAAACTCAGATTGGGTGACCACACTTGTAGCCATCCATCCAACAATAGCCTCTGCGACCTATACGCAGTGGGTAATGACCTCCCCTTGAAGCCGGCCTTCGGGCTCCTATAGTGTCGCTGCAGCACCGACAGTAATTTAGTTCCTACGCATTCTTAGGAAAATAATCACTTCCAAAGCCGGGACTAATTTCTTTTCACATCTTGGCACCACGCCGATGCTAGATTTTGCTAACGGTCTGTTTTTTTTGCTATTTTTAGGCGGTAAAAATGTCAATACTTTAGTTCTGGGGACTACCACGCTCCTCATCGGCCAAACCCAACCCATCTCGATTTGGCCGATGACCCTGAATCACACCTGAGCGAAACCACCATCCACAAACATCTCGCTACCTGTCATGAAGCTGCTTTCATCCGACGCCAGGAACAATGCCGCATTCGCCACTTCATCTGGCAAACCCATACGACCCAACGGCACGCGCGTCACCATCGAGTCGACAATCGCATCCTTCTGGCCGGTTCCCGAAAGCGCTCGGTCCAAACCAGGCGTCGTCGTTGGCCCAGGTGAAAGCACGTTGACCCGAATACCCGTGCCTTGCAGATCCAACGCCCAGCTTCTGGCAAAGTTTCGCAGTGCACCTTTCGAGGCGCTGTACACGCTGAACGCTGCGGTGCCCATCGAAGCGGTCGTCGAACCTGTCAGCACAATCGAGCCGCCGGCGCTCATCAATGGCAACGCGTTTTGAACGGTAAACAGCGTGCCTTTCACGTTCACGCCAAATGTGCGATCAAATGATTCCTCGGTGATCGATCCGATGGGTTCCAGATCCCCTAAGCCTGCATTGGCAAACAACACATCAATGTGGCCTTTGTCTGTTTTGATCTGCGCGAATACCCGATCCAGATCCTGCAGATTTGAAATGTCGCCCTGGATTGCAACGGCGTCATGCCCGATCAGGACCAACGCTTTGTCCAATTCCTCCTGGCGACGTCCGACGATAACGACCTGTGCACCTTCGGCCGCAAAACGTATGGCACTGGCCAAGCCAATCCCGCTGTTGCCACCGGTGACGACTGCGATTTTTCCGTTGAGTCTGTTCATGAGTGTTTCCCATAAATGTTGAGGCTCAAGCGTAGATCCGCGCTATTATTTTGAATAGTATGCACCTTTTGGTAAGTACCCAGGCCTGAGGGCACACGCATGTCGAATAGCACCTTTAATTGTGGGCTCGACGCCGCCCTGGCGGTGATTGGCGGGAAATGGAAACCGTTGGTCCTGTACCACCTGGCCCATGAAGTTCACCGTTATGGCGAACTGCGGCGTGCAGTTGGCGGCGTGACGGATAAGGTGCTGATCCAGCAGTTGAAAGAGCTGGAACGCGATGAAATCATCGATCGCATCGACTTCAAGGAAATCCCGCCGAAGGTCGAATACTCCCTGACCCCATTCGGGCGTTCGCTGGCCAAGGCCTTGGGACCTCTTTGCCAATGGGGCACCGAGCATATGCTGGCGGTTGAACGCATCAGCGAACGCCGAACAGGCGCCCTCGCCCAGCCTTGAACTCACAAAATGTTTAACTCGACTAAATGGATATTTAGTTGAGTTAAATCAATAGGTTACGCGATTCCGTGCTGATCGAGGGTCATCCGCGACACCCAGCCCCTCATAACTATGTAGTGAGTCTGTAAACACCGGCTTGTATGCACCGAGGGTGATCACTAAGCTGGCCGCTCTTTTTTACCGCCGTCCGGAATCACCATGTCTCGAAGTATCGCCCACCTCGCCCTGCTGCTGGGCTTGATCACCGCCGTCGGCCCGTTTGCCATCGACATCTACCTGCCGGCTTTGCCAACGCTGGGCGCCAGCCTGCAAGCCTCTCCCGCTGCGGTGCAGATGAGCCTGACGGTGTTCTTCATGATCATCGGCGTGTGCCAGCTGTTCTACGGCCCGATCAGCGATGTGTTCGGGCGCAAACCGCCGATCTATGCCGGCCTGGTGATTTTTATCGTGGGCAGCATTGGCTGCGCCCTCGCCCCCTCCATCGAAGCGCTGATCGCCTTCCGGGCGTTGCAGGCTTTTGGCGCCTGCGCCGGGATGGTGATTCCCCGGGCAATTGTCCGTGACTTGTACACCGGCCATGAAGCTGCACGCTTGATGGCGTTGTTGATGCTGGTGGTGAGTATTTCACCGATCCTCGCACCACTGGCGGGCAGCCTGATCATCGCGGTGTGGAGCTGGCGCGAAGTGTTTCTGGTGCTGGGTGTGGCCGCAGTGTTGTGCCTGATCATGACCGCCGTGCAGTTGCCGGAAACCCACCCCGCCGAACGCCGCCTGGGCAAGACCCTGGGCAATGCGTTCGGCAGCTACGGCGCGTTGCTGCGCGATCCAGTGTTTACCGGGTTGTCGGTGGTGGGCGGCTTTGGCCTGGCGACATTTTTCGTGTTCATCGGCAGCGCGCCGTTCGTTTACATCGAGTATTACGGGCTCACGCCAACGCAATTCAGCCTGTGCTTTGCCCTCAACGCAGCGTCGTTTTTTGCCCTTAGCCAACTGACGGCGCGCTTGAGTGCACGTTTCGGTTTGGCCCCTCTGATTCGTTGGTCGGTGGCTGGCGTGGCGACTGTCATGACCTTGCTCGCCCTTACCACACTGTGGGGTAACAGCCTGCCGTTGATGATGGCGCTGCTGTTTATCGGCTTTGGTTTCCTCGGCCTGCTATTGCCGGCGGCCGGGGTGTTGTCCCTGGAAGATCACGGCGCCGTAGCGGGTTCTGCATCGGCATTGTTGGGCGCAATCCAGATGATCACCGCGGCCGTGGCCATGTCCCTGGCCGGCCTGTTCGCCGACCACACACCGGCACCGATGTTGATCGGCATCGCACTCAGCGCTGTGGCGGCGATGCTCACCGTGTGGTGGACGCTGCGCCGCCTGCCGGCGCACCTGCAACCTCAGCCGCGTACCTGACCAGTGGAAATGGGGGCCTCAGCCTGAAGCCCCATGCCCGCCAAATAGGCCCACGGGTAAATCCCCCGCTGATGCCCATCGCTGAAGATCAACTGCACGCCATACCCCTGGGGATGCACTTTCAGTACCCGAATACGGTCCGATACCAGTGGCAGCATGCCTCTCAACCGAAAGGCCCTGCACTGTGAACATGGGCATTCACGGCGCAGACGGGCATGGTCGATCCATTGCACGCCTTCATGCCATTCCAGCCTCAAGCGTCCTTCATCATCGCGTCCAATGCTTTTCGGTGCGCTGTTCATTGCAGTTGCGCCAGGGCAATGCGGACCGCCTTGCGCACTTCCGGGTCGCCATCGTCGGCGGCATCACGCAACGGAGCCAGGGCTTGGCGATCGCCCAATTCGCCCAGAGCCAGAGCGGCCTCCTTGCGCAGATTGCTGATGCTATGGCCCAAGGTCAGGACCAGCCCGTGCAACGCCGGGGCATAGCGCAAGCGACCCAGGCTGCGGGTGGCGCGCAGGCGGACTTGCCAGTAGTCATCGGCCAGCGCCTTGATCAAGGCGTCGCCTGCACTGGCACTACCGACTTTGCCCAGGGTAGTCGCCGCCTCCTCCCGCACTTGCCAAGTGGCGTCCTGCAACGCTTCAAACAGCGCGGGTAGCACCCGCTCATCACTGGCAAGACCCAGGGCGCCGGTGGCGGCGCGCCGGACTTCGGTGTCCGGGTCGCTGCTGGCTAATATCGCCAAGGCCTCCAGTGCCGGCAGGTGCTTTAGCCAGCCGAGCACGCCGACCGCTTCGCGGCGTACGCCAGCATCGGCATCCTTCAGCGCCAACAGTGCCGACGGCGCCGCAGCGTCAAGGCGCAACTCGCGCAAGGCACGAAATATAGCCGTGCGCACACTGACGTCGGCGTGGGTGGTCCAGGGCAATAACAATCCACCCGCCCGTGTTGTCTTGAGCACGCTCAAGCTCTGGGCGGCTGCGTCACGCACCGATACCTCGGTGTCGGTCAGCGCCTGGCACAGCGCCTCGACCACTTCGTCTTCCTCCCAGGCTTCCAGCAGGCTGGCGGCCTGAGCGCGCACATCGGTGGCCGGGTCGTGGCGCAGGCTGTCCACCAGCCATACCAGTCCGTCGGGGTCTTCCAGGTCTGCCAAATCAATCAGGGCGATCCGGCGCATGCCGGCATCCGGCGCTTGCAGCCGGGGGCGCAGGGCTTCGATGTCGGGGTTTTCGGTTTCATAGGTCATATGGCAAATCGCGGTCTTGGGTGATCGTTGGGGAGCCCGAGTGGGTTCAGCCGTGGCAACTGGCGCCCTTCTTCGTGGTGCAACAGCTCAAGGCAATGGCGCTTGAGGTGGGTAAATTCCGGCGAGGTCATCAACTCGGTGCTGCGTGGCCTCGGGAAGGTCAGCAGGAAATCTTCGATGATGCGCCCGGGCCGTGGGCTCATGACCAGGATGCGGTCGGCCAGGAACAACGCTTCGTCGATGTCATGGGTGACAAACACCACGGTGGTGCGGATACGCGTCCAGATGTCCAGCAGCAACGCCTGCATCTTCATGCGGGTCAATGCATCCAGCGCGCCGAAGGGTTCGTCCATCAGCAGCAGGCCGGGGCGATTGATCAACACCCGGGCGATTTCCACCCGCTGCTGCATACCGCCAGACAGCTGGTTGGGCCAGCGCTCGGAAAAATCTTCCAGGCCCACCAGTTGAAGAATGTCATCGGCGGCAGCAAGACGCTCGGCCTTGCCCACGCCGCGCATCTTCAGGCCGAAGGCGACGTTTTCGCGCACCGAGCGCCATGGGAACAGTGTGTGTTGCTGAAACACCATGCCCCGCTGCTGGGACGGCCCGGCAACCGGCTCGCCGTCCATTTCCAGGGTGCCCTGGCTCGGCGTGAGGTGCCCGGCCAGCGCGCCGAGCAAGGTCGACTTGCCACACCCGGACGGCCCGAGGATGCACACAAACTGGCCCGGCTCGATCCTGCAATCCAACGCTTTCACCGCCTCGAATGCCTGCTGCTTTTCGCCCAACACAATAGACAAGCCGCGAATCTCGACACGCCCTTCAAGTTGACTCATCAGGCTTTACCTCGTGGTCGATGCCAGGGGGTGAACAGTGCACCGAGGCGCTTGACCAACAGGCTGCTGCCCATGCCCAGCACCCCGATCAACAGCATGCCGACGACAATGTCGGCATAGTTCTGGATGGTGTAGGAC
This sequence comes from Pseudomonas sp. TH34, assembly GCF_016650865.1. NCBI lineage: Bacteria > Pseudomonadati > Pseudomonadota > Gammaproteobacteria > Pseudomonadales > Pseudomonadaceae > Pseudomonas > Pseudomonas sp. TH34. Next base: position 14,583 of record NZ_JAEKFB010000030.1, read on the forward strand.
TCCCAGGTGTAATAGCCGATGCCGTATTGGCCGGAGATCATTTCCGCCGTCACCAGGCAGAACCAGGAAGTGCCCATGCCGATGGCCAGGCCGGTGATGATGCTCGGCGCGGCGCCTGGCAGGATCACTTCCAGCAGGATCGCCCGGCGCCCTGCCCCCAGGCTGCGCGCCGAAGCGATCAGCCGTGGGTCGACGCCCTCCACGCCATGCACGGTGTTGAGCAACACCGGAAACAGCGCGCCGGTGAAGGTAATGAAGATCATCGACAGCTCCGACGACGGGAACATCAGGATCGCCAGCGGAATCCAGGCCACCGCCGGGATCGGCCGGATCACCTCCAATGGCGGCAACAGCAGGTCTTCCGCCCACTTCGAGCGGCCAATCGCAATGCCCAGCCCGATGCCCACCACTGCTGCCGCCAGGTAGCCTTCAAACACCCGGGTCAAACTCGCACTCAGGTGCCTGGCGAGCTTGCCCGAGTCCGCCAGCCCAAGGGCGGCCTGCACCACGGAGCCCGGCGTGGGCACATTGGCAAAGGTCACCAGCCACAGGTTCCAGTGCTGGCTGGCCGCCAACTGCCAGAACAGCAGGCACAACAGCAATGAAGCGGCCTTGGGCAGCCAGCGCCATGGGGTGCTTGTCATGAACACGCTCCCTCAGCGACCGGCAACGGCCTGCGCGCCGGCGTCGGTAAAGTTGAACACCTTGCCGCCCTGAGCCTGGGCGAACTGCTGCGCCTGCCCCTTGAGCAGGAACGCGCTGAGTTGGCCTTGCTGATTGCTCGCAAACCACGCCTGGCTGGCCAACAGCTTGATGCCGCTGTCCTGGGCCTGGGCATAGACCGCGCGCACCGCTTTGCCTTGTTTGTTCAGACTGTCCAGGGCGGTGAACGCCGCCTCGGCCGATGCGTAATCGCGCACCTTGGGCTCGCCCTTGACCCAGATTTGCGCCACATGCTTCCAGTCGGTGATCGGTTTGCCGGTCAGGGCATCGTTGGCCTTCAGCGGGGATTGGGTGTAATTGCCCAATTGCGCCTCATAGTCCAGTCCAGATGCCTTGAACGCGGCACGGATGTACTGGTCATCGATAAAGGTATTGAGGTCCAGGCCACGGTCGGCCTTTTTCAGCAGCTTGAGGGTGTCGATCGCGGTACCCACCGCCTGGCGGTATTCGGGTTTCCAGCTCAGGTCGCGGGTCTGCACGCCCAGCGGGCCATGGAACAGATAGTTGACCTCGGCTTCGACGCCGGTGACTTTTTCGATCAGCTCGCTGTACTTCTCCGGTTCTGCGGCCAGCAACTGATTGGCCTCGATACTTGCGCGCAGGTAGGCGATGACCACTTCCGGGTACTGTTTGGCATAACTCTGGTCCACCAGCGCGCCGTGGAACGTCGGGGTGTCGGATTGCGAGCCGTCGTAGATTTTGCGGGCGAAACCCCGGTTGGGGAACAGTTCGCCAAACGGCACAAAGTCGGCATGGGCGTCGATCTTGTTGGCCTGCAACGCCGAGCCCGCCACTTCGGGCGCCTGGGCAATGATGTTGACGTCCTTGAGCGGGTCCCACCCCTGGGCCGCAACAGCGCGCAACAACATGCCATGGGCCGTCGAGGCGAATGGCACGGAGATGGTCTTGCCTTTCAGGTCGGCCAGGGACTGGGCGCTGGAAGCGATCGGCACCACGATGCCGTTGCCGCTGCCCTTGATGTTGCCCGACAACACGCTGATAAACAGGCTGTGCTTGCCCGCCGCTTCGAACGCTACGCCATTGAAGGCGCCGGGGAAGTCGGCCATCGCGCCAAAGTCCAGTTTGCCGGCGACCATTTCATTGGTCAGCGGCGCGCCACTGGTGAAGTTTTTCCACTGCACGTCGTAGGTAGCGTCCTTGTACTTGCCGTCGTGTGGCAGGTACTTGTCCAACAGCCCCAGCTCGCGGATCAGCAAGCCGCCCGCCGCACAGTTGATGGTGGTGTCCTGGGTGCCGATGGCTACCCGGATCGTTTGGGCCTGAGCCGACAGGCTCAAGGAAGCCAGCACCAGGCCGGCCAAGGTTGCGCGCAATAACATTGGGTAGTTCCCCTCGAATCATGGTTGAAAGAGTCGTCTCCGCCACGGTCAGGCGTGGTGGGAAACGAGGGGGTGTCACTCGGATGGCGTCCGGGGTTGGCGGATGGCGTTTGCGGCAGATCTCAGCGCAGCAGGTACGGGATCTCGACCTTGACTGCGCCGGTGGGGCAATCTTTTTCACAGGGCATGCAGTACCAGCATTCATCGAACGCCATATACGCCTTCTGCGTTGCCGGATTGATCGCCAACAGATCCATCGGGCACACGTCGACGCAGACCGTGCAGCCTTTTTCGGCAATGCACTTGTCTTCATCCACCGTCACCGGGGCGTTGGAGCGGAAGAATATTTCCTGGGGCTGATAGGCCATTTCACGGTGTCCTTGGCGCTTTTGCGCTCTCTGGCTGTAGCGGTGCAACGCAGGTTCAGGCAGCCGCGTGGGCGCCGACCCGCAGGCGGTCGTAGGCCTGCAGCTCTTCGGCATCCAACGGAATTACATACGGCTCGACGGGTTTCTTGAAGCTGACCATCTGCCCGTCGTCGCCTTTTTTCAGGTGGCAATGGCAGAACCAGTCGGCGTCGTTGCGTTGCGGGTGGTCGACCCGGTAGTGGTACAGACCCCAGCGGCTTTCGGCGCGGTACAGCGAGGCGCGGGCAGCCATTTCGGCGCAGTCGCGAATCACGCTGGTTTCCATCGCGCGCATCAATTCATGGGGATTGTGTGCCTTCATCTGGTCCAGGTCGCGCTCGATATCGGCAAAGCGTTGCAAGCCGATTTCCATCTTGCGGGTGACCTTGGGCGGTTGCAGGTAATCGTTGACGAAACGCCGCAGCTTGTACTCGACCTGGGCTGGCGGCAGGCCGGCTTCGCGGTCCAGCGGCGCGTAGATCCGTGCCTGCTCGGTGGCTACTTGCTGGGCATCCACTGCGCTGAATTCGCGCCCGGCCACAAAGCTTGCAGCGTTGGTGCCGGCGAACCAGCCATAGGTGAACGCACCGAGCATGTAGTTGTGGGGCACGGCCGCCATGTCGCCCGCCGAATACAGGCCCTTGACCGACGTCTCGGCGCGCTCGTTGACCCACACTCCCGACGCCGAGTGCCCGCTGCAAAAGCCGATCTCGGAGATATGCATCTCGACCATCTGGCTGCGGTAGTCAGTGCCCCGGTTGGCGTGAAACTGACCCCGGCTGGGACGCTCGTTGCTGTGCAGGATCTGTTCGATGTTCTGAATGGTTTCCTCGGCCAGGTGATCGAGCTTGAGAAACACCGGGCCGTTGCCGCTTTCGAGCTCCTGGTGGAACTCCCACATCATCTGCCCGCTCCAGTAGTCGCATTCGATGAAGCGTTCACCCTTGTTGTTGGCGGTGTAGCCACCCAAGGGCCCGGTGACATAAGCGCAGGCCGGACCGTTGTAGTCCTTGATCAGCGGGTTGATCTGGAAGCACTCCAGGTTCGCCAGCTCGGCGCCAGCATGGTAGGCCATGGCGTAGCCGTCGCCGGCGTTGGTCGGGTTTTCATAGGTGCCCATCAGGTAACCCGACGACGGCAAGCCCAGGCGGCCGGCCGCGCCGCAGCACAGGATGACCGCCTTGGCCTTGATCACCTGGAAGTCGGCCGTACGGCAGTCAAACCCCATCACGCCGTTTACTGCGCCTTCGCTGTCGATCAGCAAACGGGTGCAGACCAGCCGGTTGGTGATGTTGACCCGCGCCCGCTTGAGCTGGCGATACAGCACCTTCTTGATGTCGTGCCCTTCAGGCATCGGCAGCACGTAAGCGCCCATGTGATGGACTTTTTTCACCGCATAATCGCCGGTTTCGTCTTTCTCGAACTTCACGCCCCAGCGGTCCAACTGCTCGATGGTTTCAAAGCTGTGGGTCGCGTAGGCATACACCGCCGCCTGGTTGACGATGCCGTCGTTGGCGATTGTGATTTCCTTGGTGTACTGCTCCGGCGTGGAGTGGCCTGGAATAATCGCGTTGTTCAGCCCATCCATGCCCATGCTGATGGCGCCGCTGCGCTTGACGTTGGCCTTGTCGATCAACAGAACGCGTAAATCGCGGTTGGCCTCCTTGGCCTTGATCGCTGCCATGGGGCCAGCGGTGCCGCCGCCGATCACCACGATGTCGTATTCCAGTTCCAGGGTTTTGCGGCTCACGGGCGGCTACCTCGCTGACGGTCGATGCGCAGGCGGTACTGAAACGCATCGCCGCGGTAATACAGGTGTTCAAAGTCTACCGGCTGGCCGTCGGCGGTGTGGGTCAGGCGCTCGATGCGCATGATCGGCGAACCCGCCTCCACGTTCAGCGCCTGGGTCAGTTCGCTGTCGGCGAGCACCGCGTCAATCGCCACGTCGGCGTGACCCAGTTGCAGGCCGCAGTCGTTCTCCAGGATCAGAAAGATGTCGCGGGTCACCAGGTCGGCGTTTTCCAGGCGTTCGCCCAGGGCCTGGCTGAGGTAGGTGATTTCCAGCGACACCGGCTCGCGGTTGATCAGCCGTACGCGCTTGATCTGCGTGACAGTGGTGCCCTCCTCCACGCCCAGGCGCTCGGCCACCAACTTGTCAGCGGGCACAAAGCGGTAGCTGCGCAGACGGTTGATCACTTCATAGCCGCGCTCGGTCATGGACTCGCCCAACCCTTGCAGGGTGCTGACGTTCTGATAAGCCTTGGGCTTGGAAACGAAGGTGCCTTTGCCGTGGATCTTGTAGATCAGGCCTTCCTTTTGCAGATCACCCAGGGCCTGACGCACGGTGATGCGGCTGACTTTGAAGCGCGCTCCCAGCTCGCTTTCGGAAGGCATCTGGGTATTCGGCGCGTATTCACCATCGAGGATGCGGCTGCGCAGCAAATCCCGCAGTTGGGCATGCAGCGGAACGCTGGACAGAGGAGATAAGGCGACGGTTGATTCGTTCATCAGGACCACTTGTCATAACGAGTTATGACGTGATCATAAGGAGTCTTATGAAAAGCGCGGAAATACCGTTTTGGAATAAGGTTATGGACAGGAGAATGACGCTGCACCTAGGAAGTAGGTGCAGCGGACCAGCCTAATTTATAGAGCAGCGTCCAGACCTGATGAAAAATCAGAAGTTGTAACTGACTCGGGTATAGAGGATCCGCCCAAACGGGTCGGCGTACTTGGGGTCGTACCCGCTCTGGAACGCGTAGGTCTGGTTGCTGAACGGCGGCGCGCGGTCGAACAGGTTCTTCGCGCCCAATGTGACGGTCAGGGACTTGCTCCAGTTGTAGGTACCCGCCAGGTCCCAGACATTGTAGGAGCCTACGGAATCATGGGTTTCCGGGTCCGAGTCGTGATAGCCACTGGTGTAGCGGTTGGTCAGGCTGACGCCCAGCGGTCCGCGGGCCCAGGTGCCGGTCAGGCTGTGGCGCCAGCGTGCAACGGCGCCAGCGGTGGAGAATTCGCCGCCACGAAAATCACCGAGTTTGTCGATGTAGTCGCCCTTGAGCTCCTGTTGGTATTTGTATTCGTTGACGTAGGTGCCTTGCAGGCCGATCCCGAAGTCACCGATGGCGGTGCTCGGGAAGCGGTAATCGAAACTCACATCCACGCCGTTGGTCTTGGTTTTCCCGAGGTTGGCAAGGCCGGTAACGATGTGATCGATGGAGCCGTCAGCCTTGCGAATCAGGCGGTCGCCGTAGGCATCCGGGTCGTCGAACACTGACGACTCAGGGAATTCGGCGATCTGGTTGGCGATGGTGATCCACCAGAAATCCAGGCCAGCACTGAGGCGCTCAATGGGTTGGAACACGAAGCCAAAAGTGACGTTACGTGCAGTTTCAGGGCTCAGGCTGCCGTTGCCCCCGGTTTGCCGGCGAAACTGCTGGGCGCAGTCGCGGTTACCGATCCCGCCATTGGCCGGCGTACCACCCGGGCACAGGCGCGGGTCGTTGTAGTTGGCCACGGTGTAGCTGGTGTAGGTCGGGTTGTACAACTCATACAGCGACGGCGCACGGAACCCTTCGCTGTAGGCGCCGCGAACCACCAGTTCTTTGAATGGCTGAAAACGGAACGAGTATTTCGGGTTGGTGGTGCTGCCGAAGTCGCTGTATTTGTCATGACGCACCGCTGCGGACAGCTCCAGGCTGTCGAGCACCGGCACATTGACCTCGGCGTACTCGGCCGAGACGCTGCGATTGCCGCGTACCGCACCATTGGGGTCTACGCCGAGACTCTGCACGGTCTCGGCGAATTGGGCGAAGTCCTGGTGGAAATCTTCCTTGCGGTATTCGCCACCCAGCGCCAGGCCAGTGGGACCTGCGCCAAACCAGTCGCCGATTTCACGGCTGACGCGACCGTCGATGGATTTGACCCGGCCAACGGCGGTGGCGTAATCGCCGTCGACGCGGCTGGAGGCGAGCAACGCCCTGCCCGCTTCACTCTGCGGCCCGAACGGGTTGATCACGCCGTTGGCGATACCCTGGCTGATGGTCTGGTCGTTCACATAACCGTCCAGAATGGTTTGCACCACTTTGTTCTGGTTGTAGGACGCACCGACGTTGTAGTCCCAGTTCGCCACGGTGCCTTCGAAGCTCAGCAGCAGGCGCTGACTGGTGTTGTCATCTTCGTGCTTGCGCGCCCCGGCGTCGGTTTCGCGCCAGTTCACATCCACCGGTTGTGTCGGGTCCAGGGCAAAACCCGTCGGACCCGGCGTGATGCCGTTGCCCGGATAGAACGCCGTACCCGGATTGACCTGGGCGCCCATCAAGGTGCCCGGGCCAATCTGCGTGCGGTTTTCGTTGCGCGCCCAGAAGTACTCAAGGCTCACGGTGTGGTCATCGGCGAGCTTGCCGGTGGCTTTGGCAAAGGCCGAGGTTTTTTCGGTTTCCGGCACCAGGTCCAGGTAACTCCACAGGCTTTGGCGGCAGATGCCATTGCGCGACAGCAACCCGGGGGAATTGCAGCCGGAGCCAGCCAGCGGGTTGGTCGCGTTGCTACCCTGGCTCCAGTTTGCCGGGGCGGCGGTGCCCGAGGTGAAATCCAGGCCGCGACCGGGCTGGTAGTTGTAGGTGTAGTCGCGGTCTTTGGCCGCCAGGCGCGTCTGCTTGTCGTAGCTGACCACGCCAAATACGTTGAAGCGGTCGTCTGCCAGGTCGCCAAACCCATAACTGCCGCTGAAGTTATGGCTGTCACCACCGCCTGAGCGCGTCGGCGAATCGTAATTGGTGGAGAGCTGGCCGCCGGTCAGGCTGGTCTTGGTGATGAAGTTGATCACCCCGCCGATCGCGTCGGTGCCGTACAGCGCCGACGCGCCATCGCGCAGCACTTCCACACGGTCGATGGCGGCGAACGGGATGGTGTTCAAGTCCACCCCGGAGCCGTTAGTGGTGTTGACGGCGTTGTTGCTCAGCCGCCGGCCGTTGAGCAGCACCAGGGTTTTGTTCGCGCCAATCCCGCGCAAGTCGGCAAACGCTGCACCACCGCTGCTGGAACCCACCGAACGCCCGGAGCCAACGGAAGACTGATTGGCCGAGATACGGTTGATCAACTCCTCGGTAGTGCTCACACCCTGCTCGCGCAATTGCTCGACCCGCAGGATGGTCACCGGCACGGCCGTTTCCGCGTCCACTCGACGAATCGCCGTGCCGGTCACGGTGACTTTTTCCAGACGGTAGTCAGTACTTTTTCCCGCAGCCGGGACAGCGTTGGTGGAGGTCGCGGCCGCTGCGTGCACCGTCAGCCCCTGCTCGCTATCGCTGACTTGCAGGCCGCTGCCCTGTAACGCTTTGTCCACCGCTTGCAGGCTGCCCAAATCTCCGCGAATGGGGGCACTGCGCTTGCCCTGAACCAACTGCTGATTGAAGGAAATCATCACGCCGGTCTGCCGGGAGATATCCAGCAGCACCGAATCGAGCGGGCCGCCGGCGATATCAAAGCTGAACACCTGGCTGGCCGCTTCCTGGGCCATTACGCAGTTGCTGCAGACGCCCATCGCCAACGCCGCCGCCAGCGTCAGTCGATGTAATTGTTGTTTGAATAAGAACATCGAGGATCTCCCTGTTGAATGTGTCTACAGGGGTTGAGCAGCGGCAGACGCGTTTTTATAGGGCGGTGTTTAGGCGAAGATGCTATGAGTTTATAACCGGTTTAACGGGCCTCAATACTTACCCAATAGGCGCTGTGATACGTCACGCGAATCGGTAATGAATTCTCCAGCAGCTGCAGGGTGCGGTCCGTATCGTCCAGGGGATAGATGCCGCTCAGGCGCAGCTGCGCCACATTGGGATTCAGGCGCAGAATCCCGTGGCGATAGCTGCGCAGGCTGTCGATCACCTCCCTTAACGACCGGTCGTGGATTTCAAGGCGTCCTTGGCTCCAACCGGCTTCATCGCCCTTGAGCGGGCCAAGGCCGAAGGTGTGTTGCTCATCAAACCGCATGCTCTGCCCCGCCTCCACGATTTGGCGCGCGCCGTCCTGAGTGACCACTTCCACTCGCGAATGCAGCATCACCAGACGGGTGGACGCTTCGTCACGCTGCACCAGGAATCGGGTACCCAACGCGCGAATCTGGCCATGCCGGGTTTGCACCACGAAGGGCCGCGCCGGGTCCTTGGCCACGTCCACCAGCAACTCCCCCTCCCGTAACTCCAGCACACGCTGGTGTGCGTCGAAACGCGCAATCGCCCGGCTCTGTGCGTTCAGCGTCAGCAAGCTGCCGTCGTCCAGCGTGAAGTGTTTACGCTCCCCAGTGCCAGTGGACAGCTCGCCGGTATCCACCAACCAGCCCTGGCGACGACCGAGAAACAGCGCTGCCAACGCGACGACACCCAGGCTGCCAGCGACAAAGCGTCGACGGCTGGACGGTGCTTTCAGGCTATGCAAAAGGTGCTCGCTGGGCACTCCGCGCAATGCATGATTGCGCAACAGCCCCATGCCACCGCTCATTTGATCAATTACCTGGCGGTGACGAATGTCAGCCGCGCACCACGTCTCGAATGCCTGCCGTTCCTGAGTGCTGGCGTGCTCCGATTGCAGCAGGGCCATCCACCGCGCGGCCTCCTCCACCACGGCCTCTTCCGGGCGCAAAAGGCTCATGGCTGGGCCATCACCAAGTAGCAGCGCTTGAAGGCATCGGCCATGTATTGCTGTACACGGCTGGTGGAGACCTGCAAGCGCTCGCCGATCTGGCTGTAGGTCAGACCGTCCAGTTGATGGTAAAGAAACGCGGCCTTGGCTTTGGCAGACAGCCCGTCCAGCAGGCGATCCACGGCCAGCAAAGCCTCGATTACCAACGCCCGCTCTTCGGGTGACGGGTGCACCGGCACGGGCGCATGGGCCAGGCTTTCAAGGTAGGCACGTTCCAGGTCCTGCCGACGCCAGCCTTCGTAGACCAGGCGCCGGGCGATGGTGGTCAACAGCGCGCGAGGTTCGCGAATAGCGGCGGGGTCCGGTAGCGACAACACCCGCAGGAAGGTTTCCGAGGCAATGTCCTGCGCGCTGTGATGACATCCCAAGGTTCGCCTGACTGAACTGCACAACCACTGGTAATCCTTTTGGAACATCTGCCCAATCAATGGGTAACCGAGGGGCTGACTGACACCCATGCCTTGCTCCCTTACGAGACCTATCGCCCGTCTCAACAATCATCCGCCAACGCCCCCTGAGTCGGGCCCTGGAATAAAGGGAGCGACTGTGCCGCAGAGGTATCGGGCTTTGGAAGTAATAAAAAATCAGCTGTAGCTCTCAAATGAATATAAGCCCCTGCGCACATCGATTTGGCTGATGTCTGCTATTGGCCCGCAGGCGTTCATCCCTGCGGCGAGCGCTTTGTAAAATGGGCCCCACAGTCAAGCCACCATCTTCGTGGTGTCGGAGGTTCTCATGCGTTATCTGCTTATCGCCGTGCTGGGCCTGTTCAGCACACTGGCCGTCGCTCAAGGCGAAACCCCGGCGCCCACTGTGAGTGCCAGCGCACCCGCCAGCGAGGCGTACGATTATTCCCAGGACCTGGATATCGCCAAGGTGGTGCGCGTCAGCACCCAATCATCCACCGAGTGCGGTCCGGTGAAAGGCCACATGGTCTACATCGACAGCCACGGCGTGCGCCATGAGCTGGACTACATGCGCCTGGGCGATGCCTGCCAGCACGGTTGATCACAAACCATTCGTCGGGCTCGGCCAGCATCGATTACAACTATCGCGCCGCTGAAAATCACTAATCCATAGAACCCGTTGTGATCTATGGAGATTGAGATGACTGACTACCCACGCCCACCTTTCGCCAGCCAGGCCCAATCCGTTCCCGGTTCGCAGAAGAAGATGGACCCATACCCCGACTGCGGCGAGAAGAGCTACACCGGCTCCGGCCGCCTGGCCAACAAGATTGCCCTGATCACCGGCGCCGACAGCGGCATCGGCCGCGCCGTGGCGATTGCCTTTGCCCGGGAAGGTGCCGACGTGGCCATCGCTTACCTGGATGAACACGAGGACGCGAAGGAAACCGCACGCTGGGTGGAAGAAGCCGGTCGCCAGTGTCTGCTGTTGCCTGGGGATCTCGCGCAAAAGGCCAACTGCCAGGCCATTGTCGATCAGACCGTCGAGCAGTTCGGGCGTATCGATGTGCTGGTGAATAACGCAGCGTTTCAAATGACCCACGAGACCCTGGAAGAGATTCCCGACGAGGAATGGGTCAAGACCTTCGATATCAACATCACCGCGATGTTTCGCATCTGCAAGGCAGCGCTGCCACACATGAAGGCTGGCGGGTCGATCATCAATACCAGTTCGGTGAACTCCGATATGCCCAAGCCCACGTTGCTGGCGTATGCCGCCACCAAGGGCGCGATTGCCAACTTTACCGGTGGCCTGGCGCAACTGCTGGGGAGCAAGGGCATTCGAGTGAACAGTGTGGCACCGGGGCCGATCTGGACGCCGTTGATTGTCTCGACCATGCCCGATGAGGACGTGAACAGCTTTGGCAGCGAGACGCCACTGGGCCGCCCGGGGCAGCCGGTGGAAGTGGCGCCGATCTATGTGCTGCTGGCGTCGGATGAGGCGAGCTACATCTCGGGCTCGCGGTATGCGGTGACCGGCGGCAAGCCGATTCTCTAAGGCAGGACGTCAATCCAGTGTGGGAGCGGGCTTGCTCGCGAAAGCGGAGTGTCAGGCAATGCATGTGTGACTGATCCACCACTTTCGCGAGCAAGCCCGCACACATTTGGTTCTCGGTTAACCTGGAGATCGCGTCGGATCAGCTTTGCGCGGGTACGTGCGCTCCTCCTGAATCCGCCCGTCCATGCTGTGAATCCTCAGCGACGCCGTTTTGTCGCTGAGAAACTCCTTCGCCAACTCAACGATCGCCTCTTTGGTCTCCGCCGTTTTCGACGGCCGCGCAGAACCCTGCTTGGTCAGTGCCCAACCGGTGCCGGTCTTGTTGATGTTGTAGGTATCCATGGTCTGCTCCCTTGACTGAATGAACACGGCACGCGGTAAAACCCGCGCCCTACTTATTGCGAGCGCGGGTGCCGGGCAGAGTTCAAGGCAGTTGGCGGATCAGGTTACGGGCGGCCCTACCGATCAAACCGATCCGGTTCAATAACCGCTCGCGGCCGTCATCACGCCGCCCACAATCGCAATCCCCGAACTGCTGCCCAAACGTGTTGCGCCGGCATTGATCATCTTGATCGCCGTCTCGTAATCGCGCACGCCACCTGACGCCTTGACCCCAACCCCGGCACCTACGGTCTTGCGCATCAGTGCCACGTCCTCCACCGTTGCGCCGCTTCGACTGAACCCCGTTGACGTCTTGACGAATGCCACGCCCAAGTCCCGGCAGATTTCGCACGCCTGGACTTTCTGCTCGTCGTTGAGCAGGCAGGTTTCCAGGATCACTTTCAACGGCACGGCGCCGCAGGCCTTGTGGACCAGGGCAATGTCATCGCGCACCGCGTCCAGCAACCCTTCCTTCAACCAACCGATATTGAGCACCATGTCGATCTCCCCTGCCCCGGCGGCAATTGCTCGTTGGGCTTCAAATGCCTTGGTGTCGCTCAGGCCGGCACCCAGCGGGAAGCCCACCACCGCACAAATCACCACGCTATCGTCGGTCAGGCACGACGCGGCGTAAGGGACCTGGCCTGAATTGACGCACACCGAATAAAAGCCATGCTCCCGGGCTTCCTCGCACAAGGTACGGATCTGCTCACGGGAGGCATCGGGAGCCAGCAAGGTGTGATCGATGTACTTCGCCAATGCTGCAGGTTGAAGAGTGTTCATTTAACGAGTCCTTGCCTGTATGTTGCCAATGTTCGTGTACCGCTTGTCACAGCGCTCACATAAAATACGTTACAATACTCACACTTAATGTTACTTATTTAACACAAACAATCAAGCCCTGGAATACTCGTGGACAGTAGAAAAGCCGAGCGACTCAAGCTTATCCAACAAGCCTTGCAGGACCAGAACGCCATTCACCTGAGGGAAATGGCTGCGCTGCTGGACGTGTCCGAGATGACGCTGCGCCGCGACCTCAGCCATTTCACCGACCACTTGCGCCTGCTCGGTGGCCATATCACTCGGGTCAGCAGTGAGGCCAGCGAGTACCGGGTAGCCGATCAGGACACCCGCCACGTCGAGGAAAAGCGCCGCATCGGCAAACTCGCCGCCCGGTTGATACAACCCGGTGACACGGTGTTTTTCGACTGCGGCACCACCTCACCCTTTGTCATTGATTTCATCCCGGATGAGCTGGAGTTCACCGCGGTGTGCAGCTCGTTGAACGTGCTGCTCAAACTGCAGAACAAACCCAACTGCCACATCGTGTTATGCGGCGGCACCTTTCACCGCAAGAACCAGGTGTTTGAAAGCAGTGCCGAAAGCAGCATTCTCGACAGCGTGCGCCTGACGTGGGCCTTCGTCACCGCCGCGGGCGTCAGTCAGGAGTTCGGTGTGACCTGCTTCAACTTCAATGAAGTCGAGGTCAAGCAAAAAGTCCTGCGCCAGGCCCAACAGCGAGTGCTGCTCGCCGACTTCAGTAAATTCGACACGGTGCGCACCGCGCACTTCGCGACCCTGGGGGACTTTCAGTACGTGGTCAGCGACAAGAAAATCCCCCGCGCCTACAAGGACGCCATTCAGGCCAGCGGCGCGCAATTGCTGGTTTAACCCAGCAACCTCTGCCGCTCCTGCGCATTCAAGTAGCCGGTGGTCACGCTGAACGAAGCGCTGGCCCCGGCTGCCAGCTGACGCACGTGCCCTTTGGCTTTCTCGGCGTTATAGCCTTCGGGCTCGCAGGTTGACGGGAGCACGAACGCCGCCACTTGCTGATCCGGCGTGTGCAGAATCCAGCGTGCCGCGTGCTCGAACTGTTCGGGACGGTAACGGGTATAGAACGCCGCACCATCGCTATGCTCCAGCAGAAAGTGCGCGTGGCCCGTGGCGTCAGTACCCACGTCGTCGAAGAAAAATACAATCTCAGGGTCGTACAGGGCTGGCTGATCGAGGCAGGCCAACTGGGCTGGATGTTCGGCCAGCTGCGCCATGTAGGCAGTCCAGTCAGGCGTCGGCTTGACGTGGTCCGGCACACTGGTGCGCAGGCGCAGGCGCTGCATCCCCAGCGGCTCGACGAACCGGCCTCCGGCCACATAGGCGTAGTTCATGTGAGCCATGTACATCAGGTCCATGGGCTTGCCGGCCAGGTTGGTCACGTCCATGTCGATATCGAACACGGCCGAATCGGCGTGCAGTGTCACGCTGGGGCACGCCCGGTAACGATCACCGAACCCCTTGGCGTATTGGTGCGAGCCGCCCAGGCGCACAAAACCCTCGCCTATTTCCAGCCAGGCCGTGTCCATGGGCGCACAAGGCATTTCGCCGTGCAAGGCATGGGTATCATCCGGCGCCGGGCAACCATTACGCAGCAGGCCACTGTGAAACATGAAGCAGCCGTAGGTATCGATAATCGTCGGGCTGGGCCGAGGCTGTTCGAACAGGTTGCTCATGGTCAGGTCGCGGCCGTCGAAGAGTGCCGACCAGATCATCTGCCCCTGATAAGGCAATACCACCAGTCGCCCACGGCTGTTCTCCAGGCTCACGGCCAGCACGCCGGACGGATAGGTCCAGGCGCTGACCTTGAAATCCCCGGACTGCAACAGGATCTTTTCCTGCTCGGTAAATACCGCGCGATACAGCGGGATATGCGTGTTCATGAGGCCACCACCGCTGCCGCGCCCAACGGGGCTGTGTCTGACTGGCGCAGGCATTTGACCGCATAGATTACGATCACGATAAAGCACAGCAACGGCACGCTGTAGGCCAACTGCATGTTGCCCCCGCTGGCGTCGGACAACAGGCCCTGGAAGATCGGAATCACCCCGCCGCCGACAATACTCATCACCAGCAAGGAACCGCCGACGCCGGTGTCTTCACCCAGGCCATCGATGGTCAAGCCATAAATGGTCGGCCAGCAAGGGCCGAGGAAAATGCTCACGCCCACCGCTGCGTACACTGCCGAAATATTCGGCACCAGAATGGTGTAGGCCAGCAGCACGATGCACAGCACGCCGTAAATCGCCAGGACCCTGGCCGGGTGTAGTCGGCGCATCAGCAAGTTGGCGATCATCTTGCCGACAAAGTACGCGGCAAAAGTGGTCAGCAGAAACCATGAAGCACTGCGTTCATTCATGCCACCCATTTGCATGGCCAGGCGGATGGTGAAGCTCCACACACCTACCTGCGCGCCCACATAGAGAAACTGCGCGAGTACGCCAAAGGTAAAGCGCGGGTTGCGCCACAACCGTCCCAGGCTTTGACGCAGGCTCCCGGGCTTGCTGTCGGCCGACTTATTGCCCTTGCAGGCCGGGAACCTGGTAATGGCGATCAGGATAAACATCAGCACCAACACAGCGATCATCCACTTGTAGGGCAACAAGGTGGACTGAATCATCTGCAGCTGCTGCACCGCCGCCTCGGAGACGCTCATCTGTTTCAGTTGTTGAGTGGTGGCGTCGGTGTCCTTGAACATCACGAAACTGCCCACGTACACCCCGGCCATCGCGCCGAACGGGTGAAAGGTCTGGGAGATGTTCAAGCGCCGGGTCCCGGTTTCCCGTGGGCCCATCAGCGTCGAGTAGGTGTTGCACGCCGTCTCCAGGAACGACAGGCCGGCGGCAATCACGAACAGCGCCAGCAAAAACATCCCGTACTTGGCCGTAGACGCGGCCGGGAAAAACAACAGGCAGCCGAACATGTACAGCAGCAGGCCGATCAGGATCGTGGTCTTGTAGCTGAACCGACGAACCACCATCGCCGCCGGAATCGCAACAAAGAAGTAACCGAGGTAAAACGCCGACTGCACAAAGGCGGTCTGGAAATCACTGAGCAAAAACGCCTTTTTGAAGTGGGCGATCAGCACGTCATTCATGCTCGCTGCAGCCGCCCACAAGGCAAAGATGCTGCACAGCAGGATAAAGGCGAACCAGGGCGTGCGGTTCAGATAGAAACCATCGGGCGTCTGTTGCAGCGCAGGTTTGTTCATTATTGTTCTCCGGGCTGGGTAGAGGGTGTTAGCGCTGTTGCTGGAAGCGGGCGAATGCTTCGCTGTCGGGATAAGAGGTCTGGGTACCCAGCGCCATCACCGAACACGCCGAATACGCGACCGCCTGCTCCATGGCATAACGGATCTGGCCGTCGCGGCTCCAGTGCTGAACGAAGCAACCGATAAAAGCGTCACCAGCGCCGGTGGTGTCACGGGCGTCGACCCGCTGGCCCGGCACCTCGAATTCACCCTCCTCGCCCACGTACAACGCACCGTGTTCGCCGAGGGTGACGATCACGTGGCGAATGCCGCTGGCCACCAGGGTTCGTGCGGCAGCGCGGGCCGAGTCCGGCGAGTCCACGGTTTTGCCGGTAATCAACGCCAGTTCGGATTCGTTGGGGACCAGGAAATCCAGCTGCGCCAAGTGCTCAGCGCTCAACCCGGCCAACGCCGGCGCCGGGTTGAGCAGCACGGCGATGCCGTGGCGGTGAGCGAATTCGATGGCGTAGTAGACCGTCGGCAGATTGATCTCCAGTTGCAGCACGATCAGCGTGCACTCGCGCAGGTCGGCGGCCGCCGCGTCGATATCCGCCGGTAGCAAATGCGCATTGGCGCCCTTGACGATCAAAATGCTGTTGTGGGAGTCGGCCCGCACGAAAATCGGCGCCACGCCGCTGGACACGCCGGGCACCCGCTGTACGTAACGGGTGTCGATACCAAAACGCCGGAAGTTGGCCAGTGTGTTATCGGCAAACATGTCGTCACCGACTTTGCTGAGCATCAACACATCCGCCCCAAGCTTGGCTGCCGCCACCGCCTGGTTGGCCCCTTTGCCGCCGCAACCCAGGGCAAAGCCCGGCGCTTCCAGGGTTTCGCCCTGGACCGGCATGCGGTCGATATAGGTAATCAAATCCACCATATTGCTGCCGATGACTGCGATCTTGCCCATTGCTATTCCACCTTGTTACGGCACGGCCAGGCAGGTCGTGGCGCTCTTGTTTTGTTATTTAAATAACATTAGGTGTGAATATTCAATCTTTTTTTGCGAGGACGCTACAAATCAAATCGATCCACTGCCCGCCGGCGTTCGTTGTCGTCACGCACGTCATAGTTGGCGGTGGTCTGGATATTGGTGTGGTGCGCCAGCTTCTGGGCGATGGACAGGTCGTACTCTTCGATCACCCGGGTGATGAACGAACGGCGGAAATCATGGGGCATGATTTTCACGCCGACTTGTTCCCCGCGCTGACGGGCGATGTAGTAAATCGCGTGCTTGGTGATGCGCTCGCGGGTGATGTGGCTGCCCCGGCGAATGCGGTTGAACAGGAACCTGTCGTCCTGCTCACCGGGTTTCAACTGGCTGCGACGGAACTCCAGCCACGCCTCCAGCTTGGCGAAGGCCCAGGCCGGCGCGTACTTGATCAGTTGTTTGTTGCCCTTGCCGGTGACCTGCAGGCTGCGCTCGTCAAAATTGACCTGGCCCAACTCGATATTCACCGACTCCGACTTGCGCATGCCCGAGCCATACAGGATCCCGATCACCGCTGCGTCCCGCAGGCCCTGGGGACGCGGGTCGGCGGCGCAGACCTCCATCAACTCACGAATCAGCGTACGCCGCAGGTTGCGGCCCTGGCTCAGCCGCGTGCCGGCCATGGCCTTGACCGAACGCATCTTCAACAGGTGATCCTGGCTGATCAGGCTCATGCGCCAGGCCTCGTTCATCACCCCACGCACGGCGTTGACGTACAGCGATGAGGTGTTCGGCGCATAACCGTCTTCCCGCAACGCCGCCACCAGGGCCATGACGTGTTCAGGCTGCAGCAGGTGCCAGTCGATGTCTTCGAGGTTGATGTCTTCAAAGCCCAGGCGGTCGGCGGCGTCTTGCAGCACGTAGCGCATGGTCAGCTGGCTGGAGGGTGCCAGGCGGGTGAGGTAAAGGGTCAGCGGGTTGCGGGTAGACTCAGTCAAGGAAGATCAGCCTTTGGATTAAATATGTCGACTAACCATTTGTTTAATCGACATATTTAGTGAATTGGCGAGCACCGAGTCTAGCGCAGGTCAATCCCCAGGGGCTATTCCTGATCGTCTTCCGCCGGGGCGGGTGTCTGCTGCTGGCTCCAGTCGGTGTCCTGCTTCTGCATCAAGGCAAACCAGTGCTGGCGCATGAACTCCAGGTACGGTTTGGGCGCCTTGGCAAAGTCTTCCTCGTCGCCATAACAGCCCGGAAGTGGCAGCTCGGTGCCTTGCTCCTTGTACTGGCTGACCAGCGCTTGCTGGGCGGCGATGCTGCAATCCTTGGGCAACGGCATGCCTTGCAGGGCGCCGGCATCTTCATCCCACCAGCTGGCACCATAGCGGTCGATGCCACGCAGGCGGTACTTCTGCGACTTGCCGATGTGCATGATCAGCTTGAAATCATTGGGGCTGACATCGCTGGTGCAGGTGCGGCTATACCCCACCGTGACCTGACTGATGCCGTCACCCAGCAGGTCGGTGACCTTGGTGGCGTCGGTGTTGTAGTGCGCCCCGGCGTCGAACTCGCAATGCTGCACGTCGTCGTAGAGCATCCACAGGCGCTTGGGCCGGTCACCGTCGAGCAGGTACTGGGCCGCATAGACAAAGGCGGACTGCGCGCCGTCGTCGTCGCGTTCGCTGACTTGCTCAGCGAGCACCAACAGATTCTTGCCCTGTTTATCGCTCCAGGTGAAGGCGCCGACCTGTTTACCCCGCACTTCTACGCCATCGGGCACCTGGTCGATGGCCGTCAGTGCCACGCCGTCATCGGCCCGCACACTCGTGGCCCAGGCCACCGTCATCAACAACACCATCAACATTGGCCGTAAACGCTGCACGCTATTCATCCGACTGCCCTGGCAAGAGATGGCTTACTTTACCGGCACTTGCACGGCATTGCAGAGAAGATTCTTCAGGAATGAACCCGCGCGCAGGAAAAGGCCACTATCCAGTCTGCAGGGGCCAACGACGGCGTTGTCCATGGTTCTGTTGTTTACCTGAACCCTAGCTGTCTACCTGCCAAAAAAACGACTTTTTCATCTGCGTTTCATATTCGTTGAACATTTTTGCGCTTAATCTTGGCGGCACGACTTGAGAACGAACCGTACTTTGCAGGTTAACTCGTTGATTCCGCTTTACCTTTGAGCGTTTTGGTCTTTACTCACATAACCCATGGAAGACCCACTGTGACCTGTCAGGACTGTCGAATGAATGCCACAAATCAACGCTATCTTTGACCGGATGCCTGGCATCCAAGGCTGACGATAACTGCTGTCTTTACGCTCCAAGTTGCTCTAAACCCCCGAGGTAATGAATCTTTGAAACCCTATCCAATTCATTGCGTGTCGATCGTTATCCCGGTCTACAACGAACAAGAAAGCCTGCCTGAGCTGCTGCGCCGCACCATGGCCGCCTGCAAGCAGCTGGCTTACGAATACGAAATCATCCTGGTGGATGACGGCAGCCGCGACAATTCTGCGCAATTGCTGGAAGACGCCGCCGCCCTCGAAGGCAGCAACGTGGTGGCGGTGATCCTCAACCGCAACTACGGCCAGCACGCCGCGATCATGGCCGGCTTCGAGCATTGCCGGGGCGACGTCGTGATCACCCTGGACGCCGACCTGCAGAACCCGCCGGAAGAAATCCCGCGTTTAGTCGAACAAGCCGCCCTGGGCTACGACGTAGTTGCCACCGTGCGCAACAATCGCCAGGACTCGGCTTTCCGCCGCTGGCCGTCGCGCCTGATCAACCTCGCCGTGCAGCGCTCCACCGGCGTGGCCATGAGCGACTACGGCTGCATGCTGCGCGCTTACCGTCGCACCATCGTCGACGCGATGCTGGCCTGCCGCGAACGCAGCACCTTTATCCCGATCCTGGCCAACAGCTTCGCGCGGCACACCACGGAAATCCTGGTGCATCACGCCGAGCGTGAACATGGCGAATCCAAATACAGCCCGATGCGCCTGATCAGCCTGATGTTCGACCTGCTGACCTGCATGACCACCACGCCATTGCGCCTGTTGAGCATCGTCGGCTTCAGCATGGCGGCGCTGGGCATGCTCTTCGCCTTTGCGCTGATCATTCTGCGCCTGGCCTTTGGCGCAGGCTGGGCCGGCGACGGTACCTTCGTCCTGTTCGCCGTACTGTTTGTATTTACCGGCGGCCAGTTCATCGGCATGGGCCTATTGGGTGAATACCTGGGCCGCATGTACAGTGACGTCCGGGCCCGCCCACGGTTCTTTATTGAAAAAGTGCTGCGCAACCAACCGGCAGCACCGGCCGAGACCTTTACGGTCGATGGCCTGACCTCCTCCCACACTTCTACTTCTCCTTCCGATCAGGTTTCGTCATGAATTCAAAAGCTGTTGTCTTCGCTTACCACGATATTGGCTGTGCTGGTATCGAAGCCCTGCTCAATGCGGGTTACGAAATTGCTGCCGTGTTCACCCATGCCGATGATCCCAAGGAAAACAATTTCTACGGTTCCGTCGCCCAACTGTGCGCCCGCAACGGTATCCCGGTGCACGCCCCGGAGGACGCCAACCACCCGCTGTGGATCGAGCGCATCGCCAAGCTGAACCCGGACTACATCTTCTCGTTCTACTACCGCAACCTGCTGAGCGAAGCCCTGCTGGCCACCGCCAAGAAAGGCGCGTTCAACCTGCACGGCTCCCTGCTGCCACAATACCGTGGCCGCGCACCGGCCAACTGGGTACTGGTCAACGGCGAAACCGAAACCGGCGTGACCCTGCACCGCATGGTCAAGCGTGCCGATGCCGGCGCGATCCTGGCCCAGCAGAAAGTCGTGATCGACCGCACCGACACCGGCCTGACCCTGCACGCCAAACTGCGTGACGCGGCCACCAGCCTGCTGCGTGACGCCCTGCCGCAGCTGGCTCAAGGCAAGCTGACCGAAACCGCCCAAGACGAAAGCAAAGCCACCTACTTCGGTCGTCGCACCGCAGCTGACGGCAAGCTGGACTGGAAAAAACCGGCTGAAGAGCTGTTCAACCTGGTTCGCGCCGTTACCCAACCGTACCCGGGCGCCTTCTGCGCCGTGGGCGAGCACAAGCTGATCGTCTGGAGTGCTGAAGTCGTCAAAGGCAACGAAGGCCTGGCACCAGGCCGCGTGATCAGCGTCAACCCGCTGCGCATCGCCTGCGGTGAAGACTCCCTGGTGGTCAAGTTCGGCCAGCGCAACGAAAACGGCCTGTACCTGGCCGGCCCGTCCCTGGCTGATGAACTGGGCCTGGTGGACGGTTCCGTCCTGCGCGGCGCCGAGTCCGGCCGCAAGCCACGCCGTACCCGCGTGCTGATCCTGGGTGTGAACGGTTTCATCGGTAACCACCTGTCCGAGCGCCTGCTGCGTGACGACCGCTACGAAATCTACGGCCTGGACATCGGCTCCGACGCCATCGAGCGCCTGCGCAGCCACCCGAACTTCCACTACGTGGAAGGCGACATCAGCATTCACTCCGAGTGGATCGAGTACCACATCAAGAAGTGCGACGTGGTCCTGCCGCTGGTGGCCATTGCCACTCCGATCGAATACACCCGCAACCCGCTGCGCGTCTTTGAACTGGACTTCGAAGAGAACCTGAAACTGGTTCGCTACTGCGTGAAGTACAACAAGCGCGTGATCTTCCCGTCGACGTCCGAAGTGTATGGCATGTGCCAGGACCAGTACTTCGACGAAGACACCTCCAACCTGGTGGTGGGCCCGGTCAACAAGCAACGCTGGATTTACTCGGTCTCCAAGCAACTGCTGGACCGCGTGATCTGGGCCTACGGCGACAAAGGCCTGAAGTTCACCCTGTTCCGTCCATTCAACTGGATGGGCCCGCGCCTCGACCGCCTGGACTCGGCCCGTATCGGCAGCTCCCGCGCCATCACCCAGCTGATCCTGAACCTGGTGGAAGGCACGCCGATCCGTCTGTTCGACGGTGGCGAGCAGAAGCGTTGCTTCACTGACATCGCTGACGGTATCGAAGCCCTGGCCCGCATCATCGATAACGACAACGATAACTGCAACGGTCAGATCATCAACATCGGCAACCCGGAAAACGAAGCCAGCATCCGTCAGTTGGGCGAAGAACTGCTGCGTCAGTTCGAAGCTCACCCGCTGCGCAGCAACTTCCCTCCGTTTGCCGGTTTCCGCGACGTAGAGAGCAAGGCGTTCTACGGCACCGGTTACCAGGACGTGGCTCACCGCAAGCCAAGCATCGAAAACGCCAAGCGCCTGCTGAACTGGGAGCCTACCGTCGAGATGAGCGAAACCATCGGCAACACTCTGGATTTCTTCCTGCGTGAAGCCATGCTCGAAATCGCGGACAAGCGCTGATGCAGGCAGGTCTACGCATCGACGTCGACACCTACCGAGGCACCCGTGAAGGGGTGCCACGGTTATTGGAGTCGCTGGATGAAGCCGGGGTCAAGGCGACCTTTTTCTTCAGCGTCGGGCCGGACAACATGGGGCGCCACTTGTGGCGCCTGATCCGCCCGCAATTCCTGTGGAAGATGCTGCGCTCCAACGCTGCCGGCTTGTACGGCTGGGACATTTTGCTGGCCGGCACCGCCTGGCCGGGCAAACCCATCGGTCGCGACCTGGGGCACTTGATGCGCCTGGCCAAGGCTGCCGGGCATGAAGTCGGGCTGCACGCCTGGGACCACCATGGCTGGCAAGCCAACACCGGGCGCTGGAGCGATGCACAGCTGATCGAGCAGATTCGCCGTGGCGTCGACACCTTGAACGATATCCTCGGTGAGCCCATCGACTGTTCAGCCGCCGCCGGTTGGCGTGCCGATGAGCGCGTGGTGCAAGCCAAGCAACAGTTCAACTTCCGCTACAACAGCGATTGCCGTGGTACCAGCCTGTTCCGGCCAACTTTGGCGGATGGCAGTGCCGGCACGCCCCAAATTCCGGTGGACATGCCGACCTTCGACGAAGTCGTGGGCCCGGTGGTGGCCGCCAAGGATTTCAATAGTTACATCCTCGACCGCTTCAAGCCGTCGAAGCTCAACGTCTATACGATCCACGCAGAAGTAGAAGGGATTCTGATGGCCAATGATTTTCGCCAGTTGCTCGCCCAGGCAGGGCAGCGCGGCATCGAGTTCAAACCGTTGGGCGACCTGTTGCCCGCCGACCTGACCACCCTGCCCCGGCAACAGCTGGTGCGCGGCGTGCTGAGCGGCCGTGAAGGCTGGCTCGGAGTGCAAAAGGCATGATCCGGCGCTGGGCCCTGCCCCTGCTCCTGCTGGCTTTCGGGGTGTTCTACCTGATCCCGTTGACCACCCATGGACTGTGGATCCCCGACGAAACCCGTTACGCGCAGATCAGCCAGGAAATGCTGCTGACCGGCAAATGGGCCTCGCCGCACTTCATGGGGATTCGCTATTTCGAAAAACCGGCGGCCGGCTACTGGATGATCGCGCTGGGCCAGGCGATTTTCGGCCAGAACCTGTTCGGCGTGCGTTTCGCCTCGGCCTTGAGCACCGGCTTGAGCATCCTGCTGGTGTACGGCGTGGCCCGGCGGTTGTGGAACGACCCGCGCAAGAGCCTGGTCAGCGCCGTGCTGTACATGAGTTTTGTCAGCGTCGCCTTCCTGGCGGGCTACGCCAACCTCGACCCGCAGTTCACCTTCTGGGTCAACCTGACCGGCGCTGCCCTGTGGTTCTGCTTCGACAGCAGCACCCCCCGTGGCCGCTTGGGGTCGTGGGCCCTGCTCGGGTTCGCCTGCGGCATGGGCTTCATGACCAAGGGCTTCCTCGCCTGGCTGCTGCCAGTACTGATCGCCCTGCCCTACGTGATCTGGCAAAAATGCTTTCGTGAACTGCTCACCTATGGCCTGGTGGCCGTGGCAGTGGCGATCGTCGTAAGCCTGCCTTGGGCGCTGATGGTGCATGCCCAGGAGCCGGACTACTGGAACTTCTTCTTCTGGCACGAGCACATCCAGCGCTTTGCCGGCGAAGACGCCCAGCACTCCGAGCCCTTCTGGTACTACCTGCCGCTGATGGTGGCGTTCAGCCTGCCATGGATGGCGTTACTGCCCTCCACCGCCAAACAGGCCTGGCTGGAAAAGCGCAGCGGCAAAATCGCCTTCCTGCTGCTGTGGTTGCTGATGCCTTTGGCGTTCTTCAGCCTGGCCAAGGGCAAGCTGCCGTCCTACATCATGCCGTGCCTGCTGCCTCTCGCTTTGCTGATGGGGCACACCCTGGCCGACAAACTGGCCCAGGCCCGTGGCCGCGTACTGCGCATCAATGGCTGGCTGAACCTGGTCATTGGCGTGCTGGGGCTGCTGGCCCTGACCTGGTTCCAATTGAAGAAGCCGGTGTATGAGCACGGCCAGGAAACCTTAAGCCTGGTGCTGGTGTTCGTCTTCCTGTTCGGCTGGATCATCGCCAACCTGCTGCAGGCCGCCCGCCCATTGCAGATGTGGGCCGCACCGGTGATTGGCAGTTGGTTGCTGGTGGCGCTGGTGCCGGCCGCGTTGCCGCACTCGGTGGTTTATAACAAGACCCCGGACCAGTTCATCATTGATCACCTCCAGGAGTTGCAGCCGACCACCGCACTGCTGAGCAACGACCTCGGTGCCGCATCGGCCTTGTCGTGGCGTCTGCAGCGGCCTGAAGTGATGCTTTACAACACCGTTGGCGAAGTGAAATACGGCATTGCCTTCCCGGACACCGCTTACCGCAAGATCGATGCCGCCAGCGTCCAGCAATGGATGATCGATGCGCGCAAACAAGGTTCGGTGGGCGTGGTGATGCGGGTCAAGGGTGACGACGAGCGTCAGGAAGTGGACCTGCTGCCCAAAGACGGCAAGCGCTACGAGCAGGGCAATATCGTGATCCTGATCTTCCCGCAGAGTACGCCATGACCACGTTGCTGCTGTTGTTGGGCGCTTGCCTGTTGACCTGCATGGGCC
Source organism: Pseudomonas sp. TH34 (assembly GCF_016650865.1). NCBI lineage: Bacteria > Pseudomonadati > Pseudomonadota > Gammaproteobacteria > Pseudomonadales > Pseudomonadaceae > Pseudomonas > Pseudomonas sp. TH34. The sequence goes on from NZ_JAEKFB010000030.1 coordinate 39,079, forward strand.
AAGTGTCCCAGAAGTTTGCAGTTGAAGGCTGGCGTGACCAGCCGGATGGCTGGGCCTTGAAGCTGCGTTCGCCGTGGCTGTGGTCGGCGCTGGTGTGCCTGGGTTTGGGTTTGCTGGTGTGGCTGCTGGTGCTGCAACGCCTGGAAGTCGGCATCGCCTACCCGATGCTCAGCCTCAACTTTGTATTGGTCACCCTGGTAGCGCGCTTTGTGTTCCACGAACACATCGATGGCCGCCACTGGTTCGGTGTGCTGCTGGTGATTGCCGGTGTAGTGCTGCTGGGACGCCAGGTATGAGTCGCGCTCGCGGTTTTGCCCTGGCCCTGGGCAGCGTTGCACTGGTCAGCGGTGCCCAGTTGGGCATGCGCTGGAGCATGACGCGCCTGCCGCTGCCCACTGAATGGCTGACAGCACTCAACACCGGCGCCATCGACCTCGGCGCACTGGGCGTGGTGATCCTGGCGATCATCGCCTATGCCCTGTCGATGCTCTGCTGGCTCGGCGCACTGAAAGATTTGCCGCTGGGGCGGGCCTACTCGCTGCTCAGCATCAGCTACGCGCTGGTGTACCTGCTGGCTGCCAGCCTGCCGGTCTTCAACGAACATTTTTCCGTTTCAAAAACTGCGGGTGTGGCCTTGGTCATTCTCGGAGTTCTGACTATCAACTCTCGTCGTGCTAGCACCACAAGTCCCAGGAATGCCCCATGAAAATCAGTGTATTTGGTAGCGGTTACGTCGGTCTGGTACAGGCCACCGTGTTGGCCGAAGTCGGCCACGATGTCATCTGCATGGACGTTGACGAGAAAAAGGTCAAGTTGCTGCAACAAGGCCACGTAAGCATCTTCGAGCCGGGCCTGGCGGCCATGGTCAAGGAAAACCTCGAAGGCGGTCGCCTGACGTTTACCTATGACGAAAAACTCGCCGTTGAACACGGTGAAGTGCTGTTTATCGCCGTGGGCACCCCTTCGGACGAAGACGGCTCGGCCGACTTGAAATACGTGCTGTCCGTAGGCGATGCCGTGGCGCGCCACCGCATCGACCCGGTGATCCTGGTGGAAAAATCCACCGTGCCCGTCGGCACCGGCGACACCTTGCGCGCGCACATGGAAAAAGCCCTGCACCTTGCCGGCCGTCATCTGGAATTCGATATCGTCTCCAACCCGGAATTCCTCAAGGAAGGCTCGGCCGTTGCCGACTGCCGCCGTCCGGACCGCATCGTCATCGGCTGCGAGCGTGAAGAAGTGCGCGACGTGATGCGCGAACTGTATGCACCGTTCAACCGCAACCACGACCGCATCATCTTCATGGACCTGCGCAGCGCCGAACTGACCAAGTACGCCGCCAACTGCATGCTGGCCACCAAGATCAGCTTTATCAACCAGATCGCCGAACTGGCCGAACACTTGGGCGCCGACATCGAAGCTGTGCGTCTGGGCATTGGTGCCGACTCGCGGATCGGCTACCACTTTATCTACCCGGGCTGCGGTTATGGCGGCTCGTGCTTCCCCAAGGACATGCGCGCCCTGATCCACAGCGCCAAGGCTGCCAACTGCTCCAGCGACCTGCTGGAAGCCGTGGAAGCCATCAACCAGCGCCAGAAGAGCAAGCTGTTCGAGCGTGCCAACGCGTTCTTCAAGGGCGACCTGCGGGGCAAAACGTTCGCCTTGTGGGGCCTGGCGTTCAAGCCCAACACCGACGACATGCGCGATGCCCCCAGCCGGGTACTGATGGAAGCCTTGTGGGCCGCCGGCGCCAATGTGCGCGCGTTTGACCCGGAAGCCATGCAGGAAACCCAACGCATCTACGGCGATGACCCGCGCCTGATGCTGATGGGCACCCCGGAATCCACCTTGAGCGGCTCCGACGCCCTGATCATTTGCACCGAATGGCAGCAGTTCAAGGCACCGGACTTCGACTTGATCCAGCAGCGCCTGAAAACCCCGGTGATCTTCGACGGTCGCAACCTGTACGACGGTGAACGCCTGGCGCGTAAAGGCATCCAGTACTTCCCGATGGGCCGCGGCGACTCCTGCAACTTGCCTATCCCCCAGCAAAACTGGGTGCCTCAGGCCGAGGAAGCCTAAGACGTGGACAAAGCCCATCCGCCCCTGCTCAGCCCGACGATCCGCCGACACTCTTGGGTGCTGGGGCTCCTGGCACTGGTCCTGTTTATCGCAGGCAACTGGAACCAGGCCATCATCGGTTTTGATTCGCGCTTCGTGCTGTTCGCCCAGGAGATGCTGCGCCATGGGCCGGGGTTCTTCCCGACAACGTACGGGCAACCTTATGCCGATTACCTGGCCACCTCGACGCTGATGACCTGGCTGCTGTCCCTGCCCCTTGGGCAGGTCACCAGCCTGACGGCCTGGCTGCCAACGGCCATTGCTTCGGCGCTGATCGTGGTGCTGATCTACCGGCTGACCGCGCCCTACTCCCGGCGCTGGGCGTTGCTGAGCATTGCGGTGCTGCTGCTCAGCAGTACCTTCATCAGCGAAACCCGCGCGGTGTCCCTCGACCAGATGCTGGCCGCCGTGGCCCTGGCGGTGTTTTACCTGGGTTATGCCCATGACCACTTCGGCGCCGGCAAACGCCTGCACTGGCTGTTCCTGCTGCTGATCCTGGGGTTCGCGATCCGTGGGCCGATCGGCCTGGTGATTCCCACCGGCATGCTGTGCAGCTATTACCTGATCAATCGTCAATGGCGGCAGTTGTTCAGTTTTGGCCTGTTGGCGCTGGCGTTGCTGGCGGCGTGTGTCGGCCTGTTGTTGCTGCTGGCCAAGCTCAGTGGCGGTGAGGCATTCATGCAGGACGTGATCCGCATGCAGTTCCTCGGCCGCATGGACGGTACCGAAGGCTCCAGCAGCAAGCTGTATTACTTCGCCAGCTCAATGGGCAATTACGCGCCTGCCTATCCATTGGCCATACTGGCGCTGATTGCGATTGTTGCCGGCGGTCGCGACGACAAGGGTCCGGCACTGAAACTGGTGCTGTATTGCCTGGCCGCCGGCTTGATCGTGATGATCGGCCTTTCGGTGCCCCAGGCGAAAAAGGCCCGCTATGTACTGCCGATGCTGCCCATGGCGGCGATCATTGCCGCGTATCCATTCCAGGTATCCCGCGGAAAACTGTTCGCCGGGTTGCGCTGGCTGATGCTGGCGCTGTGGACGGTCATTCCGGGTCTGCTGATCGCAGGGTTGTTCGTGGCGCGTCATCGCTTCCCTGAGCAGATGGGTAGTCTCAATCCGGTGTTCGGGCTGCTGATCGCGCTCCAGACTCTGGCGCTGGGACTGCTGTTCAACCGACGCCTTCGCTACCTGGGGCCGGCTTTCTCTGCCGTACTCGCGGTATGGCTCGCCTATATCGTGATGGTCGAACCCCTGGAGCGTCGTCTGTATGACACGCGCACCTTTACCCTCCAGGCCCACACGCTCATCCAGCAAGAACGAGCACCGCTGGTGCTGCACGCACTGGGCAAGGACGCGAAAGCCATCAAGTTCATGGTCAACCTCGATTGCGACCAGGTGCCGTTGTTTACCCAGTTGCCCGCCGAACTGGCGCCAATCCAGGCGCCTGCCTGGCTGATCATGAGCCAGGCGGACTACGAGGCCTTGAGCGATCCGCGTATCCGCTCACTGGAACCGGTGCTGACCGGCCAGTTCGACAAGAACCCCTATGTGCTGCTGCATTTGACCAAACCCGCGCAACCTTGATACTTGCTAACGGGATAAGCGGCACAGGCTGCTTATCCCGTGCCAGTACAATCCGTAGTTATAAGTCCAAGTGCATGTAAGAAACTTCTTTACCCATAAAACTTCGAAACTTTTCGGTTTGTAACTATCGGGAAAAATCCTACGCATCTATCCGCATGCGCCGATGCACGCCCCCTTCCCGCTCCAAGTCACCAACTGTAGACTCGCCTGCAAAGTGAGTTATTTATTTAATACCTTCTAACTATTCTCAGAAGTGCCAAAGGTGCGGTGCAGGGCCGCCCTGTTACTGTCGTACGAAATTCGGCGACCGTAATAGCAAGCCATCTATCGTGAAGTACCCGATTAAAGAAACAGCCGCGATAACAATAAATACGTTTTAAACAGCACTTAGCGCTGCCGTTTATTTCATTTAGAGGAATGTTCTGTGTCCGACCATCGATTGCCCGCCCCCTCCCTCTCTGACACTGCTATGCCGTTATCTCGCGACACGGTAAATGTGAGTTACATCCTCCAACCAAAACTGGATAGGCTCATGGAACTGCGCGATGCACTGGTAGTACTCAAGGGGCCTCTGGCCAACGATCCCTCACTGCGGGAAAACGTACAGAACCTGCTGATCAATGAGGAAACCAATGATCGGGTACTGGGCAAGATCGGCAGCCCCCTGCCGCCCCCAATCCGCCTGATACCGGCTGGCTGAGACGCTTTACTGCAAAAATACTGCACTTGACCTGCATTAATATGCATTGGCGGCAACCTTGTCCGATTGGCACACTGCGCAGGTTCCTCCCCCAAATGCAGGAACTGTTTTGAAAGGCTTTTCCGGGAAACCAGACAAGCCTTTTTTTTGCCCGTTTTTTATGGATCGCCCGTCAATGCTCGCTCGCTGGTTACCCGCTGCCATCAATACCCGCCCCGCCGAATGGAGTCGTGCCGCCATCGGCATGACGTTAGGCACCCTGTTCAGTGTCTGGGTGTGCGCCCAGGTGTTTGGTATGGAGGTCGCCTTGCACCTTATAGGTCCGCTGGGGGCCTCGGCGGTGCTGCTGTTTGCCGTGTCTTCCGGCGCGTTGGCCCAGCCCTGGTCGATCATTGGCAGCTACCTGTGTGCCGGGGTCGTTGCACTGCTGGTGGCGCGGGTGTTGGGACGCACATTGGGCAGCGCATGCCTGGCCGCCGGGATGACCGTAATCCTGATCTGCTGGCTGCGCTGCCTGCACCCACCGGCGGGCGGGCTGGCGATGAGCCTGGTGCTGGCTGATCCCGCGTCCATTGCCATCGGCTGGCACGAACTGGGCGCAGTGATGCTGGGCGCCGCTGCCTTGCTGGCCTGTGCACTGGCCTATAACAACGCAACCCGCACGCGTTATCCCAAGGGAGCCAGCGAGCCCGCTGCGCCGAACTTCATGCCAACGGCCATCGAAAACCCAGGCATCAGCGCCGAAGACCTCAAGCAGGCCCTGGCCGAGCGCGAGCAGTTCCTGGACGTGACACCGCAGGAACTGGAAGAACTGATCCAGGCCAGCGAACGCTATGCCCGGCGACGGACGATCGGCGCGGTTTTCCAACGCTAGGGCCGGCATCCTCCCTAGGGCAAAAATGCAAAAACGACCTGCATGATTCCGACTTGTACTGGGCAAATTTGCACTGGTACGATCGCGAGATGGTTCGCCTACGAACATCTTGATAAAGAACAATAAAAGCAGGGAGTTAGAGATGACTGCTCAGGTTTCATCCGAAGCAAGCAGCGCCGGGCTCGTGCACGACGAGGTCCTGGCGCACGTACGCAACCACATAGGCCACCTGACCCTCAATCGCCCCGCCGGCCTTAACGCCATTACCCTGGACATGGTCCGCAGCCTCAGCCGGCATCTGCAGGCCTGGGCCAACGACCCCGAGGTGTACGCCGTGGTGTTGCGCGGTGCCGGTGAAAAAGCCTTCTGCGCCGGGGGCGACATTCGCTCGCTGTACGACAGCTTCAAGAACGGCGACACCCTCCACCAAGACTTCTTCGTCGAGGAATACGCCCTCGACCTCGCTATTCACCGCTACCGCAAGCCGGTCCTGGCGCTGATGGACGGCTTCGTCCTCGGCGGCGGTATGGGCCTGGTACAAGGCGCCGACCTGCGGGTGGTCACCGAACGCAGCCGCCTGGCAATGCCTGAAGTCGCCATCGGTTATTTCCCGGATGTGGGCGGCAGCTATTTCCTGCCGCGTATTCCCGGGGAACTGGGGGTCTACCTCGGGGTGACCGGCGTGCAGATTCGCGCCGCCGATGCCCTGTATTGCGGGCTGGCAGACTGGTACCTCGACAGCGCCAGGCTTGCCGACCTCGACCAGCGCCTGGACCGCCTGAAATGGCACGACTCACCGCTCAAGGACCTGCAAGGCCTGCTGGCCGGCCTGGCGGTGCAACAATTGCCCGACGCGCCACTGGCGGCGCTGCGCCCGGCCATCGACCACTTCTTTGCCTTGCCGGATGTGCCGAGCATCGTCGAGCAATTGCAGCAAGTCACCGTCGCCGACAGCCATGACTGGGCTCTGACCACCGCCAGCCTGATGCAAACCCGCTCGCCCCTGGCCATGGCTGTGACCCTGCAGATGCTGCGCCGCGGACGCCACCTGCCCCTGGAGCAGTGCTTTGCCCTGGAGTTGCACCTGGATCGCCAATGGTTCGCCCGTGGCGACTTGATCGAAGGCGTGCGCGCGCTGTTGATCGACAAGGACAAAACCCCTCGCTGGAACCCTCCCACCCTCCAGGCGTTGGAGGCTGATCATGTCGAGAGCTTCTTCCGCGACTTCGACAAGAACGGGAACTAAGCCATGCAAGATATTGAATTTACCGAAGAACAGGTAATGATCCGCGACATGGCCAGGGACTTTGCCCGTGGCGAAATCGCGCCCCACGCCCAAGCCTGGGAAAAGGCCGGCTGGATCGACGACGCCCTCGTCGCCAAGATGGGCGAGTTGGGCTTGCTGGGCATGGTCGTGCCCGAAGAATGGGGCGGCACCTACGTCGATTACGTGGCCTATGCCCTGGCGGTGGAAGAGATTTCAGCCGGCGACGGCGCCACCGGCGCGCTGATGAGTATCCATAATTCAGTCGGTTGCGGGCCAATCCTCAACTACGGCTCACAGGAACAAAAGGAAACCTGGCTGGCGGAACTGGCCAGCGGCCAGGCCATCGGGTGCTTCTGCCTGACCGAACCCCAGGCCGGTTCCGAAGCTCACAACCTGCGTACCCGCGCCGAACTGCGGGAAGGCCAGTGGGTGATCAACGGCGCCAAGCAGTTTGTCAGCAACGGCAAGCGCGCCAAACTGGCGATTGTGTTTGCGGTGACCGACCCCGACCTGGGCAAGAAAGGCATATCGGCATTCCTCGTACCGACCAGCACCCCAGGCTTCGTAGTGGACCGTACCGAACACAAAATGGGCATCCGTGCCTCGGACACCTGTGCCGTCACCCTCAACCAATGCACGGTGCCGGAAGCCAACCTGCTGGGCGAACGCGGCAAAGGCCTGGCTATCGCCCTGTCCAACCTCGAAGGTGGGCGCATCGGGATTGCCGCCCAGGCGCTGGGCATCGCCCGCGCCGCCTTTGAAGCAGCGCTGGCCTACGCCCGTGACCGGGTGCAGTTCGACAAAGCAATCATTGAACACCAGAGCGTGGCGAATATGCTGGCCGACATGCAAACCCGCCTGAATGCGGCGCGCTTGCTGATCCTGCACGCGGCCCGATTGCGCAGTGCGGGCAAGCCGTGCCTGTCGGAAGCGTCCCAGGCCAAACTGTTCGCATCGGAAATGGCCGAGAAGGTCTGCTCGTCGGCGATGCAGATCCATGGGGGTTATGGGTATCTGGAGGATTACCCGGTGGAGCGTTACTACCGGGATGCGCGGATTACCCAGATTTACGAGGGCACCAGCGAGATTCAGCGAATGGTGATTGCCAGAGAGTTGAAAAACTACCAGCTGTAACAGGTATTCCCAGAACCAATGTGGGAGCGGGCTTGCTCGCGAAGGCGGTGGATCAGTCGATACATCGGGTGACTGCAATACCGCCTTCGCGAGCAAGCCCGCTCCCACATTTTTGATCTTCAGCGTTTCAGGACGGTGTTTATTTGTCCTTGAACTCCGGCGCACGCTTGGCCACAAACGCCGCCATGCCTTCCTTCTGATCCAGTGTGGCAAACGCCGCATGGAACACCCGACGCTCAAAGCGCACGCCCTCGGACAGGCTCACTTCAAACGCGCGGTTGACGCTTTCCTTGACCATCATGCTGATGGGCACCGATTTGCTGGCAATCAGGGTCGCGACTTTCAATGCTTCGTCCAACAGCTCATCCGCCGGCACGATCCGCGCGACAATCCCGCAGCGCTCCGCTTCCACCGCATCGATAAAGCGCCCGGTCAGGCACATTTCCATGGCCTTGGCCTTGCCTACGGCGCGGGTCAGGCGCTGGGTGCCACCCATGCCCGGCAGTACGCCGAGGTTGATTTCCGGCTGGCCAAACTTGGCGTTGTCACCGGCCAGGATGAAGTCGCACATCAAGGCCAGTTCACAACCGCCGCCCAGGGCGAAACCGTTGACTGCGGCGATGATCGGCTTGCGGCGGTTGGCCACGCGGTCGCTGTCGCTGAACAGGTCGTCGAGGTAGATCTGCGGGTAGGTCAGCTCGGCCATTTCCTTGATGTCGGCGCCGGCGGCAAAGGCTTTTTTCGAGCCGGTGAGCACGATACAGCCGATTTCCGGATTGGCCTCCAGGCTGTCCAACGCTTGGTTCAGCTCACTGACCAGTTGTGCGTTCAAAGCGTTCAGCGCTTGCGGGCGATTGAGAGTGATCAGCCCGACACGGCCCTGGACGTCCAGCAAAATGGTTTCGTAACTCATAGATACTCCTCAGAGATTGCGTGAAATGACCATGCGTTGAATATCGCTGGTGCCTTCGTAAATCTGGCAGACCCGCACATCGCGGTAGATCCGCTCCAGGGGAAAGTCGCTCAGGTAACCGTAACCGCCGAGGGTTTGCAAGGCTGCCGAACAGACCTTTTCGGCCATTTCCGAAGCAAACAACTTGGCCATGGACGCCTCCACCAGCGCCGGATTGCCGCTGTCACGCAGGGCGGCGGCGTAATGCACCATCTGCCGCGCCACGGCGATTTGCGTCGCCATGTCCGCCAGGCGGAAGGCCACGGCCTGGTGCTCGATGATCGGCTTGCCAAAGCTTTCCCGCTCGCGGGCGTAGTCCCGGGCCGCCTCAAACGCCGCCCGGGCCATGCCCACTGCTTGCGACGCAATGCCGACGCGCCCGCCTTCGAGGTTGGCCAGGGCGATCCGATAGCCTTCACCCTCCTCGCCCAAACGGTTGGCCACCGGCACTTTCAAGTCCTCAAACAAGATCTGGCAGGTGTCGGAGGCATGCTGGCCGAGTTTGTCCTCGACCCGCGCCACGCTGTAGCCCGGCGAGTCGGTAGGCACGATAAAGGCGCTGATACCGCGCTTGCCGGCAGCCGGATCAGTGACCGCAAACACAATCACGATCCCGGCGTTTTGCCCAGAGGTGATGAACTGCTTGCAGCCATTGAGCACGTAGTGATCGCCCTCCAGCCGGGCGCGGGTTTTCAGGCCGCTGGCGTCGGAACCCGCCTGGGGCTCGGTCAAGGCAAAAGCGCCGAGCATCGCGCCGCTGGCCAGGGGCTTGAGGAACTGTTCTCGCTGTGGGTCGTTGCCGAACTTGAGGATCGGCACACAGCCCACCGAGTTGTGCACGCTCATGATGGTGGAGCAGGCGCCGTCACCGGCGGCGATCTCTTCCAGGGCCATGGCGTAGGCCAGGTAGCCGGTGTCGCAACCACCCCATTGCTCCGGGACCAGCATCCCGAAGAAACCCAACTCGGCCATTTCACCGATGGCTTCCTTGGGGAAGCGATGCTCGCGGTCCCATTCGGCGGCGAACGGTTTAAGCCGCTCCTGGGCGAACTGCCGGGCGGCTTCGCTGATTTGCAGTTGTTCGTCATTCGGGAGCATAGAAATTCCTTAGTACAGGCATTCAACAGCCATGGCTGTGGCCTCACCGCCGCCGATGCAGATCGCCGCAACACCGCGCTTGAGGCCTTTCTGGCGCAGGGCCGAGAGCAGGGTCACCAGGATCCGCGCGCCGGACGCGCCAATCGGATGGCCCAGGGCACAGGCGCCGCCGTGGATATTGACCTTGCTGTGGGGAATCTCCAGCTTGCTCATGGTCACCAGGCTGACCACGGCAAAGGCTTCGTTGATTTCAAACAGGTCGACTTCGTCGAGGTTCCAGCCAGTCTTGCTCATCAGCTTACGGATCGCCCCCACCGGCGCGACCGGGAACAGGCCAGGCTCATCGGCAAACGCCGCGTGGCCATGGATCACCGCCAGCGGCTTGAGCCCGCGCTTCTGCGCTTCAGACTCGCGCATCAGCAGCAATGCCGCCGCGCCATCGGAAATCGAACTGGAGTTGGCCGCCGTCACCGTGCCGCCTTCGCGGAAGGCCGGCTTCAAGGTGGCGATCTTGTCCAGCTTGGCTTTTGGCGGCTGTTCGTCGTGGGTGATGGTTTTCTGCTCCTTGCCCACGGTGACCTGCACCGGGACGATTTCGGCGATGAAGTTGCCATCGGTGATCGCCTGTTGCGCACGGGTCAGGGAAGCAATGGCAAACGCGTCCTGGGCTTCACGGGAAAAGCCGTTGTGCTCGGCGCAGTCCTCGGCAAAGGTGCCCATCAGGCGGCCCTTGTCGTAGGCGTCTTCAAGCCCGTCGAGGAACATATGGTCGAGCACCCGGCCGTGGCCCATGCGGTAGCCGCTGCGGGCGCGGTCCAGCAGGTACGGCGCGTTGGACATGCTCTCCATGCCACCGGCGATGACCACTTCCACGCTGCCCGCCAGTAACGAGTCATGGGCCAGGATCGTGGCTTCCATGCCCGAACCACACATCTTGTTGAGGGTAGTGCAGCGGGTCGATTTATCCAGGCCTGCGCCTAGAGCAGCCTGACGTGCAGGTGCCTGGCCGAGGCCGGCGGGCAGCACGCAACCGAACAGCACTTCATCCACGGCATCGGTGGCAATACCGGCACGCTCGACCGCTGCACGAATCGCCGCAGCCCCCAGTTGCGGGGCGGTCAGGCCCTTGAGGTCGCCCTGGAACCCGCCCATTGGGGTGCGTACTGCGCTGACAATAACGATGGGATCAGTCATGAAAATCTCCTTATTTGGCCGCCATGCGCAAGGCACCGTCGAGACGGATCACCTCGCCGTTGAGCATGCTGTTTTCAATGATATGCCGCACCAGTGCGGCGTACTCGCCTGGCTTGCCCAAGCGCGGCGGGAATGGCACACCGGCGGCGAGGGACTCACGCACTTCCGGGGTCATGCCAGCCATCATCGGGGTTTCGAAAATGCCGGGGGCGATGGTCATCACCCGAATCCCGTAGCGCGCCAGCTCACGGGCGGCAGGCAGGGTCAGGCTGGCGATCGCACCCTTGGAGGCGGCATAGGCCGCCTGGCCGATCTGGCCGTCAAACGCCGCCACCGACGCCGTGTTGATAATCACACCGCGCTCGCCATCGGCATTCGCTTCGGTTTCGGCGATAGCCGCCGCAGCCAGGCGCAACAGGTTAAAACTGCCGATCAGGTTGACGTTGATCACTTGGGCAAAGTTGGCCAGAACGTGAGGGCCATTTTTGCCAAGGATCTTCTCGCCGCGAACCACACCGGCGCAGTTGACCAACCCGTGCAGACCACCGAAGGCTGCCACCGTGGCCTGCACCGCAGCTTCAGCAGCGGCTTCCTGACTGATATCCGCGACTATGCTGCGGGCCTGCTCGCCGAGCTTTTGCGCCTGGGCCGCCACTGCGTCAGCGTTCAAATCCACCAGCATCACCTTGGCACCGGCCGCTACGAGCATCTCGGCCGTCGCCGCGCCGAGGCCTGAAGCGCCGCCGCTGACCAGAAAAACCTTGTTCTCAATCTGCATCACTGTTTCCTTGAAGAATGGGTCACGCCGTGGCCGCCTGGGCCTTGGCAATTTCCTGATTACGCAAAATGAAGCGTTGCAGCTTGCCGCTCGGGGTCTTGGGCAGCTCGCTGACAAATTCGATTTCCCGTGGGTACGAGTGCGCCGCCAGGCGCTTGCGCACGTGCTGGCGCAGCTCTTCGGCCAGGGCCGGCTCGGCGCGGTATTGCTCGCTGAGCACCACAAAGGCTTTGACGATCTCGGTGCGTTCCGGGCATGGCTTGCCCACCACCGCGGCCTCCACCACTGCCGGATGCTCGATCAATGCACTTTCCACATCGAACGGCCCTACTCGGTAGCCGGAGGTGGTGATCACATCGTCGCTGCGCCCGACAAAGCTGATGCTGCCGTCGGGGTTCAGCTCCACCGTATCGCCGCTGAGGTAGTACTTGCCGACGAAGGCTTTGGTCTTGACCCCGTCGTAGCCGGCGAACCAGCACATCGGCGATTGTTCGCGGTCAATGGCGAGGATGCCCGGCTGGCCGGCGGGCAGTTCCTGGTGGTTGTCGTCCAGTACCACGATGCGGTGGCCTGGCGAGGCAAAGCCGGCGGAACCCACGTGCACCGGATGTTCCAGGCCGTGGTGGTTGCACAGCACCATGCCCAATTCAGTCTGGCCATAATGGTCGTGGATGGTCACGCCGAGGTTGTCGGCGAACCAGCGGATCACTTCCGGGTTCAAGGGCTCGCCGGCGCTGCTGACAATGCGTAGCTTGCCCTTGATCGACTTGGCGAACTGCTCGCCGCCGGCAATCAGCAGGCGATAGGCCGTGGGGGAACCGGTGAGGTTGGTGATCCCGTATTTGTTGATGACGCGGCAGGTGCTTTCGAGGGTGAACGGGCCGTCGTAGAAGGTGATCGGATGGCCCATGGACAAGGGGCCGGTCACGCCGAAATAGATGCCGTAGGCCCAGCCCGGATCGGCGACGTTCCAGAATGCGTCTTCGGGGCGCAGGTCGACGGCGTCGCGGGTGTAGCTCTGGAACGCCACGATTGCCTTGAGCGGTACTGCCAGGGATTTCGACGGGCCAGTGGTGCCGGAGGTGAACATCAGCAGGAACGGGTCGTCGGCGCCCAGCAATACGGGCTCGCAGGTGTTGGAATAGTTGGGCAGTTCGGCCCAGAAGCTGAAATCGCCGCGCACGATACCTTCGCCGTTGGGGCCGGCGACGGTGACGATGGTTGGGCAGTCGGCCACTTCATTGAGTTTGGGACGGTTCACGGCGTCAGTGACCACCAATGCTGCGCCGGAGCTGTTCAGGCGGTGTTCGATGGCCTTGGGGCCGAAGGCGGTGAACAGCGGCTGATAGACCGCACCGATGCGCCAGGTGGCGAGTACCACTATCAGTAACTCGGCGGTGCGTGGCAGGAGGCCTGCTACCTTGTCTCCGCGCTTTACGCCCTGGGCCAGGAGGAAGTTGGCGAAGCGGGCGGCCTGGTCTTGTAATTGGGTGAAGGTGGACGTGGCGCTGCGGCCGTCCTTGCCCTCCCAGAACAGCGCGATGCGGCCGGGTAAGGCGTGGCGGTCGCAGCATTCGACGCAGGCGTTGAGGGCCTGCAGAGTGCCCGACAGGGCGGCGTCAACGGTGTGTTGGTAGTTGAACTGGGTGGTGGTGGCCGAGTAATCACGCATCGCTTCAAATCCCTGTGTGTTTTTTATTTTCAGGATGGGTACGTAGACCGGTGAAATAGTCGCTCTAGAGCGGTGGGTGGGCAATGGTCAAAGCTTTCAACTTGGTTGACTGGTTTGGCCAATGGGGGGCTTTTTTTGGGTTGTGTGTGTATATCCGTTGTTTAGGTAACGGCCGCTTATGGTTCCGCTCTTACAGCGGCTCACTTTTGAAGAGCGCAAAAGTAAGCAAAACGCTCTTGCCCCACCACTCGGCACCTCGCTTAGGCTCGGTGTGCCCTCACTCCGGCTTTGGACCGTGGGCCGCCACGATGGGCCATCCTTGGCCCAGCGCGGCTAACCCGGCGTCCTGCCGGGTTACCCACGCTCCAAAGCCTGCGTTCGGCCAGCGTGGTTTAACGGGGCGCCTAAGATCAAGATCAAAAGCAAGAGCACAGCGGCCTCCCGGCCGGCTTGAGTGTTGAAGAGCAAAAGCCAAATCAAAATCTAAAGCGGGCACGGTTCAAATGTGGGAGCTGGCTTGCCTGCGATGGCATCAACTGGGTGTACCTGATGCACGGAGGTGTCTGCATCGCAGGCAAGCCAGCTCCCACAGAAAAGCAGAGCTGCATCAGCTTCAGATTTGGCTTTCGCTTTGGTCTTTGCCTTTGCTTTTAACACTCAAGCCGGCCGGTAGGCCGCTGTGCTCTTGCTTTTGATCTGCTTTTGATCTTGATCTGCGGGCCCCGTCAACCACGATGGCCGCAAGCAGGCACGGTGGAGCGGGTAAACCGGCAGGACGCCGGTTTAGCCGCGCCGGGCCATGGATGGCCCGTCGCGGCGGCCCGCGGAACCGGGCCGGAGTGCGGGCATGCCGAGCCTAGGCGAGGCACCGAGTGGTGGGGCAAAGACCTTTTGGTTACTTTTGGGGCGTTTGCCAAAAGTGACCCGCTGTAAGAGCCATCCCTTTCAAGGTCTTGGTTTAAAATCCCCTAACCAATCCAGTCAGGACGGCGAAACTATGTGGGAAAAGGTTTTAGAACGGTTTGAAAAACAGGCTCCGGCCAGCGTCATGACCAAGTTGATATTAGAGCAGGCAGTAGATGCCGCTTGGGTTGACAAGGTGTTCGATGATCACCGCCAACGGCAGTACTCACGTGAGCTTTTGTTTTCAACCGTTGTTGAGCTGATGTCCCTTGTTTCATTGGGCTTGAGGCCGTCGTTGCACGCGGCGGCGCGCAAGATGGAGGGCCTTTCGGTCAGTGTTTCGGCACTCTATGACAAGATCAAGCGAACCGAACCCGAGCTGCTTCGCGCCCTCATTTCGGGCAGTGCCGAGCGTTTGATACCAACCGTCGAAACGCTCGGCCATTCATCGATCCTGCCCGGCTGGCAGTTGCGTATTGTGGATGGCAACCACTTGCCGGCCACTGAAAAACGTCTAGGCGCTCTGCGCAATGAGCGCGGCGCAGCGCGCCCAGGATTTTCAGTAGTTGCCTACGATCCGGATCTGGATTTAGTCGTTGATCTTCAGCCGTGGGAAGATGCCTACGCCAGTGAGCGAGTCAGTGTTTTACCGCTGCTGGCCCGCGCATGCGCGGGCCAGTTGTGGATGGCTGACCGGCTCTATTGCACGCTGCCCATCCTGCAAGCCTGCGAGGATACGGGGGCTTCGTTCATCGTTCGCCAACCCAGCAAGCATCCACGCCTGGTCCAGGAAAGTGAGTGGCAAGACTCAGGGACGGTCGATAGCGGAACCGTTCGCGAACAAATCATCGAAATGAAGGGTGGCCGCCGCTGGCGACGTGTTGAGTTGAGCCTGCAAACGGCGAATGACTCAGGTGATTTGGTGATGTGGTTCTGGAGCAATTTGCCCGACACCATCGGTGCCCGGCAGATAGCCGATTTATACCGTCATCGCTGGAGTATCGAGGGAATGTTTCAGCGCCTTGAGTCGGTACTGGACAGTGAAATTACAGGCCTTGGCAGCCCGAAAGCCGCGCTATTGGGCTTTGCCTCGGCGGTCCTGGCTTACAACGTTTTGTCGGTTCTCAAGCGTAGCGTTGAGCAGGCGCACCGCGAAACGCAGCCAGAGGGTTGGCAGGTTTCGATTTTCCATTTGGCGGTGCATGTTCGCAGTGATTATCAAGGCTTGCAGATCGCATTGCCTGCGGAAAATTTCCCTCTTGAAAAGACTCCGCAAGGGCTGGCAGAGCGATTGCTGGCCCTGGCAAGGATGATCAAACCTAAGTCCGTAGCAAAAAGCCCTCGTGGCCCCAAAGTAGCCAAGCCCAAGGAGTGGCTGGAAGGTAAGGCAGCACGGGCGCATGTCTCAACAGCTAGGGTGCTTAAGGCGGCCAAGTCGGATAAACGTACTTAAACATGGCCTTAAACGGACTTTTAAACGCAGACCTTGAAAGGGATGGC
>NZ_JAEKFB010000031.1:0-288145 GCF_016650865.1 Pseudomonas sp. TH34
GCCCAACCCGACGGGGTGGGTGGATCCGTTGGGGTTGAATACCTGTCCGGGAGGAGACGGCTGTAAGCCAACCATTGGCGCCGCTGAGCCTTCGGCAGAAGCGTCAGTCAACAAAGCAGAACCCAAACAACCGACACCAGATGAAAGCGAGGAGTATCTTTTTCGCGGAGATAAAACCAAGCCAGATGTAGTGTTCAAAGACGGCTTCAAA
Organism: Pseudomonas sp. TH34; assembly: GCF_016650865.1. Taxonomy (NCBI): domain Bacteria; kingdom Pseudomonadati; phylum Pseudomonadota; class Gammaproteobacteria; order Pseudomonadales; family Pseudomonadaceae; genus Pseudomonas; species Pseudomonas sp. TH34. Next base: position 212 of record NZ_JAEKFB010000031.1, read on the forward strand.
AGCAAGGGAGCTAGTGAAGACCTATACTTGCATGCCATTGATAGCGACGATCCTCCAAGTAATTTCATTAGTACATCACCTATAAAGGCGGTAGGGATAAATTTCGCCACCAGCTACAAAACAAAACCAGGTTATCTATACACTCTAAGAAGTATCGCTGGTCACGACCTAAATACAGAATTAGGGATGCAAGCCCCCTATCCAAAAGAAAAGGAATTTGCCATTCACCACAGAATACACACAGAGGACATTTTAGGCGTTACCCCTATGAAGAAAGACGGAAGCTACGTAGGCTATTCAATTCCAAATCCGAACAGGAAAATAGAATGAAGACTAAAAAAATATACATCCTGACTAACAATCAAAAAAAAGAAGCATTTGTAAAATACGATGATGAAAAGCTTATCTTGACTTTTTCCGAGGCCGAAAAATTCAAAAAAATCTACTCTGGAAAAGATATATATGTTTGCCTCGCAAAAGTCAGATCGGACTTTCCCCACCTAACCTTTCTATGCAAAGGCGCAAAATTAAACGTCATGCCTTCCAGAATGGCATCTCAAATGGGCGCTGGGCTTGTCGCTTATCAAATGACGATGAGCAAGCCCGCCCTTCCAGAGGATATAGTTCACATTTTTGATTACGAAGAGGAAAACCTGACAAATGACCCACAAGAGCAAATTACTTTTTTTAAAACCTGGCTTGCATCGTTAAACGCCGAAAGATACGAAGACTTCAACTAAGCGGTTAGTACAGTCTCACCTTTCGAATAACGGAAGAACAGCCAGTTGGAAAGTTCAGCCTATTCGGTAAACCCCAGCATGCTTAGCGCCTACCAAATCGCCATCGCAGGCAAGCCAGCTCCCACAGTTAAACTGTTTACGTCAAAGAAGCTTTTGCGGTCGCCACTCACCCCACCTGCTGCAACCGCCCAGCCCGAAAATCCTTCGGCGAAACTTCGAACTGTTTCTTGAATGACCGACTAAAGTGCGCCGAATCCGTAAACCCCCACTTATACGCAATCGACGTAATCGACTCACTGCGCAAAAACGGGTTGGTCAGATCATCCGCACTCCGCTTCAACCGCGCCCGCTGGATATACCGGCACACACTGTCATCCTGTTCCTCAAACAACCGATACAAATGCCTTACCGAGATGTTCAACCGACTCGCCAACCCCACCGGGCTCAACCCTGGCTGGGTTAACGACTCATCAATCACCTTCTGCACATAGCTGCGCAGATTGCTGCCCTGCAACCCGCCACAATCATCCCGCTCATCATCTTCCTGCTCAAACGCCGACCCCAGCAGCGAGACAAACGCCGATTGCAACGCCTGCCCCTCGCCGACCGCGCCTTCGCCGTTCAACGCGTCTTTGCACAGTTGGTCCATCAGCACATGCAACATGCGCCCGCAGGCTTTGCTTGAGGAGATTTTGCCGAAGGTCTTGGGCTGGTTGCCGAACTGTTTGCACACCTCTGCGCGGGACAAGGACAGGGACGCATGTTCGATCAGCCCGAACGGGGTGATGTCGATGGAGCCCACCGAGTCCATCAAAAGTAATTCGCCGGGGGCGAGTTGCACGCTCTGGCCGTTTTGGGTGATCTGGCAGTAGCCGCTGCGCTGGCTGACGAGGAAACAGTTCTGGTCGTCATCGTGGTCGGCGCGGGCTTTGGGGCGTTTGATCAGGCCGGCGTTGGTGCGCAAGTTGGCCAGGGGCAAACCGCCGCGGGAAAAGGTGGTGATATTACCGATGAACAACGAGCGGTTGAAGGCCAGTTCTGTGTCGAAGTGACCGCAAACCGCGCGCAGATCCCGGGTCCAGCGGTCCAGCCCGTCTTGCCCAATCTGTTGCATGCTCATGGTAGTTTCCACCTTGGCTTTTTGTTTTTGTCGGGCAATAGTTAACATGTTATCTATATGCGCGCAACAAGTACGTGTCTGCCAAGGTGGTTGCACTATTGATGCCAGATCCTGCGGTCAGTGGGCCTGTAATGCGCGCTGAAAACCGCTCAAGGCGTCCAGCAGCCAGGCACGTTGATCGCTGCTCAAGGCGATATAGCGCCGGAACGCCGGCATGCGATTGACCACCTCGCTGCCGCCCATATGCTCAAGCCGCACGCACCACTGATGATCCACCAGGTCGATGCGCAGGCGCTTGAAGTCCAGCGGCATCAAGGCGCGATACAACGCACTGCCCTCCTGCAACTCGGCTTGCAGAACGCCTAACACTTCCTTGTCTCCCGAGCGCTGCCGACAGCGGATTCCAGTGCGTCGAACGGCCCCGGTGTGGTGCAGTTCGAAGCTTGCCGTGCCCCGCTGCGAGGCAGGCAGGCGCAGTACGAATTCGGTCATGACCAGGTGCATCAACAGTTGCGATTCGGTGCGCTCGACGATCTCCAGTTGCAACCCGAGCTCGTCCAGGGCCACCCGGGCCGTCGTCGGTCCGCACACCTCATAACCGGCGAGGCCAAGGTTGCGCCGCAGGTGTTCCAGCGTAACGCCGGGACGATAACCGGCAGGCGCGCGCCGGGCGCTGAACAGCTCAGACAGTTTTTGCAGCATGGCTGATATACCCGTTGTGCGGCTGACCTGGCTCATGGGCGAACTCCTTGGCTAACACCTCCTCCACCGAGGCGGGCTTGAATGGATTGACCTTCTGCACCACCAGGGTCCAGAACAGCGCGTACGCCGCCGTGCAACCGAGCATCACGCCGAAGGGAATGTAGATGTCAGCAGGGTTCATCCCCGGCGGCGTGATAAACCACATGCCCAGCAGGATGCCGATGCTCGACAGAATCTGCGGCAGCGGAAAGAACGGCGAACGGTAGGCGCGAGGCAGATCCGGCCGGCGAATCCGCAGGATTACCACCGACAACGTCACCAGCAGATAAGCAAAACTCCAGGCACACACGGCGGCCAATACCAGGTGCATGATGTTGTCGGTGTTGCCCCCCAGGTACAGCGCGTGCAGGCACGGAATCAGCATCGCCACCAGGATGCACAGCAGCGGTGTCTTGAAGCGCGGGTGCAGGTAGGTGAAGACCTTGGGCAACGCGCCGTCGACCGCCATGCCGTACAGGATCCGTGGCACACCGGCCATCAGGGTGTTGATGGTCGCAGCCCCGGCAAACAGGAAGCCGATGCCCAGCCACATCGGGCCGATGCTGCCCATCACCTGCTCGGCGAATTTCGGGATCGCCATCGGCGTATCCAGCAGGTGCACCCCGCCCGCCGCGTCGATCAATACGTTCTCCACCTGGCGCTTCATGGCGGCGCCGTAGATGAACATGCAGGTGGCCACCCCCAGCAACCCCAGCACCATGGCCTTGGGCATCACCTTGGCCGAGTTGCGCAGGTCCGGTGCCAGCGGCGTGACGAACTCGCATCCGACGAACATGAACATCGCCATGCCCACCAGCGACAGGATGGTGATCAGGTCGGTGCCCACCAGGGATTCACCGAACCAGCCATCCAGCTGCACCGCCGGGGCTGCGATCAGGCCCAGTACGCCGAATACCATCAGGGTGGTCCACATACCGAAGGTCAAGATGATCTCGGCCCGGCCGAACGCGCTCACACCAAACGCATTCAGCACCCCGAACACAATCACGAAGCCCACCCCGAGCAACCATGAACCGCCGGCGGATTCCGCCAGGGTGTTGAGGTGCTCGAAGTTCACCAGCGCCATCACCCCGGACAGGATCGTCTCGGCGGTGCCGGCAAACACATGCACGATCAGGTACGCCGACAAGGTGCCGGTGATCGCAAAGAACCGGCCCATGCCGCAGTTGATGTAGTCGTAGACCGAACCGGTGGTGGGCAGGATCGAGGCGGCTTCGGCGAAGGTGGTCGCCTGGGCCAGCATCATCACCACCGCGATCAACATCGCCACCGCGAAGGCACTGCCGCCGATGCCAAACCCCATGGTTGCGGTGAGGATCACCGGGCTGGCCATGATCAGGCCAATGGTGCTCGCCAGCGCCGTGGGAAAGCCCACCGTGCCGCGTTTCAAGTGTTCGGTGAGCCGGTCGTTGATCGACATGGTGCAGATCCTCAAGAAGCGGATTTTTAGAAGTATTGGCACTCTGCGCCCCGCCCTGGCTGATCGTCTTGCTCCTGGCTGCCGCCGGTTTTGTTGCTGCCTGCCACTGTCCCGCCGCTGGCGACCAGGGTCAATTACCTGGCACGCAGGGGAAAGACTTGGCGCGGTGGCGCTCGCCCTAATGCTCCCTCAATTCACCTTGTTGGGGACTATAACAATGCAGCACACACAACAAACCCGTCACCTGTACAGGGCCATCAGCCTGGGCATCGCGCTGATGGTCATCGACTCATCGGCCCAGGCGTTTGAGCTGTATGCCGATGACGACACCAAGGTCACCGGCAATTTCCTCGCGGTGTACGGCATGTTCAACAGCCGCAAAAACTATGACGGCACTACCGGCGGTTCCACCTGGCGTGAAGGTTTCATCAAGTATGGCTTGAGCGTTGACCAGCGCTTCGGTGCCCTGGGCAGCCTGTATGGCACGGCCAACCTGGTCAGCTCCGGCACCTGGGGCGAGGGTGATGCGTCGGGCGTGACCACCGGCAGCGAGCGCACCACCAAGTTCGACGAAGCCTTCGCTGGCTGGCGCTCGGGGGAACTGTTTCCGGCGCTGGGCAAGGATGGGGTGGACCTGTCGTTCGGCCGCCAGATCATCATGCTCGGCGACGGTTTCATCATCAACGACGACGGCCCGAACCTGGGCAAGGGCGTGGATGACGGCAAGTTCAACCGGGGCGGCGCGTACTACATCGCCGCGCGCCACGCCTTCGATCAAACCGCCGTGTTACGCCTGGGGGGCAAGGACGGCGTGCATGGCAGCGTGATGTGGATCAAGTCCGACAACCGCGCCCAGGCCAACACCGAAATGGCCGCCGGCACCCTGGACTACACCGCCGCGCCGGGCACCGTGGGGTTGACCTATATCCATGGGATCAGCGTCGATAATCGTTATGCCAATGACCTGCAAAAACAGCGCGCCGGGATGAACCTCTACAGCCTGCGGGGCGCCGGCAATGCCGGGATCGAGAACGCGCATTTTTCCTTTGAATACGCCTGGCAGGACAAGGACGCTGGCCCGGAAAAAGCCTGGTACACCGAGGCCGGTTATACCTTCGCCGCGCTGCCGTGGTCGCCGGACCTGACCTACCGCTACAGCCGCTATTCGAAAAACTGGGATGCCATGTTCTCGGGCTTCAACCGTGGCTATGGCACTTGGGTGCAGGGCGAAGTGGCTGGCAATTACTCAGGGCCGTTCAATACCAACACCGAGGTGCAGCACGTGGCGCTGAAGGTCAAGCCGCTGGACAGCGTGACCGTCGGCGCGCTGTTCTTCGACTACAAGACGTTGAGCAAGGGCGGCATGCTCAACCTCGATGGGCGCGAACTGGACCTGTACGCAGAGTGGGCGGTGAACGAACACCTGATCGTCACGCCGCTGCTGGGCCTGTACAAGCCGAACAAGGATGAGAGCAACGGCGGCAACCAGGTGGGTGGCAACGGCACCAATGTCTATAGCCAAGTCACAGTGGCGGTGCCGTTCTAGCGCAGATGCAATGAGCTAATGAAGATCAAATGTGGGAGCTGGCTTGCCTGCGATGCAGGCACCTCGGTACATCAGAGACACCGCGGTGATGCTATCGCAGGCAAGCCAGCTCCCACATTCAAGCGGCGTCAATCCTCGAGAGAGGTGTTCACCCTACGGTTGCCGCTCCTCGATCCGCGCATACGCCCCCTGGTGATAAAGCAACGGCGCACGACCAAAATCATCAAACGCCACCACCTTACCGATCATGATCCAGTGATCACCACCGTCCACCTGCTGATACTTCTCGCAGTGAAATCGCGCCGAGCAATCAGCGAAGACCGGCGAGCCACCCTCGCCCGGCTCGAATTCGATTTCGGCAAAACGATCGTCCCTGGGCCGGGCAAAATTGTTCGACAGGTCAATCTGATCCGCCGCCAGCACGTTGACCGCAAAATGGCTGGCCTGCTCGAACACCTCGTGGCTGTTGGAGCGCTTGTCGATGCTCCACAACACCAGCGGCGGGTCCAGGGACACCGAGTTGAAGCTGTTGGCGGTGACACCCACTTTGCGCCCGCTGGCATCAGCGGCGGTGACCACCGTGACACCGGTGGCAAAGTTGCCCAGGGCCCGGCGAAAGGCCCGTGGGTCGAAACTGTTATCAGACATGCAAGACTCCCGGACTGCATCAACGCGCAGTCCTGATTATTGTGATGGCCGGGTCGGCTTCAAATCATGCTCGGATCAGGCTCAAGCCCCATCAGCTCACGCCCCAGAATCTGCGCGCACACGTCGTAATCGGTGTACGCATGGGCGCCAGTCATATGGGAATCGCGGAACAGGCGCTGCATTTCGTTGTGCTCAAACCACGCATTGCCACCCGCTGCCTCGAACAAACGGTCCACCGCCTGGATGCACATCTTGGTGGCATACGCCTGGTTGGTACGCCAGAACGCCAGGGTCTCGCGGCTCGGGTAACGGTGCTGTTCGCTGTGTTCGGCGTGTTCCTGCCAGGTCTTTTCCAGGAACGCCCGGGCAGCGGCCACCTGATGCGTCGACTCCGCCAGGCGCATCAACGCCGGGGTCGCAGCCCCCACCGCCGCGCCGGTGTAGGCACGTACGCGGGTCTTGGTTTTTTCGCGGAACACCTCAAGCATGCGCTCGGCCACCCCCAGGCTGACGGTGGAGAAACCGCTGGCGAAATACGGACGGTACGGCGAGTAGAAAATCTTGCTGTCAGGGTACAAACCGAAACCGGCGGACTTGCCTTCCATCATGTCCTTGGCTTTCTGGATGCGATGTTCGGGCACCCGCGCGTTGTCGATGATCAGGGTCTTGGTGCCGCTGCCCTTCATGCCGGCGGCGAACCAGTCATCACGAATCTGATAATCGCTGCGCGGCAGCACCGCGAAGCAGTAATCCTGAGTGCCTTCGGCGTTTTTACGACGAAAACCGACAATCGCCCACTCGGCGTGATCGCAACCGCTGCTCCAGCCCATTTCACCGCTGAACAGCACACCCCCTTCAACCTCTTCAGTGCGGCCAAACGGCGCGATGCTGCTACTGGCCGTGGCGTTCGGGTTGTCGCCCCAGACTTCCTGCTGCAGCTTCGCGGAAAACAGCGCCAGTTGATGGCTGTGGGTGCACAACAGGCTCATGGCCCAGGCGGTGCTGGCACAGGCGCCGGCCAGCAAGGCGATGCAGTCGGCAAACTGCGGCAGCGAGATTTCCATGCCGCCAAAGGGTTTGGGTTGAAAGGCACGGTGCATGCCGATGCTCTTGAGCAGCGCAATGTTCTCATCGGGAACCTTGCGGTCCTGCTCGGCCTGGAAGGCATTGGCAGCGATGGTCGGCAGAATCGCCTTGAGGTCTTCGAGGAGCGGGTTTGGCTTTTTCATGGACGGCCCTGCTTATTATTGGATGTCCGGCTGGCGTTCCAAAGCAACGAACGACGCTGGATGTGGGGCCAGTATGGAGCCGGCGATCACCCCGAAAAATGTACCTTCCACAGCCAAGATTGCACTTTCCACAGGCCTGGCAGCCACAGACATATCGCCCGGCAGGCACAGACAAGCCTGGCCCGGCGGCGCTGGTTAACCTCGGGCTTTTGCGAGCAGGAAATTCCCATGAGCGATATTGCGCTGCTGCCTGAAGTCCAGGCCTTCCTCCGTCGAAACCATGCCTTGTTTATCGACGGCGGCTACGTCCAGAGCCACTCCAGCCAGACCCTGGAGGTGATCAACCCGGCCACCGGCGAAGTGATCGCCCACGTGGCCGATGCCGACCTTGCCGATATCGACGCGGCCGTGAAGTCGTCCCGGCGCGGCTTCCGACAATGGTCCCAGGTCGCGCCAGCCATGCGCGGCAATGTGCTGCTGAAACTCGCTGACCTGCTGGAGCAACACCGCGAAGAACTGGCGCAGATCGAAACCTGCCAGTCGGGCAAGATCATCCAGATTTCCCGGGCGTTCGAGGTGGACCAGGCCGCGCACTTCCTGCGCTACTACGCCGGCTGGGCCACCAAGATCAGCGGCCAGACCATCACCCCGTCACTGCCCTCCTTCGCCGGTGAGCTCTACACCGCCTTCACCCTGCGGGAACCGGTGGGCGTGGTGGTGGGCATCGTGCCGTGGAATTTCTCGACCATGATCGCCATCTGGAAACTCGCCTCGGCGCTGGTGACCGGTTGCAGCATCATCATCAAGCCCAGCGAGTTCACCCCGCTGACCATCCTGCGCATCGCCGAGCTGGCCATCGACGCCGGCCTGCCGGCGGGCATGCTGAACGTGTTGACCGGCGGCGGCCTTGTGGGCAAAGGGCTGGTGGAGCATCCGGACACCGACAAGGTTTCGTTCACCGGCTCGGTGCCCACCGGCATCGCGGTGGGCCGCAGCGCCATGGGCGCCGGGTTGACCCGGGCGACCCTGGAACTGGGCGGTAAAAACTCGGCCGGGTTTCTGCGGGATGTGGACCTCGACAAGGCGGTCAACGGGATCATCGAAGCCGGGTTCCTGCACTCCGGGCAAATCTGCGCGGCCGCTGAACGCTTCTTCGTCCACCGATCGCAGATCGAGCCGATCATGGACAAGCTTGCGCAGCGCCTGGGCCAGTTGAACATCGGTTCGCCGCTGGACGAACGCACCGAGTTCGGCCCGGTGACCAACCGTCAGCACCAACAGAAACTCGAAGGGTTTTTCGCCACGGCGCGGGCCGAGAACAATACGATTGTCCATGGCGGCAAGCGGATCGACGGGCCCGGTTGCTACGTGGAGCCGACGGTGATTCTCGCCAACACGATCAACGACACCCTGCTCAACGAAGAAACCTTCGGTCCGATCGCGACGTTTTTCCCCTACGACACTGAGGAAGAACTGCTGGAGTTGATGAACAACACGCCTTACGGCCTGAGCGCCAGCCTCTGGACCAACGATTTGAGCAAGGCCCTGCGCATGGTGCCGGCGATCAACGCGGGGACGGTGTGGGTGAACATGCACACGATGCTCGACCCGGCGGTGCCGTTTGGCGGCAACAAGTCTTCGGGGGTGGGGCGGGAGTTTGGCGGGGCTTTTATCGAGGACTACACCGAGCTCAAGTCGGTGATGATTCGCTACTGACCGGCATGCGGAGTGCCGGCCGGCTTGAGTGTTAAAAGCAAAATCAAAAGCTGAAGCGGCCACGGTCCAAATGTGGGAGCGGGCTTGCTCGCGAAGGTCGTTAACGATGACGCTGGCATCCTGATTCAACGCGGCGCCCTCAGGTTTTTCGCGAGCAAGCCCGCTCCCACAGAAAAGCAGATTGATCGTTCCCACGCTCTGCGTGGGAATGCATACCGTGACGCTCCGCGTCACCCTTGCGCGAGGCGTCAATCCAGCGGTGCCAGCGGGACGCGGAGCGTCCGAGGCGGCATTCCCACGCAGAGCGTGGGAACGATCACCTATCCGTTATTTGGGTGATGGCTGAGATTGGTTCCGCTCTTACAGCGGCTCACTTTTGAACAGCGCAACGGTCCAAATGTGGGAGCGGGCTTGCTCACGAAGGTCGTTAACGATAACGCGGGCATCCTGATTCAACGCGGCGCTCTCAGGTTTTTCGCGAGCAAGCCCGCTCCCACAGAAAAGCAGATTGATCGTTCCCACACTCTGCGTGGGAATGCATACCGTGACGCTCCGCGTCACCCTTGCGCGGGGCGTCAATCCGGCGGTGCCAGCGGGACGCGGAGCGTCCGAGGCGGCATTCCCACGCAGAGCGTGGGAACGATCACCGTCGCCTACCACACCGCAATATGCGAATCCGCCCGGGGCTCGGTCCCACCACACAGCACTCCACTGACTGGATCCCGCAGGATAATCTGCCCACGCCCGAAGTCCGTCAGGTCACTGGCAATCTGCACCTGATGCCCACGCCGAGCCAGGGCATTGGCCAAATCCCGCGACGCCCCCTGCTCGATGCCCACCTTCATCTCCCCCAACCACTGCCAACGCGGTGCATCAAGGGCCGCCTGGGGATTAAGACCGAAATCCACCAGATTCATCACCATCTGCACATGCCCCTGAGGCTGCATATACCCGCCCATCACACCAAACGGTCCGAGAGCCTGGCCATCCCGGGTAAGGAACCCAGGAATGATGGTGTGGAACGTCTTTTTCCCAGGCATCAGGCAATTGGCATGCCCCGGATCAAGGCTGAACTCCTGCCCTCGGTTCTGCAGCGCAATACCACTGTCGGGCAACACCACACCGGAGCCAAACCCGTGATAGTTGCTCTGGATAAACGAAACCATATTGCCTTCCGCATCGGCGGTGGCCAGGTACACCGTGCCACTGGCGTGAGGATCACCAGGCTTGGGTGGCTGGGCCTGCTCCCCTATCTGCTCGCGCCGCCGGGAACTGTACCCATCACTGAGCAAATCCGCCACCGCCACCCGCATATGCAGCGGGTCAGTGATGTAGTGCAAGCCATCGCTGTACGCCAGCTTCATCGCCTCCAGCTGACGATGCCAGGTCTGCTGGCTGTCACGGTGATCAAAGCTGAACCCTTCCAGAATCTTCAGCGCCATCAGCGCCACCAGCCCCTGCCCGCTCGGCGGGATTTCCCACACGTCGACCCCGCGATAATTGATGTGGATCGGCTCCACCCACTGCGCCCGGTAGCCGTTGAGATCGGTGGCCCGCAAGTAGCCACCGGTAGCCCGGGAATGGGCGTCCAGGCGCTCGGCCAGGGCGCCGCGATAGAGGCTTTCACAGCGGGTCGCGGCCAGTTCTTCAAGGGTTCGCGCCTGGGCTGGGTTACGAAAAACCTCCCCGGCCTGTGGCGTCCGGCCGTCGATCAGGAACGTTTCGAACCACGCCTCCAGCACCGGGTCGCGATGGGGGCTGAACTCGTCCAGGGCGACCTGCCATTGATGGGCAACCACCGGCGACAACGGAAACCCGTCCCGTGCCAAGCTGATGGCCGGTTGCAGCAGTTCGGCAAACGGCAGCTTGCCAAAACGCTGCGACAACTCGGCCCATGCCGACGGGCAGCCCGGCACCGTCACCGGGGTCCAGCCATACAGCGGCATCTGTTCATGGCCGGCGGCCTTCACCGTCTCAATCGACACCGCCGCCGGCGCATGCCCGTTGCCGTTAAGGCCATGCAGCTGGCCCTTGCACCAGACCAACGCAAAAGCGTCGCCCCCCAGGCCGCAGCCGGTGGGTTCGACCACCGTCAGCGCCGCCGCCGTGGCGATGGCGGCATCAATGGCGTTGCCGCCTTTTTGCATGATCTCGATACCAGCCTGGGCAGCCAAAGGCTGGGAAGCCGCGACCATGCCGCGCCGGGCGAACACGCTCTGGCGCTGGGACGGATAAGGGTATTCATGAGCAGAGAATTTCAACATGGCAAAGGCTCTTCAAAACAAGGATTCATTGGCCGGATTTGACCCGGTTCCACTCCCGGGTCATCAGGCGCTGGATGGCTTCCGGCAGGTCGGCGGAAACGAAGGTGTGGCTGATCACTTCGTCACCGGGATAGATACCGGGGTTGCCGCTGACTTTGGGGTCCATCAGCGCCGTCGCGTCTTGGTTGGGGTTGGCGTAGCCCACGTAGTCGCTGATGGGCGCGATCACCTCGGGGCGCAGCAGGTAGTTGATCAGGGCGTGGGCGTTGGCCACGTTGCCGGCGTCTTTGGGGATCGCCAGCATGTCGAACCACAGGTTCACGCCTTCCTTGGGGATCAGGTAGCGGATGTCGAGGTGCTTGCCCGCTTCCTTGGCGCGGTTCCGGGCCTGCATCACGTCACCGGAATAGCCGATGGCCACGCAGATATCACCGTTGGCCAGGTCGGCGGTGTATTTCGACGAGTTGAAGTAGGTCACCGAAGGCCGCAGTTCCATCAGGCGTTTCGAGGCTTGCTTGTAGTCGTCGGGCTCGACGCTGTTGGGGTCCAGCCCGAGGTAGAGCATCACCTGGGGAATGATCTTCACCGGCGCATCGAGAAACGCCACGCCGCAGCTTTTGAGCTTGGCCAGGTTGCCGGGTTCGAACACCATCGACCAGGAATCCAGTACCGCGTCCTTGCCCAGCACCGCACGAACTTTTTCCTCGTTGTAGCCGATGCCCACGGTGCCCCACATGTATGGCACCGCGTAACGGTTGCCCGGGTCGGCGGCTTCCAGGCGTTGCATCAGGCGCGGGTCGAGGTGCTTCCAGTTATCCAGCAGGGAACGTTGCAGCGGCTGGTAGGCACCGGCCCGGATCTGCTTGGACAGGAACTGGCTGGACGGCACCACCACGTCATACCCCGAATGCCCGGAAAGCAGCTTGGCTTCGAGCATCTCGTTGGTGTCGAAGATGTCGTACTGGACCTTGATGGCGCTGTCTTTCTCGAAATTCTTCAAGGTGTCGGGCCCGATGTAATCGGACCAGTTATAGACCTTCACCACCGGGTCGGCGGCCTGGGTCATGGGGACAATCGCGGCGCAGCACAGGGCCGCGAACACACTCGATAAGCGCATTGAGACTTTCCTTGGAAGGGTCATAGCACACGGCTGAGAAAGGCCCGGGTACGGGGATGGCTGGGACGGCTGAAAATCTGTTCCGGCGGCCCTTGTTCGATGAGTTCGCCCTGGTCGAGCACCACCACGCGGTCGGCCACTTCACGGGCAAAGCCCATTTCATGGGTCACCACCACCATGGTCATGCCCTCCTCGGCCAACTCTTTCATCACCTGCAAAACTTCGCCCACGGTTTCCGGGTCGAGGGCGCTGGTGGGCTCGTCGAACAACATGGCCTGGGGTTTCATCGCCAGCGCCCGGGCGATCGCCACCCGTTGCTGCTGCCCGCCCGAGAGCATCGACGGGTAGTGGCCGGCCTTGTCCGCCAGGCCCACCCGCTCCAGCAGGCCACGGGCTTGTTCCAATGCCGCCGCACGAGACACACCAAGCACCTGGATCGGCGCCTCGATGATGTTTTCCAATGCGGTCATATGGGGGAACAGGTTGAAGCGCTGGAACACCATGCCGATGTCCCGGCGCTGGCGAGCGATGTTGCGCTCCGAGTCCCGCACCAGGCTGCCGTCGGCACGTTCGCGATACCCCATCGCCCGACCGTTGACGCGGATGCGTCCGCCCTGGATGTCCTCCAGCAGGTTGATGCAGCGGATAAAGGTGGTCTTGCCCGAGCCCGAGGCACCGATCAGCACCACCACTTCGCCACGGCGCACTTGCAGGGAAATCCCCTTGAGGATCTGCAACTCGCCGAAGGACTTGTGCACATCCAGGGCCTCGATGATCAACTCTTCACTTTTGTGCGCCATGGTTAGCGTCCCCTCAGCAATTTCAGGGTGCTGCGACCGAACATCCGGCTGGAGGCCGGCGGCGGTGACGAAGGCCGGTCCGACTGGCCGAAACGCGCCTCCAGCCAGCGCTGGAAAAAGCCCCAGAGCGTGGTCAACAACAGGAAGTAGATGGCGACCACCAGGTACAACTCAAACACCCGGAACGTCGCCGAGGTAACCATCTGGGTGCTGAGCAACAGCTCCTGCACGCCGATCACACTCACCAGCGTGGTGTTCTTGAGCATCACGTTGAACTCGTTGCCCAGCGGCGGGACGATCACCCGGAACGCCTGGGGCAGCACGATGCGCCGCATCAGTTTGGCGAAGCCCATGCCCAGTGAGCGCCCGGCTTCGTATTGGCCCTTGTCCACCGCGCCAATGCCGGCCCGGATGATCTCCGCCATATAGGCGCCTTCATTCAGGCCCAGGGCGATGATCGCCGCCTGGATATTCCCGGGGACCACCAGCCCGAACAGGTCGATATCCTCGAAACGAAAAATCCCCCCCGCCGCCAGCGCCGTGTACAGGAACACGATCTGCACCAGCAACGGTGTGCCACGCATCAACCACACATAAAAACGCACTGGCAGGTGCAGCAGCGGGTTCTTCGACAACCGCAACAACGCCGCCGCCAACCCCAGCACACAGCCCAGCAGCATCGCCGACACCGCGATCAGGCACGTCAGCCAGAGCCCGGTCAGGTACACCCCGCTGGGCTGCAGCAGGTACTGCCAGAACACATCCCAATTGAAATTCATCGCAGGTTTGCCTCAGTCGAGTGTGTCGCTGCTGACATGCCACTTGTTCAACAACTGGACGTAGCTGCCGTCGCTGCGCATGTCGCTGACCACTTGCTGCACGGCGGCGCTGAGCTGCGGATCGTCCTTGCGAATGCCCAGGCCGGTGAGGATCCGGCTGAACGCCGGTACGCCTTCCTGGAACAGTTCCGGGGCCATCGCCGCGTAGTAACCGGCGGTTTCCACGGTGGTGCCATAGGCGTCCACCTGGTTGATGCGCAGGGCCTGGAAGGCGTCGGTGTCGGTGTTGTACACCACCAGTTTCATCGGTGGCTTGCCGGCCTTGGCCAGGCTGTCGTTCTGGGCGTCGAGCAGGGTCTTGATGGTGGAGCCGTTGAGCACCGCGACCTTGTGCCCGGACAGGTCATCCAGCGCCTGGATGCCCTTGGGGTTGCCCTTGGGCACCACCACCGACTGGCTGGAATACATGTAGTTGACGATGTCGATCACTTGCCGCCGCTCGGGCTTGTCGAACAGCTGGTCGACGATCATGTCGCACTGCTGGGCCAGCAGCGCCGGCACCAGCCCGGAGAACGGAATCACCCGCCATTGCACCTGCTTGCCTCCCAGGCGCTTGGCGATTTCCAGGCCCAGGTCGACGGTCAGTCCCCGGGGTTTCTGCGCTTCATCGAAGGACACCAGGGGCGGTGAATCCATCCCCGAGCAATACACCAGTTTGTCGACCTTCTGCAGGCGCTCCGGCACCTGGGGCGCAGCGATCGCCCACTGTGTGCAAAGGCCCAGGGATACGGCGACCAGCAAGGCGCGGCGTTTATGCATGACCAGACACTCCAGTTCGTTGAACAACGGGGGCAGGACTCAAAGTCAAAACACGGGCGGGTTTGTACCCGCTTCTATTTTTCCGTTTGCAGGAACTGAATCAGCGCCGGCACGGTGCCTTCGATGTGCTCGCGCACCACGGCTTCGGCGCGGTCGGCGTCACCGGCACGAATCGCTTCGAGGATCACCGCATGCTCCTGGCGGGCGCTGAGGGGTTTGTCGCCGTGCTGCAGCCACAGGCGCATGGGCGCCTCCACCAGCGAGTACAGCGCCGAGATCTGCTTCATCAGGCGCGGGCGGCCGCTGAGGCTGCACAGGTATTCGTGAAAGGCGCGGTGGCGGCTGACCCACTCGGCACTGTCGTCGCGGTAGTCGTCCATCTCGTCCAGCTGCCGCTCCAGCGCGGCCAACTGGCGCTCGCCAATCCGCCCCACCGCCACGCGCACCGCCAGGCCTTCAAGGGCGCTGCGCATCTCGAAGACTTCGTGCAATTCGTCGATATCCAGGCCACTGACAATCGCCCCACGGTTAGGCCGCAGGGTCACCAGGCCTTGGGCGTCGAGGCGGCGGAAGGCTTCGCGCACCGGCATGCGGCTCATGCCGATCTCGCTGGCGATGTCCTCGGCGATCAACCGGTCACCCTTGCGGTAGCGGCCACTGCAAATCGCGTCCAGCAGGAAGGTGTAGGCCTCCTCCTCGGCGGTCAGCGGCTGGCGTTCTACATAAGCGGGAGCGAATTGCATCGGCAGCACCTTTTGAATTTTTGTATCCAATTATCCACGAGTACAAAAAAGCAGTTTGCGTGCCAGGTTGGCGGGTAGTGCTTCAAGTGATTGATTCAGATGGAGTTGGTGAGTGGCATTGCCCCGTGCACGTCGCAATACCGCAGGAAAGTGCTACCAAAAGGTTCAAGGAACGGCCCATAACTGGGCAGGCCGGTAGCCGGTAACATCCTGGTACCTTTCTAAATTCCTGTACAATTTTATTATTTTGTACAAGTATCAGCGGTATCACGCCCTCTCTGGAAGAACCGCAATGACCCGTCTATTGGTTTCGCTGGCCCTGGTGCTGGGCCTGAGCAGTTGTGGCAGCGTGGATGTAAAACACTATGCCGACCAGCAACCCCAACTGGACCTGGTGAGCTTCTTCAGCAAGCCCGTCAAGGCCTGGGGCATATTCGAGAAACGCTCGGGTGAAGTGGCCAAGCGTTTCGAGGTGAATATCGCCAGCCGCCGCGAGGGTGAAAACCTGATTCTCGACGAACGCTTTCTCTACAGCGATGGCACTCGCCAGCGGCGCGCCTGGACCCTGACCCCCGATGGCCCGAATCACTGGCGCGGCCGCGCCGACGACGTGGTCGGTGAGGCCAAGGGCGAAGTGGCCGGCAACGCGTTGCGCTGGCGTTACGTGCTGAGCCTGCCGGTTGACGGCTCCGTCTACGAAGTGAGCCTCGACGACTGGATGTACCTGATGGACGAAGACACGCTGATCAATCGCTCCAGCATGTCCAAGCTGGGGGTCGAAGTGGGCCAGGTGACGCTGTTCTTCCGTCGCCAGTCTTCGCAACCCTGACCGGCAAGGAGTGAATCATGAACCTGCAAACCCTGACCCAACTGGCCACCCAAGGCGACGTGCGTGAAATGGAACTGCTCTCCCTGGAGGGTGGTTTCTATCTGGCGCGCGTCCGCCTGGACCACGGCCAGTTCACGTTGCTGGACGCTGCAGCAAAGCCCCTGCACTTTCGCTCCGTCAATCACCTGCGTGACGTGTTGCAGTCAGTCCGGGCGTTTCCCTGCACCCTGGTGCATCAGTGCGTCCATGATGAAATGTGCGGCCGGCGTGAAGGGCCCATTGAGGCACTGCGAACGCCGTTCTCCCTGGAAGCGCCCTGGTGACCAAGGCCGTTAGAAACCTGTGCCTGGTGCTGGGCGATCAGTTGTCCTTTGACCTGGCCTCCTTGGAGGGGCTGGACAGCCAGCACGATGCCGTCTTGATGGTGGAGGTGATGGAGGAAGCCAGCCATGTGCCCCACCATCCGCAAAAAATTGCCCTGGTCTTCAGCGCCATGCGCCACTTTGCCCAGGCGTTGCAGCAGCGTGGTATCCGGGTGCAGTACGTCGCCCTGGACGACCCGCAAAACACCGGCTCGGTACCCGGCGAGCTAGGGCGCTGGCAATCGCTGATGCAGCCACAGGAACTGCACCTGACCGAATGCGGCGACTGGCGCCTGGAACAATCCCTGAAAGACTGCGGCTTGCCGATCCAGTGGCATGCCGACAGCCGCTTTTTGTTCAGCCGTGACGAATTCGCCGCTTGGGCCAGCGGCAAAAAACAGCTGCGCATGGAGTTCTTCTACCGGGAGATGCGCCGCAAGAGCGGCCTATTGCTCAACGGTGACGGCACCCCGGTCGGCGGCGCCTGGAACTTTGATGCGGACAACCGCAAGGCGCTGCCCAAGGGAACCAAAGCGCCCTACCCGGCGCGCTTTGCCTCGGACTCCATCACCCAGGAAGTGCTGGTGCTGGTACGTAAACACTTCAGCAGCCACTACGGCGACCTGGACACCTTCGATTACCCGGTAACCCACACCGATGCCCAGGCACTCTGGGACTACTTTCTGGATTACGGCCTGGCCGGGTTCGGCGACTACCAGGACGCCATGGCCAGCGACGAGCCCTTCCTGTTTCATGCCCGTATCAGTGCGGCGCTGAACATCGGCCTGCTGGACCTGCGCCAACTGTGCAGCGACGTGGAGGCAGCCTATTGGTCGGGCGGCATCGGGCTGAATGCCGCCGAAGGGTTTATCCGCCAACTGATTGGCTGGCGTGAATACGTACGCGGCGTGTACTGGCTGAAGATGCCTGACTATGCCGCCGGCAATGCATTCGGCAACAGCCGCCCGCTGCCGGAGTTCTACTGGACGGGCGAGACGCAAATGAACTGCATGCGCCAGGCGATCGGCCAGAGCCTGAAACATGCCTATGCCCATCACATCCAGCGGCTGATGGTCACCGGCAATTTCGCCCTGCTGGCCGGCATCGTGCCCAGCCAGATATGCGAGTGGTACCTGGCGATCTACATGGACGCTTTCGACTGGGTCGAGCTGCCCAACACCCTGGGCATGGTCATGCATGCGGATGGCGGCTACCTGGGTTCAAAACCTTATTGCGCGAGCGGACAATATATAAAGCGCATGTCGGACTACTGCCGCGACTGTGCGTACAAAGTCACTGAAAGTACCGCTGACAATGCCTGCCCGTTCAATGCGCTTTACTGGCACTTCCTGATGCGCCACGGCGACCTGCTGCGGGGTAATCAGCGCATGGCCATGCTCTACAAGAATCTCGACCGGATGCCTGAATCAAAGCAGGACGCGCTGTGGAACCGGGGCCAGCGGCTACTGGCGAAGCTGGATGCGGGCGAGTCACTTTGAGCGGGCGACTTGGTGTTTGCCGGCACGCTGACCGAGCAGCATCAATCCACCTCCCGTCAGCAGCAGGCTCGCCGCGATAACGATGTAGCCGCCATACACATCCACGCCTTGCACGAGGCTGAGCGTCTGGGAACACACCAGGGTGCCGGTCAGCGAGGCAATGGCCAGCACCGGCGTCACGGTCGCGGAGACTCGGCCCATATAGCCTGCCGGCACGGCCTCTTGCAGCATAGGCCCCTGCACCATGGCAAACACCGAAAAGCACAGCCCGCAGCAGAACATCAGCCCCCAGGCCAGGTAAAACGGCGGATGCAACGCATAGCCCAGGTAGCTCAGCCCCAGGCACAACAGCGCCACGGTGAACGCGCGTCGAATGCTCAAGGCCTTCAACAGCGGCCGAACGAGAAAGGCCGCCATCAGCCCGCCGACGGGGAATGCGGCGAGTACCAGGCCATATTCACGCGGGCTCAGGCCCAACGTTTTGAAGGCATACAACGACAGGACGACGTTGTTGATACCGAGGGAAAAGCCATATAACGCCACGCCGGTCAGCAGGGTTCGAATCGATGGGTGCCCCCAGGAAAACCGCAGGCCGGCCAAGAGTCCACGCCAGAATGAGGCGCGCTCTGCGGGCAATGCAGCCCCTAAATCTCGAGTGGCCAGGATACATAGCGCTGAACAGCTGAACGCCAGCACATTGATCAGCAACGCCCAGATCGGCCCCACCCACACAAACAGCGCCGGGCCCACGGAAGCGGAAAGTACCGAAATGCCCGTGAGGGAAAACATCGTCTTGGCCGACGCTTCCACCCGCCGCTCAGCGGGAATGATCACTTGCATGACCGCCTGCCGGGACGGGTTGAAGAACTGCGCGGCGCTGCTGTTCATCACCAGCAACAACAGCACGCCGGCGAACACTTGCATCTGATCGAGGCTGGACAGCGAATAGATCAGGATAAAGATCAGGAAGTTGATCACCCGGATAGCATCAGCCGTGATCATCACGTAGAGCGCAGGCAGGCGGTCGACCCAGGCACCCGCCAATGGCGCCACCAGCACCCGCGGGATCGCCGAGGCCGCCACCGCCAGGCCTACGGCGCTGGGTAGAAAGGCGCTGTCGCGGAACAGATCGGTCACCAGCCAGACGATGATCGTGCTCTCCAGCACGAACTCGCCGAAGGACGAGAGCGCCTGGCCCAGCCATAAAAGTGAAAAATTGCGGCTGATGAAAAAACCGGCAAACCGGCTTTGCCCTTGATTCGTCCTGAACACCCTCCCTTCCCTGTGCGAAACGCTGTGAAATTTTCCGGCCGCTGCGAATTGTTGTGAAGCCGGCGATAAATGGCCAATTGCCCATGCTAACGTCGGCTTCGATGTCATCCAATCCATTGAGGGAGCAGCGCCGATGTCTACTACCGTAACACCCGCCGGTGGCGGACCGACCACTCAAAAAGCCTCGACGTCGGTATTCGACGACAAGTTGAATATTTCCAAGTCGAGCAAGGTGATCGCCGATTACATGCGCCAGTCGGGCAAATCGGCGATTACCAAGCAAGAGCTTTCGCAACTGGCCAGCAATGCCTCGGGCAAGGTGCCCGCCGATGTGAGCGCTGCTGCCCAGTACATGGAACGCCATCCCGACGTGTTCACCGCCATTGAAACCCATGACGTGGTGGGTGCCGATAACCTGTCCGGGGTGTGGAACTTCGACTGGGCGGCCAACGGTGGCCTGAACGGCACAGCGACTGATGCGATCGCCAAGATGCAGGACACCTTTGACTTTGCAATCGCCAAGTCGGCGCTGATCACCGAGATCAGCACTGGTAAAAAGGCCGAGCTGGATTCGACCAAGCAGCGGCCGCAGAACTAAGTCTCCAGCCGCTACAAAAATCCAGTGTGGGAGCTGGCTTGCCTGCGATGCGGGCACCTCGGTGCTTCAGGTACACCGAGGTGATGCCATCGCAGCCTCGCTAAAGCTCGACAGCTCCCACACTGCATTTGCTTTGCCTGTCAGGTCGTTGTGCTGCCATCAAAAGTGAAACGCCACCCCCGTGGTCACGTTGAACGCATCCCCTACATAGAAGTTGGCCGAGTCCTGGCCCTTGGCGTCGTACGCGGTGTTGGTGGCCGTGGCGTAGCGTTTGTTGGTCAGGTTGCGCGCGTCGACGAACACCTCCCACTTCTTGCTCGGCGCCTCGTAGCCCACCTTGGCCCCCCACAAGGTATAGGACGGCGCACTCAGGGAGTTGGCAAAATCCACGTAATAGCTGGACGCCGCCCGGGCATTGAGCTGCGCGTAGAAACCGCTGCCCTGGCGATATTCCAGCTCCGCCTGGTAGACCTGGCGCGGCAAGCCCGGCAACTGGTTGTCGCCGAACACCCCATCATTGCGGTAGTGGAAGTCGTTGAAGGTGTAGGCCTGGCGCAAGGTCACGGTGTCGCCATTGCCGCCGTCCCACAGTTGCGCATTCAAGCCGGCTTCGATGCCCTGGTGAATGGTTGCGCTGCCGTTGGAGGTAGCCACCAACTGGTCCTGGGTAGCGGTTGCCTGGCGCACCACCACCGACAACAGTTCTTTCTGCACCCACGACCGGTAGACCGTCAGGCTGCCGTCGAAGATGCCATGGCCGCCACGAATACCGAACTCCACGGTGTTGGCTTTTTGCGGCCGCACATCACGGATGTAGGGCGTGCCGGTGCTGCCCAGCTGCCAGGTAACGGGTGGATCCACCGAGCGGCTGACGTTGCCGAACACTTCGAATTCCGGGGTCAGCTGGTAGCGCAGGCCGATGCGCGGGGCGACGTCGGTCTCGTCGTACTCAACGCCACTGGGGAACGCGCTGGTATTGGTGCCGGTGCTGTATTCGATCTGCGCCTTGCGCTTGATATCAATCAGCGACAGCCCGGTGGACAGCCACGTACGGTCATTCAGTTGCAGTTCGTTGCCAAGGGAAAACACCGTGTCCCGGGAGCCGGTGTAGTTGGTTTTCTGCTGGGTGATACCGGTGGCCTTGCTGTGGGACTTCACATCGGCGAGGTACGCCAGGGTGTTGCTGAAGGTCACGCTGCTGTCGCTGCGCAGGCCGAAGAAGGTGTCGGCGGTGCGCAGGTAGCGCAAGGTCAGGTTGACGTCCTGGGAGCGCCATTCCTGGGGTGTTGGCGAGTAACGCCAGCCGTTGTCCAGCGGGTAGTCGTTGTAGCCCAGGCCGACTTCGAGCTTGGCATTGTCGTCGAAGGTGTAGGTGGTGGTGCTGCCCAGCAGGGTCGAGCCGTCCTTCTTGCGCCCGATGGGCACGAGGTTGCTCGTAGGGTCGTGCTTGAGCTGGTATTTGGTCAGGGTGTTGCCCTGGCTCAGAGTCTCTTCCTTGTAGCGAATGTAAAAGCGCGTCTCCAGTTGCGGGCTGAACACGTGGCCGAAGTTGGCGACGATCCCCTGTCCCTTGTTCGGCGTGTTGTCCTGATAACCATCCCGTTCGTTGTGCTGGATGCTGACGTAGTAATCGTTGTCGCCGTAAACGCCACCGGTACTCAGCTGCTGCTTGCGGTAGCCGAAGCTGCCGGCTTCGAAGCGCGCGTAGTTGCCCGGATCGGTGCGGCCGGTCTTGCTCACGAAGTTGATCGCGCCGCCCAGGGATAACGCCGAATAACGGAAAGCGTTGGCGCCGTAGAGCACCTCGGTGTGGTCCACGGAGGCCATGTCCAGCATGTCTTCCTGGGTGCCGCCCGGGCCGGTCAATGGCAGGCCGTCATAGAGGAATTTGATCCCCAGCACATAGCCTTGGTAGAAGGTGTTGAGGCCCGAACCACGGATCGAAATCTTGTTGGCACCCGAACCGCTGGTGGCCTGAGCGAAGACTCCCGGCTGCAACGCCAGCACGTCCTCGGCATTCGCCGCCCGGCCCTGCTCGATCTTGCGGTTGTCGATCACCGCGGTTTTGCCGGGTACCTTGGCCAGCTGCTTCTCGGCCTTTTGCGCTTCGGTGGCTTCGGCGCCGGTGACCACCACCGTGGCCAGGGTCGGATCGGCCTGGGCGGCAAAGGCCGCGCCGTGTATCAACATCAACAGCACGCCGAGGCTGGACGCGGTGGCCAGTGACTCAAAACGACGAGCGCGTGGTTCAAACAGTTGCCGCATGGATTAAATACTCCTGGGGTCTCTAATTAGTTGGAGCATCTATTTGTATAGTCGCGCTCTGAATCCAACTTTGCAGGGTTCGTGCCACGTCAAAACATCAATAAACGCGGGCCCACCGGCCGGTTTAATCGTCACAGGCGCAACACTTTGCTGGGGAAATGTTCGTTTCACAACAATGCTTAAAATGCACATTTAATTATATGTTTAATCGATAAAAGCATAACCAAACCCCCGTCCTAAAGGCCTCGGGCGCAACTGTTTGAATCCCAACAGCTGACCAACAAAAGTTGCGTATCCGGCACTCTTCGCGCCTGCACACCCATCAGAAAACGCAAGTTACCGGCCCACATTTACTTGGTATGAGTCTTGCTCTACCCAACGCTCAGGGAAATTAATTAAATGGGGTATTCACGTGACGGCCAACTTACTCTGCACCCGCAGGACGCCGCTGGAGATTGCCCGTGACCTGGCGAGCGAATTTGCCCGCACTGCCGTCGACCGCGATGCCAGCGGCGGAACGCCCAAAGCCGAACGCGACAAGCTGCGCAGCAGCAGCCTGTTGTCCCTGAGCATCCCCGGGCAATTCGGCGGGCTGGATGCCAACTGGTCGGAAACCTTCGAGGTGGTGCGCGAATTCGCCCGGGTCGACAGCTCCATCGCCCACGTATTCGGCTTTCATCACCTGATGCTTGCCACCGTCCGGTTGTTCGCCACGCCCGCACAATGGCAAACCTGGTTCAGCCTGACGGCCAGCAACAACTGGTTCTGGGGTAACACCCTGAACCCGCTGGACACCCGCACGGTGGTCAAGCGCCACACGGGTTGGCGGGAATTCTCGGGACAGAAGAACTTCTGCTCCGGGGCCAACGACTCGGAGATGCTGATCGCCTCGGCCATCGATGAAAGTGCCGGCGGCAAGTTGCTGATCGCAGCGATTCCCAGCGCCCGCAGCGGGATCATCCTGCACAACGACTGGAACAACATGGGCCAGCGCCAGACCGACAGCGGCAGCGTGACCTTCAAGCGCGTACGCGTGGAAGAGTCCGACCTGCTGCTGGACCCGGGGCCGTTGAGCACGCCGTTCGCCTGCCTGCGGCCGCTGATCGCGCAACTGCACTTCGCGAATATCTTCCTCGGCATCGCCGAGGGCGCATTCGAAGAAGCGCGCCAATACACCCTGGAAGAAGCCCGCCCATGGTTCCGCTCCAGCGCCAGCCACAGCACCCAGGACCCTTACATCCTCAGCCACTACGGCGATTTCTGGGTGGCGCTGCAAAGCACCCGCCTGTTGGTGGAGCGCGCCGGTGAGGTACTGGACGCGGCATGGGCCAAGGGCTCGGCCCTGACCAGCGAGGAACGCGGCACAGCTGCGATTGCCATCGCCACCGCCAAAGTCGCCGCCAGCCGCAATGGCCTGGAGTTGTGTAGCAAGGTCTTCGAGGTCACCGGTGCGCGGGCGACCAACGCCTCGGTAGCCCTCGACAGGCACTGGCGCAACTTGCGCACCCAGAGCCTGCATGACCCGCTGGACTACAAGCTTCATGAACTGGGCGAATGGGCACTGAACGGTACCCCGCCCATCCCGACGTTCTATTCGTAGAGATTGCCATGCAACTGCTGACCCTACCGCCCTCGCCCGCCCTTGCCACTTCCATCCGCGCCACCGCCCAGGTGTTTGAAGACCCCAGGTCCAAGGCCTTGCTCAAGCATGTGCAACAAGTCGCGCCGAGCGAAGCCAGCGTGCTGATCATCGGCGAAACCGGCACCGGCAAAGAGCTGGTGGCTCGGCATATCCACAACCTCAGTGGCCGCAAGGAGCAGCCGTTCGTGGCGGTGAATTGCGGAGCGTTCTCCGAATCATTGGTGGAGGCCGAGCTGTTCGGCCACGAGAAAGGCGCGTTCACCGGCGCCCTCAGCGCCAAGGCTGGCTGGTTTGAAGAAGCCAACGGCGGCACGCTGTTCCTCGATGAAATCGGTGACCTGCCGATGTCGATCCAGGTCAAGCTGCTGCGGGTATTACAGGAACGTGAAGTGGTGCGCCTGGGTTCGCGCAAAAGCATCCCGATCAATGTACGGGTGCTGGCGGCGACCAACGTGCAGCTGGAAAAATCCATCAACGCCGGGCATTTTCGCGAGGACCTGTTCTACCGCCTGAACGTGGTCAACCTGGAACTCAGCCCGCTGCGGGACCGCCCCGGCGATATCCTGCCGCTGGTGCAGTATTTCATCGACACCTACACCCGCCGCCTGGGGTATGGCGAGGTGATCCTGAGCAAGGACGCCGAGCAACGGCTGGCCACCTACAGTTGGCCGGGGAATATTCGCGAGCTGGAAAACGTCATCCACCACACCCTGCTGATCTGCCGTGACGGCGTGATCCAGGCCGAGGACCTGCGCATGTCCAACCTGCGTATCGAACGCCAGGAAGACAGCACCACGGCCCATGACCTGCTTGACCTGGCCTTCCAGCGCCTGTTCGAAGAACAGATCGACAACCTCCACGAACAGGTGGAGCGCAGCCTGCTGACCGCCGCCTACCGGCTGTGCCATCACAACCAGGTGCACACCGCCGAGTTGCTGGGGCTGAGCCGCAACGTGACCCGCACCTTGTTGATCAACCTGGGTGAGCTGAAGGTCAACAAGCGCCGCCCGCTGGCTGGCGCCAAAGACGAGCGGGTGCTGCACCTGTCGATCTGACCTGCACTGCGCGGCGTACCCGGTACGCCGCCTGATCACATTGCGACTTCATCCAGCGCATCGCTGAACTGGCGACTCCACAACCGCGCATATTGCCCGCCCTGACGCAGCAGCTGTTCGTGGCTGCCGTCCTCGATCACCCGGCCATTGTCGAACACCAGGATTCGGTCCAGATGGGCCACGGTGGACAGCCGGTGCGCCACCACCAGCACGGTCTTGTCTTCCATGATTTCGTCGAGCTTGTCCTGGATAAAGCGCTCGGTGATCGAGTCCAGACTTGAAGTGGCTTCGTCCATCACCAGGATCGGCGCGTTCTTCAGCAACACCCGGGCAATCGCAATGCGCTGACGCTGGCCGCCGGACAACTTGACCCCACGCTCGCCCACCAGCGACTCGTAGCCGTGTTCCATGCTGTCGATAAACTCACTGGCGCCGGCGCGGTGGATCGCCTCGGCGACCTCGTCCATCGAGGCATCCAGGCGGCCGTAATGGATGTTTTCGCGAATGCTGCGGTGGAACAGGCCGGGCTCCTGGGGAATCAGGCCGATCTGCTGGTGCAGCGAATGCTGGGTGACGTCGCGCACGTCCTTGCCGTCCACCAGCACCTGGCCTTGCTGTACGTCGTAAAGACGTAGCAGCAGGCTCAGCAGCGTCGACTTGCCGGAACCCGAAGCGCCCACCAGGCCGACTTTTTGGCCGGCGGGAATCACGATATTCAGGTGTTCGAAAATCGGCCGGCCAGCGCCGTAGCTGAAGCCCACGTCGCGAAACTCGATATCGCCGCGCTTGACCTGCAGCGCCTTGGCACCGGGCTGGTCGATGACTTCATGGGGGCGAATCAAGGTGCGCACGCCATTGGCGATATTGCCGGTGGCTTCGAAGAATTCGAGAAAGCGTCGCGACAGGTTTTCCACATCGCTGATGATCAACAACGAAAGGCTGGTGGACATGACAAACGCAGCAATGTCGATACGGTGGCTGCGCCACAGGTAGAGCGCCAGCAATAACAAGCCGAGCTTAAGCACTACGCCACAGGAAGCCTGGAACCAGCGAATTTTCTCCATATACCCCAGGGATCGGTAGGCAGCCGCCACCTCCTTGTCGAGGAAAGTGCCGAGGTAACTGTGCTCGAACGCGTGGCGCGCAAACAGACGAATATTGGCCAGGTTGGAGACCGCATCCACCACCTTGCCGGTACTGGTGCTGCGCGCTGCCGAATATTGTTGGGCCAGAGGATGGCTGCGGCGTGCGAGCACGTAACAGATGGCGATGAACGCCACCGACCACCCCGCCATGAACAGCGCCAACAACGGCGATGCGGTCCATAGCAAGGCCGTGGCCAGGCTCAGCGTCACCAGCAGCGGGATCAGGTCGAACAACAAGATGCTCAGGGTCTGATTCACCCCCAGAGTAATTTCCGCCACCCGATGCGCCAGCGCCCCGGCGAACTCATTGCTGATGAAACGATGGGAATGCTGTTGCAGATAAGCGAACACCACATGCGTCACCGTACGCCGCTGCAACGGCAAGACGTGAATATGGCAGCCTGCGGATGCGCGGGTAAACAATACCTGGCACACCAGTAGCGCGCTTAGCAGTGTCAGTGGCCATTGCAGCACTTCAAAGGCGCGCTCAGCCTCTAAGCCGTTGCTGACGGTGCGGGTGATCTGCCCCAGCCCCCAGGGCGTCAGAATCGAACACACCACGGCGGCAATCTGCAGCAGCAGGATCGCCAGGTACCACCCTTTGAAATGACCGATGAAATGCCGCACAAACGCCGCCGGCGTCGACGGCAAGTGTTGGACATTCCAGGTGCGAAACAATGAAAAAGACGAGCTCATGGCCAATGACATTCCTGAATGACGCCTGTGGCCGCGCAGCTTTCAGGCAAAAATGGTGAGTGTGATCGTTCCCACGCTCTGCGTGGGAATGCATCCGGTGACGCTCTGCGTCACGATTTTAAGAGCGGACGCAGAGCGTCCAGAGCGGCATTCCCACGCAGAGCGTGGGAACGATCTCAAATTCCCCTGTGGCGAGGGAGCTTGCTCCCGCTGGAGTGCGAAGCGCTCCCAGGATTTTGGGGCCGCTGCGCAGCCCAGCGGGAGCAAGCTCCCTCGCCACAGGTTCAGCGTCACTTTTGGGATTGGTAGCGAACTTCCTCCAGCTCACAACCGCCCCGAGTAAGGGTGCGGCTTGATTCGGCCTGCGCTATCCATCCTGCATTTTGGTAAAAGCGCACTGCCCGCCGGTTTTCAGCTAGCACCCACAACGTCGCCGTCTCCAGCCCCAGGCTCGCGAGATGTTGCAGGCCCCTGAGCCACAGCGCCCTGCCCACTCCGGTTCCCCAGTGCTCGGCCAGCACATACAGCGCCTGCACTTCACCGGTTTTACCGGGATCGACATCCTCATCACGGCTCGGGCTGACGACAATCCAGCCCACCACACGCCCCCCGACCTCCGCGACAAACACGGCTTCGTTCCCCTGCTCAATCGACTGCCGCCAAAAGGCTTCACGCCGAGGCTGTGTCGCCTCCAGCGAAGCCAGGTAATCCGCAGGCATCAACTCACGATAAGCCTGCTGCCAACTACGAATGTGCACCCAGGCAATGTCACCCGCGTCTTCGATACGTGCTGCCCGAATCATCAAATTCCCTCTGCGCGTTTTGCATAAATCGCCGAGCCCGCCTGCGGCGACAGCCTGCGATAAACCAGTCCCGATAATCCACACAGCAATCCGGCCCCCACCATGATCCAGGCGATATCACTCTGCTCGACCGTGGCATGCCCGCGCATGGCCATGATCAAGCCGAGTAGTCCCGCCGCGATGCCCACCGACAAACTCAAGGTCAGTTGAATGGTCATCGCCGACAGGCTGCTGGCACGGCTGGATTGCTCCGGCGGCACGTCGGCATAGGTCAACGCCCCGAGGGTGCTGAATTGCAGCGAGCGAATGATCCCGCTGCCAAATAACACCAGTATTACAAGCCAGTAAGGTGTTGATACCTCGAACAGGCTGCACGCCAGGAGGGTTGCACCGGTGAGCACGGCATTGCTGATCAAGGTGCGGCGGAAGCCGAAGCGGCTGACAATCCGCACCGCCAGCATCTTCATCAGGAACGCGCCCACACCACCGGCCACACTCAGCAGCCCGGCCTGCAACGGGTTAAGCCCGAAACACAGCTGAAACAGCAGCACCAGCAAAAACGGCTGTGACGCGCTGCCGATGCGCATCAGGTTGCCGCCCCAGAAGCTCACCGCGAAGGTGGGTATTTTCAACAATGAAAAATCGATCAACGGGTGCGCCGTCCGCCGCGCATGCCGGACATACAGCCAGGCGCTCAACAACCCGCCGCCAATCAGCAACAACGCCCACTGGCGCGGCAACAGGCCGTGGCCCAGTACCTCGAAGCCGAATACCAGCCCGCCCAATGCCACACCGCTGAGCAACAGGCCGGGAACGTCCAATGGCTGGCCGGGCGTCCCGGAATAGTCCGGGATGTAGCGCAGCACCAGGATCACCCCGAGCACGCCGATTGGCAGGTTGATCAGGAAGATCCAGTGCCACGACAGCACCGTCACCAGCAGCCCGCCCAACGGCGGCCCCAGCAACGGCCCCACCAGCGCCGCCACTGTCAGGTACGACATGGCGCGCAGCAGGTTTTCCCGCGCCGACCAGCGCAGCAGGATCACCTGCCCCACCGGCACCATCATCGCGCCCGAAGCCCCCTGGGCCAAACGCGCCAGGGACAACTGCAGCAACGAGCCCGAGCAGGCACAGGCCACCGACGCCAGGGTGAACAGCACGATGGCACTGATAAACACCCGGCGCGGCCCGAACCGGTCGGCCGCCCAACCGCTCACCGGCACGAACAGCGCCACCGCCAGCAGGTACAGCGACACCACCAGGTTCATGCGCACGCTGGGCTCGCCGAAATCCTGGGCCATCTGCGGCAGCGCCGTGAGCACCGCCGTGGCGTCGATCAGTTCCATGAACAGCGCACAGCCGATGATCATCGGCACCCGGCGCGCATGCCCGGTGCCTACCTCGCCCAAGGGGTGTGAAAGATCGAGGGCTTTGTTCAAAACAGCCCCGAGGTCGGTGGCGGCGTGCCCTTGAGTTGCCAGGCGCCCACGGCCGCGGCTTTCCAGTGTCGGGGGTTGTGGTTGGCCACGGTGCGCGCGTTGCGCCAGTGCCGATCCAGGTTATGGGCGCGGCCAGTGGTGGAGGCGCCACCGACGTCGAACACCAGCTCGGCGGCTTTGAGTGCCGACTCCGCCGCGATGTATTGCGCCTGGGCCACATCCACTGCCGCCTGGTCGACGGCCACCGCATCAAGATCCGCAGCCCAGGCGCGGTCGATGGAGTCCGCCGCGTGCAGCACCACCGCTTCGGCGGTAAAGGCCCGGGCCGAAACGTCGCCCACGCTCAGTTCCACGTACGGGTCGTCCACCGAACGCGTGGCGCTGCTGTGCTTGATCGGCCGCGCATGCTCCTTGGCAAAGGTCACTGCGTCGTTCAGCGCATTGCGCGCAATACCGGCCTGCACCGCCGCGAGGAACACTTGCAGGAACGGCGTGACAATCGTGCGCTTGCCCTCCTCGACGGTGCGGGTGCGGATCTCACTGGCCAACACCTGCACATCATGCAGGTGGGTGGTGCCACTGGCGGTCAGGCGCTGGCCCATGGCGTCGAAATCATCCAGCAACTCCAGGCCCTGGCGGTCGCGGGGCAGGATGAACGATACGGGCTGGTCATTCTCGTCCAGGGCAACGGCGCTGACCCAATCGGCATACAACGAACCGGTGCTGTAGTACTTGCTGCCGGAAGCGCGAAAGTGCTCGCCGTCACGCACGATGCGCGCACTGATGGAACCGTTGGCACCGCCGACTTCCCAACCGGCATTGCCGATCACGGCGCCTTGCAGGTAGCGCCCGAACCAACGCTCGCGCTCCTCCTCTGCCCCCTCAGCGCGGGACGCCAGCAGGCCTTCGACAAATCCGAAACCGGGACGCAGGGCCTGGGCCACGTTGGAGTCGGCCGAGGCGATGCGAATCAGCAAGGCAATCACGTCCTTGACCGTCCCACCGGCGCCGCCAAACCGCTTGGGAATCCGCAAGGTAAACAACCCGGCCTTGGCGATCTGCGCCACGGCCTCATAGGGCAGTTGGCGGTCACGCTCACGTTGCGCAGCGCCGGCGGCAATCTGCGGCAAGATGCGATCGGCACGGGCGTTCAGTTCGGCCACCGTCACAACCGGCGGCGTGGGTACAGCAGACAACTTGCTCATGGCACTTCCTTGATTCAGGTCTAGATGGCGATTTTCCACAGGCGCGATTCATCAAACAGCCAGCCGGGGTTTTCCGGCTCCAGGGCCGGCACCACCAGCTGCGTACCGCTGCCGGGCAGGCGCGGCACTGCGCCCAACAGGCGTTGGGTGTATTCGTGTTGAGGGGATTCGAACAACGTTTCGACGCTGGCGCTTTCCACTACCTGGCCGTGGCGCATCACCAGCACCTCGTCGCTGACGTGGCGGATCACCCCGAGGTCGTGGGAAATAAACAGGTAGGCCAGGCCCAGCGAGGCTTGCAGGTCGGCCAGCAAATCCAGGACCTGGGCCTGCACCGACACGTCCAGCGCCGACACCGGCTCGTCACAGATAATCACCTTGGGGTTGCTGGCAATCGCCCGGGCAATCGCCACGCGCTGGCGCTGCCCGCCCGACAGTTGCAACGGTCGGCGCTCGGCCAATTGCGGCGCCAGCCGTACCTGGTCGAGCAACTGTGTCACGCGGGCCGCCTGTTGCTCGGCGTCGATACCGGCAACGTCCAACGCATCACTGAGGATCTGCCCCACCGTCCAGCGCGGGTCGAACGAACTCAGCGGGTCCTGATAGATCACGCTGATGTCGCGGCGATGCACACGGCGGGTCTTTTCCTCGACCCGCTCGGTACCTGTCGCGGCCCATGGCTGGTCGAGAAAACGCACCTCGCCGGCATCCGGTTGCAGCAAGCCGAGGGCGATGCGCGCCACGGTGGTTTTGCCGGAGCCGGATTCACCGACGATGCCCAGGGTGCGACCGGCGCGCAGCTCGAAGCTGACGTTATCCACCACCTGGCGCGATTGTTGATCGGGGCCGACATACCGCTTGCCCAGGCCAGATGCCTTGAGCAGCACCGGCGAATCCGCGCCAGGCCGTGGTTGCGCGACAGCATTGCTGCGCTCCGGCGACAGGCGTGTGCCACGGGCATGCTCGGCGGGCACCGCATCCAGCAACGAGCGGGTGTAGGCGTGGCGCGGGTTGAGCAGCACCTGATCCATCGGCCCCTGCTCCACCACTTCGCCGTGCCGCAGCACCAGCACCTCATCCGCCAGTTGCGCGACCACCGCCAGGTCATGGCTGATGATCAGCAGCGAATCGCCACGGGCCTTGATCTGCTGCAACACCTGCAGAATCTGCGCCTGCACCGTGGCATCCAGCGCGGTGGTCGGTTCATCGGCGATCACCAGGCCGGGGTTCAATGCGAGTGCACTGGCTATCAGCGCACGCTGGCGCAGGCCGCCGGAGAGTTGATCGGGACGCTGGCGGGCACGCAGTTGCGGTTCGGGTACGCCCACCAGGTCCAGCAGTTCGATGACCCTTTCGCCACGGCTGCGACGGTCGCCCCAGCGATGGATCTCCAGCACCTCAAGAATCTCCTTGCCCACCGGCCGCAACGGGTCGAGGGACACCAGCGCGTCCTGCAACACGAAGCCGATGCCATTGCCACGCAAACGACGCCAGCCCCGCTCCGACAGGCTGAGCAAATCCACCCCGTCATAGCTCAAGGTACGTGCGGTAACCCTGGCACCGGCACCTGCGAGGCCGATCAGACTGCGGGCGGTGACGCTTTTGCCGGAACCGGATTCACCCACCAGCGCCAGGGTCTTGCCCGGTTCCAGAGTGAAAGACAAATTGCGCACGACGGACTGCCCGGCAAACTCGATGGACAGGCCTTCAACGATCAAGCGTTTCTGGTCGCTCATGAAAGACGGCCCTCCAGGCGTTGTTGCAGGTAACGGCCAGTGACCGTGGTCGACAGGGTGGTGAGAACGATGAACAGGCCGGGGAAGAACGTCAGCCACCAGGCGTTGGCGATAAAGTCGCGGCCCATGGACAACATGGTCCCCCACTCCGGCGCCGGCGGGCGGGCGCCCAGGCCGAGAAAGCTCAGGGCCGAGGCCCAGACAATCGCCTGGCCCACGCCCATGGTCAGGGTCACGATCAACGGACGCATGGCGTTCGGCAGCAACTGGCGCAGGATGATGCGCAGCGGCGGATGCCCAAGAGCCCGGGCAGCTTCGATATAGCCCGCGTTACGCACCGCAAGCACCTGGCCACGGACCATCCTTGCGTAACCCGGCGCACTGCCAAGCCCAGTGGCGACAATCAGAGGGCCGATGCCGCTACCGAAGATCGCCACGAACAGCAGCGCCAGGATCAGGCTCGGAAACGCAAACAGCACTTCCAGCAACCAACCCACGCCACGGTCCACCCGCGCGCCGCCAAGGCCGCCCAGCAGACCGAGAACGATGGCGATGCTCATGGCAATCGCCGTGGCTGCCAGACCGATAAACAACGACTGGCGAGTGCCGTAGATCACCCGCGAAAAAATATCCCGTCCCGACTGATCGGTGCCGAACCAGTGGGCCAGGCTCGGCGAATGAAATGCGTCGCGGGGCACGATGGCCAGCGGGTCGCTGTAGGCGAACAACTGCGGCACCAGCGCCGCGACAATCACCAGCAGCAAAAAGGTAATCGCCAACAGCGGACCGAGGCGCAGGGTGCGAGTGGTGCGCTGAATCCGCAGCGCGGGCAGCGGTGTTTCCAGGGTCAGGCCGCTCATGCTGGAAGCTCCTGTTGGCGAGGGTCGACCCACAGGTACAGCAGGTCGACCAGAATATTGGCGAGCACGTAACCGGCGGCGACCACCAGGCTGATGCCGATGGTCAGCGGCAGGTCCTGTGCCTGCACCGCCTGGTACAACTGGCGGCCGAGGCCCTTGCGGGAAAAGATCACTTCGATCACCACGGCGCCGCTGATCAGCGCGCCGATGGCCCAACCCGACAGCGAGATGCCCGGCAACACGGCGTGGCGCAACGCGTGTTTGAAGCGCACGTTGAAGTCACTCAGGCCACGGGTGCGGGCGGTCAGGATGAAGGGTTGGTCGAGGGTCAGGTCCAGGGATTCGCGGGTGACCTGGGCGATAAACCCGGCCAGCGGAATCGCCAGGGCGAACGACGGCAGCACCAGGGTGCGCCAGCCATCACTGCCCGCCGGCGGGAACAGCCGCAGGCCGAACGCAAACACCGCCAGCAACAGAATCCCCAGCCAGAAGTGCGGCAACGCGGCGGCCAGGGTTTCGGCGAGGGAAGCCAGGCTGGCCACCCAGCGTCGGCGCCCCGCCGTCAGCACCGTCAGCGCCAGCACCAGGACCCAGGCGAGTGCGAGAGAGGTCAGGGTCAGTTCCAGGGTCGGCCAGGATTGCTCGGCGAGGACGCGGGTCACCGGCAGGTGCTGGGAATAGGAAACCCCCAGGTCACCTTGCACCAACCGCCCGAGGTACAGCGCATATTGCACCGCCAGAGGCTTGTCGAGACCGTATTCGCGAGTGGCTTCAGCGATGGTTTCAGCAGTGGGATTGCCACTCGGGCCGCCGAGGATCGCCAGCACCGGATCACCGGGCATCAGGCGCAAGGCAAAGAAAGTCAGCGTGGCCACCGCCCAGAGCACCAGCACCCCGCCGGCAAGACGCCACAGCGCACGTTTGCCGAGCCGGGCCAGGCGCTCGTGGCGTGGGTTGGCAAGTGATGGACTGCTCATTTGTTCACCCATGCGTCATAGAGATATGTCACCGCCAGCGACGGCTCCAGCCGCACGCCCTGGGTGGTCTTGTAGATACCCAGCCGCGTGCTTTGCGGGTAGGTGGTCAGTTGCAGGTACTGGCTGGAAGCGATTTTCTGCGCCTGGTAATACAGGGCCCGGCGCTGCTCGCTGTCCTGGGTGGTGAGGGCCTGCTGGATCAGCGTGTCGAAGGCCGGATCACTGAAGCCTGCGGTGTTCTGGTGGTAACCCCCGACGCCTGCCGGACGGATGAACTCGCTGCCAAAGATGATCCGCAGCACGTCGGCGGTGTTGGTGTTCCAGTAGCCGAGGCGAATGTCGTAGTCCCAGTCGGCCTGGCGTTTGGTGGCCTGCACGTCACTCATCTGGTCGACGATCAGCTCGAAGCCGACCTGCCGGGTGGTGGCCTGCACCTGCTCCCACAAGGTGTATTCCGACGGTGGCGTGCGGTTGCCCATCACCACGTGAACTTGCAGGCGCTTGCCGTCCTTGGTGCGATAGCCCTCGCTGTCGCGCTGGGTCCAGCCGGCTTGATCGAGCAACTGCGCGGCACGGGCCGGGTCGTAATCCTGGGCGTGCTGGAACTCCGGGCTGTAGAAGCGCGTGGCCGGGCTCAACGGCCCACCGGCGCGGGGGAATTCGTTGAAGTACACGCTCTTCAACGCGCCCTCGATGTCGGAACTGCGCACGAAGGCTTCGCGCACCCGCAGGTCATCGAACGGCGCACGGGTGATGTTCAGCGTGCCGTTGGTGGGATTGCCGGGGCGTTGGGCGATCACCAGGGTCAGGTCCGGGTTGCGTCGCGCGGCCTCGTGGGATTCGGGAGGCAAGGCTTCGATTACGTCGACCTCGCCGGCCTGCAAGGAGGCGAAGCGCACGGAAGGTTCCTGGATGAACTTCCAGACGATCCGGTCGAGCCAGGCCGGGCCTTGGTGCTTGGCGGTGGGTGGGGCCCAGTTGTAGTCGGGGTTGCGCACCAGTTCGACCTGGCTTTGGCGGTCCCAGCGCACGACCTTGAACGGGCCGCTGCCGACCGGGCTTTCGCAGTTCACGTCGCGGGAGCGCAGCAGTGCGGTGGGGGACTCGATGCCGAGGAAGCCTTGGGCCAACACTTCCAGAAACGCGGCGTAAGGCGTGGCGAGGTGCACCACTGCGGTGTATTCGTCGAGCACGTCGGTGCTGCGGTATTGGCGGATGTAGCCGCCTGCAGTGCTGGATTGGGTCTTGGGGTTGGCCATGTGGTCGAGGTTGGCCTTGACCGCTGCGGCGTTGAACGGGGTGCCGTCGGTGAAGTGCACGTCGTTGCGCAGGTGGAAGGTGTAGGTCAGGCCGTCGGGGGAGACTTCCCAGGTCTTGGCGAGCCAGGGGCCGATGCGGCCGTCGGTGTCCATTGAGACCAGGGAGTCGAGGTATTGCTGGGCGACGAACACCTGAGGCATGTCGCCGGCCACATGGGGGTCGAGGCAGGTGGGTTCGCGGTCGGTGGCGTAGACCAGGGTGCCGCCCTTTACCGGTTGGTCACTGCGGGTGACGGTGGAGCTGCTTTGGCCGCAGCCGAGCAGCAGGCTGCAGAGTGTGGCGGTGCCGATGAGGAGCAACGGGCTGGATCGTCGCGGGTAAGGGGCGGGTTCTTGCATGATTGGAGAGGCCTAAAGTCCGGGAACTGGGTCATTGCACAAGGCATGCCGGGTTTTTGGGGCCGTAAACAGGGGGCATTGGGGGTTTAGGTGATGGCTGAAAACGACAATGTGTGCGGCAACTGTTGGCCAGGCAACATCTGGCCTTGGGGGGAGTACATATCCGTTGCTGCGGTAACGGCCACTTATGGTTCCGCTCTTACAGCGGCTCACTTTTGAACAGCGCAAAAGTAAGCAAAACGCTCTTGCCCCACCACTCGGCACCTCGCCCAGGCTCGGTGTGCCCTCACTCCGGCTTTGGACCGTGGGCCGCCGTCATAGGCCATCCATGGCCCAGGACGGCTAACCTGGCGTCCTGCCAGGTTACCCACGCTCCAAAGCCTGCGTTCGGCCAGCGTGGTTTAACGGGGCGCCTAAGATCAAAATCAAGATCAAAAGCAAGAGCACAGCGGCCTACCGGCTGGCTTGAGTGTTAGAAGCCAGATCAAAGGCCAGAGCGAAAGCAGAGCTGCTTTTCTGTGGGAGCTGGCTTGCCTGCGATGCAAACACCTCGGTGCATCAGGTACACCCAGTTGATGCCATCGCAGGCAAGCCAGCTCCCACATTTGACCGTGCCCGCTTTAGCTTTTGATTTGGCTTTTGCTTCACCACACTCAAGCCGGCCGGTAGGCCGCTGTGCTCTTGCTTTTGATCTGGCCTTTGATCTTGATCTGCGGGCCCCGTCAACCACGATGGCCGCAAGTAGGCACGGTGGAGCGGGTAAATCGGCAGGGATGCCGATTTAGCCGCGCCGGGCCATGGATGGCCCGTCGCGGCGGCCCGCGGAACCGGGCCGGAGTGCGGGCATGCCGAGCCTGGGCGAGGCACCGAGTGGTGGGGCAAAGACCTTTTGGTTACTTTTGGGGCGTTTGCCAAAAGTGACCCGCTGTAAGAGCCATCCCTTTCAAGGTCTGCGTTTAAAAGTCCGTTTAAGGCCATGTTTAAGTACGTTTATCCGACTTGGCCGCCTTAAGCACCCTAGCTGTTGAGACATGCGCCCGTGCTGCCTTACCTTCCAGCCACTCCTTGGGCTTGGCTACTTTGGGGCCACGAGGGCTTTTTGCTACGGACTTAGGTTTGATCATCCTTGCCAGGGCCAGCAATCGCTCTGCCAGCCCTTGCGGAGTCTTTTCAAGAGGGAAATTTTCCGCAGGCAATGCGATCTGCAAGCCTTGATAATCACTGCGAACATGCACCGCCAAATGGAAAATCGAAACCTGCCAACCCTCTGGCTGCGTTTCGCGGTGCGCCTGCTCAACGCTACGCTTGAGAACCGACAAAACGTTGTAAGCCAGGACCGCCGAGGCAAAGCCCAATAGCGCGGCTTTCGGGCTGCCAAGGCCTGTAATTTCACTGTCCAGTACCGACTCAAGGCGCTGAAACATTCCCTCGATACTCCAGCGATGACGGTATAAATCGGCTATCTGCCGGGCACCGATGGTGTCGGGCAAATTGCTCCAGAACCACATCACCAAATCACCTGAGTCATTCGCCGTTTGCAGGCTCAACTCAACACGTCGCCAGCGGCGGCCACCCTTCATTTCGATGATTTGTTCGCGAACGGTTCCGCTATCGACCGTCCCTGAGTCTTGCCACTCACTTTCCTGGACCAGGCGTGGATGCTTGCTGGGTTGGCGAACGATGAACGAAGCCCCCGTATCCTCGCAGGCTTGCAGGATGGGCAGCGTGCAATAGAGCCGGTCAGCCATCCACAACTGGCCCGCGCATGCGCGGGCCAGCAGCGGTAAAACACTGACTCGCTCACTGGCGTAGGCATCTTCCCACGGCTGAAGATCAACGACTAAATCCAGATCCGGATCGTAGGCAACTACTGAAAATCCTGGGCGCGCTGCGCCGCGCTCATTGCGCAGAGCGCCTAGACGTTTTTCAGTGGCCGGCAAGTGGTTGCCATCCACAATACGCAACTGCCAGCCGGGCAGGATCGATGAATGGCCGAGCGTTTCGACGGTTGGTATCAAACGCTCGGCACTGCCCGAAATGAGGGCGCGAAGCAGCTCGGGTTCGGTTCGCTTGATCTTGTCATAGAGTGCCGAAACACTGACCGAAAGGCCCTCCATCTTGCGCGCCGCCGCGTGCAACGACGGCCTCAAGCCCAATGAAACAAGGGACATCAGCTCAACAACGGTTGAAAACAAAAGCTCACGTGAGTACTGCCGTTGGCGGTGATCATCGAACACCTTGTCAACCCAAGCGGCATCTACTGCCTGCTCTAATATCAACTTGGTCATGACGCTGGCCGGAGCCTGTTTTTCAAACCGTTCTAAAACCTTTTCCCACATAGTTTCGCCGTCCTGACTGGATTGGTTAGGGGATTTTAAACCAAGACCTTGAAAGGGATGGCTGTAAGAGCGGAACCATAAGCCGCCGTTACCTAAATAACGGATATGTACTCAAACTTCATTTCCCACAAAAACCTTAAGCTGCACCCGATATCGCACCAACGGCAACGGCTCATCATGTTCCACCACAGTCTTAGCCGTATGCGGTTCAGCCACAAACCCAAGCGCCCGATAGAAACCCAGAGCACGCCGATTCCCCTGCACCACCCAAACGGTCGCACTGATAAAACCGGCCTCGATCAACTGCTCCCGAACCCGCCCCCAAAGCCGCGTACCAATCCCCTGCCCCCAGATCCCAGGCAACAGATTAAGCGCACGCAGTTCTCCAGTAACCAGCGGCGCATCCACATCCCGACTGCTACCAAACGACGCCCACGCCACGAGCTCCCCGTCCAACTCCACTACCCACACCGACAAGGTGCCACCACCTATGGCCTGGGCCAGAAACGCCGTGCGCTGTGACACCCCGCTGTTCAGGTCAGCAAGAAAACGCTCGGACAAAATCTCCCGGTACGCAGCCTGCCAGGTCTGCAAATGAATGTGCGCCAGCCGCGGCGCATCATCCACCCTGGCAGCCCTGAAATACAGAGCCCCCTCAGGCACACCACTCACGCCGGAAACCGCAACGGCAACGCCGGCTTCAGCAACGCCGCCGGATCCCGATAACGCGCGCCAAAATGGTCCCCCGGCAACCGCGCCCGCCCAGCCCCAAACAACCGCTCCCGCAGCGTCTCCCCTTCGTTGTACCGCTCACGAAACCGCCCACGACGACGCAACTCCGGCACCACCAATTCAATAAAATCCCGCGCCGTTTCGAACGACAAATACTGCCTCAGGTTAATCCCGTCGATCCCATCCTCATCCAGCCATTTCTCAATCGCATCAGCCACCACCGTAGGTGTACCGGCAACAAAAAAACGCTCACGATTGAAGCCACCAAGCTGGGCCAGAACCGCGCCCACCGTGGAATCCGGTTTATACCGGCTCAAACTCTCCCACCCCTTGACCTGCCGACCCACCAGATCACTGATCAACGTATCCCGCGGATACGCCGTCAAATCAATCGCCGACTGCCCATGAGCCAGCGACGCCTCAACACTCACCAGCTTGCGATAGCTGTCGAGCTTGGCACTCACCTCCTCATCGGTACGCCCGACGATCACCCCCGCCATCACAATAAACTTCAACCCCGCCGGATCGCGATCATGCTCAACTGCCTTCTGCCGCATCGCCTGGATATTCGCCCGCACCGCCGGCGCATCATTGCCCCCGGTAAACACCACTTCAGCATGCCGCCCGGCAAACTCGATACCCGCCGGTGACCCGGTGGCCTGGAACAACACCGGCGTACGTTGCCGCGAAGGCTGGCACAGGTGCGGACCGGCAACCTTGAAGTGTTCGCCCACATGGTTGATGTAGCGCACCTTGTCCGGGTCGGTGTAGATCCGGCGCTCGCGGTCGACAATCACCGCGTCGTCGTCCCAGGAGCCTTCCCAAAGTTTGTACAACACGTCCAGATATTCGTCGGCGATCTCGTAGCGGTGATCATGGACCACCTCAGTGTCGTGCCCGAAGTTGCGCGCCGCGTTCGGCAGGTACGAGGTGACGATGTTCCAGCCCACCCGCCCCTTGGTCAGGTGATCGAGGGTACTCATGCGCCGCGCGAAGGCGAACGGCGGTTCGTAGGTGGTGGAAAAGGTCGCGCCGAAACCAAGGTTCTTGGTCACCCCGGCCATCGCCGGAATCACCAGCAGCGGGTCGTTGCTGGGGATCTGCATGCCTTCACGCAACGAGGTTTCAGGGCCATCGCGAAAACGGTCGTAGGTGCCAATCACGTCGGCCAGGAACACACCGTCAAAGGTGCCGTATTCCAGCAATTGCGCCAGCTCGGTCCAGTAGTCGAGGTCGTTGAAGCGGTGCCGGTTGTTGTCCGGGTGCACCCACAAACCATGGACGATGTGACTGACGCAGTTCATCTCAAACAAATTCACGTGCAGTTGCTTGGGCACCTGGAGCACTCCTTTCGTAGATACGTTTTCCAATACGTCAGATCGCGACGTTCAGGTAGAACGGGACTGGCGTGTAGTCGGTTTCAAGGGTCGGGATCGCGTCGATCAGCGCGCGGGTATAGGCATGGGCCGGGCGGTCGAACACGGCGCGTACCGAGCCGGACTCCACCACTTCGCCGGCCTTCATCACCAGCACGCGCTCGCTGACGTGGTTGATCACCCCCAGGTCGTGGGAGATGAACAGGCAGGCCAGGCCAAGGCGGCGCTTGAGGTCGTCGAGCAGCTCCAGAATCTGTGCCTGTACCGACACGTCCAGCGCCGAGACCGGTTCATCGCAGATAAGGATTTGGGGCTCGGAAGCCAACGCCCGGGCAATCGCAATGCGTTGGCGTTGGCCGCCGGAGAGTTCGATGGGTCGGCGGGACAAGGCGCTGGCATCGAGGCGCACCAGTTCCAGCAGTTCCAGCGCGCGGTCGCGCCGTGCGTGACGCGGTACACCGGCCACCACCAGCGCTTCGAACAGCACACGCTGCACGGTGTAGCGCGGGTCGAAGGAGCTGAGGGGGTCCTGGAACACCACTTGCACCACACGCCGGGCTTCGCGTTTTTGCCGGGTGTCGAGGTCGGACCAGCGCTGGCCCTTGATCCATACCTCGCCGGCATCGGCGGTTTCCAGGCCGAGTATCAGGCGGGTCAAGGTGGTCTTGCCGCAGCCCGATTCGCCCACTACCCCCAGGGTTTCGCCGCGGCGCAGCTGCAACGACACCTGGTTCAGCACCGTGCGGGTTTTGCCGTCGGGGCCGACAAAGGTTTTGGAGAGATCACGCGCTTCGAGCAGCACCTCGCCTTCGGGAGCAGGCTCGGCTTCGACCGCCGTGAGCAACCGCCGTGTGGGCTGGAAGTGCACGGCCTTGGCCGCCCGCAGCAGCAGTTGCGTATACGGATGACGCGGGTCTTGCAGGACCTGCTCGGTGCTGCCCTCCTCCACGATCACCCCGTGGCGCATCACGGCCACGCGATCGGCCAGGCGCGAGACCACCGACAGGTCATGGCTGACCATCAGCAGCGCATTGTCCTCACCCCGCAGGCTTTCCAGCAGCGCGATAACTTGGGCCTGCACCGTGGCGTCCAGTGCCGTGGTGGGTTCATCGGCAATGATCAGCCGTGGATTGCAGGCAATGGCCGAGGCGATCAGCGCGCGCTGGCGCAAACCGCCGGAGAGCTGCCACGGGTATTGGCTGGCGCGCAGTTCCGGTTCCGGCACGCCGACATCCCGCAGCAGCTCCAGCACCCGCAGGCGGCGGGCTTCCAGACCCAACGTAGTGTGCAGGTGCAACGGTTCTTCGATCTCGGCACCGACGCGGCGCAGTGGGTCCAGCGCGCCGAGGGCATCCTGCATCACAAAGCCGATGCTCGCACCGCGCAGTTGCTGCCAGGCCCGTTCGTTGAGCTGGCGCAGGTCGACGCCCTGGAAGGCCAGCTTGGCGGCCTGGACATGAGCGTCCTTGCCCGTAAGGCCGGCCAGGGTGCGGGCGGTGACGCTTTTGCCGGAGCCCGATTCCCCCACCAGCGCCAGGCATTCACCGCGGTGCAACTGCAGACTGACGCCGTGCAACACCGGCTCGGCCTGGCCGAAACGTACTGTCAGGTCGCGGATGTCGACCAGCGGGCCGAGGGTATGGATGTTCATCGTCATAGGGGCTTTCCTTCGCTGCGGCGCAAGAGTTCGCGGCCGATGGCACTGATGGAGACAACGGTCAGGGTGATGATCAGGGCGGGCCAGGCCACCAGCCACGGCGCGTTGGCCAGGAAGCTGCGCCCGATGGACATCATCCCGCCCCACTCCGGCGCGGGCGGCGGTGCGCCGAAGCCGAGGAAGCTCAAGGCGGCGCCAGCGGTGATCGCGCCGCCGACGCCGATGGTGGCGAGGATCAGCACCGGCTTGAAGGCATTCGGCAGGATGTGCCGCAGCACCACCGCCAGGTGCGATTGGCCGAGGGTGACGGCGGACTCGACGTAGCCCGCGTTGCGCACATTGAGGGTTTGCGCCCGCACCAGCCGCGCATAACGCGGCACGCCGGCGATGCCTATCGCGAGAATCAGGTTGGCCGTGCCCTGGCCGAAAAACGTGATGATCACCAGCGCCAGCAACAGGTCGGGAAACGACAGCAACACGTCGATACCGCGCATCAGGGCGCCATCCAGCCAGCGCGGACCAAGGCCGGCGATCAACCCGAGCAAGGTGCCCCAGGCCAGTCCCAGCGCCGTAGCGGCGATGCCCATGAACAGCGACGAGCGCACGCCATAAATCAACCGGCTGAGCACATCGCGCCCGTTCTCATCGGTGCCCAGCCAATACACGTTGCTCGGTGCCTGGAACGCCAGGCGCGCCGACGCCTCCAGCGGGTCATAGGGGGCCAGCCATTGCGGAACAACGGCGGCCAACAGCAACAGGGCAACAAACACCCCGGCGAGCAACAGGCCGGGCCGCAGCCGGGTCAGCCCGGCAAGACGCAACGGGCGAATGCCGCTCAACGTTTCAATGGTTTGCGTCATGCCAGGCTCCTCGTTCTAGGGCGCAGGGTTGGGAATGCGCTGGTGGATGGCCTGGATCTGCGCCTTGATCTCGTCACTGAGGCTCACGTCCAGCGCGCCGAGGTTGTCGCGCAATTGCGCCAGGCTGGTTTGCCCGGTGAGCGCGCTGGTGACGAAGGGTTTGTCGATGATGAAGGCCAGGGCCAACTGGGCCGGGGTGAGGCCGTGTTGCCGGGCAATTTCCACGTAGCCGGTAATGGCTTCCTGGGCCGAGGCGCTGTCATAGCGGTTGAAGGTGCGGTACACCGCCGACAGCCGCGAACCCTCGGGACGTGCGCCGCCCAGGTATTTGCCGGTGAGCGCACCGAAGGCCAGCGGCGAGTACGCCAGCAGGCCGACGCCTTCGCGGTGGGTGAACTCCGAGAGGCCGCCCTCGTACAGGCGATTCAGCAGGCTGTAGGGGTTTTGCACGCTGGCAATCCGCGGCAGGCCGAGGCGTTCGCTTTGCTTGAGAAACTCGGCCACGCCCCACGGGGTTTCGTTGGAAACGCCGATGTGACGCACCTTGCCGGCCTTGACCTGATCGGCCAGCACCGCCAGGGTTTCCTCGATGGCCACGCTCTGGTTGTCTGCCTGATAGGGGTATTCGCGCTGGCCGAAGATGTTGGTGGTGCGGTCGGGCCAGTGCAGTTGGTAGAGGTCGAGGTAGTCGGTGTTCAGGCGTTTGAGGCTGCCGTCCAGGGCTTCGACGATGTTGCGCCGGTCGTGGTGGCTGAGGCCGTCGCGGATGTGCTGCTGGCTGCTGGGGTCACGGGCCGGGCCGGCGATTTTGCTCGCCAGGATCACCTCGTCCCGGCGACCACTGGCCGCCAGCCAGCTGCCGATGTAACGCTCGGTGGTGCGCCAGGTTTCAGCCTTGGTCGGCGTGGGGTACATCTCGGCGGTGTCGATGAAATTGATACCTTCGGCCAGCGCCAAATCAATCTGTTGATGGGCATCGGTTTCGGTGTTCTGGTGGCCCCAGGTCATGGTGCCCAGGCCCAGCACGCTGACTTGGATGTCGCTGTTGCCCAATTGGCGGTAACGCATGGGTGATCCTTTTTTATTCAAGGGTTGAGGGCTCATACCGCACTCGCTTCGTCGCGGGCGGCCTGCTGCTCGGCGTCGGCGGCTTGCAGACTGCGCCAGGC
Source organism: Pseudomonas sp. TH34 (assembly GCF_016650865.1). NCBI lineage: Bacteria > Pseudomonadati > Pseudomonadota > Gammaproteobacteria > Pseudomonadales > Pseudomonadaceae > Pseudomonas > Pseudomonas sp. TH34. The sequence goes on from NZ_JAEKFB010000031.1 coordinate 44,089, forward strand.
GGCGTTGGGGGTGACGTCGTTGAGGTAGTAGTTGCCCAGGGCGCGTTCGCGAAAGATCGCCGGGTTATGGGAGGCCAGGGTGCGCGCGTTACGCCAATGCCGGTCGAAGCGACGCGACTCGCTGGTGGCGGAGGCGCCGCCGACTTCGAACAGCAGCGTGGTGGCTTCCAGCACCTGTTCCAGCACGATCTGTTGCGCCTGATAGGCACGGATCTCGGCCTCGGTGTAATGCTGTTCGTTGGCGTAGCCACCCTGCTCTGCTTCGTGCACCTCCTGAAGGACCTCGGCAACGGCCAGCACCTGGGTGCGGGCGGCATAGGCCAGGCTCGACAGGCGACCGATCACCCGCTGCACCAGCGGATCATCCTTGGGGCTCGATTGCCCCGGCACGCCAAACGCGCGGGTGCGGCCTTTGACGAATTCGGTGGCATCGCGCAGCACCGCATTCGCGATGCCGGCCAGGGTCGCCAGGTGGAACAGCTGGTAGAACGCGCTCAGGTAGGACTCGGCGCGCAGCTCGTCTTTCTTGAAGCGTCGCACGATGTGCTGCGCCGGTACGTCGACCGCCTTGAAGCGGGTGGTGCCGCTGCCGGTGAGGCGCTGACCGAAGCCGTCCCAGTCATCCTCGACGGTGACGCCTGGCGCATCGGTACGCACCGCGAGGCTGACAAAATCCTCGCCATCCAGGGCGACGGCGGCGATCCAGTTGGCGTACAGCGTGCCGGTGCAGTAGTACTTCTCGCCGTCCAGCCGCCAGCCGGAATCGACTGCGCTGAGGGTCACCGAGTTGCGGGTGGTATCGGTGCGCTCGGCCATGGCGGCGCCCCACAGTTCGCCGTCGACGACTTTGGCGAACCAGTAATCCTGGGACTCGCTGTCACGGCTGGAAATCCGGCCTTCAACAAACCCGAAATGCGCGCGCACAATCTGCGGCAGGTTTGAATCGGCCTCCCCCAGTTCAATCAACAGGCGAAACAACTGCGGCAAACTCGCGCCCAGGCCGCCCTGGGCCAGGGGCACGCGCAGGGCACCGAAGCCGGCCTCCCGCAGCCACGCCACCGCGTCATGGGCCAGCTCGCGTTGCTGCTCGCGGGCGACGGCGGTGTCGGCTATCCGTGCAAATACGTCGGCAAAACGCTGGTGCAAGTCGACATAACTCACCGCAGCGGGGATCGAAGCACTCATGGTTTTTCCTTCTTCAAAGACACTCACGCCTGATTGGCCCGGGGGTCAATCCAGCGGTTGATCAAATCGACGGCCAGGTTCACCAGCACGTACACCGTGGCCGCAAGCAGGGTCACCCCCAGCACCATCGGCACGTCTTTGTTGCTGGTGGCATCGAGCATCAAGCGCCCGATGCCCTGGCGTGCAAACAGCAATTCCACCACCACCGCGCCGCCCAGCAGGCTGGCGAACACGAACCCGGCCAGGGTCACCAACGGCACCAGCGCGTGGCGCAAGGCATGACGCAGGCGCACGGCGGTTTCGGACAGACCGCGGGCACGGGCCATGGCGATAAAGGGTTGTTCGAGGGTGTCTTCCAGGGACTGGCGCAGCAGTTGGGTCAGCACCGCAGCCACCGGCAAGGCCAGCGCGACCGAGGGCAGGATCAACGAGCGCCAGCCCACGGAACCGGACGGCGGCAACCAGTGCCAATGAAACGAAAACACCAGCAACAGCAGCATGCCGATCACAAACGAAGGCGCCGACGACAGCACCAGTTCGCTGCCGGAGACGACTGAGCGCACCCAGCGCGAACGGTTGGCGGTGAGGATCGCGCACACCAGGGCCAACACCACTGCCAGCAGCGCGGCGCTCAAGGACAGTTGAATGGTGGCGCCGATCTGCTCGGCAATCGCCTGCTGCACCGGAATACGCAGGCGATAGGACTCGCCGAGGTCGCCATGGGCCAGGCGTACCAGGTAATTGCCGTATTGCACGATCAGGGGCTGGTCCAGGCCGTATTCGGCACGCACCCGGGCCAGCAGCTCCGGTGTGGGCATCGAGTCCGGGCCGCCGAGGATTGCCAGCGCCGTATCTCCGCCGCTGAAATTGACGGCGAGAAAGGTCAGCGTCGCAGCGCCCCACAGTACGCCGATGCCCGCCAGCAGGCGCCAGGCGATGGATTTGAACAGGCTCATGGTTGCCCCCGGTCCAGCCAGATGCTGGTGAAGAACGGTACGTTGTGGGAGGTATCAAAAATCACGCCTTGAACTTGCCGGCCATACGCGGTGAGCACCTGGCTTTCCACCGAAGGCACCGCCGGGACGGTCTCGGTCAGGCGCTTTTGTGCTTCGCCGTAGAGCGCCTGCAATTCAACCGAGTCGCGGGATTGGCGAGCGGCGCTGAGTACCCGATCCAGCTCGGCATCACGAAAGCGACCGACGTTCTGGCCGATGATCTTGTCGGTGCTGATGGCCTGGCTGTGATAGAGCACGAACAGGCCGTCGGGTGTGTTGGTGTGCCAGTAACCGCCGGCCAGCGCCTGGAATTTCCCGGCATAGCGTTTCTCGGTCACCCGGGTCAGCGGCAGCATTTCGATGGGCATCTCAAAGCCGACCTTTTTCAGGTCGGCCTGGATGGCCACCGAGACGCTGGCGGGAAACGCCGGGTTGTCATAGGACAGCAGGGTTGCCTTGAGGCGCTGCCCATCCTTCGTGCGATAACCCTGGGCATCGCGCCCGGTCCAGCCGGCGTCGTCCAGCAGCGCATTGGCAGCTTTGACGTCGTAGGCCAGGGCGTCGTTGTTGGGTTGATAAAACCGGGTGTTGGCCGCCAGGAAATCCGCCTTGGCGATGTATTCGCCGAAGCCGGAAATCCACGCCAACCCTTCGCGGTCGATGGCCTTGGCCACTGCGCGGCGCACGCGTACATCGTCAAACGGTGGCTGTTCAACGTTGAAGGTCATGCTGCGGCTCGGGTTGCCTTTGCGGATCCGGCTGCGCATCACCAGGTTCGGGTTGGCACGAATGGCGGCGGCGTTCTGGGCCGGTGCGTCGAGGGCGAAATCCGACTGGCCGGACTCCAGCGCCGTGAAGCGGATCATGGCTTCGGGGACGTAGCTCAACTCGATGCGGTCCAGGTAGGCCTCCCCCTTATGCCTTGTCACCGGTGGTGCCCAGTTGTAGCCGGGGCGCTTGATGAACACCGCACCCTGGTCACGGGTGTAGCTCTGCAACAGGAACGGACCGCTGCCGATGGGATGTTCAGCGATGGTCTTGGGCGCTTCGCGGATCTGTTTTGGCGAGATCATGCTCAGCCAGGACTGCGCCAGCACGTCGAGGAAGGGTGTGTAGGGTTCACGCAAGTGGGCTTCGAAGGTGTAGTCATCGATGACCTTGCCGCTCAGGTATGGCGCGATGTAAGCCGCGGCCAGCGGGGACTTGGTGGCCGGATCGCGCATGTGCTCCAGGTTGGTTTGCAGCGCCTGGGCGTTGAATTTCTCGCCGTCGCTGAAGGTCACGTCATCGCGCAGGTGAAAGGTGTAGGTCTTGCCGTCCTCGGAGATGTCCCAGGAGCGGGCCAGCCATGGGCTGATATTGCCCTGCTCGTCCTGGTACACCAGGCAATCGTAGAGAATTCGGCCCATCCATTGGATGTTGCCGTTGGATAAGGCGTGCACATCGAAACTGCCGGCGTCGGAGGCGGCGGACACTCGCAAAGTTCCACCGCTGCGACCCGGTGACGGCTCATAAAAGTCCGTCGCCGAATAAGTCACCACACCGTTAGTCACAGTGCCATCAGCCACCGAAGTTTCATGTTGTGGTGCCGCAGCCGGTGAACAGGCATTGATCGCCAGGGACAGTGATATAACCGCCGACAGTTTCAGAATGGTTGTCAATGACGCTTCCTTAGAGGAACTCGATAAACACTGAAAGTTTGCAACTACAGGCTGTAATGCAGTGAGCATGCCAGACTTTCAGAAACGCCATCCTGATCACTAAATAGGTACGAAACCCTTACAGACCGGGCAAATCCATAGCAAACATTTATATGGTTATACCCGTTATACGACCTTAAGTTGTTGGTAGCTTTACACACTGCTTATCAACTGTTGCGTTTGCGACAGTTGAAGCAAATCCGGCCAACAGAGTTAACTGTTGAAAATTAAACACTGATTCAAAACAAAGTATCCCGCAGAACACTTCTCCCCCACTAAGCGCCCGTAATCCTTGGAAAATAGCATTGGCATAGAAACTGCTCAGAGCGAAACAGGCATGACTATTCGAATAGAAAGCTGGGGCTATCTTTATCTATTCACAAGGAACACGCTTAATGGATCCGATCTTTCGGGGAGAGTTGCAAAAGTTGACACTTGCCGTTCGGCAAGCCACTTGGCTGGCGATGCTGGGACTGGGCTCGGCCCTGGTCTTTTCCACCAGCGCACAGGCAGAGGATGAGGTCACACCGACAACCGGTACACGGCTAAAGACCGTGACGGTGGAGGCACAAAAAATCACGCCCGTTGAGGCGGCAAAGAGTCAGTTGTCCGAGGTGCCCGGCGGCACCAGCGTGGTAGACAGCGAACAGGTGGCCAAGGGACGGACCGCCACCTTGCAGGACACCCTCGCCTATCAACCGGGTGTGTTCGTGCAGTCCACCGGTGGCAATGACGCGGCCAAGATCTCCATCCGTGGCTCAGGGGCCAACACCTCGCCGGGGTATTTCCGTGAGGGCATCAAGTTCCTGTTCGACGGCCTGCCGATCACCGGCCCGGGCGGCACACCCTACGAATTCCTCAACGGCTCGGGGGTGAATTACACCGAAATCCTGCGCGGTGCCAACGCCTTCCAGTACGGCGCACTGAGCCTTGGCGGCGCCATCAACTTCGTCAACCAGACCGGCTACACCGCGCCCGGGCTACGGGTGCGCGCGGAAACCGGGAGCTACGGCTACAACAAGCAAAGCCTGAGTGTCGGCGGCGTCGAGGGCGCGTTCGATTACTACCTGAATGCCGACAACTACCGCAGCGATGGCTACCGCGATTACAGCCTGTCGAAAAGCCAGGGCGTAGTGGCGAACTTTGGCTACCGCTTCAGCCCGCAACTCGAAACCCGGGTGATGCTGCGTTACCGCGACGAGTTCCACAACGACCCGAGCGCCACCACCCTGGATGCGGTGAAGCACCACTCCGACCGCGCCAGTGCCACCGCCGAAAGCAGCGGCGCCGGCAGCCGTCGCCCCGGCAGCGTATGGCTGGGCAGCAAGACCACCTACACCTTTGAGGACGACGCCACCCTGTCGGTGGGCTTCGTCTACTACCAGTACGCCCACAACAACAGCCCGAACAGCCCTAGCAACCCCAGCTACTGGGACTGGCATGACCTGAGCGCGGTGATCAACTACGACCGCCGCGACACCCTGTTCGGCCACGAAAGCCGCTCCAGCCTGGCCTTCACCTCCACCGAACACCTCAAGGGCCAGGTCGACTCCACTTTCGCCAACAAACAGACCCGCAAGTTCGTCGACTACAGCTCGTCTTTCGATCACGTGTTCTCCGTGGGCAACGACCTGGAACTGGTGGACGGCCTGTGGCTGACCAGCGGCGTCTCGGCGATCAACGTGCGGCGCCATGCCGACGTCAAGGAAGCCCTGGTGGCCAACACCACCACGTACCCGAGCGATGTGACCTACGACAACTGGAGCCTGGCACCGCGAATCGGCGTGCGTTACGAGTTCACCCCGCAACTGCAAGTGTTCGCCAACGTCAGCCGCTCCGTCGACCCACCGGCGTCGTGGGAATACTCCGGCTCCGGGCCGACCTCGCCGTACGTACGGCCGCTGGTGGAACAGAAAGCCAATACCGTGGAAGTCGGGATCAAGGGTTCATCGGGCATCTTCGACGGCAGCCTGGCGCTCTACCGCTCGTGGGTGAAAAATGAATTGCTCAACGTGCAGATCATTCCGGCCACCTCCACCGCAGCGGCGGTAACCGGTGCATTCAACGCCACACCGACGATCCATCAAGGGATCGAGGCCGGCTTGAATACGCGCCTGTGGGAAAACACCTCGGGTGAAAAAATCACCCTGCGCCAGGTGTACACCTACAACGACTTCTACTACCGGCACGACCCGACCTTCGGCGACAACCAACTGCCGGGAATTCCGAAGCATATCTATCAGGGCGAGGTGCAGTATCAGCACCCGGCGGGCTTCTATACCGGGGTGAACGTGCAGTCGGCTTCGCGTACGGCGGTGGACTATGCCAATAGCTTCTACGCGCCCTCCTACACAATCTTCGGGGCGAACGTGGGGTATGAAACGCCGAGCAAGGACTGGAAGGTGTCGCTGGATGTGAAGAACCTGACCAATCAGAAGTACGTGACTGCGGTGCAGCCGTTGTATGACGCGAAGGGCCAGGATACGGCGTCGTTGTATCCGGGGGATGGGATTGGGGCTTATGTGGCGGTGGAAATGCGCTATTGAGTCATCGCATAACCTTAGCTGTCGATGTTCTTATTCCTCACGCCCGGCGATGGGTAAATTGTTAGCCACGTATCTCATTGAGGAAGTGGCTAATGTCTGAGTCTCGATCCGAGCCTGTGGTGTGGGTTGCCGGTGTGGGTGCCGTGGCCGGCCTGGGAGCGGCGCTGGCGCGACGCTTCGCGCGGGAGGGTTTGCAGGTGGCTGTCAGCGGCAGGAGCCCCGACAAGTTGCAGGCTGTGGTCGAGGGCATCCGTGCGCTCGGCGGGGATGCGGTAGCTATCGTGGCGGACTCGGGAATCGAGTCCGAGGTGATCGCCGCCAGCCAGCAGATCAGCCAGTTGGGCCCCCTCAAGGCCGCGATCTTCAATGTCGGCAACTCCGTCGCAGCGCCCACCCTGGAGTTGAGCGCGCAGTTGTTCGAGCAGACCTGGCGGGCCTCGACCCTGGGCGGCTTCCTGTTTGCCCGCGAGGCCACCCGTTTGCTGCTCGACAGTGGTGGCGGCAGCCTGTTGTTCACCGGGGCTACCGCTTCATTGCGAGGCAAGCCACCGTTCGCCGCCTTTGCTGCCGCGAAGGCGGGCTTGCGCTCACTGAGCCAGTCATTTGCCCGCGAGTTCGGGCCACAAAACGTGCACGTCGCCCATGTGGTCATCGATGGCGCCATCGACGGTGAGCGCGTGCAAAGCCGGGCCCCGGATTACCTGGCGCGACTGGGGGAAGACGGTGCGCTGAAACTCGAAGACATCGCCGACGCCTATTGGTACCTGCACACCCAACCGCGCAGCGCCTGGACCCAGGAACTGGACCTGCGGCCCTTCAAGGAACCCTTCTGAAAACCGCCTCACGCCTGGAGGATTGTTCATGGGAACTCATCAGACTCATCTCGCCCCGCCATCGGTCATCGGCGAACTCAACTACCTGCTGGACACCGGCGAGCGACCGGTGAACTACACCTTTCCGCAGCCAGACGGCACACCCAAGCGCAACGGCGTGCTGGACCCCACCCAAGTGAGTATTCACAACGCCCGGTTGCTCGACGAACCGGCTCATCTGGATCGCAACGGTTTCGAAAGGATCGACCACACCAGCACGGTGCCTGACCTGGAAAACGATGATCAGGTCCGTGAACACTACTATCCGGAAACCGAAGCCTTGCTCAAGCAACAGACCGGAGCGGTGAAAGTGGTGATCTTCGACCACACCATCCGGGTGGACGAGCACGGACGCGAGGACCGCGGGCTGCGTGAGCCGGTGCGGTACGTGCATAACGACCAGACCGAGCGCTCGGCGATTCGCAGGGTACGTGATCATCTGCCTGCGGATGAGGCTGAACAGCGGCTGCTGAAACGGTTTGCGATTATTAACGTCTGGCGGCCGATTGGTGCGCCGGTCCTGAGTACCCCACTCGCCCTGTGCGATGCGCAAAGCATGGCCGAGAGCGACTTGCTGCCCAGCGACCTGGTGTATCGGGACAAAGTTGGCGAGACTTTTTCGGTCAAGGCCAATCCCGCACATCGCTGGTATTACTACCCGCAGCTGCGGCCGGATGAGGTGCTGCTGTTGAAGATCCATGACTCGCGTAGCGATGTTGCGAGGCGCAGCGCACATACGGCGTTTGATGACCCGACTACGCCGGTGGATGCACCGCCAAGGAGGAGTATCGAGGTGCGGGCGTTGGTGTTTTTTGGGGAGTGAGGGCGAGTCTGGAGAGAGGCCTGGTAACTTCGGAGCGCACGTCCGACCATGCGTTTGAAGGCTACTCACCTGACCTGGCGCGGTACGCCATTGAAGCAGCACTCGACTTGCCTGCCTCGGTGCTGAATCAAAGCGTCGATATCTTCTGCGATGTCGCCTACCGGACCAATGGTGGCGGCGGCATTCACCCGCGTGCCGGGTCGGCTCGTCGTTGCGAAACCTGCATTCTCGCGTCTGATCACGTTGCTGAGGCCGTTGATGCCAGGCCCGCTCCATAGCTCCGGGACGGCGTTGCCGTGTTGTCGTGGGTGCGAAAAAGCGGCTATATCAGCCACGATCATCGAACGCAGCAGAAACTGTTCGGCCCGCTGCCGACCATTGAGGGTTTTGTGACGAGTTACCGCCGGGATCGGGGCTTGTTCAAGTGAGGATTGTCTTGGAAGTTTAATCGGCAAGTTAAGGCAAGCGGGGAAATAAGGGCATCCCGCAAAAGTCACGCAAATGAAAAAGGCCAATGCTGTGTGCATTGGCCTTTTCATTGAAATATATGGTCGGGACGGAGTGATTCGAACACTCGACCCCTAGCACCCCATCTCCTTTTTCATACTTCTTGAAAGCTTCCAAAATTTTACTCTGGATTTTTCTAAGCTAGTATTTACTTGAGCTCCAGCGGTGTTCTGCTCTACGAGAGTCCAGTAACGTCCATCAAGAGCCGACGTTTTTGTGGGGGTAAAAGTAGGGGGAGTCCATTTCATGGCCAAAATTACCATCAAAGAACTCGAGTCGCTGACCGCCAATGATGCCGATCGCATCCTCAGGGAGGATGGCAATCTGGCCGGTCGAATCTCAGTCCGCAAGGACGGTGTGTCGGTCAGCTTTTTCTATCGGTATCGGTGGGGAGAGCAGAACAAAGAGTACTCCTGCGGCTCCTGGCCACGCAAATCCCTGACGGACATCCGCAAGGCCCGCAACCAGGCCCGGGCGCTCATCGATGAGCAAATCAATCCCAACGAACAAAAGAAAACCGCCAAGGCACAAGCGCATGCCGCTGCTAACGTAGAGGCCGAACAGGAAAAGACCCGCAAGGTTCAAATACTGACCGTCCAAGAGTTGGCCAAAGCCTGGTTGTTGGATGGCGTTGCGCGCAAAGACGGCAATGCGGAGTTGCAACGGCGCTTTAACAAGGACCTTTACCCGTCACTCGGCAAGACGTCAGTCAGTAGTGTTTCTGAGCATGATATTCGGGCGCTGATCCGGGCAGTGATCAACCGCGGCGCTCACCGGCAAGCCATCAGCTTTTTCGCCGACCTCACTCAGATGTTCAGCTGGGCCAGAAAGCGCCAGCCCTGGCGGGCCTTATTGGTCGAGGGTGATCCAACGGAGCTGGTCGACATCTCCCCCCTGATCCCTGCCGACTACGAGGCCGAACGAAGCCGGATCCTTTCGCCGACGGAGCTGTTGGAACTGCACAACCGCTTCCAGCAAATGACCGCCGATTACAACGCCCTCCCCGCTGGCCAAAAATACGACGGCATTCGTCCACTGAAGAAGGAGACTCAACTCGCGCTCTGGATCAGCCTGGGCACCTTGTGTCGGATTGGCGAGTTGCTGCAGGCCGAATGGAAAAATGTCGATCTGGACCGGCAGACTTGGTTCCTACCCAGTGAAAATGTCAAAGGCACTCGCGGCAAGAAACAGGACCACCATGTTTTCCTCTCTCCCTTTGCGCTGCATTTCTTTCAGGAACTCAAGACCCTGACGGGGGACTCACAATGGTGCTTTCCAAATAAGCAGGATGATGGGCATGTGGACGTAAAGGTGGTGAGTAAACAGGTCGGCGATCGCCAGGCGCGGTTCAAAAACCGCAAGGCCCTCTCCAGACGGCGTCACGACGACACCCTGGTCCTTGCCGACGGCCAAAGCGGCGACTGGACGCCGCATGACCTGCGCCGCACGGGCGCGACCATGATGCAGGCTTTGGGGATCAGCCTGGACGTCATCGACCGTTGCCAAAACCATGTGCTGGCAGGTTCTCGGGTGAGGCGCCACTACCTGCATCACGACTATGCCGAAGAGAAGAAACGAGCCTGGAACCTGCTGGGCGATCGGCTCGGTGCGGTGTTGTCCTCAACTTACGAGCACACACCGACCGAGTCGATGATGTCTTTTCCAGCGTTTACCGCGACTGGATCACTGCCGACTCCATAGGTCAGACTCATAATTTTGTAGACATCGCTGAGCGCTTGTTTTTCGGATCGATTCCGGCACGTCGTGACCGGCAGAAATCGGCCAATAGCAAGTCCTTCGGATTACAGTCACTGCTGAAAATGAACGGCTTTACTCGAACGAAAGACCAAGCAGTTCGCCGCCATGAGCACCCATGCAGCAACACCGCCATACAGCATCACCCAGCCAAACCCATGCGCCAAAGCTGCGTTGGCGACATCGACCGGAATCGTAGTCCCCTGGGCAGTCTTGGGCGAATATAGAAAAAGGAAATTTTTATACGCTGAGCGCTTTGTCTGTCTGGTTGAGGTCGTAGAGGTGGACGCCGTAGCGTCAGAAAATGCAGAAATAGACCCTACTCTGACGGGGCGAGTAATCGTCCTGACGCCTGATTGAGGTGTACTTCAATCGGACACAACCTAGACGACGTAAGTGCTTGCCAACACATCACCCTCAATGCCTAAACAACGTAGAAGATCAGGTTACTCGCACCGAGAAGGCCAATGAGAGGTATTGTGCACGGCTAGCTAATACGATCATCAGATTCAAGGGGACAGCCAATGAGCAATGCCGAGAATGCGTCGGACAATAAAAAGAGCAACTCCGTAAAGCCGCGTTCAGCCAGTCGTCAACGGGCCGAAGCTAATCCCGAAAAGATTCTAGACGTGGCAATGAGTCTGATGGCTGAGTACGGTTATGCCGGAACCAGTATGTCGATGATCCGTGAGCGTAGTGGCTATCCAACGACATCTATTTACTGGCATTTCGGCAATAAGGAAAAGTTGCTGCTTGCCGCTCTCGAACACAGTGCCTTGCAGGTGATCGATAACAATCTGAACCGCAAAAGCATGAGCAAGATGCCTGGCGAGACGGATTTGATAGAGAGCCAAGCGCGTAGCGATGCCGAATTCCTCGAGAATCCACCACCGTTTATGCGTTTGATTTTTCTGATTGGTCTGGAGCGACGTAGCTCTGATCCTGAAGTGACCAAGGTGATTGCCCGTATTCGTCAGCACAGCCGGGCGATATTGACCGAACAGATACGCCACGTAATCCGGCCGGGTGGTCAGATGTTGCCACCTGACCTAGCTGAGGAGCTAGCGCAGGTGTGGATGGCTTTCGGCGATGGTGTTTTCGTTGCATCGCAACTAGAGCCGGGGGCGATGGATGTGGTCAGATGTTGCCGCCAACAACTCCTCGCAATGCAGGCTTTGGCGGAAAAACTTCTTGAGAAGTGGAAGCCTTTAGCGACGTAGCTTCTAGCCGGCCTCGCGATACAGGGTTAGGGATCAGGGGCCACCTGAGGCTAGCAGGGAGAGTACAGCTATCTCTGCATCTACTGTTTTCTTGAGTTCCTCTTCAACGTTCGTTGCGAACGGAATTAGCGGCTGCGGAGCCTAGCTTTTGGCCTTGTGTCTATCTGCGAGTCATCGGATGGCCTGCTGAACCGAGGCTTGGCGGCAGCTTTCTGACTCGAAACCGCCTAGCTGAGCGTTCTAGGAACTCCAGTGGGCGTCATGCAGATCAGCTTCCTAGCGGTTCTCGACTTCGAAAGCATCATGCGCGTTGCTTGAGGCGGTTGCCTAAAAGTGCCGTCCTAGACGTTGCGAAGGGGCCTATGTCTAGGGAGAGGTGCCTGCTCATCTGAGGCAGCACGATAAAATCTCCTTGGTGGTCTTGATTAAATCACGTGTTTCAGCTTAAGTTATGTAACGAGCGACACATACATGAGCAAATGTGTGATGGTCCTCGGCTCACCTTTGGATGCCTGCGAAAATTAGGTGCTTAGGGTTCGAGCGAAACCAATAAAAATAATAGAGGTTTATTCCATGAGTCATTTCAATCCTAAAACTGCGTCAGCAGGAACCCTCCTTCGCAACAGCGAACCGAATAAATCAATTCCGATGACCTCAACTTTCAGCCCTTTCGTAATGGGCGAAGTGAGCTTTGAGAACGCTGGTCGCGCCAGGAACTGATCGTCACTACATCTTGGGTTGAGGTTCAGCAATGGCTGGATCCTTGGGCTTGATGTTTATATCTGCCGACAGTTGTCCGTCGCCGAATTGGACGGACGCTTTCCGGTAGTAAGGCCCGCGCCCGGCTTTTGGCTGTCAGGTATACCCCCGAAATTTCGCAATCGCCCAGACGGGGCGGTGTGCGCAATCAAGGCGGTCAGCCCTTTGTAAACCCACCGCAAGTACCAACCAACATTCAAGTACGGAGAACACATGTCCATATCCGCATTGGGCTACGTCGTCATCGAGGCTCGCGACCTGAAGGCCTGGGCCGAGTACGGCCGCAACATTCTCGGCGCCGAGGTCAACGAGAAAAATGGTGCGCTGGAGTTGCGCATCGATGAGCGTGCTTGGCGTCTGCGCGTTGAGGAGGGACCGCTGGACGATCTCAAGGTCATCGGCTTCGAAACCACCACGCCGGCTACTTTTGCCGACGTGCTGGCCACACTGGATGCGCTCAATGTCGAGTACACGAAGGATGCAATGCTGGCAAAGGCCCGCGGCGTGGTCGAATTAGCCACATTTGTGGATCCGGCTGGCGTGAAGATCGAAGTGTTCTATGGCGCGACCCAGTTGTTCCAGAAGCCGTTCATATCGCCGGTTGGTGTGCAGGGCTTCGTCACTGGCGATCAAGGTCTCGGTCACATCGTCATCGCAGTGAAGGACGACGTCGAATATCAGGCGTTCTGGACCAAGCTCGGCTTCAAGCTCAGCGACTACATCGAGTTCATACCAGCGCCAGGCCTGCACGCAAAGGTGACATTTATGCACTGCAATACGCGTCACCACAGCCTTGCGTTTGCGTCGGTGCCCTCCCCTAAACGGATCGTCCATCTCATGGTACAGACCCACTGCTTGGACGACGTCGGCCTGGCGCTGGATCGTGTCAAGAAGGCTGGCGTTCCGGTGGCGTGGGACATCGGCCGCCATACCAACGACCACATGACCTCGTTTTACATGCTCACGCCATCGAAGTGGGAATTCGAGTATGGCTGGGGCGCCCGTGTGATCGACGATGCAACCTGGACCGTCGAGCGTCACGATTCGATGAGCATTTGGGGTCACGAACTGAAGATCAACCCTGAGGATCGCGCACATGGCTGAGGGCAGATTCGCCACAATCAGTGGCGTCAACATCCATTACCACGACGAAGGCCAGGGGCCGGTGCTTGTGATGTTGCAAGGTTCCGGTCCCGGGGCCACCGGCTGGTCGAACTACAGTCGCAATATCGCCCACTTCGCAAGGACTCATCGCGTTATTTGCCCTGACTTGCCGGGTTTCGGTAAGTCGGACATGAAGCCAGTGGACGCGCCAATTCCGGGCTGGTGGGCTGGAATGATAGTCGGCCTGCTCGACACACTCGGCATCGACAAGGCCGATTTCGTCGGCAACTCAATGGGCGGCATGATCGCCCTGAAGATCGCCTTGGAGACACCGGAGCGCATCAACCGCATGGTACTGATGGGGCCTGGGGGTGGCTCACCGGTAAGTTCGGTATTCCCGACTGAAGGAATCAAGACTCTGGTCGGCTTTTATGATGGTCCCGGTCCTTCCCTAGAACGGCTCAGGAGTTTCACCAGCCAAATGGTCTTTGATCCAGGAGCGCTTACCGACGATTTGTTGGAACAGCGCTTCGAGGCGGCGATGGACCCACGCATAGTTGCTCAGCCACCGATGCGTCCGGGGCCAGGCGGCATGCCCGAGGAGCTGTGGCGCGACGCGCGGCTGACCCGGTTGCCGCATGAAACTCTAATCCTGTGGGGGCGAGAAGACCGAGTGATGCCGCTGGACGCAGGTTTCACCTTGATGAAACAGATTCCACGGGCCCGACTTCTGGTGATGCCACAGTGCGGCCACTGGGTGCAGTGGGAACACGCCGATGAATTCAACCGTATTGTCGAAGGATTTCTTGCCCCATGAGTAGCCAAACAAGATTCGATACAGACGTCGCCATTATCGGCTATGGCCCAGGCGGCGTTGCCGCTGCCAACGTCCTTGGCAAGCTCGGGGTGAAAACTATTGCCATCGAGCGCAGCAAGGACATCTATTCCAGGGCTCGTGCGGTCACGGTGAACGACTGGACCATGCGCATCTTCCAAGACATGGGCTTGGCCGAGAAGATGAAAACCATCATGGATGTGACTCACTCGCTGCGCTGGTTGGACTACGAAGGGCGCGAGTTGACCTCGACGCCTTTTCCGCCGGGCGAATTTGGCCATGCCACCTCCTATGCCATCTACCAGCCAGAGATGGAACGGGTTCTGCGCGAAGGTGCCGAGCGCTATAAGAGCGTGAGCGTAAAGTACGGGTGGGAGACGGTCACGCTCGACCAAGACGATGACGGCGTGACGGTCAGGATAAAGAATCTGGAAACTGACGAGGTCGAAACCGTCCGCGCGCGTTATGTGTTGGCCTGTGATGGTGGCTCTAGTCAGACCCGCGAGCAGTTGGGCATCAAATTGATCGGCGACACGTTACCGGTACGCTGGGTGGTGATCGACTGCCGCGTCAAACGTTGGTGGCCGAACCGACATATGCTCACGTTCTGGTCGGACAAGAAACGCCCTGTGGTCGATATCGCATTGTCGATGGGCAACCATCGCTGGGAGTTTCCGCTCAATCCCGACGAGACGGACGCAGATTTTCAGACCCACGAACAATTGTGGCGTTTGCTCAACTCGCTCGGCGTGACCGAAAACGAAGTAAGCATCCACCAGCAGGCCTTCTACAACCACCATGTGCGCTTTGCCGAGCGCTGGCGTGAAGGGCGCGCTTTTCTCTGCGGCGACGCGGCGCACCTGATGCCACCATGGGCCGGGTCGGGTATGCAGTCCTGCATCCGCGATACTCAGAACATCTGCCTGAAACTGGCTGAAGTGCTAGGAGGACGCCTGCCAGAGTCCATCCTCGACACCTACGAGATCGAACGCGCACCAGACGTGGATCGTTATACGCAGACCTCGGTCGGCTTGGGCATGATCATCAAGCGCGAACTGTCTGACGAACAGATAAACGCGATGCTGGAAGCCGAACGCGCCTCTGGCGAGCTGCCGGCTGTGCTGCGCCCGCCACACTATCAGCAGGGCTGGCTGCAGAAGGGCGAGGGTAGCAAGGAAGTGGTCGGCAAGCTTCTGCCACAGCCGCGTGCAGCCAATTGCAGGGGCCTACTCGGCCTGCTCGACGATTTTATCGGCGAAGGTATCGTATTGCTTGGCGCCAACGTCGACCCCGCCAGCAAACTTACTTCTGCGCAGAGGGCAACATGGGAAGAGCTAGGAGCGCGGTTTGTCGCCTTACGCTCGGTCGATCAGCACGCCCAGGCCGACAGCGATTTGATCGATATTGACGGCGAACTAATTGACTGGCTCGACAAGCATGGGGTCGATGTTGTCGCGGTCCGTCCGGACAAGATCGTCCTGGCCGCCAGTGGAAACCTAAACGTGCCAGAGGATTTGGCAGGTCGCTGACCGGCCGGATCGGTGGTGCCTAGGGGATAACCCGCAAGGCCGCCTGTCTAGCGGCCCTTCTTTCGAATGATACATGGACCGCTCTTCACTTTTGGTCCGGGGGGCTTGCGCCCGCGTTTTGCCGAGATCCCCCCGGATGGCATCACGGTTACGGTTCTTGATATCTACATGGAGTCATAAGCAGTGGATAAGAAACTTAAAGTCGCCATCGTCGGTTCCGGCAACATCGGCACCGACCTGATGATCAAGATCCTGCGTAACGCCAAGCATTTGGAAATGGCGGTCATGGTCGGCATCGACCCGGCTTCCGACGGCCTGGCCCGCGCCCAGCGCATGGGCGTGGCCACCACCCATGAAGGCGTTGAAGGCCTGCCCCGCATGGACGTGTTCAAGGACATCGACTTTGTCTTCGATGCCACCTCGGCCGGTGCCCACGTCAAGAACGATGTGTTCCTGCGCTCGATCAAACCGGGTATTCGTCTGATCGACCTGACCCCGGCCGCCATCGGCCCGTACTGCGTGCCGGTGGTGAATCTGGAACAGAATCTCGATCAGCTCAACGTCAACATGGTCACCTGCGGTGGCCAGGCAACCATTCCGATGGTCGCGGCGGTGTCGCGCGTGGCCAAGGTGCATTACGCCGAAATCGTCGCCTCGATCGCCAGCAAATCTGCCGGTCCCGGCACCCGCGCCAACATCGACGAATTCACCGAAACCACCTCCAAGGCCATCGAAGTGATCGGCGGCGCCGCCAAGGGCAAAGCGATCATCGTGATGAACCCGGCCGAACCGCCGTTGATCATGCGCGACACGGTGTTTGTGTTGTCCGAAGCCGCCGATCAGGCGCTGGTCGAGGCCTCGATCGTCGAGATGGCGGCCGCCGTTCAGGCTTATGTGCCGGGCTATCGCCTGAAGCAAAAAGTCCAGTTCGACGTAATCCCTGAAGACGCACCGCTGAATATTCCGGGCCTCGGCAAATTCTCTGGCCTCAAGACTTCGGTGTTCCTCGAAGTCGAAGGTGCCGCCCATTACCTGCCAGCCTACGCCGGCAATCTCGACATCATGACCTCCGCAGCCTTGGCCACCGCCGAGCGCATGGCGCAGTCGATGCTGAACGCCTGAGGAGACCGACATGACCTTTAATCCCAGCAAAAAACTCTACATCTCCGACGTCACCCTGCGCGACGGCAGCCACGCGATTCGCCACCAGTATTCGATCCAGAATGTGCAGGACATTGCCTGTGCCCTGGACAAGGCCAAAGTCGACTCGATCGAAGTCGCCCATGGTGATGGTCTGCAAGGTTCAAGCTTCAACTATGGCTTCGCTTCGCACACCGACCTTGAGTGGATCGAGGCCGCGGCCGATGTCATCAGTCACGCCAAAATCACGACCTTGTTGTTGCCTGGCATCGGCACGGTGCATGACTTGAAAGCGGCCTACAACGCTGGTGCCCGGGTGGTGCGCATCGCCACCCATTGCACCGAAGCCGACGTGTCGAAGCAGCACATCGAATACGCCCGCGAGCTGGGCATGGACACCGTCGGTTTCCTGATGATGAGCCATATGATCCCGGCCGAGCAGTTGGCGGCCCAGGCCAAGTTGATGGAGAGCTACGGCGCCACCTGCGTGTACATGGCTGACTCCGGTGGTGCGATGAACATGCAGGATGTACGCGACCGTTTCCGTGCCTTCAAGGCGGTGCTCAAGCCGGAAACCGAGACCGGCATGCACGCCCACCACAACCTGAGCCTGGGCGTGGCCAACTCGATCACCGCCGTCGAGGAAGGTTGCGACCGCATCGACGCCAGCCTGGCGGGCATGGGTGCCGGGGCCGGTAACGCGCCGCTGGAAGTGTTTATCGCGGCCGCCGAGCGTCTGGGCTGGAACCACGGTACCGACCTTTACACGCTGATGGACGCCGCCGACGACATCGTTCGCCCGTTGCAGGACCGACCGGTTCGGGTCGATCGCGAAACCCTGGCGCTAGGTTATGCCGGCGTTTATTCGAGCTTCCTGCGCCACGCCGAAATCGCCGCCGCGAAATACGGCCTCAAGACCCTCGACATCCTCGTCGAACTGGGCAAACGCCGCATGGTCGGCGGTCAGGAAGACATGATCGTCGACGTCGCCCTCGATCTCCTGCAGACCTAATCGATTTGCGGGGCGGTTATCCACCCGGATTGCCTGCATAAGACGGAAGCCCCCACTCCACAATCTTTGCGCCACTGACTGTAGTCAGTAGCTAAGCCTTCGCGTGAACAACTAGGTGAACTATGAAAAATAATAATAAAACTGCACTGTTTCGCTCGTTCTCAGTCGCCATGGCTCTGGCGGGGACGACTCTTTTCTCCTCCCCTAGCTCTGCCACTGAAGGAGGAACCTCCGTCTACCCAATGGGGGCGGATAACTATTTATCGGGCTTCCTGCCTCCGCCGGGTTTTTACAGTCTGATTTTCGCTCAGCACTACGAGGCTAATAACCTCCGGGGCAATGATGGTCGTAAACTACCCGTTGATTTCCGTGTCCAAAGCAATGCTGTTGTCCCGCGCTTAATTTGGGTGAGCGACACTACTATCCTCGGTGGTACGTTGGCATCGCATGTGATGGCTCCGTTGGCCGAGGTGAAGGTTAGGGTCAATGGGGATAGCCAGCGCAAGCAGGGGTTAGGCGATATGACCTTTGGCGTCGGGCTGGGCTACCACTACAGCCAGAACTTGCACGTTATATACGGCTTGGATGTCACTGCACCGACTGGTAGCTATGATCGCAACGACATTGCTAACCTTGGGCGTAACCATTGGATGTTTGAGCCAGTTCTGGCCCTCACCTATGTCGATCCGCAGGGGCTGAATGCTGACGCCAAAATAATGTACGACTTCAATATGGAGAATCCGGATACCGACTATAGGTCTGGTCAGGAACTTCATGTTGACTACTCTGTTGGCTGGGGCGTCGCTGATGGCTGGGTATTGGGCATAGGTGGTTACGCATATCGCCAGACGACCGACGACAAGCAGGACGGAGATCGCGTCGAAGACAATAAGGGACGTGCTTTTGCTATTGGCCCATCTATCAAATACAGCTCTTCAGATGGTTGGTTCGTCACAGCTAAGTGGCAACAAGAAACCGAAGTGCGTAACCGGGCGCAAGGAAACGCATACTGGCTGAAGTTAGTAATTCCTCTCTAAGCCTATTGTAAAGACTGCAGGCGCCGGGTTCGATAAACGCTCGGTGCCTCCATGAAGGCTGCTGAATTATCATTTGCTACTCCATCAAATCCAACCGGCACCGCTTCAAGAGTGGGAGCGAAGTTGTTAAGCCGCGTGGGCAAAGAACCATCATTTAGCTCGGAACTTTGAACTGAATCGATCCGTTGGGAAGGCTGAACTTGGTCGCCCCGTCGGTTATGCGTTGCGCCACCTGGCGCATCATCTTCAGTAGCTTGGCCCGGTCGCTCAGCTCAAAGCGGGGTGAGGAAGCAACTAGGTCGATCTTGCAATCGGCGGAAACGCAGCACCAGGGCTTGCTGGTTGTTGGCCACTTGCTGCAAGTGCTCTCCGCTACTGCGGGTATGAACCGCACTCCGCCGCTTGTCGCGGGTCATGTCGTGTAGGCGGTGCATGTGCAGATTCACTTCCTTCGTGGCTCCGGCCTGTTCGTCCGCAGCGACTGCGATCTGCATGGGTATTTCACTGTCAGAGTGCGATCGGCGCAGCGTGCAGGCAACTGACGTTTACTACCCCCAACACCAGTAATCCTTACCCAGTGAGTTGGCTTTCATACGCAGGAAACATCAGCCAATTGAGCCTGGATCTGTTTCACTACGCCCTTCATCGCCGGCAGGTAACGGCGCGCAGCTTCCTCAATGGGCATCGCCTTGGCGATGTACACCAGATTCAGGCAGCCCATCACCCGCTCCTCGTGCATGACCGGGATCGCAATGGCGGCAATCTTGCGTTCCAGGCCCCAGTGCGAGTTGTTTTCGCCATACCCCTTGGCCAAGGTGTGCTCCACCAGCCGATCGACAAAACGGCGATCCGCAGCCAGCGCCGACTGTTCATCTTCACGGCTGATCATCAACTCAATCAGTTCTTCTCGCTCAGCGGGCGAGCAGTACGCAAAGTACGCGCGCCCCGTCGCGGTCATCAGCAACGGCAGACGCCGGCCAACCATGGAGCGGTGAAACGACAGGCGGCTGAAGCGATGGGTCGTCTCGCGAATCACCATGGCATCGCCGTCCAGTGTGCACAGGTCGGTGGGCCAGACGACTTTCTGCAGCAACTCACCGAGCAAGGGTGCGGCGACTGAGGAGATCCATTGCTCATCGCGAAAACCTTCACTGAGTTCGCGGACCTTCAACGTCAGTCGATAGCTATCATCTGAATCACTGCGCCGCACATAACCTTCTGCCTGCAAGGTCTCCAGCAACCGTCGGACCGTGGTGCGATGCAGTCCGCTCTGCTCGGCCAGTTGCGCCGTACTCGCCCCGCCATCGAAGCGATTCAAACCATTGATAAGTGCCAGACCGCGCATCAGACCGCGCACGGCTTTGTATTCGGTCTCGCTCATCTTCGGCCTCTTTATTGTTTTAAATCAAACATGTGCATCCAGTGCACACTAACAAGGGTTGTCGTTGTCGACCAGCCCCGTGATTTCCATACTGCGCCCAACAAGAAATCCAAAAGCGCTGTACGGAGATACCCATGAGTTCTGCCCCCACGCCTTCCACATTGGAACTGACCACTGACGTCGCGATCGTCGGCGCCGGTCCTGTTGGCTTGATGATCGCCAATTACCTGGGCCAATGTGGTGTGAATGTCACCATAGTGGAAAAGCTCGACAGCCTGATCGATTACCCCCGCGCTATCGGTCTGGACGACGAAAGCCTGCGTACGTTCCAGGCCGTCGGTCTGGCCGACAACGTGCTGCCGCACACTACCCCCTGGCACGCCATGCGCTTCCTGACGCCCAAGGGTCGCTGCTTTGCCGACATACAGCCCAAGACCGATGAGTTCGGCTGGTCGCGGCGCAATGCTTTCATCCAGCCCCTGGCCGACCGTGTCCTGTTCGAAGGCTTGCAGCGTTTTGCCAACGTCAAGGTGCTGTTCAGCCGTGAGCTCGACAGCTTTGAACAAAACGACAGCGCTGTGGTGCTCAACCTCAAGGATCAGAACGGCCGCAGCGAACGCCTGCATGCCCGATATCTGATTGGTTGCGATGGCGGCAATAGCCTGGTTCGGCGCAGCCTGGACATCAGCTTCGAAGGCAAAACCGCGCCAAATCAGTGGATCGTCGTCGACATTGCCAACGACCCGTTGAGCACGCCGCATGTTTATCTGTGCTGCGACCCGGTACGCCCTTACGTTTCCGCCGCCCTACCCCATGGCGTGCGCCGTTTTGAGTTCATGGTGATGCCCGGCGAGACAGAAGCCGAGCTGAGCAAACCGGAGAACATGCGTAAGTTGCTGGCCAAGGTGCTGCCGAATCCAGACAACATCGAACTGATCCGCAGCCGCGTCTATACCCATAACGCCCGCTTGGCCGGCAAGTTCCGTGAGGGCCGGGTGCTGTTGGCCGGCGATGCCGCGCACATCATGCCGGTATGGCAGGGCCAGGGTTACAACAGCGGCATGCGCGACGCCTCCAACCTGGCCTGGAAACTCTCGCTGGTGATCAAAGGTCTGGCCGCCGACAGCCTGCTCGACAGCTATGAACAGGAACGTCGTGACCACGCGAAGGCGATGATCGACTTGTCTGTGTTGGCCGGCCACGTGTTGGCACCGCCCAAGCGCTGGCAGGGCACCTTGCGTGACGGTGTGTCATGGCTGCTCAATTATGTGCCGCCCATCAAACGCTACTTCGTGGAAATGCGCTTCAAACCGATGCCGCAATACACCCAGGGCGCGTTGATCGTACCCAGCGAAAAAAGCTCACCCGTAGGCAAGATGTTCATTCAGCCGCGGGTACTGACCGAAGCTGGCGACACCATGTTGCTGGATGAAGTGATCGGCGAGCACTTCGCGATTATTGCCTGGGGCTGCGACCCGACCTGGGGCCTGACAGCCGCACAAATCGAGCAATGGCAAGCACTGGGCACGCGCTTTATCCAGGTGCTGCCCGACGTTCAGCTCAAAGCCGCCAGTGACGTCAGCCAGGGTGTGATCCGTGTCGGCGACAGCACCGGCCGTCTCAAGGAGTGGTTCGCCCGGGGCTCGGCGTCCATCGCCCTGGTGCGCCCGGACCGCTTCCTCGCCGGGTTGGCCATTCCGCAAACCGTCGGCCAGACCTGCGATCAACTGGCCCTGGCCCTCAAGGCATTGCCGCAACCTGCCGCGGCGATCATTGCCAGCAAGGTAGCTTGAGATGAGCGCCTATCTGCACTGCTTGTCGCACACGCCGCTGGTGGGTTACGTCGACCCGACGCCTGACGTGCTGGCCGAAGTCGACGGCATGATCGCCGACGCCCGCGAGCGCATCACCCGCTTCGACCCGGAACTGATCGTGCTCTTCGGCCCCGACCACTACAACGGTTTTTTCTACGACGTGATGCCGGCCTTCTGCATCGGCATGGCCGCCCACGCCATTGGTGATTTCGACACCGCCGTCGGCCCCTTGGACGTACCCAAAGCGCTGGCCGAATCCTGCGCCCTGGCGGTCCTCGATGCGGGTGTCGACGCTGCCGTTTCCTATCGTATGCAGGTCGATCACGCGTTCGCCCAGCCGCTGGAATTATTGCTTGGCGGTTTGCAAAGCTGCCCGGTGATTCCGGTGTTCATCAACTCCGTGGCCGTACCTTTGCCCGGTTTCAAGCGTGCGCGCCTGCTCGGTGAAGCCATCGGCCAGTGGGCGCTGACGCTGAACAAACGCGTGCTGTTTCTCGCTTCCGGTGGTTTGTCCCACCAGCCTCCGGTTCCGGAACTGGCGAGGGTCGATGCGCGCATGGCCGATCGCCTGATGGGCAGCGGCCGCAACTTGCCTGCCGATGAACGCCAGGCGCGTCAGCAGCGGGTCATTCAGGCAGCCCGGGATTTCGTCGAAGACCAATACAGCCTGCACCCGCTCAACCCTACGTGGGACCGGCAGTTTCTCGACACCCTCGAACAGGGTCGGCTAAGCGACCTCGATGCACTGGGCAATGACGAGCTGTCGGCATTGGCCGGCAAGTCCACCCACGAAGTGAAAACCTGGGTCGCTGCCTTCGCTGCACTATCCGCCTTCGGCCCTTATCAGAGCGAAGGCCGCTACTACCGTCCGATTCCCGAATGGATCGCAGGCTTCGCCGCCCTTGGCGCCCAGCCGCTGAACAACAACCACTGAATCCGAGGAACTGTCATGACTGCCACTGCATTCACCGAAGCGTCCACCAGCCGTTTTGCCCGTATCAAGGAAGGCGAACTGGACCTGCAACTGCATTACAACGACGTGGGTCAGGGAACCGAAACCGTGGTCATGCTCCACGGCTCCGGCCCCGGCGCCAGCGGCTGGGCCAACTTCCACCGCAACATCGAACCGCTGGTGAACGCCGGTTATCGCGTGATCCTCATGGACTGCCCAGGCTGGAGCAAAAGCGACCCGATCGTTTGCGACGGCTCGCGTTCGGACCTCAACGCCCAGGCCCTCAAGGGTTTGGTCGATGCGCTGAATCTGGACCGCGTGCACATCATCGGCAACTCCATGGGCGGGCACAGCACCGTGGCGTTTGCCCTCGCCTACCCGGAGCGCATCGGCAAACTGGTCTTGATGGGCGGCGGCACCGGTGGCCCTAGCGCCTTCGTCCCACAGCCTACCGAGGGCATCAAGCTGATCGGCGCGTTGTACCGCGAACCGACCATCGAAAACCTGAAGAAGATGATGAACGTCTTCGTTTTCGACGCCAGCAGCATGACCGACGAACTGTTCCAGACCCGCCTGGACAACATCCTTGCGCGCCGCGACCACCTGGAAAACTTCGTCAAGAGCAGCACCCTCAACCCCAAGCAGTTTCCGGATTTCAGCCATCGCCTGCACGAGATCACCACCCAAACTCTGATCGTCTGGGGCCGCGAAGACCGCTTCGTGCCCATGGACACTGGCCTGCGCCTGTTGGCCGGCCTGCCCCATGCTCAACTGCATGTGTTCAATCGCTGCGGCCACTGGGCCCAGTGGGAACACGCCGAGACTTTCAACCGCATGGTCCTGGACTTCCTGACCCATTGATCACCGAGGCTGACATGACCCTTATTCAAGACACCCTGGAACGGCTGGCCACTAACCTGCGCCAGGCCGAGGCTGACGGCGAAGCCATTGCGCCCCTGCGCGAGCAGATCGGCGAAGACAGCGCCGAGGCTGCGTACACCATTCAACGGCTGAATGTCGCAC
The DNA here is from genome assembly GCF_016650865.1 of Pseudomonas sp. TH34. Taxonomy (NCBI): domain Bacteria; kingdom Pseudomonadati; phylum Pseudomonadota; class Gammaproteobacteria; order Pseudomonadales; family Pseudomonadaceae; genus Pseudomonas; species Pseudomonas sp. TH34. The sequence goes on from NZ_JAEKFB010000031.1 coordinate 68,278, forward strand.
ACGGCGTGGCCAGCGGCCGGCGCGTGGTCGGGCGCAAGATCGGCCTGACCAATCCCAAGGTCCAGGCGCAACTGGGCGTCGACCAACCGGACTTCGGCACCCTGTTCGCCGACATGTGCTACGGCGATAACGAAACCGTACCAGTGGGCCGCGTGCTGCAACCGAAGATCGAAGCCGAAATTGCGCTGATTCTGGAGCGTGATCTACCGCGTGCCGACACTACGTTTGCCGACGTGATGGCGGCTACCGGCTGGGTCGTCCCGGCATTGGAAATCGTCGGAAGCCGCGTGCAGGGCTGGAACATCCGCTTCGTCGATACCGTCGCTGATAACGCCTCAAGCGGCTGCTTCGTACTCGGCGGCCCGGCCCGTCGCCTCGATGGCCTGGACCTGTGCCAGGCCAGCATGCGCATGACCCGAAATGGCGAAGAAGTGTCCAGCGGCAGCGGCGCCGAATGCCTCGGCCATCCTCTCAATGCCGCCGTGTGGCTGGCGCAAACCATGGCGCGCCTGGGCGATCCGCTGCGGGTCGGCGACATCATTCTGACCGGGGCACTTGGGCCGATGGTGGCGGTGGCGGCGGGCGATCGATTCGAGGCCGAGATCGAGGGTATCGGTCGTGTCGGTGTTCAGTTCAGCGCCGAATGATCGGCGACTTGCGTGAAAATGAGGCAACAACAATGAACAAACTCAAAGTCGCCATCATCGGCTCCGGCAACATCGGCACCGATTTGATGATCAAGATTCTGCGCAATGCCAAGCATCTGCAAATGGCGGTCATGGTCGGTATCGACCCGGCCTCCGACGGCCTGGCCCGCGCCCAGCGCATGGGAGTAGCCGTGACCCATGAAGGCGTCGAAGGCCTGACCCGCATGGACGTCTTCAAGGACATCGAATTCGTCTTCGATGCCACCTCGGCCGGCGCCCATGTGAAGAACGACGCCTTCCTGCGCTCGATCAAACCCGGCATTCGCCTGATCGACCTGACGCCCGCCGCCATCGGCCCGTACTGCGTGCCGGTGGTGAATCTGGAACAGAATCTCGGCCAACTCAACGTCAACATGGTCACCTGCGGTGGCCAGGCAACCATTCCGATGGTCGCGGCGGTGTCGCGCGTGGCCAAGGTGCATTACGCCGAAATCGTCGCCTCGATCGCCAGCAAATCTGCCGGTCCCGGCACCCGCGCCAACATCGACGAATTCACCGAAACCACCTCCAAGGCCATCGAAGTGATCGGCGGCGCCGCCAAGGGCAAAGCGATCATCGTGATGAACCCGGCCGAACCGCCGTTGATCATGCGCGACACGGTGTTTGTGTTGTCCGAAGCCGCCGATCAGGCGCTGGTCGAGGCCTCGATCGTCGAGATGGCGGCCGCCGTTCAGGCTTATGTGCCGGGCTATCGCCTGAAGCAAAAAGTCCAGTTCGACGTAATCCCTGAAGACGCACCGCTGAATATTCCGGGCCTCGGCAAATTCTCTGGCCTCAAGACTTCGGTGTTCCTCGAAGTCGAAGGTGCCGCCCATTACCTGCCAGCCTACGCCGGCAATCTCGACATCATGACCTCCGCAGCCTTGGCCACCGCCGAGCGCATGGCGCAGTCGATGCTGAACGCCTGAGGAGACCGACATGACCTTTAATCCCAGCAAAAAACTCTACATCTCCGACGTCACCCTGCGCGACGGCAGCCACGCGATTCGCCACCAGTATTCGATCCAGAATGTGCAGGACATTGCCCGTGCCCTGGACAAGGCCAAAGTCGACTCGATCGAAGTCGCCCATGGTGATGGTCTGCAAGGTTCAAGCTTCAACTATGGCTTCGCTTCGCACACCGACCTTGAGTGGATCGAGGCCGCGGCCGATGTCATCAGTCACGCCAAAATCACGACCTTGTTGTTGCCTGGCATCGGCACGGTGCATGACTTGAAAGCGGCCTACAACGCTGGTGCCCGGGTGGTGCGCATCGCCACCCATTGCACCGAAGCCGACGTGTCGAAGCAGCACATCGAATACGCCCGCGAGCTGGGCATGGACACCGTCGGTTTCCTGATGATGAGCCATATGATCCCGGCCGAGCAGTTGGCGGCCCAGGCCAAGTTGATGGAAAGCTACGGCGCGACCTGCGTGTACATGGCCGACTCTGGCGGGGCGATGAACATGCAGGACATCCGCGACCGTTTCCGTGCCTTCAAGGCGGTGCTCAAGCCGGAAACCGAAACCGGCATGCATGCGCACCACAACCTGAGCCTGGGCGTGGCCAACTCGATCACCGCCGTCGAGGAAGGTTGCGATCGCATTGATGCCAGCCTGGCGGGCATGGGTGCCGGGGCCGGTAACGCGCCGCTGGAAGTGTTTATCGCCGCCGCCGAGCGCCTGGGCTGGAACCACGGCACCGACCTTTACACGCTGATGGACGCGGCCGATGACATCGTTCGTCCGTTGCAGGACCGTCCGGTTCGGGTTGACCGCGAAACCCTCGCGCTGGGCTATGCCGGCGTCTACTCAAGCTTCCTGCGCCACGCCGAAATCGCTGCGGCCAAGTACGGCCTCAAGACCCTCGACATCCTCGTCGAACTGGGTAAGCGGCGGATGGTTGGCGGTCAGGAAGACATGATCGTCGACGTCGCGCTGGATCTGCTCAAACGCTGACCGAGCACCACACCGGCTGACCGCCCACGCAGCGGTCGGTCGGCCCTGTTTTGCCCATACAACAATAAAACGGGTACTGCCCATGACTGCGCTAAAACTGACAACACCGTTGCACATGACGCGGACCATCGGTCTGTGTTTCCTCGTGGCCCTGATGGAGGGCCTTGATCTGCAGGCCTCCGGGATCGCTGCCCAAGGCATGGCGGCCGCTTTCGAGCTGGATAAATTACACATGGGCTGGGTCTTCAGTGCCGGAATTTTCGGCCTGCTGCCCGGTGCTTTCCTGGGCGGCCTGCTGGCTGACCGCATCGGCCGCAAACGTGTACTGATGGCGTCGGTGGCCCTGTTCGGGCTGTTCTCGCTGGTCACGGCCATGGCCTGGGATTTCAACAGCTTGCTGGTTGCCCGTTGCCTCACGGGCGTGGGTTTGGGCGCCGCCTTGCCCAACCTGATCGCACTGACCAGTGAAGTGGCTGGTCCGCGTCTGCGTGGCATGGCCGTGAGCCTGATGTATTGCGGCGTGCCGCTGGGTGCTGCGGTGGCGGCCAGCATTGGCATCGCTCAATTGGCCGGTGGCTGGCAGGTGGTGTTCTACGTCGGAGGCCTGGTACCGCTGTTGATCGTGCCTCTGCTGGGGCTTTATCTACCGGAATCGGCGCAGTTTCGAAGCGTCCAGGACGCCGCGCCCATCGGCGTGGTCCGGGGCCTGTTCCGCGAGGACGCGGCCCTGCCGACCGCAATGATCTGGGTGAGTTATTTCTTTACGCTCATGGTTGTGTACATCTTGATCAACTGGCTGCCCAGCTTGTTGGTCGGCCAGGGTTTCAGCGGCCGCCAGGCCAGTTGGGTGATGTTTGCTCTACAGCTTGGCGCTGCGGTCGGTACGTTGATGTTGGGCTGGGTGATGGACCGCCTGCCTGCTTGGGCACTGTCAGCATTGATCTATCTGGGCATCCTCGCCTCGCTGACTGCCCTGGGACTGGCCAACCGTCTGGAGAGCATGCTGGTGGCAGGCTTCGTCGCCGGCTTTTTCGCAACCGGTGGGCAGTGCGTGCTGTACGCCTTGGCACCGCATTTCTATCGCCCATCGGTACGCGCCACAGGCGTGGGCAGTGCCGTGGCCATCGGCAGACTCGGCGCAATGAGCGGCCCGCTGGTGGCCGGCAAGATGCTCGCCTTGGGCACCGGCACGGCCGGGGTGATGCTGGCTTCGGCGCCGGGAATCGTCATCGCCGCAGTGGCGATGTTTTACCTGTCAGTGCGCCGCAACGGCGCTCAGCCTGACTGACAACTCCCGCGTAACACCCCGTGCCGGAAACGGTACGGGTTCACCCCCAACAACAATAAAAGTGAACACCGGCATGCTCAAGACTTCTCTTCGGGCGCTCAGCGCCTGCACCTGCGTTTTATCCTTCGGCCAGGCGTGTGCCAGCGATTTTGTCGATGACAGCCACGCCGATCTGACGATGCGCAACTTTTACTTCGATCGTAACTACGTGAACGCAACCCCTCAGGCCGCCGCCCGCGAGTGGGCCCAGGGTTTCATTCTCAACGTGCGCTCCGGTTATACGGAAGGGCCGGTGGGGTTCGGTCTGGACGCCTCGGGGTTGCTGGGTGTGCGCCTGGATTCTTCGCCTGATCGCACGGGCACTGGCTTGCTGCCGTACAACCCCACCACCCGGGAGCCGGCCAGTGAATATTCGGAGCTGGGCCTGACCGCCAAGGTCAGGGCATCGAAAAGCGAGTTGCAACTGGGCACCATCAGTACGCTCCTGCCAATCGCCTTCGCCAGCCCTACTCGCTTGCTGCCACAGACCTTCCGTGGCGCGTACCTCAAGTCCCAGGAAATCGACAACCTGACCCTGCACGTCGGCTGGCTGGATCGCATTAACCTACGCGACTCCACCGACTACCAGAAGATGTCGGTGGCCTCACCCAACGGACGCTTCAATGGTGCCGCCGAGTCGGACCGTTTTTCCTTCCTCGGCGGCGACTATGCCTGGTCGCCGCAATTGACATTGAAGTATTACCACGCGGAGCTCGCTGACCTGTACCGCAAGGACTTCTACGGCTTTGTCGATACTCGTCCGATGGGCCCCGGCAGCCTGAAAAGCGACTTTCGTCTGTTCGTCACCGGGGAAGATGGCGCAGCCAAGGCCGGCCCGGTAGACAACCGTAATGCGGCACTAATGCTGACGTACGCCGTGGGAGCTCACAAATTCGGTGCCGGCTACATGCAACTAACCGGCAAGACTGCCATGCCCTACCTGTTCGGCACCGAGCCGCTGGTCATCACCGAAGGCACTCTGAGCTCCGAGTTTCTCAACCCCAAGGAGCGCAGTTGGCAGGTACGGTATGACTACAATTTCGTGGCCATGGGCTTGCCGGGGCTCAATGGCATGCTGCGCTACGTGAGCGGCGACAATATTGAATTGGCCAAGCTGGGCGGCTCAAACCTGACAGAAAGCGAAAAGGATATCGAACTGTCCTACGTGCTGCAGGGCACTCCGTTGAAGGGCCTGGCCCTGCGCGTGCGCAACGCTTGGTACCGCAACGACTTTACCGCCCAGGCCAGCCACAGGGACGACAATGAGCTACGGGTGAATGTCGATTACACATGGAAGCTATGGTGAGTTTCATACAAAGCAGTGGAAGTCCGCCTGACAAAAGATTCTGCCCAGAGCCAGTCGTTTTGTAGGGGTAAACACGACCAAAAATAAAAAGGGGTCGCGAGATAAAATCTCGCAACCCCTTGAATTATATGGTCGGGACGGAGTGATTCGAACACTCGACCCCTAGCACCCCATGCTAGTGCGCTACCGGACTGCGCTACGCCCCGACTAGGCGTGTTACTGGGTTCGCTTCGCAACGAAGCGATCAGGAATATACCGCAAGCATTTGAAATGTGGAAGTATTTTAAAAGCCGGAATTACTTCTTCAAAACCACCAGCACATCTTCGAGTTCGGAGATCATCTGGCGGATCATTTGCTTGTACTGGGTGGTGTCGTCTTTGGCTTCATCACCGGACATACGCTGGCGCGCGCCACTGATGGTGAACCCCTGGTCGTACAACAACGCGCGGATCTGTCGGATCATCAGCACATCCTGGCGCTGATAATACCGACGGTTCCCGGTGCGTTTGACGGGGTTGAGTTGAGGAAACTCCTGCTCCCAATAGCGCAGCACGTGCGGTTTTACCGCACAGAGCTCGCTGACTTCACCAATGGTGAAATAGCGTTTGCCTGGGATGACGGGCAGTTCGTCGTTATGACTTGGTTCCAGCATAAGCCTCAACTCGGGCCTTCAACTTCTGCCCTGGACGAAAGGTGACCACACGGCGAGCCGTGATCGGGATTTCTTCTCCCGTTTTTGGATTGCGGCCAGGCCGCTGGCGTTTGTCCCGCAGGTCAAAATTGCCGAAACCGGACAATTTGACCTGTTCGTTGTCTTCAAGAGCGTGCCTGATTTCTTCAAAAAACAGCTCGACCAATTCCTTGGCCTCGCGCTTGTTCAGGCCCAGCTCTTCATACAGACGTTCCGCCATCTCAGCTTTCGTCAAAGCCCCCATACGTCACTTCCTTAACGTGGCGTTCAACCTTTGTTCGAGCGAGGTGAGGATATTTTGTGTCGTCGTATTCACCTCATCGTCATTAAGAGTGCGCGATGGATGCTGCCAGGTCAAGCCAACTGCAAGGCTTTTTCTATGCGGATCAATGCCTTTACCCTGATAGACGTCAAATAGCCTGAGGTCTGTCAGCCATTCCCCTGCATTTTCACGGATTACGTCCAGAACAGCACTGGCCGCGACGCCTTGATCGGCAATCAGCGCCAGATCACGTCGCACTTCAGGGAAACGCGACAACTCGCTGAATTTAGGCATTTTGCCCGATGCCACTTCAGCCAAGACTAGCTCAAAAACGAAGACTGGACGGTCCAGCCCCAACGTTTTCGAAAGTTCAGGGTGAATCGCGCCAACGAAGCCCACCAGGCGACCTTCACGTTCGATACGTGCAGTCTGGCCCGGGTGCAACGCCGGGTGTTTGCCAGGGGTGAAGGTGAAGGCATCCAGCGCACCGGCAAAGCCCAGCACCGCTTCCACATCGGCCTTGACGTCGAAGAAGTCGACGGTCTCGCGGCCTTGTGCCCAGCCTTCCGGCAGGCGGCTGCCGCAGACGACGCCAGCCAGCATCGGCTCTTGCTTCAGGCCGTCCAACTGACCGACAAAACGCAGACCGCTTTCGAACAGGCGCACACGGTCTTGTTGACGGTTCAGGTTGTGGGAAAGCGCTTTTACCAAACCAGGCCACAACGACGAGCGCATGGCGGCCATGTCGTTGGAGATCGGGTTAGCCAGCAACAGCGGCTCGACACCTGGGTTGAACAGTTCGAACTGCTTCGGATCGATGAAGCTGTAGGTCACCGCTTCCTGATAACCACGGGCAACCAGCAGGCGACGCAGTTCCGGCAGGTGTGCACGGGCTTCAGCTTTCGGCTGCGGGGCCAGGCGCGCTTGCGGGTAACGAACCGGCAGGCGGTTGTAGCCGTACAGGCGGGCCAGCTCTTCGATCAGGTCGACTTCCAGGCTGATATCGAAGCGATGGCTTGGCACTTCTACGTGCCACTGCCCTGCTTCACCTGCAGAGATGCCGAGGCCGAGTGCCGATAGCAGGCGCTCGATTTCAACCGGCTCGATCACCAGGCCGAGCATTTGCTCAACGGCCTTGGCACGCAGGACGATCGGTGCAACCGACGGCAGGTGCTGCTCGCTGACGGTTTCGATGATCGGGCCGGCTTCGCCACCAGTGATTTCCAGCAACAGGCCAGTGGCGCGCTCCATGGCTTCACGGGCCAGTTGCCAGTCCACGCCACGCTCGTAGCGGTGCGAGGCGTCGGTGTGCAGGCCGTAGGAACGGGCCTTGCCAGCGATGGCGATCTGATCGAAGAAAGCGCTTTCGAGAAAGATGTCGCGAGTGGTTGCGGACACGCCGCTGTGCTCGCCACCCATCACGCCGGCAATCGCCAGGGCGCGGGAATGGTCAGCAATCACCAGGGTGTCGGCACGCAGGCTGACTTCCTGGCCGTCGAGCAGTACCAGCTTCTCGCCTTCCTCGGCCATGCGCACGCGAATGCCGCCATTGATTTCAGCGAGATCGAAAGCGTGCAGCGGTTGACCCAGTTCCAGCATCACGTAGTTGGTGATGTCGACGGCAGCATCGATGCTGCGTACTTCGGAACGACGCAGGCGCTCAACCATCCACAGCGGGGTTGGCTTGGACAGGTCGACGTTACGGATCACACGACCCAGGTAACGTGGGCAGGCGTTAGGGGCCAGCACTTCGATCGAACGCACTTCGTCGTGCACGGCAGGTACGGCTGCAACCACCGGACGGGTGACGGTCGCGGCGTACAGCGCACCGACTTCACGCGCCAGGCCCGCCAGGGACAGGCAGTCGCCGCGGTTCGGGGTCAGGTCGACCTCGATGCTCGCGTCTTCCAGTTCCAGGTAGACACGGATGTCCTGGCCCACCGGCGCGTCGGCCGGCAGTTCCATCAGGCCATCATTGCCTTCACCGACCTGCAGCTCCGCCTGGGAGCACAGCATGCCGTTGGACTCAACGCCACGCAGCTTGGCCTTCTTGATCTTGAAGTCGCCTGGCAGTTCGGCACCGATCATGGCGAACGGGATTTTCAGGCCCGGACGCACGTTTGGCGCTCCGCACACGACCTGGAAGGTTTCCGCGCCGTTGCTGACCTGGCACACACGCAACTTGTCAGCGTCCGGGTGTTGCTCGGTGCTCAGCACCTCGCCCACTACCACGCCACTGAAAACACCGGCGGCCGGCGTAACGCTATCGACCTCAAGGCCGGCCATCGACAGACGGGCAACCAGCTCGTCGCGACTTACCTGCGGGCTTACCCAGCCACGCAGCCATTGTTCACTGAATTTCATCCTGCTCTCCTAAAGATCCGTTACGACTAGCGAAATTGCGCGAGGAACCGCAAGTCGTTGTCGAAGAACAGACGCAAGTCGTTCACGCCGTAACGCAGCATGGCCAGACGCTCAACGCCCATGCCGAAGGCAAAGCCCGAAAATTCTTCCGGGTCGATCCCGGACATGCGCAGCACGTTGGGGTGAACCATGCCGCAACCCATCACTTCCAGCCAGCCGGTCTGTTTGCAGACGCGGCAGCCTTTACCGCTGCACATCACGCATTCCATATCGACTTCAGCGGATGGCTCGGTGAACGGGAAGAACGAGGGACGGAAACGCACCGCCAGCTCCTTCTCGAAGAACACCCGCAGGAACTCTTCGATGGTGCCTTTGAGGTCGGCGAAGTTGATGTCGCGATCAACCAGCAGGCCTTCGACCTGGTGGAACATCGGCGAGTGGGTGATATCGGAGTCGCTGCGGTACACACGGCCTGGGCAGACGATGCGGATCGGCGGCTTCTGCGATTCCATGGTGCGGACCTGTACCGGCGAGGTATGGGTGCGCAGCAACATGTTCGCATTGAAATAGAAGGTGTCATGCATCGACCGGGCCGGGTGGTGGCCTGGGATGTTGAGCGCCTCGAAGTTGTGATAGTCGTCTTCGACCTCAGGGCCTTCGGCAATGCCGTAGCCGATGTGGGTGAAGAACTGCTCGATACGTTCCAGAGTCCGGGTAATCGGATGCAGACCGCCCGAGGTCTGGCCACGGCCAGGCAGGGTTACGTCAATGGACTCGGCGGCGAGCTTGGCCGCAAGATCGGCCTCCTCGAGCGACGCCTTGCGCGCATTGAGAACCTCTGTAACACGCTCCTTGGCCACGTTGATCAGCGCACCGACTTGCGGACGCTCTTCAGCCGGCAAATTCCCCAGGGTCTTCATCACCTGAGTCAATTCACCCTTTTTGCCAAGGTAGTGAACCCGGATTTGCTCCAGGGCATTGATATCTTCTGCGCGTTGCACAGCCTCTAGTGCTTGAGAGACCAGCGCATCCAGGTTTTCCATGTACAGACTCCAGATACAAAATAGGGGAAGAGCTTGAAGGCTCTTCCCCTATTTAAGACGTTTAACACCTTGGGCCGCGGAAGCGACCCAGGGTGACTGTCGGGGGTACTTAAGCCAAGGTGGCTTTAGCTTTCTCGACAATCGCAGCAAACGCCGCTTTTTCGTTCACTGCCAGATCAGCCAGAACCTTACGGTCGATCTCGATGGACGCTTTTTTCAGGCCAGCGATGAAACGGCTGTAGGACAGACCGTTAACACGTGCACCAGCATTGATACGAGCGATCCACAGAGCGCGGAACTGACGTTTTTTCTGACGACGGTCACGGTAGGCGTATTGGCCAGCCTTGATAACCGCTTGCTTGGCAACACGGAATACGCGTGAACGCGCGCCGTAGTAGCCTTTAGCAAGTTTCAGAATTTTCTTGTGGCGCTTACGCGCCATGACGCCACGCTTTACACGAGCCATGAGTTACTTCCTCTATTCTTGACTAAAATTAACGAAGGCGCAGCATGCGCTCGACTTTTGCAACGTCAGACGGATGCAGCAAGCTGCTACCGCGCAGTTGACGCTTACGCTTGGTCGACATTTTAGTCAGGATGTGGCTCTTGAAAGCGTGCTTGTGCTTGATACCGTTAGCAGTTTTCAGAAACCGCTTAGCAGCACCACTTTTAGTTTTCATCTTTGGCATGTTCGGTACTCCGCATTCAGTTGATAAACATAATCAGAAGGCCTGCCGTGCCCTATTGATTACTTCTTCTTTTTCGGGGCGATGACCATAATAAGCTGGCGTCCTTCCATCTTAGGATGCTGTTCGACCGAACCGTACTCGAGCAGGTCAGCTTCAACCCGCTTGAGGAGTTCCATCCCCAGCTCCTGGTGGGCCATCTCACGGCCGCGGAATCGCAAGGATACCTTGGCCCTGTCCCCATCACTCAGGAAACGTACCAGGTTGCGCAGTTTTACCTGGTAATCCCCTTCCTCCGTCCCTGGACGAAACTTGATTTCTTTTACTTGAATCTGCTTCTGGTTCTTCTTCGCCGCGGCAATCTGCTTCTTCTTCTCGAAGATCGACTTGCCGTAGTCCATCACCCGGCAAACGGGTGGGATTGCATCGGCGGAGATTTCCACCAGGTCCAATTTGGACTCTTCAGCAATACGAAGCGCTTCATCAATCGAGACGATGCCAATCTGCTCGCCGTCAGCGCCAATTAACCGAACCTCGCGTGCCGAGATATTCTCGTTGATCGGGGCTTTCGGTGCAGCTCGTTTATCTTGTCTCATTTCACGCTTAATAATAATTACTCCGAATCTGGGCGACCACGCCGGGAAACCGCTTGCGCGAGGAACTCAGCGAACTGGGCGACGGGCATCGAGCCCAGGTCAGCACCTTCACGAGTACGCACAGCGACAGTCTGCATCTCGACTTCCCGATCTCCGATAACCAAAAGATAGGGAACCTTGAGCAAAGTATGCTCGCGGATTTTAAAGCCGATCTTTTCATTTCTCAAGTCGGACTTGGCACGAAATCCGCTTTCATTGAGAGTTTTTTCAACTTCAGCGGCAAAATCTGCCTGTTTATCAGTGATATTCATGATCACTGCCTGGGTCGGAGCCAGCCACGCAGGGAATGCACCCTCGTAGTGCTCGATCAGGATCCCGACGAACCGTTCGAACGAGCCGAGGATCGCCCGGTGCAGCATAACCGGGTGTTTACGGCTGTTGTCTTCGGAGACATATTCGGCTCCCAGACGGATCGGCAGGTTAAAATCGAGCTGCAGGGTACCACACTGCCAGACGCGACCAAGGCAATCTTTCAGCGAGAACTCGATCTTCGGACCGTAGAACGCACCCTCGCCCGGCTGCAGGTCGTACGCAAGCCCCGCACTGTCCAGTGCTGCGGCCAGTGCAGCTTCGGCGCGATCCCACAGCTCGTCGGAACCCACGCGTTTTTCCGGACGAGTGGACAGCTTCATTTCGACTTCGGTGAAGCCGAAATCGCGATAAACGTCCATGGTCAGCTTGATGAACGCAGCGGATTCGGCCTGCATCTGCTCTTCGGTGCAGAAGATGTGGGCGTCATCCTGAGTGAAGCCACGCACGCGCATAATGCCGTGCAGAGCACCCGATGGCTCGTTACGGTGACAGGCACCGAACTCGGCCAGGCGCATCGGCAACTCGCGGTAGCTCTTCAGGCCTTGGTTGAACACCTGTACGTGGCACGGGCAGTTCATCGGCTTGATGGCGTAGTCGCGGTTTTCCGACTGAGTGGTGAACATGTTGTCGGCGTAGTTGGCCCAGTGCCCGGATTTCTCCCACAGGCTGCGGTCAACGACTTGCGGCGTCTTGATCTCAAGGTAGCCGTTGTCGCGCTGAACCTTGCGCATGTACTGCTCGAGCACCTGGTACAGAGTCCAGCCGTTCGGGTGCCAGAACACCATGCCCGGCGCTTCTTCCTGGAGGTGGAACAGGTTCAGGCGCTTGCCGATCTTGCGGTGATCGCGTTTTTCGGCTTCTTCGATGCGCTGGATGTAGGCTGCCAGCTGCTTCTTGTCAGCCCAGGCAGTGCCGTAGATCCGCTGCAGTTGTTCATTCTTCGCGTCACCGCGCCAGTAGGCACCGGAGAGTTTGGTCAGCTTGAACGACTTGAGGAAGCGCGTGTTCGGCACGTGCGGGCCACGACACATGTCGACGTATTCTTCGTGATAATACAGGCCCATGGCCTGCTCATCCGGCATGTCTTCCACCAGGCGCAGCTTGTAGTCTTCGCCGCGAGCAGTGAACACGTCGATCACTTCGGCACGCGGAGTGACTTTCTTGATGACGTCGTAATCTTTTTCGATCAGCGCGTGCATGCGCTGCTCGATGGCCGCCAGGTCGTCCGGAGTGAAAGGACGCTCGTAGGCGATGTCGTAATAGAAGCCTTCGTCGATGACCGGGCCGATGACCATCTTCGCGGTTGGGTACAGCTGCTTGACCGCGTGGCCAATCAGGTGCGCACAAGAGTGGCGAATGATCTCCAGCCCCTCTTGATCCTTGGGCGTAATGATTTGCAGGCTGGCATCGCCGGTGATCAGGTCGCTGGCGTCAACCAGCTTGCCGTCGACCTTGCCGGCCACGGTGGCCTTGGCCAGGCCAGCACCAATGGATGCGGCGACCTCGGCTACGGAAACCGAATGATCGAATGAACGTTGACTGCCGTCGGGAAGAGTAATAGTTGGCATGGCGCCTCCTCTCCTAGTGGTGACCCCTACCAAAGGTCACGTGGGTTGGGATGAGCCAGTACAAGATCCAACACCAGGCCGTTCAATGATGAACGCCTGCCTTACAGCGGCAGGAGCCTTTCGGCCAACCGGTAATCGAACCAGAGTGACTGGAGTTAAACAAAAAAGACCTTGGCGAGGCGGCATAGGGCGCGCCGGAAAATAGCCAAGCGGAAGATGCTAGCACAGATGAACGGTCATGGCGTCGGCGCCGCTTAACGAAACGCAAATTCCCGGCTTTTAGGGGCAAAAGTGAACTTGAACTGTACGGCGAGCCTCAAACACACCGAGAATCACCGTTCGTCCATGACTCCAGGAGCATTTCATTATGCGTTTTACCTCGACTTTCGCCCTTGCTGCATCCCTGACCCTCATGTCCCTGGGTGCGCACGCCGCAGCCCCGTCGAACTGGCCTGCCGGTGCACGGGACAGCTTCATCAAGGATTGCAGTTCAGCCGCTCAGCAAAGCGTTGATGCCAAAACCGCCAAAGACCATTGCGAATGTGGCGCGGACAAGATCAATGCCGAATTGAGCAGTGCCGAGATCAAGGAACTCATGACCAACCAGAACGCAGATCCCGCGCTGAAAAACAAAGCTGTCGCGGCTATTTCGTCCTGCAAAGTCGTGAAGAAAAAGTAATTTTTACACCCCGCCAGACCGGCTAAAGGACCAGAAATCGCCCTGAAAACTGCCATTTCTCACAAATTACGCAGCTTTTACGGCTTTTTTTACTAGCTGATATTTCGCTTAGAAGCCCCGTAGATCGGGGCTTTCAGCCAACCAAGGCATGAAACGCAACGCGATTGAATAGCAAACAATGCCTTGGGGGGGCTCCCAAGCCGAACATTTCGACTATGATAGCTCGGTGTGCCCAGTTGGCCTGAGCAGCACAGCACTACTGAAAATATATGTTTCTTGGAGATACACCATGTCTAATCGCCAAACCGGCACCGTTAAATGGTTCAACGATGAAAAAGGCTTCGGCTTCATCACTCCTCAAGGTGGCGGTGACGACCTGTTCGTACACTTCAAAGCTATCGAAAGCGACGGTTTCAAAAGCCTGAAAGAAGGCCAAACCGTTTCCTTCGTGGCTGAGAAAGGCCAAAAGGGTATGCAAGCTGCACAGGTTCGCCCAGAGTAATTCTGCGCCGAACTAAAAAAACCCCGTCCATGTGACGGGGTTTTTTATGGCCTGGAGAAAAGCGCCGAAGCCATCAGCCGCAATTGACGCGATTGATCACCAGGTTGTCATCGGTATTGAGATTCAGGCGATCGGAGCGGTATTCCAGGGTGACCATGTCGTCTGGTTTGAGAATACGTGCGTTCTGCGCACCGGCGCGGCTACGGGCCTGTTCCAGCAGTTGCGGCGAAGCCTTCTGGCCGATTGCGAACTCGGCAGCCTTCGCCTCACAGCGGCTATGACCAGCATCGGTCACGGCAGTGTCTTTGGCTGGCTCAGAGGTACCCGGGGTGCTGCAACCCGTCAAGACAAGCGCAGCCAACAAAGTACCGAATGATGCGAGCTTCCAAGGCATGAAGCCTCCTTTAAGAAAAAATGGGCAGAGACCGTGCGACCGCGGTTTGGCCGATTGGTTTCCGAATTGTCACAATTGGCCGTTGGCCAGTCTGCCTGAGTCGACGCTGGGTACCAGCGAATCAATCGTCACCAGATATGAACGCGCTCAGTAAATGTCGATGTAATCAAACGGCGGCGTCGGCCAGTTCTGCTTGAGCGCATTGAAAATCTGCATCACCCACACCTCGTCGCTGGCTGCGACGTTGCCGACATAACCGGAACCCGCCGCCCAGGTTTCGAGACGAAACAGCAGGCCGTCGATATCAACACCGCCCACCACGCCCGAAGATAGGTAGGCAATGCCGGCTTTGGTGACGCGCAATTGGGTGTGAACGTTGTCACTGGCGGAGGCCAGCAACTGTTTCACAGCCTCCAGCGTCAGGTTCTCGGGGTTGTTCAAATCGATCTGCACGCGGTTTGCCCTGGCAATTAAACAGGCGGACAGTGTCGCACAGCCCTCCCCTCATGCCTAAGTAGCAGTGCCAAACGCTGCGCAAAATGGTTAACTCCACTCGCAAGACAGCACCAACCGCCTTCCAGCCTCGCGAGACACCCATGACCATCGTCACGATCCACGCCGACATCAAAGCCAAGTGGCCCCAAGGGCAAAGCTCCTATAGCCCGGGCAGCCCGGAGGAGTTGGCAATCATCGGTATCGACCTGCTGGTCAAGGAACTGGGTACTCAGGCCGCGCAGGCATTCATCGGCCAGGTATTCGAGAAATACCCGACCAATCACATGGGGGCGCCAGACCCCGAGCGCGAATAAGACCCGGCCGACGAACGCCGACCGGTAAAGCGCTTACTTCAGGCGACCAAGACGCTCGGTCAGCAGATCGAAGAAGCCCTGGGCATCGCCGTTTTCAACCCAGAATGCGTTCTTCGGTTGTTTCAGGCCGTCGTACCAATCAACGATGGTCTGGCCGAAGGTCGGGCCTTCACGGCTGTCCACCACCACATTGACCTCACGGCCGCTGAACAGCGAAGGCTTGAGCAGGTAGGCAATGACGGTAGCGTCATGCACCGGGCCACCCGGGATGCCGTAGTGCTCCATGTCGCCTTTGACGTATTCATTGAGAATATCGCCGACCACCTTGCTCGCGTTGTTGTTCAGCGCAGCGATTTGCTTCAGGCGTGCGTCACTGGTCAGGACCTTGTGGGTCACGTCCAACGGCAGGTAAGTCAGCTTGACGCCACTTTTGAGCACGATCTCGGCCGCTATCGGATCCGCGAACAGGTTGAACTCGGCCACCGGCGTGATATTGCCGCCGTTGAAGTGCGCGCCGCCCATCACTACCACTTCCTTGATGCCTTGCGTGATCTCCGGCGCCTGGTTCAACGCCAGCGCTAGGTTGGTCTGTGGACCGAGCATGGCAATGGTGATGCTGTGGGGCTTGGCGGTGCTCAGGGTCTTGATCAGATAATCAACAGCATTGCCTTCGGCCAGGCCTTTTTTCGGCTCATGCACGGTGACACCGGAGATGCCTTCCTTGCCGTGGATGTTTTCGGCGTAGATCGGCGTGCGCAGCATCGGTTTCGGCGCACCGGCGTATACCGGGATGTCCTCGCGCCCTGCCCACTCACGAGCCAGGCGCGCATTGCGGGAGGTCTTGTCCAGGCGCACGTTACCGGCAACGGTGGTCAGCGCGCGGATGCTCAGCTCATCGGGCGAAGCCATGGCGAACAGCAAGGCCACCACATCGTCCGCACCGGGGTCGGTATCGATGATCAGGTCGATTTTTTCCGCCCCGTGGGCGCTTGCAGCAGTTAGGAAGGACAAAAGCAGCACACTCCGGAAAAGGTGTCGCAGGGTTTGGGTACCACGTTGCATGACGCACTCCTTGTCGTTGGGAATTCTAGAACGTTACGCCGGAGACCAGCGCGATATTGCAGTAAGGCTGGCACTCACCGGTGCGCACCACCGCCCTCGCCTTGCGGCTGAGCTGCTTGAACTCTTCATGGCTGAGCAGGCGGCGCTCGCCGAGAGCGGCCTGTTCGGTCAGGGTATTGAGATCAGCCAGGGCCGGCGGTTGCTTGAGCAGGATTTCTTCCGCCAGCACGTGGCTTTCCACCTGCATTTCACTGAGAACAATGCGCAAGGTGCTGACGAAATCCGGGATACCTTGGGTCAGCGCCAGGTCGATCAGTTCAACACCCGGTGGCACCGGCAGGCCGGCATCACCGATCACCAGAATGTCGCCGTGGCCAAGGGACGCAATCACCCGCGACAGCGCGATATTAAGCAAGGGAGTCTTTTTCATGAGGGCACAAAACCTTGGACGTCATGCAATGTAGGAATGGAGGGTTGCGCACCCGCACGGGTGACCGACAGCGCAGCAGCCACCTGGCCAAAACGAATGGCCTCGGCCTCGCTTTTGCCGCTGGCCAGCGCTGCCGCAAAACCACCGACGAAGGTGTCACCGGCAGCCGTGGTATCGACCGCCTTGACCTTGGGCGCCATCAGGTGCTCAAAGCCCTGGCCATCGGCAAACAATGCGCCCTCGGAGCCGAGGGTAATGATGACTTTGCCGGCACCGGCCTTGATCAGACGCGTAGCAGCGACCTTGGCGCTGTCCAGTGAATCCACCACCACGCCACTCAAGGCCGAGGCTTCGCTTTCGTTGGGAATCAGGTAATCGATGGCGGCGTACCAATCCTCAGGCAGCGGACCGCTGGCCGGCGCCGGATTGAGGATCACCGTCTTGCCCAGTTCGCGACCGCGCTTGAGGGCATGGCCGACAGTGTCCATCGGCGTCTCAAGCTGGCAGACAATCACGTCGGCAGCCTGCAGCACGCTGTCAAAGGTCTGTAACTTGGCCGGAGTCAGCTCGCCATTGCTACCGGCGACGATAACGATCGCATTCTGGCTGCTGTCATCCACCACGATCAGCGCCACACCGCTGGAACCGTCGACGGTGCTGACGGCCTGGCAATCGATGCCTTCCACCAACAATGCGTCGCGTAATTGCGCGCCGTAGGCATCGGTACCCACGCAACCGACCATCGCGACTTCGGCCCCAAGACGCGCCGAAGCGACCGCCTGGTTTGCGCCCTTGCCGCCGGGAACGGTGGAAAACGATTGGCCGATCAGGGTTTCACCGGCGCGGGGCAGCCGACTGGCCCGGGTGACCAGGTCCATGTTCAGGCTGCCTATTACCACTACTTTTGCTGGCATACATCAGTACTCATCAATTCGGTTCAGCGGTATTGGGCAAACACACCGGCCAACGGCGCCGTCGACTCGCGCAGAACAATACTCGGCGTCACGATGCGTTGATCGATCGGCAATTGGGGTGTCGCAATTCGTCGCAGTAAAATCTCGGCCGCCATCTCTCCCAGTTGCAGGATCGACTGGCCCACCGTGGTCAGCGCCGGGTACACGTACTGGCTCATTTGAATATCATCGAACCCGATCACCGACAGCTCACCGGGCACGCGGATATTACGTTCGGCAGCCGCGCGCAATACGCCGAAGCCGATCATGTCGTTGCCGGCAAAAATCGCACTGGGGGGATTATCCGCCAGCAATTGCGCTGCCGCCGCGTAACCACCGGTGCTGGTGAAGTCACTCTCCAGCACACGACCGGCCGGCACTTCGAGCCCCGCCTCGGCCAGCGCGCGGTAGTAACCCGCCATACGCATCTGCGCCACGCGGGTATGGCTCGGGCCACCAATGCAGGCAATGTCGCGGTGCCCCAAATCCAACAGATGACGGGTCGCCAGGTAGGCGCCCTGTTCGTGGTCGATGCGCACGAGGTCCACATCGATCCCGTCCAGCGCGCGGTCGACGATGACCATCGGCGTACGCACCGCTTTCAGGCCCGTTGCCAGGCCGCTGTCATCACCGCCTACCGAGGTCACGATCAAGCCGTCGATGCGCTTCTCCAACAGCACCCTCAAGTAGCTGCGCTGCTTTTCGGCATTATCGTCGGAGTTGCAGAGGATCACGCAATAGCCGTTACGCTCGCAGTAATCCTCGATGCCCCTGGCCAGTTCCGCAAAATACGGGTTGAGGCTGTTGGGCACCAACAGGCCGATGGTCGCGGTAGTCTTGGCCTTCAGCGATCGCGCGACCGCACTGGGTACATAGTCGAGCTGCTTGATGGCCGCCTCGACCTTGATCCGTACCGGCTCGCTGACCGGGCGCGTCTTGTTCACCACATGGGACACCGTGGTGTAGGAAATCCCCGCAAGCGCCGCCACATCCTTGATCGTTGCCATGGCTCAGGCTCGCCGACTGGCGCGCTGGCTGCGGTAAGTATCCAGCACCACCGCAATCACGATCACGGCACCGGTGATGATACGTTTGGTCGGTTCGGTGGCGCCAATCTGCGCCAGCCCTGCCGCGAGTACCGAGATGATCAGCACGCCGAAGAAGGTACTGATCACCGAGCCGCGCCCGCCCATCAGGCTGGTACCGCCGATCACCACGGCGGCAATCACTTGCAATTCCAGGCCGGAACCGGCGTTTGGATCCGCAGCTTCCAGGCGCGAAATCTGGAATAGTGCCGCCACGCCGGCCAGCAGGCCCATCAGGCTGAACACCAGGATCTTGTAGGGCTTTGGATTGATACCCGCCAGACGCACGGCCTCTTCGTTGGTGCCGATGCCGATCAGGTAGCGACCGAACACGGTACGCGTCAGCACAAGCTGCGCGGCGATGATCACCAGCAACGCGATGATGAAAGAAGGCGAAATCCCGAAGGCCACCGGGTTCGACAGCCAGGCAAACGAATCACCAATGTATGCGGTGCGCGAGCCGGTCATCTGGTACGCCACGCCGCGGGCCATTTCCAGCACGCCCAGAGACACGATGAACGACGGGATGCGCCACGCCACGGTGATGGAACCGGTGATAGTCCCGGCCAACGCGGCGCAGCCCATGCCCAGTATGGCTGCCGGCAACACGCTCCAGCCCCAGCCGAGAATCGCTACGCTGACGGCCGATGCGGCCAGGGCCAACACAGACCCCACCGACAGGTCGATACCGCCGATGATCAGCACGAAGGTCATGCCCACCGCCAACACCATCAGGTCGGGAATCTGGTTGGCCAGGGTGCTGAAGGTGTCGTACGAGAGGAAGTGGTCACTCAGGAACGAGAACAACGCGATCATCGCCAGCAAAGCACCGGCCAGGCCAAGGTAAGTGCCCAGGCCGTAAAAGTTGCCGCCACGTTTTGCAGGGGAGGAAATGGTTTTCATGGGGTATTCCTAGGCGCTGCGTCATTGAGCAGCGCATCACGTTTCTGATAGCCGGCAAAAGCAGCGGCAAGCAATTCGTCCTGGGTCCAACTGTCGCGCTCGAAGGTCTCGATCAGGCGCCCGGCGGAAAGCACGCCGATGCGGTCGCAGATCAGCATCAACTCACGCAGGTCGCTGGACACCACCACCAGCGCCTTGCCCTGGCGGGTCAGGTCGCCGAGCAGCGCATAAATATCGAATTTGGCGCCAACGTCGATGCCCCGGGTCGGCTCATCGAACAACATCACTTCGCAGTCGCGTTCCAGCCAGCGACCAATCACCACCTTCTGCTGATTACCGCCCGACAGCTCCGACACCAATTGCGCCGGGCTGGAACTGCGGATGCGCATGGCGTCGACCTGGCGCTTGGCCAAGGCGGTTTCGTCACGACTGTTCATCAGGCCAGCACTGGAGACCTTCGGCATGTTGCCCAAGGCAATATTGGCGCCGATGGATTGCGTCAGCAGCAGGCCTTCGCCTTTACGGTCCTCGGTGATCAGGGCGATGCCATGACCGACCGCGTCGGCAGGCGAACGAATGCTGACGACTTGTGCGGGTGTGCCCAGGGCCACGGTGCCGCTGTCGGCGATATCGGCACCGAAGATCAGGCGCAGCAACTCTGTACGGCCAGCACCGATCAGGCCGGAGATGCCATAGATCTCGCCGGCACGCACTTCAAAGGACACGTCGCGGACCTTGTCCGAGCGGGTCAGGCCTGTGACCGTCAACAGCGGCGCGCCGATGGTGCGCGGGCCCAGGTCGATTTTCTCGCCCAGTTCGCGGCCCACCATCAGCGTGACCAGTTGCTCACTGTTGTAGTTGGCCATCGGCTCGACACACACCAGCTTGCCGTCACGCAGTACTGCAATGCGCTGGGCGACACGGGCAAGCTCTTCGAGCCGGTGGGAAATATAGATAATCGCCACGCCCCGGGCCTGCAGGCGGGTGATTTGTTCAAACAGCATCTCGACTTCACGGGCGGTCAACATCGCCGTGGGTTCATCGAGGATCAATACGTGGCAATCGCCGATCAGGTTGCGGGCAATTTCGACCATCTGTTGGTGGCCGATGCCGAGGCTGCCGACCAGAGTGTCCGGGTCGATGGCGTCCAGGCCAACTTGCGCCATGGCTTCAATCGCGGCCTTGCGCAGTTGCTTGCGGCTGATCCAGCCACCGTGGCTGGGCAGGTTATCGAGGAACAGGTTTTCGGCGACGGTAAGGGTCGGCAACAGGTTGAGCTCCTGCATGACCATGCGGATGCCCTGCTCTTCAGCCTGGGTCCGGCTTCCCGGCGTGTAGGCCTGGCCATTGAACTGCATCTGGCCGTCGGTCGGCGTGACCAGCCCGCCGATGATTTTCGACAGGGTGCTTTTCCCCGCGCCATTTTCACCGGTAAGCGCCAACACTTCCCCACGATTGAGCGTCAGGGTGATGTCGGACAGAACCGGTTGGGCATAGGTCTTGCCGATACCGCTGACCGAGAGGACAGCGTTCGGTGCGGAAGATGACATAGGAACGTCTCCAGGCGTCCGCTCGAGTGAGCGGACGCTGTTTGGTGCTGCCGGGGAATTACTTCTTGAGGACGAGTTCGACCGGGGTTTCGATTACGCCGTCTTTGGCGTCGACTTTTTCACCCTTGACCAGCTTGAGCGCGTTCTGGATACCGAACACCGCTTGCTGGGCAGCTGCCTGGTCGGCGGTCGCCAATACGCGGCCGTCCTGCAGCATGGGTTTAATGGCTTCGATGTTGTCGTAGCCCACGACCAACACCTTGCCGGCCTTGCCTGCCGCACGTACGGCAGAGACAGCGCCCAGCGCCATGTTGTCGTTACCGGCCAACAATGCCTTGAGGTCCGGGTATTCGCTCAGCATGGCGGATGCGACTTTCTGACCCTGGTCGATTTCCCAGTTACCCGACTGGGTGGAGACGATCTTCATGCCGGCGGCGTCCATCGCATCTTTGTAGCCTGCGGTACGCTGTTGGGCGTTGGTGGTGGTCGGCACACCTTCAATGATGCCGACCTTGTCACCTGCAGCCAACTGCTTGGCCAGATAGTCGCCCACCAGCTTGGACCCTTTGCGGTTATCCGGGCCTACAAACGGGATATCGAGGTTTTTGCTTTTCAGCACTTGCGGATCAAGGCGGTTGTCGATGTTGACGACCTTGATGCCTGCATCGGAGGCTTTCTTCAGAACAGTAACCAACGCCTTGGAGTCCGCAGGCGCGATCACGATGGCGTTTACTTTGGCGAGGATCATCTGGTTGACGATATCGATCTGGGCACTGGTATCGGTTTCGTTCTTGATCCCGTTGGTGATCATGTCGAAATCGGCGGCGTGTTCTTTCTGGTAAGACTTGGCGCCGTCCTGCATGGTGACGAAGAATTCGTTGGCGAGGGATTTCATGACCAGGCCGACCTTGGGTTTGGCGGCGGTCTCGGCAGCAAATGCAGAGGAAAGAGGCAGGGCAGCGGATGCGGCAGCAAGCACAGCGACAGCAAGAAGACGTCCAGCGAATGGCAGCTTCATGGGTTCACTCCGATCTTATGATTATTGTGAGCAACGCTTGCACCGAAGAACGCTTCGGCAGCCATCCCACCCGGGCGACTGATACGAGCTTTCACGACACGCCAAGAGCAGCCCGTGAAACATCTCGCAAACGTTTGCGTTAGATCAAACTATGAGAAGCTTGTCGGGATTTGTCAACGGGAGAAAACAGCCTTTTGATGAATCCGCTCTACGCCCTGCCCTCGCAGCCATTGGCTGTCCTCCCTAAACATCGATGCCGCTTGATCGTTCTCTGAAACGACAGGTCGCGATGTGCCTTCTGAGTTTAAAACCAAACTTTTCCGTCATCCTTTTCGGACAACCGAACATTCGCACGCCGTTTTGTTCGGAAAGCCGGACAAAAGACGAAGTCCCTTGCTTAAAAATCAAATAAATATAGATATAAATCAATAGGTTAAATTCTATTACCAAACAAAATACCGCTGGTACAAATCCTGCTCTTACTCAGCACCTCGCGGCGTACAGAACCGCCCGGGTGTTTCTAGATGAACCTGCATCAGCACTCATCAAAAACTAGAGAGAAGAATAATGAAATCTGCGTTGAAAACTTTCGTCCCGGGCGCGTTAGCCCTCCTGCTGTTGTTCCCTGTTGCTGCTCAGGCAAAAGAAGCTGAAACCCAGCAAAAACTGTCCAACGTGGTGATCCTTGCCACCGGCGGCACCATCGCCGGCGCTGGCGCCAGCGCAGCCAATAGCGCGACCTACCAGGCCGCCAAAGTCGGCATCGAACAACTGATCGCCGGTGTTCCTGAGCTTAGTCAGATCGCCAATGTACGCGGCGAGCAAGTGTTGCAAATTGCCTCCGAAAGCATCACCAACGAAAATCTCCTGCAACTGGGTCGCCGCGTCGCCGAGCTGGCCGACAGCAAGGACGTCGACGGCATCGTGATCACCCACGGTACCGACACCCTGGAAGAGACTGCCTACTTCCTCAACCTGGTGGAAAAAACCGACAAGCCAATCGTCGTGGTCGGCTCGATGCGCCCAGGCACCGCCATGTCGGCTGACGGCATGCTCAACCTGTACAACGCCGTTGCCGTCGCCGGCAGCAAAGACGCCCGCGGCAAAGGCGTGCTGGTCACCATGAACGACGAGATCCAGTCGGGTCGCGACGTCAGCAAAATGATCAACATCAAGACTGAAGCGTTCAAGAGCCCATGGGGCCCGCTGGGCATGGTGGTGGAAGGCAAGTCCTACTGGTTCCGCCTGCCAGCCAAACGCCACACCATGAACTCGGAATTCGACATCAAGACCATCAAAAGTCTGCCGGACGTCGAAATCGCCTACTCCTATGGCAACGTAAGCGACACCGCCTACAAGGCCCTGGCCCAGGCCGGCGCAAAAGCCATCATCCACGCCGGTACCGGCAATGGCTCAGTATCGTCCAAGGTGGTGCCAGCCCTGCAGGAACTACGCAAGCAAGGCGTGCAGATCATTCGTTCTTCCCACGTGAATGCCGGCGGTTTCGTTCTGCGTAACGCCGAACAGCCTGACGACAAATACGACTGGGTAGTTGCCCATGATCTGAACCCGCAGAAAGCCCGCATCCTGGCCATGGTCGCCCTGACCAAGACCCAGGACAGCAAGGAACTGCAACGGATGTTCTGGGAATATTGATCGCTCCCAGGCCCGGCCGGTAACGGTTGGGCCATCCCGCTCGTGGCGCACCGCGAGCGGGTCCAAATTCCCCCGCTTTACCCCCCGCGCAATAAACCGTTGAGAACCAAAGCCCTCCTACACCAAATCGGCAAAACCACTGTCAGAAGAACTTCTTGGATTTTAAGCAGTTGCGAAATTGCCCACAGTTAAATACTGTATGCACGTACAGCCTAATAAGGAATACTCCGTGGCAAAGCCCTCTTCCGCAGCACCCGCAGCGCCTGACGCCTATCAACGCCTGGCCATTCGCGTGCAAAAAATCATCAATTCCACCAACGCCCAGAAGAACAAGGCGGCGTTGATCTTCCGTTTGCCCGAGGAACCGGAAGACGAGTGGGCACGACTACTGGAGGAAATCGCAGAAAACGACAACGTCACCCTCGCTTATCGCGATGACGGTGGCGTGCAGATTTTCTGGGTTGTGCCGAAGGAAGATTGAGTCAATGAGTGTCCGTTTTATCAGTCTGTTGATTGTGTTTTTTGCTGTCACCGCTCACGCCCAAGCGCCCAAGACGTTCAGCGAAGCCAAGAAAATCGCCTGGAAGCTGTATGAACCGCAATCCACGGAATTTTATTGCGGCTGCAAATACAACGGTAACCGGGTGGACCTGAAAGCCTGCGGCTATGTCCCGCGCAAGAACGCCAACCGGGCAGCACGCATTGAATGGGAACACATTGTTCCGGCCTGGCAGATCGGCCATCAGCGCCAGTGCTGGCAGGATGGCGGGCGCAAGAACTGCACCCGCAAGGATGCGGTGTACAAGCGCGCTGAAGCCGACTTGCACAACCTGGTGCCGAGTATCGGCGAGGTCAATGGCGACCGGAACAATTTCAGTTTTGGCTGGCTGCCGGTACAAAGCGGGCAATATGGATCGTGCCTGACCCAGGTGGATTTCAAGGCCAAGAAGGTCATGCCCCGCCCGTCCATTCGCGGGATGATCGCCCGTACGTACTTCTATATGAGCAAGCAGTATGGCCTGCGCCTGTCGAAGCAGGACCGCCAACTCTACGAAGCCTGGAACAAGACCT
This sequence comes from Pseudomonas sp. TH34, assembly GCF_016650865.1. Taxonomy (NCBI): domain Bacteria; kingdom Pseudomonadati; phylum Pseudomonadota; class Gammaproteobacteria; order Pseudomonadales; family Pseudomonadaceae; genus Pseudomonas; species Pseudomonas sp. TH34. The sequence goes on from NZ_JAEKFB010000031.1 coordinate 93,251, forward strand.
ACCCGGTACAACCCTGGGAACGCCAGCGCAATCAAACCGTGGCGTGCGTGATGGGGCGCGGCAATGAATTTGTCGGCCCGGTGAACTTGAAAGCCTGCGGTTGAATGTAAAAAGCGGGAGCGCCATGGACTCCCGCTTGCCGATCCTTTACTGCGCAACCTTGTGTTCGATGACCTCGGACACGGTGTCATTTTTCTTCGCAGTGGCGAGTTTCTCGGTCAACTGCACCTGCTTGGCCTCTGCCTCGGCCTTGGTGCTGAACGGGCCCAACAGCACCTGATCCTTACCGTCTTCCTTTGTCAGATAGAAACTGAAACCGTGTTCCAGCAACCACGCGGTCAGGTCAGTTATCGCTTGCAGCTTGTGATCCGGTGGCCCCACCCATACATCCCACTCTTGAGCGGCGATCGCACCGGCCGCTGATTGGGCCTGGGCGGGCGCCTCGGCAACGGCGGGCCTGGCCTTGGGGGCATCGACACTTTTACCTTCACCGCAACCGGCCAATGCCAACACCGCAATTGCCATCGCTACTTTACGCACTACCCTGCTCCTTAGAGGATCAAAGAGGCGACTTTATCATTCACTGTCTATTCTGGCCGTCATAAACGTTGGCTTAAACAATGCGAATCATGTATCGCAGACCTGTATGATGGCGGCATGGGAATTAATGCCGCCTCTATGCGTCCTAAAAGAGGCAGCCACAGGGAAGCGCTTCGCAGTAAGCTACACACATCCGACATCTGCCCTGTCTGAAACATGTGTCCTTCAAAGCAATCAAGGAGAAGTCCATGCTGATACTCACCCGCAAAGTCGGTGAAAGCATAAACATCGGTGATGACATTACTATCACCATCCTGGGCGTTAGCGGCCAGCAAGTAAGAATCGGCATCAATGCTCCAAAGGACGTTGCCGTGCATCGCGAGGAGATCTACCAACGTATCCAGGCGGGCCTGACGGCTCCGGATAAAAACCAGACACCTTGAAGCGCCTCCAGTAGCCAGCCCTTTCGTTCACTGTAACGGCTGGCGAAAACCTCCTTTAGCCTGTTCGCGGCTTCCCGTGGCCAGCGCGCCCTATTCCCTCATTCCAGCGCCAGCCCACTGTTACCCCAGGCCTACGCCACGTGCTATTCCCGTCGCTGCAATCATCATCAGCACCACCAGCAACGCCTGCAGGTGGCTGATGCGCGCAAAAAGACCTGCCTGGTGCAAATCGAGATGCGCGCCGCGAGCCAAAGCGATGCGCCATTTGATAAAGCGGATCATCGGCGCGAGCTCCAGTAACAAAATTAATACCAGCAGCGTCATCTTCACGTGAAACAACGGCTGGTGCAGGTAATAATCACGGCCTTTTTCATAGCCGCCAAACGCCCGCAGGCCACCGGTTATCAATAAAATCAGGGCGCTGACGCCCCAGATGTTGTCCGTGATCAATACGCGACGCACGGTGGATGGTTCACTCTCCACCAGGCTGCGCAAGGCCTTGCCGCGGGCTAGCACAGCCGACAATGCCATAGCGAATGCCAGTAAATGGACGGCTGCAAGAAACCACTGAACGAACATAAGGCGTACTCCCTTTGCATGACGGAAGGCAGGAACCCTTCACAGTAATAGCCGCTGGGTGCCCTTTACGCATGAAACAGCTTGCATACAAATGGAACTTGTTGAGTTTTCCAGAGCCGAATCCCGTGACAAATCTTTTACAGTCTGCAGCGCGCCAAGGAGCACGTTGATGAGGCGTCCTGATAAACAGCCTTCTTTATCCAAGTCCTGGACGATCGCCGGGCTGATCGCCGTGGTCTTTTTCGGACTGGAGTATGCCGTGCGGTACGAAATGGAGGGCATCTCCGATAATGCCTACTCCTGGTTGGACCTGACCCTGTTCCTGGGCGCGTACTTGTTTGTCTTCTGCCTCCAGCCCCTCCAGGCTGCCATTCATCGAAAATTGTGTCGACGAGCCCCTCACAGTGATCGCCGGAAAGCCTCGTCCTGACCGTCTGTGGAACCGTCCGTTTATGAAGGAGGCCGATCCGGTTAACCGGATCGGCCTTTTTTACGTCAGGCGCTGCAGGTGCAACAGCCCGGCTTCGTCCCGCAAAACCTGTAAATGCTCGTACCCGGCAATCGAGGGGTGTTCCGTGACCATAGGCGTATGGTGCGTCGAGGTCACCACCATCACGTCGGCCCCCGCCGCCTCTGCGGCACGAATCCCGACGCTGGCATCTTCAAACACCAGGCAGTCCTGCACCGGCACTCCCAACCGTTGGGCACCGAGCACATAACAGGCCGGATCCGGCTTGCCGCTGGCGACATCCTCCGCACTGACCAACACCGCCGGTGGGTTGATCCCGGCCGCCTGCATACGGCGCAGAGCCAATGCCTTGGGTGCGGACGTGACCAGCGCCCATTGATCCCCGGGCAGCGCGTTGAGAAATTCCACCGCGCCGGCAATCGACACCACCCCTTCTACATCCTCGAGTTCAGCCTCGGTGATCCATTGCGCCTCCGCCTGCGCGTCAACCCCGGGCAATGCCTGACGGGTGATGGTATCGATGGCCCGGGCGCCATGAATGGTCCTCAGAAAGGCCGCGACATCCAGCCCGTGGCGTTCAGCCCAGGTCGCCCATACCCGCTCGGCGGCGGCAATGGAGTTCAGGAGCGTGCCATCCATATCGAACAGGAAAGCGCGGTAACGGTTGGCGAATACAGCTGAATCGCGGGTGGACACTGCTCGGTTTCCTCATGTTTTCGTCGCCCGGTCTTGGGTACTGACGAACCACTTGCCCGATGCAATCTACGGATCACCCCAAACGCTGTAAACCTTCCCGTGGTTTGTATCGGACTGTATGGGAACCCTGTCTGGATACGCGAACCCGCATTTCGCCACGCCCGGGCACACATGGCGGATACACCCCGGGGATTAACTACGACCACCAGCCAATCCGGCTGGCTCACTCGTAGGAGCCTCATCATGTTCAATCTCTTGAAAGCATCGTCCCTGGTATTCGGCCTGGCTGTCGTCGCGGGCCTTGGGCTGTCATCCATGGCGTCGGCCAACACCCACGCCGCCGCGGTCAAAGACCAGCCGTCCCATCTGCTCGCCGAGGGCGGCGCCGACCGCCTGCACGAACGCGGCCTGGCGGAAGGTGGCGCTGAACGCCTGCAGGCAGCCCGTACTGTCTGAAGGGTCACCGTCCAACAAGGGCAGCTTCCAGGCTGCCCATTGCATTACAAACTTGTCATTAAGCTGTCAGTGTTGCCAGCACCCTCACTTCATACAGTGAAGTCGTCAGTCACCCACAGCGGGTGACCCAACTTCCCACTGATAAAGAAGCGAGCCCGCCCGATGAAACCTGTAAGCAAACTCTGCCTGATCGCTGCCAGCCTGTTGATGCTGGGTGCCGGCGCCGCCGTGGCCGGCCCGATTGCACCGGTGAAAGCCAATAACGTAGTGCTGGTACACGGCTCCTGGGCTGACGGTTCCAGCTGGTCCGAAGTGATCACTCGCCTACAGGCCGCCGGCTTGCACGTAACCGCGGTGCAAAACCCGCTGACCTCGGTGGCGGATGACGTTGCCGCCACCAATCGCGTACTCGATCAACAGGACGGCCCTACCGTGCTGGTCGGCCATTCATACGCTGGCACCGTGGTCAGCGACGCCGGGGTCAACCCCAAGGTCAGCTCTCTGGTGTACGTCGCCGCCCGCGCTCCGGACGCCAACGAAGACTTCGTCGCCCTGTCCGCCAAGTACCCGAGCACACCCGTACGTGCCGGTGTGGTGGAGCACGACGGCTACCTGACCCTGAACCAGGACGCCTTCCTCAAATACTTTGCCGCCGACGTGCCCCGCGCCAAGGCCATGGAGTTGTACGCCGTACAACAACCGATCGCCAAGACCCTGTTCAGCGGCCGCACCGTCAACGCCGCCTGGCACACCAAACCGTCCTGGTATGCGGTGTCCAGCAACGACCAGACCATCAATCCGGACCTGGAACGCTTTCTCGCCAAGCGCATGAACGCCACCACCATCGAAGTGCCGTCGAGCCACTTGTCGCTGGTTTCCCACGCCAAGGAAATCACCGACCTGATCCTCGAAGCCTCCGGCCGCCAGCCCTGATCCCTTCATTACGATCTTGTCATCATCCTGTTGGTTGGCTGTTTGTGTCGCCTGGTTACTGTGAACTCACTGCCGGATACCGGCAGCCAACCCTTAAAGAGAGATACCGCCATGAAACTGTTTATCCTCGGCTTTGCTGCCCTCCTCGCCACCGGCTCGGCGTTTGCCGATACCACCCCGGTCATCCATGACACGCCCGGCTTCTTCATGCACATGGACGTGGCCAAAGTGCTGTCGAGCACCGACACCTACGGCCAGTGCGGCATTGTCCCCGCCCGCCTCGACTACCTCGACAGCCAGGGCCGCGAACACGTGCTGGACTATCAAGTACAGGGCATCGGCTGCCCCAATGACAATTGATCGGGCTACACTTGCGCCACGAAACACCGGCACATCACCAGGGCAACTCCCATGAATATCCTCGTAGTCGAAGACGAGCCCAAGGCGGGCAACTACCTGCTTAACGGCCTGCAGGAACTGGGTTACTCCGTGAGCCTCGCCCGCGACGGTGTGGACGGTTTGCACCAGGCCCTGGAAACCCCGTTCGACGTGATCGTGCTGGACGTGATGATGCCGAAGATGGACGGCTGGGAAGTGCTGCGTCGCCTGCGCAAGGAAGCCGACACACCGGTGCTGTTCCTCACCGCCCGGGACGACATTGCCGACCGCATCAAGGGCCTGGAACTGGGCGCCGACGATTACCTGATCAAGCCGTTTTCCTTCGCCGAACTGGTGGCGCGCCTGCGCACCCTGACCCGGCGCGGGCCAAGCCGTGAAGAAGAACAACTGCAGATCGCCGACCTGCAGATCGACGTGCTCAAGCGCCGCGTCACCCGCGGCGGTGTGCGCATCACCCTGACCAACAAGGAGTTCGCCTTGTTGCACTTGTTCGCCACCCACCAGGACCAGGTACTGTCGCGTTCGCTGATCGCCTCGCGGGTGTGGGACATGAATTTCGACAGCGACACCAATGTGGTCGACGTGGCCGTGCGCCGCCTGCGCCTGAAAATCGACGACCCGTTCCAGCTCAAGCTGATCCACAGCGTGCGCGGCATCGGCTACCGCTTCGATACGCAGCCATGAGTAAGCCTCGGCATTATTCCCTGACACTGCGCCTGGCGCTGATCTTTGCCTTACTGGCGTTCGCCCTGCTGGCGACCCTCGGCGTGGCGCTGTACCGCGACCTTGAGCGCGAGCTGGTCCACCGGGACGATGCCGCGCTGATTTACCGCGTCGACCAACTGCGCAACCTGCTGAACGACAGCAACACCCTGGACCTGATCAAGACCAAGCCAGAGCTGTTCCAGAACATGCTCGGCAACCGCGAATCGGTGCTGAGCATTGCCGCGCCCGGGCAGAAGCCGCTGCTGGAGGTGAACCCCGGCAACATCGACATGCCCACCGTCAAACCGGTACCCAGGGACCACACCCTGGAATTCGCCGACGTGCAGCACTTGCCCGGGGTGAATGGCGTGCCCTTCTCCACCCTGGCCGCCACCATTGATTCGGGCGACCTGGGCAGCCTGCAAGTCACCACCGGGCGCTTGATGACCGAGCGCACCGCCGTGCTCGCCAGCTACCGGCTGAGTGTCTATATCCTCGCCAGCATCGCCGCGTTGGTACTGGCGGTGGTCGGTTACCTGATGGTGCATCGTGGCTTGCTGCCGTTGCGGCGCCTGGCGGTGCATGCCCAGGGCATCGGCGTCGGCAACCTTGCCGCGCGCCTCGACAGCCAGGGCGCCCCCAAAGAATTGCTGCCGATGATTGATTCGTTCAACACCATGCTCGAACGCCTGGCCAAGGGCTTTGTGCAATTGGGGCAGGTCTCCACCGACATGGCCCACGAACTGCGCACGCCCATCAACAACTTGCTGGGGGAAACCCAGGTGGCGTTGCAGCAACACCGCAGCGTCGAGGCCTACCAGCAACTGCTGGCCTCCAACGTCGAAGAGCTTGAACGCCTGGCGCGCATGCTCGACAACATGCTGTTCCTGGCCCGTACCGACCCCGCCAGCGCCCTGCGCCAACGCCAGGCACTGGATGCGGCCGATGAAGTGGAACGCATGGCCGACTACTTCGAAGGCCTGGCGGGCGATGTCGACATCCGCATCCTTGCCCAGGGCGAAGGCATGATCTGGGCCGAACCGATGCTGTTGCGCCGCGCCCTGGCCAACCTGTGCGCCAACGCCATCAAATATGGTGCGCCGAGTTCCGAGCTGTTGATTCAGGCCACGCCCGGCGCCGAGGGCATCAGCCTGACGGTGACTAACCACGGGGCAACCATCCCGGCGGAGCACTTGCCGAGGTTGTTCGAGCGGTTTTATCGGGTGGATGAATCCCGGGAACGCTCGGCGCACTCCAATGGGCTGGGGCTGTCCATCGTCGCGACCATCATGCAGTTGCACAACGGGCGCTACAGCGTCAGCAGCGAGGACGGTGTGACGTGCTTCGCGTTGTTTTTCCCGGGACGCGAAGCCGAAAACCTCAGCTGACTTGGCCACCCGCTTCAGTGATATCCACCTGGGTATTCCAGGCCGTCAGCAGCGCAATCCGCAACCCTTCAACCTGCATCGGCAATGCCATCGAGGGCGTCTCGGGTACGCGGCCCGCCACCTGTTCGGGCAGCCACGGCACATGGATGAAACCGCTACGTACCCCTGACCCGGCGAGTGCGTGCTGCAAGAGGTAGAACACCTGATTGCACACGAAAGTGCCGGCGGTTTGCGACACGCTGGCCCCAATGCCGGCCTCGCGCACGGCCCTCACCATGGCCTTGCTCGGCAAGGTACCGAAGTAGGCCGCAGGGCCGCCGGGCACCACTTCCGTGTCGACAGGCTGCTGACCCAGGTTGTCCGGAATACGCGCGTCGTTGAGGTTGATCGCGACCCGCTCGATGGAAATATCACTGCGCCCGGGGCCCAGCCCGACCGCAATGACCATCTGCGGGCGATGTTCGGCCAACAGCTGAGCCAGGCGCTCGCCCGCCGTGGCAAAAGCGCAGGGTAACTGCCGCGCGACAATCCGCACATCAGCGCCCAACTGCACACCCTCCAACAGGCGTACCGCCTCCCAGGACGGGTTGATAAGGTCTTGGTCAAACGGTTCGAAACCCGTCAGCAATACAGTGCGCATTACAGCCTCACATCAGCAGGTAGAGCAGGACAATATTGACCACCAGCATCATCAACGCGGTCGGCATCTGCGCCTTGATCACCGCGTTTTTATCCGGCAGCTCCAGCAACGCTGCCGGGACAATATTGAAGTTGGCCGCCATGGGTGTCATCAACGTACCGCAGTAACCGGAGAACATGCCAATGGCGGCCATCACTGCCGGGTTACCGCCGTAGATACCCACCAGCACCGGCACACCCACGCCGCCGGTCATCACCGGGAAGGCGGCAAAGCCATTGCCCATGATCACGGTAAACAGCGCCATGCCCAACACATACACCATCACCGCTACCAGCTTGTAATCCAGGTTGATGTAGGTGGTGGTGATGTGCGCAACCGCCGTGCCCACGCCCGCTTCGTTGAACAACAACCCTAGCATCGCCAGCATCTGCGGCAGCACCATCGCCCAGCCCAGTGCTTCGGTCAGGCGCCGGGATTCGCGAAGGGCTTGCACCGGGGTGTCCCGCGTCAGCCAGCAGGCCAGCGCCAGTGCAATCAGGCAGCCGATGCCCAGAGAGACAAAGGTGGTGTTCTTCGGGTCCAGCAGCGGTACGCCGCCGATTTCGGTGTGCTTGAGCAGCACCGAGCCAATCACCGTGGTCAACGGAATGGCCAAGGCCGGGATAAACAGTTTATGCCCCAGGCGACCAGCGCTGGCCCGTGCGGCCTTGTCATGCAACTGGGCATGCGCGCCGCGGCCTACGCCGCCCAGGCCCGCGATGAGCGCCATCACCACCACGCCCACGCCGACCACTACCGAGGGCAGACGCTCCCCCACCAGGAACGGAATGGCAAACAGCAGCCAGAACAACGAACTCGACCAGCGCTTGGGGTGGGTGCGATCCATCAGGATCATCCCGGAGGTGATCACCAGCAGAATGCCAGCCAGCCAATACAGGTACTCAATGGAAATGATCATTGCACCGCCTCCGACTGCTTGGCCGGTGACAGCTCTCGGGTCAGCATTCGGTCAAAGCGATGCAATCGGATGGCATGAATGATGAAGGCGCAGATCGCCGTCGGAATGCCCCAGACCGCGATGTGCAGAGGCTCGACATCAATGCCCGAACCCAGCAGGAAGGTGTGCATCAGCGCAATCGCACCAAAGGCGACGAAGATATCCTCGCCAAAAAACAGCCCCACGTTGTCGGTCGCGGCACACATGGCCAGGACCTTGTGGCGAAGCTTGTCGGGGAGTTTGCCATAGCGTTTTTCCGCCGCGCCTTCCGCCATCGGCGCCAGCAACGGGCGCACCATCTGCGGGTGCCCGCCCAGGCTCGTCAGGCCCATGGCCGCTGTGGATTCACGCACAAACAGATAGATGATCAGCAAGCGCCCGACCGTGGCCCGCTCAAAACGCGCGATCCAGTTTTGCGCATGCAGGCGCAAGCCATGGCGCTCCAGCAAGCCGATGACGGCCAGGGGCAACAACAGGATCAATTGCAAGGCGCGGGTCTGGAGGAAGCCGTCGCCCATGGTGGCGAGGATCTTTTCCAGCGGGAAGTGGGCGGCAAACCCGGTGGCAATCGCTGCCGCCGTGACGACCAGCAGCGGATTGAAGCGCAACACAAAGCCGACCACGATGACGAGTACGCCAATCAGCGGCCATAGGTTCACAACAGTTTGCATGGTGGTGAGGTCCTTAAGTGCGCGCTGCGGCGCCAGTAAAGCAGGTAGTGAACAAAGGGTTCACTGCAAGAAAACGGCGTGCAGCCCGGCTCGATTTTTTATTGTTGACCTGGAAGGTCGAGCGTCAGTGGCGGCATCTTTGCTGCTTGGGGAGGGAGGTGTCCAACAAGAAAAATTGTTGCTGCAATCCAATAAAGTTTGTGGGTGTTTGAAGTGTTAGAGGGCATTTGGCAGTCATCGCTTGCCAGACGCCGGGAGGTTCAAGCATCGTAGCCGCCCCATCCGATGCGGTGGCCTCCCCCTTTCTCAATTGTTGTGGATACGGAAATTCAATGAAAACCTCCAAGGCGCTTTACGCCCTGTCGTTCGCTGTTGCCCTCTCGATGCTGGGTGGCTGTGCAGCCAAGGTAAAAAGCGGTGGTGCAGACACCCTGGCCATCCCGGAATCGGCTAAACAAAACCTGGTCGTGAGCTTCAAAGGCAACACCACTGTCGAGCAAAACCAGGACTGGCCACTGCTCAAGCAACAATGGGGCGCGGCCCTGCAAACCGAGGCGCAACAAGCCGGTTATAGCCTCAAGGAAACACCCACCATCAACACCGGCAGTGCCGACGGGGTGGGCATCACCATTAACGTCAGCAAGTTTCGTTACCTGACGGCCGGCAGCCGCTACGCTGCTGGGGCATTGGTGGGTAATGCCTGGGTGTTCTCGAAAGCTGACTTTTCCGACTTGAAATCCGGTGCACCGCTGGGCGCACGCACTTATGAAACCGAGTCATCAGCCTGGGAAGGCGTGGCGTCGGCCATGACCCAGAAGCAGGTCCAGGCGATTGCCAAGCAGGTGATTGCGGACATCAAGAACGCCAAGGCGCAGTAAGCACCTGGCGGCCTCCCTGTTGTTTGCGCTGCCGATGGCGACGCGGGGCTGAACAGGCTCAGCGTCGCCATCACTCCCGCTAAATCAAGACAAGGACGTGCACATGAGCATCTACCTTTCCCTTTGGCTGGCAGTCACCGCCGTGACCGCCTACCTCGCCAGCGAGCGCGGCAGATCAGGGCCAAGATGGTTTGCGATAGGGCTGTTCGTGCCCTTGATCCCCCTGATCGTCCTCCTGCTGATGCCACGCGTTCCCAAGACCGGTGTAGACGCCCTGGTACACGAAGACCTGCGCCCCTGCCCTGCCTGTTCCAGCCCGATCAAAGCCGCCGCCGCGCACTGCAAGCACTGTGGCGCCGAGGTAGAGCCCATCCCCCTGAAATATCGCAGCGGCTGGGTCGTGCGTCTTTCCGCCGATACCGACACAGCGTTTGGCGAGCTGGTTGCGCAGTTGCAGGCGCTCGATGTACCCACCGTGCTCGATGAGGCACCTCACGCCTTTGTCGGCCCGTTTGAGGAGAAGGCCCAGGCGCAGAATGTGCTTCGGTACTTGAAGTCCGATCATGGCCTGGACGGCCTGGTGACCTGGCGGTCTGTAGCGAGATAACGCTCTGCCATGATGCAGACCCGCTTCGCGAGTTCTTATCACGAGGATTAACGATTTATTTGACGTTTTTTTCTCATTCCCCGCTCTACATTCGCCGCGCCAAAACATGCAAATGATTCCTATTGCCCCGGGAATTAATTGCATCGCCCAACGATAAGAGCCCAGGAGTTCGCCCGGCATGATTACCCGCATCCCTTCCTTTCTGAAAAAGGCCCTGTTGGCCACTGCATTGGTCAGCGCCGGACATGTCTATGCGGCGAGCGACTCGGTGGGCATCGTGGTCTACAACGCCCAACACGAAAGCCTCACCAAGGCTTGGGTTGAAGGCTTTACCCAGGAAACCGGCATTCCGGTGACCGTGCGCAATGGCGACGACACCGAGATGGGCAACCAGATCGTTCAGGAAGGCAGCGCTTCGCCGGCAGACGTATTCCTCACTGAAAACTCCCCGGCCATGGTGCTGGTGGATAATGCAGGGCTGTTCGCGCCCGTGGCACCGGGCACGCTGGAACAGGTCGGCGCCGCTTATCGCCCGGCCCACGGCAAGTGGCTGGGGATCGCCGCACGCTCCACGGTATTTGTTTACAACCCGAACACCTTGAAAGAAGCTGACCTGCCAAAGTCCTTGCTCGATCTCGCCGCGCCAAGCTGGAAAGGCCGCTGGGCCGCCTCCCCGGCCGGTGCCGACTTCCAGGCTATCGTCGCCGCCGTGCTGGAGCTCAAAGGCGAAGCCGCCACCCTCGACTGGCTGAAGGCGATGAAAGCCAACGCCACCATCTATCGCGGCAACAGCGCAGTGCTTAAAGCCGTCAACGCCGGCCAGGTCGACAGCGGCGTGATCTATCACTACTACAGCTTCGTCGATCAGGCCAAGACCGGCGAAAACAGCAAGAACACCGCGCTGCACTATTTCAAGCACCAGGACCCGGGTGCCTTCGTCAGCATCTCCGGTGGCGGCGTGCTGGCCTCCAGCAAACACCCGGAACAAGCGCAGGCGTTCCTGAAGTGGATCACCGGCAAAGACGGCCAGGCGATTCTCGAGAGCGGTAACTCGTTCGAATACGCCGTGGGCCAGGGTGCCCAGTCGAACCCGAAACTGGTGCCGCTGGCGCAACTCGATGCGCCGAAAGTCGACGCGTCCAAACTCGACAGCAAAAAAGCCGTCGAACTCATGACCCAGGCCGGACTGCTCTGATTGCTGCCTGAATCCCTGCCGCCGGGTATCGCGCACGCGCTGCCCGCCCGTTCTGCCCGACGCTCCCGTGGCCTGTTCAAAGGCCGCGGCGGCGCGTGGGTGACCGGTTTATCCGTATGGGTCTCACTGCTGGCACTGTTGCCGATAGCCTTTGTGATCGGCGTGTCCTGGCAGATTGGCTGGGCGCAGATCGCTGCCTTGGTGTTACGACCGCGAGTGGGCGAATTGCTGGTCAATACCGTGTTGCTGGTACTGATCACCCTGCCCCTGTGCGTGGTGCTGGGCGTCGCGCTGGCCTGGCTCACGGAGCGCAGCAACCTGCCCGGGCGTCGCGCCTGGTCGCTACTGGCCGTCGCGCCGCTCGCGGTACCGGCGTTTGTTCACAGCTACGCCTGGGTCAGCCTGGTGCCATCGATTCACGGCCTGCCGGCGGGCGTGCTGGTGTCGGTGATTGCCTATTTCCCGTTTCTCTACTTGCCAGTGGCGGCGACACTGCGCCGGCTCGACCCTGCCATCGAGGACGTGGCCGAATCCCTCGGGCTAAAACCCTGGGCGGTGTTTTTCCGGGTGGTGCTGCCACAATTGCGCCTGGCGATCTGCGGTGGCGCGCTGCTGGTGGGCCTGCACTTGCTGGCCGAATACGGGCTGTACGCGATGATCCGCTTTGACACCTTCACCACGGCGATCTTCGATCAGTTCAAGTCCACCTTCAATGGCCCGGCGGCCAACATGCTCGCGGCGGTACTCGCGCTGTGTTGCCTGGCGATGCTCACCGCCGAATCCGCAGCAAGGGGCAATGCCCGTTACGCCCGTGTCGGCTCGGGCAGCGCACGGGAACAGCGAATCGTACGCTTGAAGGCGGGCACCACCGCCCTCGCCCTGGGCCTGCAAACCGTGACCTGCCTGCTGGCCCTCGGCGTGCCGCTGATCACCCTGGGCAAATGGTTGATTGCCGGTGGCCGCGAGGTCTGGCAGTTGGGGGAATTGCTGCCGGCGCTGGAGCAAACCCTGCTGCTGGGCATCGCCGGTGCGGTGCTGACGACCTGCGCAGCGGTGCCGATTGCCTGGCTGTCGATTCGTGCACCAGGCCGCTTGCAGCGGGTGCTGGAAAGCTGCAACTACATCACCAGCTCGCTGCCCGGTATCGTCGTGGCGCTGGCCCTGGTGACGGTGACTATCCACTTCGCCCGGCCGATTTACCAAACCACGATCACTGTGCTGCTGGCCTATATGCTGATGTTCCTGCCACGGGCGCTGGTGAGCTTGCGCGCCGGTATCGCCCAGGCACCGGTAGAGCTGGAAAACATGGCCCGCAGCCTCGGCCGTTCTCCTGGCCGCGCCCTATGGCTGATCACCTTGCGCCTGGCCGCACCGGGTGCCGCCGCCGGGGCCGCGCTGGTGTTCCTGGCAATCACCAACGAGCTGACCGCTACCCTGTTGCTCGCCCCCAACGGTACCCGCACCCTGGCCACCGGTTTCTGGGCCATGACCAGTGAAATCGACTACGCAGCCGCAGCCCCGTATGCGCTGCTGATGATCCTGCTGTCGCTGCCGCTGACCGGTCTTCTTTATCACCAATCCAAACGCACGGCTGGCCGATGAACGCTCTCGAACTCACCGCGATCTGCAAATCCTTCGGCACCCAACGCGCCCTGGAAAACATCAACCTGTCAGTGCCCACCGGCAGCCGGACGGTTATCGTCGGGCCTTCCGGTTCAGGCAAAACCACCTTGCTGCGGATGATTGCCGGCTTCGAGTTTCCCGATTCCGGCAGCCTCACCCTCAATGGCCAGGTACTGGTGGATGAGCAGCATGAAGTCCCGGCCCATCAACGCCTGATCGGGTATGTGCCGCAAGATGGCGCGTTGTTCCCGCACATGACGGTGGCCGACAACATAGGCTTCGGCCTCAAAGCCAAGGGCGATGTGCGGCAACAGCGAATTGCCGAACTGATGGACAGCGTGGCGCTTGACGCCAGCATGGCCAAGCGTTGGCCCCATGAGCTTTCTGGCGGCCAACAACAGCGTGTGGCGCTGGCCAGGGCCCTGGCACAACAGCCACGGCTGATGCTCCTGGATGAACCCTTTTCCGCCCTGGATACCGGCTTGCGCGCGGCGATGCGCAAAATGGTCGCCAGGCTCCTGGAAGACGCGGGTGTGACCACCATTCTGGTGACCCACGACCAGAGCGAAGCCCTGTCGTTCGCCGATCAGTTGGCGGTGATGCGTCAGGGTTGCCTGGTGCAATCCGGCAATCCGATGGACCTGTATCAGTTTCCCAGGGACGAACAGACCGCCCTGTTTCTCGGCGATGCCGTACTGATGCCCGCCCGCATCGAAGGTGGCTGGGCCCATTGCGACCTGGGCCGCATCGCGGTCAACAGCCTGGGCAACCACGGGCTGGCACAGATCATGTTGCGCCCCGAGCAACTGCACATCAGCCTGGGCGAGCCAGCGACTGAAGGCTGTCAGGGCGTGGTGACCGAGCGTGATTTTGGCGGCAACACCTGCACCCTGACCGTGGCGCTGCAATCGGGCACAGGTCGATCCTTGCTGGTGCGCAGTTCCGGGCTGCAGGCACCGCCGACCGGCAGTGTCGTGCACCTCACAACCGTAGGCCGGGCACACGTACTGACGGACCTCAGTCCCAGCTAAGTGTCGTGCCGTACCTTCTCCCCTGCGCCACTTGCCGCGTACAGGAGAGGTAACCCCGATGAATGCCACAGCAGCCCGTTGGCTGAACAAAGTGCCCGAGGTGACGCTGTCATTCTGGGTGATCAAAGTAATGTCGACGACCGTGGGCGAAACGGCGCCGACTTTCTCGCCGTCGACGCCGGTTTCGGCGTCGGCTGGACCAGCGTCGGCATGGCGACGCTGCTGGCGATCGCGCTGTTCTACCAACTGCGCACCAAGGCCTACACGCCCTGGATCTACTGGCTGACGGTGGTGCTGGTGAGCATCGTCGGTACGCAGATTACCGACATCCTCACCGACAAACTCGACGTCAGCCTCTACACCAGCACGGCGATTTTCTCGGTGTTACTGGCAGTCAACTTCCTGGTCTGGTACCGGTCGGAGCACACCCTCTCGATCCGTGAAATCGTCACCCCGCGACGGGAGTTGTTCTATTGGGCCACGGTGCTCTGCACCTTTGCCCTCGGCACCGCCGCCGGCGACCTGGCTACCGAGGCACTGGGCCTGGGTTTCACCCTTGGTGCCGTGATCTTCGCCGCCCTGATCGCCGCCACGCTGCTGGCCTGGCGCATGGGGGCCAACGTGGTGCCGGCTTTCTGGATCGCCTACATCCTCACCCGTCCGTTCGGCGCGTCACTGGGTGACTTGCTGACCCAGGCCAAGACCTATGGCGGCCTGGGCATGGGCGCCACCTGGACCAGCGCGATATTCCTCTGCGTCATCGTCCTGCTGGTGACCGCCGCCCAAATCAGCGTCGGCCACCGTAAATCCATCACTCAATAACTCCATCAGGAACGTCCTCATGCGTATTGCACACAACCTTATTCGCCGCGTTGCCATCGTCTTGTCGATCGCTTTGCTGGGCATCGCCGCCGGCTGTTCGAAACCTGCCGACAAGCCGGCTGCAACCACCGGCAATGCCGTGTCCACCCAAAGTCAGTCGGGCTCGAAACTGGGCGACCTGAGCGAGTTCCGCACCATCGCGGCGGACGTGATCGCCCTCGTCAGCAAGAATGACCTGCCCGGCGCCAAAGCCCGGATCAAGGACCTGGAAACCACCTGGGACTCGGCCGAAGCCGGGATCAAACCCCGCGCCGCCAGTGATTGGCATGTGTTGGACAAGGCTATCGACCACGCCCTGGACGCGCTGCGTGCCGGCACCCCGAACCAGGCCGATTGCAAGGCCGCCATGGACACGTTGATGCAAGCGTTTGACTCAATGAAAGCCAAGCCATAACCCCTCGGCGGACAAACCGCCCCATAGGTGCTTCACTACAGGCGCGACGGTCCACCCTCGCGCCTCTTTCATGCAGGAGCGCTTCATGCGGATATTGCTGGTTGAAGACGACCCGATGATTGGCGACGCAATCCAGCGCGCCCTCACCGACGCGAGCTACGCCGCCGACTGGGTCAAGAACGGCCTCACCGGCCTCGCCGCACTGGACACCCATGCCTACGACCTGGTGCTGCTGGATCTCGGCCTGCCCGGCAAGGACGGTCTCGACGTGCTGTCCAGTATTCGCGCGCGCAACAACCCTGTGCCCTTGCTGATCATCACCGCCCGGGACAGCCTCAACGACCGGTTGCGCGGGCTCGACGGCGGCGCTGACGATTATCTGCTCAAACCCTTCGACATGGCCGAACTGCTGGCGCGCATGCGCGCGGTGCTGCGGCGCAAGGGCGGCGCCGCGCTGCCCTTGCTGGGCAATGGCGTGGTCTCACTGGACTTGCTCTCCAAGGAAGCCAGCACCGACGAACACAGCGGCGTGGCCCTCTCCAGCCGCGAGTTCGCGCTGTTGCAGGCCTTGTTGATCCGTCCGGGAGCAATCCTCTCGCGCAGCGAACTCGAAGACCGCCTGTATGGCTGGGGCAATGAGGTGGAAAGCAACGCCATCGAGTTTCTAATCCACGCCCTGCGGCGCAAGCTGGGCAGCCACGTCATCAAGAACGTCAGGGGCATGGGATGGATGGTTTCAAAAAACGTTTGACCGAGTCCGTCCAGCTCAGGCTTTCCGTGGCGCTTGCGCTGGCGATTCTGCTGGTAGCGGCACTCGCCAGCGTGTTCGCGTTCGTCTCGGCTTTCGATGAGGCCCACGAACTGCAGGACGATACCCTGCGCCAGGTCGCCGTGCTGTTCGACCGCCAGCACATGACCCTGCGCTACCCCGAAGGCCAAGGCATCGAAGGCGATGACGAAGAGTCTAGGGTGATCATTCAATACCTGGCCGACGGCAAGCATGCAGTGGCCGGCAACGATGAGGTGATACCGCTGCCGCTGCCCACGAGCCTGGCCGATGGCTTGTCCACGGTCGAGGTCGGCGGCGAAGCGTTTCGCGTGCTGGTCCGCACCACCGCACGCGGTGAGCGCATTGCCGTCGCCCAGGAAACCGGCGGCCGCGACAAGGACGCCCGCGAGAGCGCCTGGCGCAGCTTGTTGCCGTTCCTGATCCTGTTTCCGGTGTTGCTATTGGTGGTCAGCGACCTGGTGCGCAAACTGTTTCGCCCCATCGCCACCCTGGCGGCGGAAATCGACCAGCGAGCCGAACAGGAACTGCACCCGATTGATGAACAGCATTTGCCCACCGAGGTACGGCCATTTGTCGTCGCCATCAATCGCCTGCTCGAACGCGTTGCGCAGTCCATGGACAGCCAGCGGCGCTTTGTTGCCGACGCCGCCCATGAGCTGCGCTCGCCGATGACGGCGCTGTCGCTGCAAGCCGAGCGACTGTCGGCCAGCGAGATGCCAACCCAAGCCCGCGACCGCCTGCTCCCGTTGATTCGGGGCATTGAGCGCGGGCGCAAATTGATCGATCAGTTGCTGACCCTGGCCGCCGCGCAATCTGCCGCAAACCGGCCACAGGCGCCGGTCTCCGTACACGCGGTGTATCGCCAGGTGCTGGAAGACCTGCTGCCATTGGCGGAACGCAAGCGCATCGATATCGGTGCGGAAGGTGTCGAGGACGTGCAGGTCATTATCAACGAGCTGGACCTGTTCACCCTGGTCAAGAACCTCGTGGACAACGCGATCCGCTATACCCCCGAAGGCGGGCGAGTGGATCTGTCGGTTGAGCAGGTGCAGGGCTTCGCGCGGTTGCAGGTCAAGGACACCGGGCCGGGAATCGCGGCCGATGAACAAGCGCGGGTGTTTGATCCGTTTTATCGCAGCCTGGGGACTGAAGAGGCCGGCTCGGGGCTCGGCCTTTCGATCGTCAAGGCGATCGCCGAGCGAACCGGAGCGCGGGTGCAATTGGGCTTCACCGATGAAATCAACAACACCGGGTTGTGTGTCACGGTGAGCCTTGCCTGTAAGCGCTAAGCCAGATGCTTCTGGAAAAAGTGGCGCGTGTGCCCTGGCGGGTAGTCGGCGATATGCCCGAACTCGCTGAAACCCAGCTTCCGGTAGAACCCGGGCGCCTGGAAGCTGAAGGTGTCCAGCCAGATCCCCGCACAGCCCTTCTCTCGTGCCAGCGCCTCCGCCGCGCGCATCAGCCGCGACCCCATGCCTTGGGTGCGCAGCGATTCCGGCACGCTCAAGAGCTCAACGAACATCCAGCCATAGGAGATTTTCCCGTAGAGGCCGCCTACCACTTCCTCGCTCACGGGATCGCGCAACAACAGCCCGAAGGTTTCGAACGGGTTCTCGCCGCATTGGCTGATGTTGTATTCCCGCAGCGGCTGGAGAATGGCCTGGCGCTCTTGCTCGGTAACCTCGAAAGATAACTCTATCGCCGATTCCATCTCGTTGGACTCCTGACAGTTTGAACACGGCTATGGTTGAAGACGGGCACGACCGCTTCTCTTCTGAACGAATCAGGAGAGTGCCCGGTAGTTTTGTCGGTGATATCCACCACGCAGCCACTCACGGGCACGGACTGGATGACTTGATAAATCGCGCCAACGGCAGGGATAAAACTGACCAGATTTGCGCAACTGCGAAGAGCGTTGGCACCCTCCTTGTTGGCGCCACCGCTGCTCATGACATTCACGTAGATCCAATTAGACATCACTGCCCACCGGTCGCCTGACGATACTGGCGCGGCGTAAACCCGGTCAACGCCTTGAATTGCCGGGTAAACGCACTGTGGTCGGTGTACCCACACTGCAACGCCACGTCAGTGATCGGCAGCTCGGTATGCAGCAAGCGGTGCGCATGCTCCAGGCGGACCTTCTGGATCATCTGGCGCGGCGTGAGGTGGAATACGCGCTTGCAGTAGCGCTCCAGCTGCGCCACTGAAATCCCGGCAATCCGCGTCAATTCACCCAGGGTGACACGCCGATTGAAATGCGCCCGGATGTACTCGTCCACCGCCGCCAGCCGTTGATAAGCCGGGTGGGTTTCGCTGGCGGTTTGCAGGTCGACCGAGATGCCCGCCAGGCCGATGATCGCGCCGTCGCGGCTGTACAGCGGCCATTTGTGGGTCAGGCACCAACCCGGCTCGCGGGTGCCGTAGAGGTGCAATTCCAGCTGGTCTTCCAGCACAAATCCCTGCTCCAGCACCCGCCGATCCTGTTCGGTATAGCCGGGCCCCAACTGCGCGGGAAAGACCTCGGCACTGGTTTTCCCGAGCAACGGTTGCAAGTCCTTCAACCCGCACCGCTGCACCAGGGTGCGGTTGGCCAATACGTAGCGCGCCTGCACATCCTTGATAAAGATCGCGGCATTGGGAATCACGTCCAGCATCGGCAACAGCAGCCCGACGCCGGCCAGTAATTCTTCGATGGTGTGCGGACGGTCGGACTCGCGCCCTTGGCACAGGGTTGCGAACGCGCTCTGCATCATGACGCTTTCTCCTGCTTTCAGCGGATAGACCAGACGCCCGGCGGGCGGTGCCTGGCGAGCAGATTGCCCCATGGGCGCCTGCGTGTCGAGTGATCGAAACTGTGCTGATTTCGTCATCGCAGCTTGCGCAAAACATCAATCGCAGCGCCGTTGATGGGTTCACTGTATGGCCACTGCATGCCTATCCAATAACCCACAAGAAGGCGCCGCCATGTCAGCCCAAGGCAAGTTCAAGAAACAGCTTTCATTGATCGACCTCACCTTTATCGGACTGGGAGCGATCTTCGGTTCGGGCTGGCTGTTCGCGGCCAGTCACGTCTCTGCCATCGCCGGGCCGGCGGGGATTTTTTCCTGGTTGCTGGGCGGCTTCGCCGTGTTGCTGCTGGGCATTGTGTACTGCGAACTGGGGGCGGCCTTGCCCCGCGCCGGTGGTGTGGTGCGCTACCCGGTTTATTCCCACGGCCCGCTGCTGGGCTACCTGATGGGCTTTATCACGCTGATCGCGTTTTCAAGCCTGGTGGCGATTGAAGTGGTCGCCTCGCGCCAATACGCCGCGGCCTGGTTTCCCGAGTTGACGCAGGCGGGTTCCAGCAACCCAACCGTCCTCGGCTGGTTCGTGCAATTTGCGCTGCTCTCACTGTTTTTCGCCCTCAACTACCGCAGCGTGAAGACCTTCGCCATGGCCAATAACCTGGTCAGCGTGTTCAAGTTCATCGTGCCGCTGCTGGTGATCGGCGTGCTGTTCACCTTCTTCAAGCCAGAGAATTTCCATACTCAAGGCTTTGCGCCGTTCGGCCTGTCGGGCATTGAAATGGCCGTGTCCGCCGGCGGGGTGATTTTCGCGTACCTGGGTCTCACGCCGATCATCTCGGTGGCCAGCGAAGTGAAGAACCCGCAACGCACCATTCCGATTGCACTGATTCTGTCGGTGCTGCTCTCCACCGCGATCTACGTGTTGTTACAGACCGCATTCCTCGGCGGCATTCCCACCGAAATGCTCGCCAACGGCTGGGCCGGCGTCGCCAAGGAACTGGCCCTGCCATACCGCGACATCGCCCTCGCCCTGGGTGTGGGCTGGCTGGCTTACCTCGTCGTGGCCGACGCGGTGATCTCCCCTAGCGGTTGCGGCAACATCTACATGAACGCCACGCCACGGGTGATCTACGGCTGGGCGCAAACCGGGACCTTCTTCAAAATCTTCACGCGCATTGATGAAAAGTCCGGTATCCCGCGCCCGGCGCTGTGGCTGACCTTTGGCCTGTCGGTGTTCTGGACCCTGCCCTTCCCGTCATGGGAAGCGCTGATCAACGTGGTGTCCGCCGCACTGGTGCTGAGCTACGCCGTGGCGCCGGTGTCGGTTGCCGCACTGCGCCGCAATGCGCCTGACCTGCCGCGCCCGTTCCGGGTCAAGTGGATGGGTGTGCTCGGCCCACTGTCGTTCATCATCGCCGCGTTAATCGTCTACTGGTCGGGCTGGAGCACCGTGTCGTGGCTGCTCGGCCTGCAAATCCTGATGTTCGTGGTGTACCTGCTGTGCGGCCGTTTTGTGCCGACCCTGCACCTGAGCCTCGGCCGCCAGGTTCGCTCCTCTGCCTGGCTGATCGGCTTCTATGCCGTGACCATCATCCTGTCGAAGCTCGGCAGCTTTGGTGGCCTGGGCATCCTCAGCCATCCATTCGACACCCTGGTCGTCGCCGCTTGCGCGCTGGGTATTTATTACTGGGGCGCGGCCACCGGCGTGCCGGCGCATCTGGTTCGCCTGGAAACCGAAGATGACGAAAGTGAAGCCCCTGAGCCCGACATCGGCCGCGTGCAGCTGGCTTCCTGAGCCTCAGCCAACCACTGAATGGATTGTTCTATGAAACGAGTTCACATCATTGATTCCCACACTGGCGGCGAACCCACGCGCCTGGTGATGACAGGTTTTCCCGAGTTGGCCGGCGAGACCATTGCCGACAAGCTCGACAACCTGCGCACTCACCATGACCAATGGCGCAGAGCGTGCCTGCTGGAGCCCCGTGGCAACGATGTACTGGTGGGCGCGCTGTATTGCGCGCCGGTCTCGGCAGATGCCACCTGCGGCGTGATTTTCTTCAACAACGCCGGCTACCTCGGCATGTGTGGCCACGGCACCATCGGCCTGGTTGCCTCGCTGCATCACTTGGGGCAGATCGCGCCGGGGGTGCACAAGATCGACACGCCGGTCGGCCCGGTCAGCGCCACGTTGCACGCCGACGGCGCGGTGACGTTGCGCAATGTGCCCGCCTACCGCTATCGCCAGCAGGTGCCAGTGGACGTACCCGGGCATGGCCGGGTCTACGGCGATATCGCCTGGGGCGGCAACTGGTTTTTCCTGGTTTCCGAACACGGGCAGGCGCTGCAAATGGACAACGTCGAAGCCCTGACCGATTACACCTGGGCGATGCTCAAGGCCCTCGAAGCCCAGGGCATCCACGGTGAAGACGGCGCGCTGATCGACCATATCGAACTGTTCGCCGACGACGCCCAGGCCGACAGCCGCAACTTCGTCATGTGCCCGGGCAAAGCCTACGACCGCTCGCCCTGCGGCACCGGCACCAGCGCCAAGCTGGCGTGCCTGGCGGCCGACGGCAAACTCGCCGCCGGTGAACCGTGGATACAAGCCAGCATCACCGGCAGCCAATTCGAAGGCAGCTATGAATGGGAAGGCGAGCGTGTACGCCCTTCCATCACCGGCCGCGCCTACATGACCGCCGACAGCACTTTGCTGATCGACGAACAGGATCCCTTCGCGTGGGGCATCTGAACCGCCCCCGCCCCTTCAATCAAACTGGAGCTGAAACAATGAACACCAATATCTTCACCGGTTGCATCCCCGCCCTGATGACCCCGTGCACCGCCCAGCGTAAACCGGACTTTGACGCACTGGTCGCCAAGGGCCGCGAATTGATCGATATCGGCATGAGCGCAGTGGTGTACTGCGGCTCCATGGGCGACTGGCCGTTGTTGACGGAAGCCGAGCGCCAGGAAGGCGTGGCGCGCCTGGTGGCTGCCGGCGTACCGACCATCGTCGGCACCGGCGCGGTCAACAGCCGTGAAGCGGTGGCCCACGCGGCGCATGCGGCGAAAGTCGGCGCCCATGGCTTGATGGTCATCCCGCGTGTGCTGTCCCGTGGCGCCTCGGCGACGGCGCAGAAGGATCACTTTGCGGCCATCCTCAAGGCAGCGCCGAACCTGCCGGCAGTGATCTACAACAGCCCTTACTACGGCTTCGCCACCCGCGCCGACCTGTTCTTTGAGCTGCGTCGCGAGTACCCGAACCTGATCGGTTTCAAGGAATTCGGCGGTGCTGCAGACCTGCGTTACGCGGCCGAACACATCACCTCCAAAGATGATGCGGTGACCTTGATGGTCGGCGTGGATACCCAGGTGGTCCACGGTTTCGTCAACTGCAACGCCACCGGCGCGATCACCGGCATCGGCAACGCGCTGCCACGGGAAGTCCTGCAACTGGTGGCCCTGAGCAAGAAAGCCGCCAAGGGCGACGCCACCGCACGCCGCCAGGCGCGTGAATTGGAGTCGGCACTGGCGGTGTTGTCGTCCTTTGACGAAGGCTGCGACCTGGTGCTGTTCTACAAGCATCTGATGGTGCTCAACGGCGACAAGGAATACACCCTGCACTTCAACGAGACCGACGCCCTGAGCGATGCCCAGCGTCGTTATGCCGAGAAACAGTACGGGCTGTTCCGCCAGTGGTATGCCAACTGGTCGGCTGAGCAAAACGCCGTTTAACAATACTCAAGGCAGCAAAGATCAAATGTGGGAGCTGTCGAGCCCCGGCGAGGCTGCGATGGGATCACCGTGGTGTACTTGCCAGAGCGCAGTGCCTGCATCGCAGCCTCGCTCTGGCTCGACAGCTCCTACAGTAATTCTCTTTGTCTGGACTCTCTTTTCTTTCTCAGGACTACGCCATGACTCTGACGGGCACCATGCTGATTGGTCAGCATTCCATTCCAGGCAGCCGCGAGGCAATCCGGGCGATCAATCCTGCCACCGACACTGCACTGGAACCCGCCTACGCCGGCGGCACCGCCGAGCATGTGGAACAAGCCTGCGCGTTGGCATGGAGTGCCTTCGATACCTACCGCGAAACGCCATTGGCGGCTCGCGCCGAATTCCTTGAAACCATCGCCAATGAAATCGAAGCCCTGGGCGATGAGCTGATTGAACGGGCGATGGCCGAAACCGGCCTGCCCCGCCCACGCATCCAGGGCGAGCGCGGGCGCACCTGTCACCAACTGCGCACCTTCGCCCGCACCGTGCGCGCGGGTGAATGGCTGGATGTGCGGGTTGACACCGCGCAGCCTGATCGCCAGCCCCTGCCCCGCTCGGACCTGCGCCAACGCCAGGTGCCGCTGGGGCCGGTGGCGGTATTCGGTGCGAGTAATTTTCCGCTGGCATTCTCGGTGGCCGGCGGTGATACCGCCTCGGCACTGGCGGCCGGTTGCCCGGTGATCGTGAAGGCTCACGGAGCGCATCCTGGCACCAGCGAACTGGTGGGTCGCGCGGTGGCCAAGGCCGTTCAGCAATGTGGCTTGCCTGACGGTGTGTTTTCGCTGTTATACGGCTCGGGACGCGAAGTGGGTATTGCGCTGGTCTGTGACCCACGTATCAAGGCCGTGGGTTTCACCGGTTCGCGCAGCGGCGGCATCGCCTTGTGCCAAGCGGCCCAGGCGCGTCCCGAGCCGATTCCGGTATATGCGGAGATGAGTTCAATCAATCCGGTCTACCTGTTTCCCGCCGCGTTGAGCGCACGCGGTGAAGCTTTGGCCCAGGGGTTTGTCGCATCCCTGACCCAAGGCGCCGGCCAGTTCTGCACCAATCCCGGACTGGTGATTGCTGTCGCGGGGCAGGCGCTGGACCACTTCATCGACAGCGCTGCCAATCTGCTTCAGCGCAGCGCTGCCCAGGTCATGCTTACACCGGGAATCTTCAAGGCTTATGAAGACGGCATCAGCGTGCTGGCGAAGCAGGCTCATGTCGCGGGCAATGGGTTGGCGGCGCAAGGCCCGAACCAAGGCCAGGCCCACCTGTTCGTGACCCACGCAAAAGATTTTCTCGCCAACCACGGCCTGCAGGCCGAGATCTTCGGCGCCGCCTCCTTGATCGTGCAATGTGCCAACGCCGATGAAGTCCGCCAGGTCAGCGAACACCTGGAAGGCCAGTTGACCGCCACCCTGCATCTGGATGACGACGATCTGGACGCCGCCCGCGCATTGCTGCCGACCCTGGAACGCAAGGCCGGTCGCTTGCTGGTGAATGGCTGGCCGACCGGCGTGGAAGTCTGTGATGCAATGGTGCATGGCGGGCCCTTCCCGGCCACCTCGGACTCGCGCACCACCTCGGTGGGCACCGCCGCCATCCTGCGATTCCTGCGGCCGGTGTGCTACCAGGATTTCCCGGACGGCTTGCTGCCGACGGCACTGCAACATGGCAATCCATTGTTGTTGCGGCGCTTGCTCGACGGTCAGAGAGAAGCCTAGCCCATGAGCGATAACGTCATTCCAGACATCGCCGTGGTCGGGTCCGGAATCATCGGCGTCGCCTGCGCGCTGCAACTGGCACGCCAGGGGCGGCGAGTGGTGGTCATCGACCCACAGCAACCCGGCCACGGGGCGTCGTTCGGCAACGCCGGTCACCTGGCGACCGAACAAGTGTTTCCCATCGCGGATGCGTCGATCCTCAGCCGCTTGCCGGCCATGCTTCTGGACCCGATGGGCCCGCTGCGCCTGGACTGGAAATACCTGCCACGTGCGCTGCCGTGGTTTACCCGACTGCTGTTGAACCTGCGCCCGGCGGCCTTCCAGCGCACCGTCGCCGGGATCCGTGCCCTCAACGAAAGTAGCCTGGGCGCCTGGCACCGGCTGCTGGAAAGCATCAATCGTCCCGGGCTGATGCGCGAAGACGGCTCGTTGCTGATCTTCGAGCGCCCCGACTCACGTCAGGCCATCGACGCCTTGCAGGCACGCATGCGCCAGCAAGCAGTGCCGGTGGATTACTGGCAGGCCAGTGCGGTACAGAAGGTAGCGCCGCAACTCAGCGAAGGAATTCAGGGCGGGTTGTTCTTTCCCCGCACCGGGCATTTTCTCGACCCCTACCGGGTGGTGTGTGAACTGGTGGAAGCGGCCAAGGCCTGCGGGGTGCAATTTCTCAAGCACCCGGTTTTGGGTGGGAAGCTGGATGAGCACGGTGTTTCGCTGAGGACCGACCAAGGCGCGGTCGCGGCGCGTCAGGTGTTGATCGCCTGCGGTGCGCATTCGGCCAAATTGACCGCCGAACTGACCGGCAAAAAGGTCCCGCTGGATACAGAGCGCGGTTATCACTTGATGCTACCCAATGAGCATGGGCGGCTACCGTTCGCCGTCACGTCGCTGGAGCGCAAGTTCATCATGACGCCCATGGATGGAGGATTGCGGCTGGCAGGTACCGTCGAGTTTGCAGGCCTCGATCGCCCGCCGAACATGGAGCGCGCGTGGCAGTTGCACCGGCTGAGTCAGGGGCTGTTTCGTCGTGATTTGAGTGCCGAAGATGCGACGCCGTGGATGGGGTTTCGCCCCTCCCTGCCGGACTCGCTGCCCATCATCGACAAGGTGTGCGATGGCAAGGTCTTGCTTGCGTTTGGGCACCAGCATCTGGGGCTGACGCAGGCGGCGGTGACGGCGGAGTTGATTGCACAGCTGGCAACGTCTGCGCCCAACGGGTTGCTGGCACTTGAGCCCTATCGGTTAGACCGTTTCTGAGGTCATAAGAAACGTCTTGCTACTGTTTCGCACTATCGGCGATACAAGGCAGGTCATTATCGTGCATGACCTTACGGTTACGCTCCGCTGAGAACCTGTCTTGAACAAAAAAACTTATATGCAGCCCCGCAAAACGCTCTGGAGCGTTGCTGGCGGCATCCTCGCCTTTTTGCTCTGCACAAGCGCCATCGCAGAACCGGGCATGCCGCTGGGCCAGAAATCATTCGAAGCGTACCGTCTCGATACCTTGCAATGGCTGCGGGACCATCGCGACTTCCAGGGCACCGACAGGGAAGCCGAACTCAACTGGAACGCACCACAAGAATGGCGCCCCGTAGGCGCCCCTAAGCGCGGGATCATTCTGGTGCACGGCCTCGGCGACTCACCCTGGTCCTTCCACGATATCGGCAGCGCACTGGCTGCCCGCGGCTTCCTGGTAAGGACCGTGCTGCTACCCGGCCACGGCACACAACCGGCCGACATGCTGCAAGTACGTATGGAAGACTGGCGCCGGGTGGTGGACGAACAGGCCGCGATCCTTCGCGCAGAAGTGGGCGAGATTTACCTCGGTGGCTTCTCCACCGGTGCCAACCTGGTCCTCGACTACGCCTACAAACACGACGACGTCGCCGGGCTGCTGCTGTTCTCCCCCGCCTTCCAGTCCAGCATGACCTACGACTGGCTGACCCCCCTGATCAGTTGGGCACGCCCGTGGCTGCTGGCGCCAGACGCAAGCCGGCCACAACAGAGCCTGGTGCGCTACATGACCGTCCCCACCAATGGCTTCGCCCAGTTCTACCGCAGCAGCCGAGTGGCTCGCCAGGACCTGGAGCGTCGTCCCTACGCCAAAGCGGTGTTCATTGCCGTCGCAGCCCACGACTCAGTGGTCGATACGAACTATGTGCTGGAGACCTTCCAGCAACGCTTCAGTAATCCCTACAGCCGCTTGGCCTGGTACGGAACACTGCCGGAGAGCGCCTGGGACACACAGCGGATAAAAGCGCGCACCGACTACGTGCCGGAACTGCGGATCAGCCAGTTCTCACACATGGGGTTGTTGTTCTCACCCGACAACGCGCTCTACGGCGAACAGGGCAGCCTGCGGTTTTGCTGGAACGGCCAGACGGAAGACGCCACCCGCGCCTGCGAACAGGGGTCAGAGGTGTGGTATTCGGACTGGGGTTATCGCGAGCCGGGCAAGATGCACGCGCGGTTGACGTTCAATCCGTACTTCAACTGGCAGCTTGGGCTGATTGATGAGGTGCTGGGTAACCTGGCTCTGGCGGGTGAAAACGTTGGGCGCTGAAACCCTTTCACATTCCTTTCACAGATGAACACCTATGGTTTGCCTGCTCCTGGTGAAACTCTAAAGCCCGCGCCCCCATCGCGGGCTTTTCTTTGCCTGTGATTCCAGTCAGGCAGCGACGAGGCGGTACGTCTTCATAAATGGCATGCAACGGCGTTACCCTGACTGCTTTCCGCTCAGGCTAAGGATCAGCGCCAACATGCAAATTCAAAAACCTCCAGCCGTGGACCATCTGGATATCTCCCTGCGACAACTGGAGCGATCAGATATACCTGCGTGGTATGCCTACCTTTCACAAAGAGAAGTCATTCAACACACAAGCTGGGACCTGAAAAACGAGAATGACCTTTTGCCATTATTTGACGAACTGGACTCGACCCGTCCTTCTTCAAACAGGCGCCTGGCCATCACTCATGGGGCAAACCGCGAACTCATCGGCACAATCGGGTTCCACACGATCTCCGACAAGAACCGAAGCGCGGAGATAGCCTATGACCTCTCACCTGCTTACTGGGGCAAAGGCATTGCCAGTGCAGTTTGCGCTGCGATAACTCAGTGGGCATTCCTGGAATATGGTTTTGTGCGGGTACAAGGCACCGTTTTCGTGACGAACCCTCGCTCGGCCAACGTCCTGAAAAAATGCGGGTTTCAGTACGAAGGAACGCTGAGGTCATTCCGTATGGTGCGTGGCAGCCCCGGGGACTTTGAGATGTACGCGCTGTTGGATACCGACCGAACCTGAGAGGTTTGCCTGGCTTTTCCTAGCGACACACCCAAACGACAGACAACAAAAAAGGGCCCACCTTTCGGTGAGCCCTTCTAGACCGCCCAGCAGAGCGGATTTTGTTTGGTAGGCGCGATTGGACTCGAACCAACGACCCCCACCATGTCAAGGTGGTGCTCTAACCAACTGAGCTACGTGCCTGCTGTGAGGCGGCATTCTACGGAATTCCCGAGGGGTGTCAACACCTTTTTTGCAGCTAAGCCTATGAATATGCGAATTTTTTATTTGTGAGCGGCATGACGGTATTTTTCCGGTGGCTGGCAGCGGATTTTCAACTCAGGTAGGATCGGCGCACTCGTAAAAAATATAAAACAGAGGTTCCAGGATGGCGAACACCCCCTACCCCCAGTCGTATTACGCCGCGTCTGCGAATGCGGTACCTCCTCGCCCTGAGCTGCAAGGTGAAGTCGAAACCGATGTGTGTGTGATTGGTGCCGGCTATACCGGGCTTTCCAGCGCGCTGTTCCTGCTGGAGAACGGTTTTCGCGTAACAGTGCTGGAAGCCGCCAAGGTGGGGTTTGGCGCGTCGGGTCGCAACGGCGGGCAAATCGTCAACAGTTACAGCCGTGATATCGATGTGATCGAGCGCAGCGTCGGCCCCAAGCAGGCGCAGTTGCTGGGCGCGATGGCGTTTGAAGGCGGCAAAATCATTCGGGAGCGTGTGGCCAAGTATCAGATCCAGTGCGACTTGAAGGACGGCGGTGTGTTCGCCGCCCTTAACAGCAAGCACATGGGCCACCTGGAGTCGCAGAAGCGCCTGTGGGAGCGCTATGGGCATACTCAGCTGGAGTTGCTGGACGAGCGCCGCATTCGCGAAGTGGTCGCCTGTGACAACTATGTAGGCGGCCTGCTGGACATGAGCGGCGGGCACATTCACCCGCTGAACCTGGCGCTGGGCGAAGCGGCGGCAGTTGAGTCCCTCGGCGGCACGATCTACGAGCAGTCGGCGGCGATTCGCATTGAACGTGGCGCCAATCCGGTGGTGCATACAGCCCACGGCAAGGTCAGGGCGAAGTTCATTATCGTCGCGGGCAATGCGTATCTCGGGAACCTGGTGCCGGAGCTGGCAGCCAAGTCGATGCCGTGCGGTACGCAGGTCATCACGACTGCGCCACTGGGTGACGAGCTGGCGAAGACGCTGTTACCGCAGGATTACTGCGTCGAGGACTGCAACTATTTGCTGGATTACTACCGACTCACCAGCGACAAGCGCCTGATCTTCGGCGGTGGCGTGGTGTATGGCGCGCGCGACCCGGCGAATATCGAAGCGATCATCCGGCCGAAGATGCTCAAGGCGTTCCCGCAGCTCAAGGACGTGAAGATCGACTACGCCTGGACCGGCAATTTCCTACTGACCCTGTCGCGTCTGCCGCAGGTCGGCCGCCTGGGGGACAACATCTATTATTCCCAGGGCTGCAGCGGCCATGGCGTGACGTACACCCACTTGGCAGGCAAGGTACTGGCGGAAGCACTGAGAGGCCAGGCTGAGCGTTTTGATGCGTTTGCCGACCTGCCGCACTACCCGTTCCCGGGCGGGCAACTGTTGCGCACGCCGTTTGCGGCGCTGGGGGCCTGGTATTACGGGCTGCGGGACAAGCTGGGGTTCTGATCCCGGATCGCGGGGCTGGCTTGCCGGCCCCTGCACATCAAGCACCGAGCCAAATCGCAGACACAAAAAACCCCAGTCTTTCGACCAGGGTCTTTGCTATCGATCCAACCAAGCCATAGGCTTGCTTTGGCGTCTCAAGGCGTTCAGTGGGCCCTGGAACAGATATGGCGCAGCGGACGGGACTCGAACCCGCGACCCCCGGCGTGACAGGCCGGTATTCTAACCGACTGAACTACCGCTGCGTATCGCTCAGACTGCTGAAGTGTCACCTTCAACCGCCTTCAAACATCTGACTGATCAGCCTTGGCTGTTCAATCTCAAATCTGAAACATCAGACCTGGAAAATATGGCGCAGCGGACGGGACTCGAACCCGCGACCCCCGGCGTGACAGGCCGGTATTCTAACCGACTGAACTACCGCTGCGCGTCGGTGCAACCTTTAACGTTGCGTCTTGCCCGAAGGCAAAACTCTCAAGAAGTGGTGGGTGATGACGGGATCGAACCGCCGACCCTCTGCTTGTAAGGCAGATGCTCTCCCAGCTGAGCTAATCACCCTTTGCTTCGTTGAGGCCGCGAAATTTACGCAGGTAGCGGACCTAAGTCAATAGCCTGCTTGAAGTTTTTCTGAAAAAGACAAAATTGCTTCAGCACCGCGACCCGCCCTACTCGCTGTAAATCATCTTCTTGCTCATGCCACCATCAACCACGAACTCCTGGCCAGTCACAAACCCGGCATTGCGCGACAGCAACCACGCCACCATCGCCGCCACGTCTTCCACCGTGCCTACCCTGCCCGCCGGGTGCTGGGCGTGATCGGCATCCGTCAGCGGCTCGGCACGGCGTGCAGCCGGATCACGGGCATCAATCCAGCCCGGGCTGACGGCATTGACCCGCACTTCCGGCCCAAGGCTCATGGCCAGCGCGTGAGTCAGGGCCAGCAAACCGCCCTTGCTCGCTGCGTAAGCCTCCGTATCCGGCTCCGACTGGCGGGCCCGGGTCGACGCCAGGTTAACGATGGCACCACCGTGGGCTCGCAGGTAAGGCGCACAGTGCTTGGCCAGCAGCATGGGCCCACTGAGGTTCACCGCCATTACGCGGTTCCAGTAAGCCAGGTCGAGACTTTCCAGGGTGATATTGCGCGGATCGGCCACCGCCGCATTGCACACCAATGCATCCAGGCGCCCGAACTGGCCCAGCACCTCGGCCACGCCCTGGGCAACCTGCCGCTCATCCGCGACATCCATGGTGATAAACCAGGCATTGTCGCCCAGCACCTTGGACACCTTGGAACCGCGCTCACGATCAAGATCCGTGAGCACCACCTGCCAGCCTTCGCTGATCAGCCAGGCGGCAATGCCCAGGCCGATGCCCCGCGCCGCGCCGGTCACCAATGCGACGCGCCCGTTACTGGCGCCCGCAGCTTCCATGGACCACTCGATCACAGGGCAGCCAACCCACGGGCCAGATCGGCCTGCAAGTCAGCAACGTCTTCCAGGCCGACGGCAATGCGGATCAGGCTGTCGCGGATACCGGCCGCTTCACGCTCCTGCGGCGCCAGGCGGCCGTGGGAGGTAGTGCTTGGATGCGTGATGGTGGTCTTGCTGTCACCCAGGTTGGCGGTGATGGAAATCAGGCGGGTTGCATCGATAAAGCGCCAGGCGCCCTCTTTGCCGCCCTTGACCTCGAAACTCACCACCGCGCCAAAACCACGCTGCTGACGCTGGGCCAACGCGTGTTGCGGGTGGCTCTTGAGGCCGGCGTAGTGGACTTTCTCGATGCCATCCTGCTGCTCCAGCCACTCGGCCAGGGCCTGGGCGTTGGCGCAATGGGCCTTCATCCGCAGGCTCAGGGTTTCCAGGCCTTTGAGGAAGATCCAGGCATTGAACGGGCTCAGGGTCGGGCCGGCAGTGCGCAAGAAGCCCACCACTTCCTTCATCTGCTCGCTGCGACCGGCAACCACACCGCCCATGCAACGACCCTGGCCGTCGATGAACTTGGTGGCCGAATGCACGACGATGTCCGCGCCCAGCTTCAGCGGCTGTTGCAGCGCCGGGGTGCAGAAGCAGTTGTCAACGATCAGCATCGCGCCCTTGGCGTGAGCCACTTCGGACAATGCGGCGATGTCTACCAGTTCGGCCAACGGATTGGACGGCGACTCCACAAACAGCAATTTGGTGTTGGCCTTGATGGCCGCGTCCCAACCGGACAGGTCCGCCAGCGGCACGTAGTCGACTTCAATGCCAAAGCGCTTGAAGTACTTTTCGAACAGGCTGATGGTGGAACCAAACACACTGCGCGATACCAGGACATGGTCGCCGGCGCTGCACAGACTCATGACCACCGCGAGAATCGCGGCCATGCCCGTGGCAGTGGCGACCGCTTGCTCGGCGCCTTCCAGCGCGGCGATACGCTCTTCGAACGCACGCACGGTCGGGTTGGTGTAGCGCGAATACACGTTCCCCGGCACTTCACCGGCAAAACGCGCAGCCGCGTCGGCGGCTGTGCGGAACACATAGCTGGAGGTAAAGAACATCGGGTCACCGTGCTCACCTTCCGGGGTGCGGTGCTGGCCGGCGCGCACAGCCAGGGTATCGAAAGCTACGCCATCGAGGTCGCTGTCCAAACGACCGGCATCCCATTCCTGACTCATGCTCTACTCCTCAACTCGAATGCTTTATCAAAGATACAAAACCGGCCCCTCAGGGCCGGTGTCTACTCAGTTGTTGTACAGGTCGATGATCGCGCTGACCGCCTGGGTCTTGATCTTCGAGGAATCGTTACGCGCCTGCTCGATCTTGTTCAGGTAGGCCTCGTCGACATCCCCGGTGACGTACTTGCCGTCGAACACTGCGCAATCGAACTCATCGATCTTGATCTTGCCACCACCGACGGCCTCGATCAGGTCCGGCAGGTCCTGGTAGATCAGCCAGTCGGCGCCGATCAGGTCCGCAACGTCCTGGGTCGAACGGTTGTGGGCGATCAGTTCGTGGGCGCTCGGCATGTCGATGCCGTACACGTTCGGGTAACGCACGGCAGGCGCGGCGGAACAGAAATAAACGTTCTTCGCCCCGGCTTCGCGGGCCATCTGGATGATCTGCTTGCAGGTGGTGCCGCGCACGATAGAGTCATCCACCAGCATCACGTTCTTGCCGCGGAATTCCAGCTCGATCGCGTTGAGCTTCTGGCGCACCGACTTCTTGCGAGCGGCCTGGCCGGGCATGATGAAGGTACGGCCAATGTAGCGGTTCTTGACGAAGCCTTCGCGGAATTTCACGCCCAGATGGTTCGCCAGCTCCAGCGCTGCGGTGCGACTGGTGTCCGGAATCGGGATAACCACGTCGATGTCATGGTCAGGACGCTCGCGCAGGATCTTGTCCGCCAGCTTCTCGCCCATGCGCAGACGCGCCTTGTACACCGAAACACCGTCGATGATCGAATCCGGACGCGCCAGGTAGACGTGTTCGAAGATGCACGGGGTGAGTTTCGGGTTCAGTGCGCACTGACGGGTGTGCAACTTGCCGTCTTCAGTGATGTAGACCGCTTCGCCTGGCGCCAGGTCGCGGATCAGGGTGAAGCCCAGCACGTCCAGGGACACGCTTTCGGAAGCGATCATGTACTCGACGCCTTCGTCGGTGTGACGCTGGCCGAACACGATCGGGCGGATGCCGTGGGGGTCGCGGAAACCGACGATGCCGTAGCCGGTCACCATCGCTACGACGGCATAACCACCGACGCAACGGTTGTGCACGTCAGTCACGGCAGCGAACACGTCTTCTTCGGTCGGCTGCAGCTTGCCACGCTGGGCCAGCTCGTGGGCGAACACGTTCAGCAGGACTTCGGAGTCCGAGTTGGTGTTGACGTGGCGCAGGTCAGATTCGTAAATCTCCTTGGCCAGCTGTTCAACGTTGGTCAGGTTGCCGTTGTGCGCCAGGGTGATGCCATACGGCGAGTTGACGTAGAACGGCTGGGCTTCGGCCGAGGTCGAGCTGCCCGCTGTCGGGTAGCGCACGTGGCCAATGCCCATGTGCCCGACCAGGCGCTGCATGTGGCGCTGATGGAACACGTCGCGCACCAGACCATTGTCCTTGCGCAGAAATAACCGGCCGTCGTGGCTGGTCACAATACCGGCAGCATCCTGGCCGCGGTGCTGGAGGACGGTTAGCGCGTCATACAGCGCCTGATTCACGTTCGACTTACCGACGATACCGACGATGCCACACATGCGACGCAACCCCTACTTAATGAATCTTGACTGAACACAACTTACTGAGGCGTTTTGGCCGGCAAGAGGTGTTCCTTGAACGGAAGATCAGCGGGTACGCTGATCCCGCTGGCCAGCCACTGACTGCTCCACCCCAAAATGAGGTTTTTGGACCAATCTGCAACCAATAGAAATTTTGGCACGAGTACAGACTCCTGCCACCACGAATCCTGCTGTACCGGCCCCAGGCTCAACAGCCCGACCGCCACGACCACCAGCAACCCGCCACGCGCGGCGCCGAAGGCCATGCCGAGAAATCGATCGGTCCCGGAGAGGCCGGTGACGCGTATCAATTCGCCGATAAGATAATTGACCATTGCCCCCACCAACAACGTGGCGATGAACATGATGGCGCAGCCCGCGATGACGCGAGCCGAAGGTGTTTCGATGTATCCGGCCAGGTAGACGGACAATGAACCGCCGAACATCCAGGCTACAACCCCTGCGATGATCCATGTCAGCAGCGACAATGCTTCTTTAACGAAGCCGCGGCTCAGACTGATCAAAGCGGAGATGGCGACGATTGCAACGATCGCCCAATCAACCCAGGTAAATGGCACAGTTCAGCCTACAGACGGATAAGGCGGCGCATTTTAGCAGAGCGTCGGGCTATCGGTAAGCTGTGATTGGCTGTGCATTTGAAATCAATGAGTTATAGGGGAATGGAAACCGGCCTGTCGCGGCACACCCAAAACACCTGTGGGAGCGGGACTGCTCGCGAAGGCGGTGGGCCAGCCAATAAATCTGCTGACTGATACACCGCCTTCGCGAGCAAGCCCGCTCCCACATTGACCGCATTCCAGCTTGAATCCTTGCAGCCTCAGCCTTTTTCGGGCTGGAAGCGAACCACAAAACCCTTGAGCTTTTGCTGGCGATCCAGCGAGTCACGCAGGCGATCCGCCTCGGCGCGCTCGATCAGCGGCCCGACAAATACCCGGTTCTTGCCGTCGGCACTGCGGATATAGGCGTTGTAACCCTGGCTGCGCAGGGTTTTCTGCAAGGCTTCGGCGCTTTCGCGATTGGCCAGGCTGGCCAACTGGATCGACCAACTGATCGGCAAGCCATTCGGATCAATGCGGCTTTGACCGACGTCCGGCTTGCCCGGTGCAGCCGGTTGTGGCGCCACAGGTTTTGGTGCTGGCGCCGGGGCCGCAGGCTTGGCCGCGACTGCCGGAGCAGCAGGCGCAGCAGGCGCAGGCTTCACCACCGGTACGCTCGGCTGAATCGGCATCGACGGCGCTTGCTGTGCAGCCACTTCGTCATCGGTCGGCACCGGCTCTTCTTCCGGCAGCGCTTGCGGCTCGGGAACCACCACCGGCTCGACCTGAACCTGAGGTACCGCGGGCGCCTGGGGCGCAGCCGGGGCCTCGACGGTCACCTGGCGTTGCTCGTCCTGACGGGAAAACAGCATCGGCAGAAAAATCACCGCCAACGCCACCAGAACCAGGGCTCCAACCATTCGCTGCTTGTATGCGCTATCCAGTAATGCCATGTGCAGCTTCCTCCGTGGAGCGCCGGGCCAACCACTCGAGTGCCTCGGCAACACAATAAAATGATCCGAACAACAGAATCTCATCCTCAGACGTCGCAACCGCGCACTGGGCTTCCAGGGCGGCCGTCACGCTTGCATGGGACGTCACCGACGCGCCAAGGTTCTGCAACGCGGCCTGCAACTCGACGGCAGGACGACTGCGGGATGTGTCCAGCGGCGCAACCGCCCAGGCCTGGACGTCGCCCAACAAGGGTGCAACCACACCGTCCAGGTCCTTGTCGGACAGCAACCCGAACACCGCGAGGCGGCGACCGGCGGGCGGCGTAAGTGCCAAGCGCTTGGCCAGGTATTCAGCAGCGTGAGGGTTATGCCCCACATCCAGCAGCAGGTTCAGGCGCTTGCCCTTCCAGTCGAAGCTGCGTCGATCAAGGCGCCCCACCACGCGAGTCGCCTGCAACGTAGCGGCAATCTGCTCGGCATGCCAGGGCAGATCCAGCAACAAATAGGCTTGCAGTGCGAGCGCGGCGTTTTCCATTGGCAGGTTCAGCAGCGGCAGGTCGTGCAATTCAACGGTTTGGCCGCGCGCATCAACTCCGCGCCACTGCCAGAACCGGTCGCCAACCTCGAGATTGAAATCACGCCCACGCAGGAAGAATGGGCAATCCAGCTCGCGCACCTTATCCAACAAGGTATGCGGCGGATCCAGGTCGCCGCACAGTGCAGGCTTGCCCTGGCGGAAAATCCCGGCCTTTTCATAGGCCACGGACTCACGGGTGTTACCCAGATAGTCCGCATGGTCGACACCGATACTGGTGATCAGCGCCAGGTCGGCATCTACCACGTTGACCGTGTCCAGACGCCCGCCCAGGCCGACTTCCAGCACCACCACATCAAGTTGTGCACGCTCGAACAGCCAGAACGCCGCCAGGGTGCCCATCTCGAAATAAGTCAGGGAAATCTCGCCACGCCCGGTATCGAGTGCGGCGAAGGCTTCGCAGAGCTGCTCATCAGTGGCTTCGACGCCATTGAGTTGCACCCGTTCGTTGTAGCGCAGCAGGTGCGGCGAGTTGTACACGCCGACCTTCAGGCCCTGGGCTTGCAGCAAGGCCGCGACAAAGGCGCAAGTAGAACCCTTGCCGTTGGTGCCGGTCACCGTGATCACGCGCGGCGCCGGCCTGCCCAACCCGAGGCGGGCCGCTACCTGTTGCGAGCGCTCCAGGCCCATGTCGATGGCTGACGGATGCAACTGCTCAAGGTAGGCGAGCCATTCGCCCAGGGTACGTTGGGTCATATGTTTGCAGGCACCGGTGGCACGACGATTGGCTCAATTTTAGGCGCGACGTACACAGGTGTCGGCAGGCCCATCATCTGGGCCAGCAGGCTACCCAGGCGTGGGCGCAGTTCGCCGCGGGGAATGATCAGATCGATCGCGCCGTGTTCCAGCAGGAACTCGCTGCGCTGGAAACCTTCCGGCAGTTTTTCACGAACGGTTTGCTCGATAACACGCGGGCCGGCGAAACCGATCAGGGCCTTAGGCTCGCCGACGATAACGTCACCCAACATCGCCAGGCTGGCGGAAACGCCGCCGTAGACCGGGTCGGTCAGCACGGAGATAAACGGAATACCCTCTTCGCGCAGACGCGCCAGTACCGCGGAGGTCTTGGCCATTTGCATCAGGGAAATCAGCGCTTCCTGCATCCGCGCGCCGCCGGACGCCGCGAAGCAGATCATCGGGCAACGGTTTTCCAAGGCGTAGTTGGCGGCACGTACAAAACGCTCGCCAACGATGGCGCCCATGGAACCGCCCATGAAGGAGAATTCGAAGGCGGAAACCACTACTGGCATGCCCAGCAGCTTGCCGCTGACGGAAATCAGCGCGTCCTTCTCACCGGTCTGCTTCTGCGCAGCTGTCAGGCGGTCCTTGTACTTCTTGCCGTCGCGGAATTTCAGACGGTCAACCGGCTCCAGGTCAGCGCCCAGTTCGGAGCGACCATCAGCGTCGAGGAAGATATCAATGCGGGCGCGGGCGCCGATACGCATGTGGTGGTTGCACTTGGGGCAAACGTCCAGGGTCTTTTCCAGCTCCGGGCGGTACAACACCGCGTCGCAGGATGGGCACTTGTGCCAAAGACCTTCAGGAACCGAGCTTTTCTTCACCTCGGAACGCATGATCGAGGGGATCAGTTTGTCTACTAACCAGTTGCTCATGCTTTCTTTCTCCAGTACCGGTGGCTTGAACACAGCCCCGCGTATGCCCTTGAGCTAAATTCATATGTGGCGATGACACAAACTGGACGGGGTCAGACGTTCGACCTGCCATTTCCTGCCTGTGTCCTCAGCCTTCCAGACAACCTGCCGTGCAGGGTTGCCACTTCATTTCCGGGCCTCCCACAGGCGGCGCCGGGCTGTTTTACACAGTGGTAGTTATGGACGGCGGCAGACTGCCAGCCGTCACATCGTCCCACTGCTGTCGCGCACGGCCTGCATGAATGCGCGAATCTTTGCGTGATCCTTGATGCCCCTGGCCTGCTCTACCCCACCGCTGACGTCCACGGCGTAAGGCCGCACCTGCTGGATGGCGCTGGCCACGTTGCCCGGATTCAGGCCGCCCGCCAGGATGATCGGCTTGCTCAGGCCTTCAGGAATCAACGACCAATCAAAAGCCTCGCCGGTGCCACCGGGAACACCTTCGACATAGGTGTCGAGAAGAATCCCGCGCGCCCCGGTATAGGCTGCGCATGCCACCGCGATATCGTCGCCGGCCTTGACCCGCAACGCCTTGATATACGGACGCTGGTAGCTTTCGCACTCGTCAGGGCTTTCATCGCCATGAAACTGCAGCATGTCCAGTTGTACGGCATCTAGGGTTTCATTGAGTTCGCAACGGCTGGCGTTGACGAACAACCCCACGGTGGTCACAAACGGCGGTAGCGCGGCAATGATCGCCCGCGCCTGCAACACATTCACCGCCCGCGGACTTTTGGCGTAAAACACGAAACCGATGGCATCGGCCCCCGCCTCGACCGCCGCCAACGCGTCTTCTATGCGGGTAATCCCGCAAATCTTGCTGCGAACGGCAGACATGTCGATGAAACCTCAGGGCGTGTCCGAGAAAGTCCCGGATGGTAACAAATGCTTTTGAGGGCGTCAGCCGCCAAGTTCGCTGAAACCTGTGAGGAAGTGTGGCCCGATGAACCGCTGGGGCAATTCGAACTCGTCGCGGTACTCCACATCCACCAGGTACAGGCCGAACGGATGCGCCGTGACGCCACCGGTGCGACGAATCCGGCTTTCCAGGACTTCCTTAGCCCACTCCACCGGACGCTCGCCGGTACCGATGGTCATCAGCACCCCGGCGATGTTACGCACCATGTGGTGCAGGAAGGCGCCGGCGCGAATATCCAGCACGATCATTTTGC
This sequence comes from Pseudomonas sp. TH34, assembly GCF_016650865.1. NCBI lineage: Bacteria > Pseudomonadati > Pseudomonadota > Gammaproteobacteria > Pseudomonadales > Pseudomonadaceae > Pseudomonas > Pseudomonas sp. TH34. The sequence goes on from NZ_JAEKFB010000031.1 coordinate 131,970, forward strand.
CGTGGCGGGTCACCCGCAGGTGATGGACTTCCTTGATCGGCGACTTGGCCTGGCACTGGCCGGCACGAAACGCGCTGAAATCATGGATACCCACCAGATGCTGGGCGGCCTCGGCCATGCGCTCGGCGTCCAGCGGGCGGTGGTTCCAGGTGATTTCTTCGTTGAGATGGGCCGGACGGATCTGATCGTTGTAGATCACATAGCGGTAACGCCGAGCGATAGCCTTGAAGCGCGCATGAAAATCCGCCGGCATCACCTTGGCCCAACTGACGCTGACGTCGTGGGGCAAGTTGATATTGGCGCCCATCACCCACGCCTTCATCGAGCGCTCGGCCTGGGTATCGAAGTGCACCACTTGCCCGCAGGCATGCACGCCGGCGTCGGTACGCCCGGCGCACATCAGCGACACCGGTGAGTCGGCGACTTTCGACAGGGCCTTTTCCAGGGTTTCCTGCACCGTCGGCACGCCGGAGGCCTGGCGCTGCCAGCCGCGATAGCGTGAGCCTTTGTATTCCACGCCCAGGGCGATTCTGAAAAAGCCTGCGGCCGCCATTTCGGCGGCCGCGTTATCTATATTTGCCAAGAACTGAGAGCCTGATGAGTTGCGCAAAGGCGGCCATTATAAGGCCGCGCGCCGGGGACGCCATGGGTTTGGTGCCTGGATGGCAAAACGGCAGCCCGAAGGCTGCCGTTGTATTTACCACGTATCTCAAGCCAGCCGGCTGAGCATTTCCTTGGCTTCGCCTTTCTGACCGTCGTCGCCTTCCTTGAGCACTTCGCCAAGGATGTCCCGCGCACCGTCGGCATCGCCCATGTCGATGTAGGCCTGGGCCAGGTCAAGCTTGGTTGCCACTTCATCGGTACCGGACAGGAAGTCGAATTCCGGCTCATCGCCCCCCAATGCCGCGTCTTCTTCGGTGAAGGACGGCTCGATCGGCGGATGCTCCAGGCTTTGCGACAGGCGATCCAGCTCGGCGTTGACGTCATCAAGCTTGGAGGCGAATGCATCTGGCTTGGCCGCGGCAGGCGCCTCGGGCTCGTCGGCCAGGGACAGGTCGAAATCTTCCGGCAGGTCCAGGTCGTCCAGGTCAGCCGGCGTCAGGGTCGGCGGCTCTACTGGTGGCTGGTCCTTCATCTGGTCTTCGAGACCGGAGAGGAAGTCGTCGTCGGACTGGGTCGAGGATGGCGGATCAAGCTGCAGGTCCAGGTCGAAGTCCGAGAGGTCCTCCTCGCTGGCCTTGGCCTCGGTCTGCTGTTGCAGCACCGACTCGAAGCTCAGGTCGTCCGCCTGCAGATTGACCACGGCCGGGGAAGCAGCTTCCAGATCGTCCAGGCTCAGGTCGAAGTCGGTGTCAAACGCGTCCGGCTCCGGCGCAGGTTCTGATGCTGGCGGCGCAGGTTCGTCCTTGAGCAGGTCCTTGACGTATTGGGCGTCGAGGGCGGCGGCGGCAACGGCAGCGCTGACGCCGGCCGCGAGCACGGCCATGGCCGGGAAGCGGCTTTTCAGCTGTTCAACCTGAGCGTGATTCTCACCATTGGCGACCAGTTGACGCTCCTGAGTGACAAACCCGTCCTTGTTGCCCTGCAAACCGTGGACTTCCATCAGCTTGAGCCGCAGGTCGCTGCGGGCAGGCTCTTGCTTGATTGCATCTTCCAGCACTTCAGCGGCCTGGTTCAGGTGGCCACGGTCGATGTGCGACTGGGCTTGCGCCAGGGCGTCGGCCGGGCGCTCCGCAGCAACAGGGGCGACGACCGGCGCGATCACCGGAGCAACCACTGCCGCCGGGGCTGGAGCTGGAGCTGGAGCTGGAGCCAGCTTGACGTTCGGCGGTGGTACATCAAGGCCTTCGAAACTGTCGGATGGCAGATCGTGATCAATGTTCGGCGCAAATTCCGGCTCTTCAGCCAGGGCCCGCGCCATGCGCAGGTGCTTCTCTTCTTCAAGGCGCGCGTTGCGATGACGCGCCCACAGCAGCAGAAGCAACAGCACCAGCAGGCCCGCCGCGCCACCGATCACGCCGAGCACGATCGGGTTGGTCAGCAGGTCGTTGAATTTGCCTTCGGTGCTGGCCGGCGCCGTGTCCGCCTTGACCGGCGTCTCGACCGGCGCAGCCACGGGGGTTGCTGCCGGGGTTGCCGCAGCCGGCGCCGCCGGTTGTGCAGCCACTTCAGCCGGCATCGCAGCCGTGGCAGCAGGCTGCGCCGCAGCACCACCCGGGGTCTGCAACTTGGCCAACTGGTTGTTCTTGAGCTCGATCAGCCGCTGCAGCTTGTCCAGCTGACTTTGCAGGTCAGCCATGCGGCTTTTCAGCTCTTCATTCTCGCGACGGGTCGAATCCAGGCTTTCCTGGGTCACCGCCAGCTTGTTGTTCAAGGCCCGGCTGTCGCCAGCACCACCCTTTACGCCTTTCTTGGCCGCTTCGGCCGAGACCAGGCTCAAGTTGTCCTTGGTGTTGGTCTGCGCAGGCGCGTTACCGGCCTGGGTACGCTTGGTGGCGTCGAGTTGCGCCTTGCCGGCGGGCTGATTACCGCCGCGACGCCCCTCGCGCCACGCCGCGTTTTGCGCAGTCACTTCAGCAATCGCCTGGGGCTGCGGCAGGCTGGTGCTTTGCCCCGAATCCGGCAAGCGCAGGACGTGGCCGGTTTTCATGCGGTTGATGTTGCCGTCGACAAAGGCATCAGGGTTCAGTGCCTGAATGGCCAGCATGGTTTGCTGCACCGAGGCACCATTACGGTTCTTCGCGGCGATTTCCCACAAGGTGTCGTGGGACGTTGTGGTGTGCTCCTTGGGCTTGCTGATCGCCGGAGCCGTCGCAGGCGCGCTCAAACGTGGCGCGGGCGCGGGTGCACTGGCAGCCGGGGTCGACTGGTCGAACTTGGCCGGGTCCAGCAATACGCTGTAGTCGCGCATCAGGCGGCCGTTGGGCCATTGCACCTGCAGCAGGAAACGCACATAGGAATCAGGCAACGGCTGGCTGGAGGTGACACGCACCACACTGCGGCCGTTCGGGTTGACCACCGGGGTAAACGTCAGGTCATTCAGGAACGCCTGGCGATCGACGCCCGCATCCACAAAGGCCTGGGACGAAGCGAGGCTGGGGGTGATCTCGGAGGCGGTCAGGCCACCGACGTCGAGCAATTCGATCTCCACCGACAGCGGCTGGTTCAGCTTCGACTTGAGGGTCATCTCCCCAAGCTGCAGTGCTTGCGCCATACCGGAGGACAGCGCCGAGGCGGCCGCTATTGCTAACACCAGTTTGCGAACTTGAACCATAGCCTCATCCTTTTTGAACACTCCCCGGCCTGCGAGAAGGGTGGTAACCGCTGCCATAAGGCATGGCGAGCCGATAGGTCACCGACGCGCAATCTTTCCAGCTTGGGGCCAAGCATAGCGCTTGGCTAGAATCAATCTACAAATTGCCGCCAAGTATCTTTTACACAAGGCCTTTTATCAACAACTGCGCCAGTTGTACGGCGTTCAGTGCGGCACCTTTGCGTACGTTATCTGACGTCAGCCACATATTTAGTTCCGCCGGATCATCAACACCGGCGCGCACCCGGCCAACGTAGACCACGTCTTGACCGACCGCATCGCCAACCGCCGTAGGGTAATCGCCCTCTTCTACCAGTTCGACACCCGGCGCCGAGTCCAGGGCAAGGTTGACGGCGGCAAGATCGACCGCTGCCCCCAATTGCAGTGACACAGTCAGGCTATCGCCAAAAAACACCGGGGCTTGAACGCAGGTTGCGGAAATCTTTAGCAACGGCATTTCCAGCACGGCGCGCAATTCGTGCACCAGGCGCTTTTCCAGGGCAGTGTGGCCTTGGGCGTCAGGCTTGCCGACCTGGGCCAGCAGGTTGAAGGCCATCTGCCGGTCGAAGAATTTTGGCTCCAACGGGCGCACGTTCAGCAACTCGGCGGTCTGCCGGGCAAGTTCGCTGACCGCTTCACGGCCTTGGGCGGAAACGGCGAGATTGGCCGTGACGCTGACGCGCTGGATATCCAGCACGCCGCGCAGTGGCGCCAGCACCACGGCCAGGGCGGTGGCCGACGGGCTTGGGCTGCTGACCTGGTACGGTTTTGTCAGGCCATCCAGGACGCGGGCATTGGCTTCCGGCACCACTTGCGGCGCCTGATCGGCCGGCAAGGCGCCAGACAGGTCGATCAGCGTGCAGCCGGCGGCGGTGGCGCGTGGAGCGAAACTCAAGGTGACCGCAGGGCCGGCAGCGAAGAACACCAGCTGGACTTTGCTGAAATCAAACTCATCGACTTCCCGTACCCGCACGTTCTTGCCCCGAAACGGCACCGAATGCCCGGCCGACTCGCTACTGGCCAACAGGTGCAGGTTGCCTACCGGGAAGTCCTGCTCTTCGAGGATCTGCACCAGGGTTTCGCCAACGGTGCCGGTAGCGCCGATCACGGCAATATCAAAGGTCTGGGTCATGGGGGCTGCCTCGGGCATTGCGGGGGAGCGGCACTTTACCGGGTGGCCGGGGGTGAGGCAATTGGCTGGGGCTTGTGGTGTGGCTGATGGCCTCTTCGCGAGCAAGCCCGCTCCCACATTCGACCGAGTTACTTCAGTTGAAATGCGATCAAATGTGGGAGCGGGCTTGCTCGCGAAAGGGCCCGAGAGAGCAATAAAAAACCCGCGCCTGTCACCAGAACGCGGGTTTCTTATTACCAGCAGCGATTACCGCTCCAGCAAGATCCGCAGCATGCGACGCAACGGCTCAGCCGCGCCCCACAGCAATTGGTCGCCGACGGTGAACGCGCCCAGGTACTGCGTCCCCATGTTCAGCTTGCGCAGACGGCCAACCGGCACATTCAGGGTACCGGTCACCTTGTTCGGGCTCAGTTCCTGGATACTGATATCGCGGTTGTTCGGCACCAGCTTGACCCAAGGGTTGTGCTGGCTGATCAGCCCTTCGATATCGGCGATCGGCACGTCTTTGTTCAGCTTGATGGTCAGCGCCTGGCTGTGGCAACGCATGGCGCCGATGCGCACGCAGATGCCGTCCACCGGGATCGGGCTCTTGAAGCGACCAAGGATCTTGTTGGTCTCGGCCTGGGCCTTCCACTCTTCACGGCTCTGGCCGTTAGGCAGTTCCTTGTCGATCCACGGGATCAGGCTACCGGCCAGTGGCACACCGAAGTTCTCGGTCGGGTAGGCCTCGCTGCGCATGGCTTCGGCCACACGGCGGTCAATGTCGAGGATCGCGCTGGCCGGGTCAGCCAGTTGATCGGCCACCGCCGCGTGGGTCGCGCCCATTTGCTTGATCAGTTCACGCATGTTCTGCGCGCCGGCACCGGAGGCCGCCTGATAGGTCATGGCGCTCATCCACTCCACCAGGCCGGCTTCGAACAAGCCGCCCAGGCCCATCAGCATCAGGCTGACGGTGCAGTTGCCGCCGATGTAGTTCTTGGTGCCTGCGTCCAGTTGCTGGTCGATCACCTTGCGGTTGACCGGGTCCAGGACGATGACCGCGTCATCCTGCATGCGCAGGCTGGAGGCGGCGTCGATCCAGTAACCCTGCCAGCCGGCTTCGCGCAGCTTGGGGAAGACTTCGCTGGTGTAGTCGCCGCCCTGGCAAGTCAGAATGACGTCGAGGGTCTTCAGTTCTTCAATGTTGTAGGCGTCCTTGAGCGGAGCAATGTCCTTGCCCACGGACGGCCCTTGACCACCTACATTGGAGGTAGTGAAAAACACCGGCTCAATAAGATCAAAATCCTGCTCTTCCAGCATCCGCTGCATGAGCACGGAACCGACCATACCGCGCCAACCGATCAGACCTACACGTTTCATCGCAACTACACCTTGTTCAAAAGTGGGCCGCCTTGCAGCAACATCTGCAAGCGGGCCCGAGAGATTACAGATTCCGCAGCGCGGCGACTACTGCGTCGCCCATTTCTTGCGTACCGACCTTGGTGCAACCCTGGGACCAGATGTCGCCGGTGCGCAGGCCTTGGTCCAGCACCAGGCTCACAGCCTTTTCGATGGCATCCGCCGCGTCGGTCAGGTTGAAGCTGTAACGCAGCATCATCGACACCGACAAAATGGTCGCCAACGGGTTCGCAATGCCCTGCCCTGCGATGTCCGGCGCAGAACCGTGGCACGGCTCGTACATGCCCTTGTTGTTGGCATCCAGGGACGCCGACGGCAGCATGCCAATGGAACCGGTGAGCATCGAGGCCTGGTCGGACAGGATGTCGCCAAACAGGTTGTCGGTGACGATCACGTCGAATTGCTTGGGTGCACGCACCAGTTGCATGGCGGCGTTGTCGACGTACATGTGGCTCAGCTCGACGTCCGGGTAGTCCTTGGCGACTTCCTCGACGATTTCACGCCACAGCTGGCTGGAGGCCAATACGTTGGCCTTGTCCACCGAGCAAACCTTCTTGCCACGCACGCGGGCCATGTCGAAACCGACACGGGCGATACGGCGGATTTCACTCTCGCTGTACGGCAGGGTGTCGTAGGCCTGACGCTCGCCATTCTCCAACTCGCGCACGCCCCGTGGCGAGCCGAAGTAGATACCGCCGGTCAGTTCGCGGACGATCAGGATGTCCAGCCCCGCGACGATTTCCGGCTTCAGGCTGGAAGCGTCCGCCAGTTGCGGGTAAAGGATCGCCGGGCGCAGGTTGCCGAACAGGCCCAGTTGCGCACGGATCTTCAGCAGGCCGCGCTCAGGGCGGATGTCACGTTCGATCTTGTCCCATTTCGGGCCACCCACGGCGCCCAGCAGCACGGCGTCAGCTGCGCGGGCACGGTCCAGGGTCTCGTCGGCCAGGGGCACGCCGTGTTTGTCGATGGCCGCGCCGCCGATCACGTCGTGGCTCAATTCGAAGCCCAGGCTGTACTTGCCGTTGGCCACTTCCAGGACTTTGACCGCTTCGGCCATGATTTCCGGACCAATGCCGTCGCCAGGGAGAATCAGAATCTGCTTGCTCATGCGTTCCTCATTTCATCAAGCGACCTGCCCAGGGGCAGGTCGGGAAAAATTAATCAGCGTTCGGCCCACACCACCAGCACGTCGGTGCTGAAGGTGCCGTCGGCTTGAATCTCGAAATAATCGCGCACTTCCTGGCCCATTGCCTTTTGCAACTCCAGGATCGCGGCACGCAATACCTCTGGGGTACGCATGCGCTCCACCCACGAGGTGTATTCCAGGCGCAGGCGCTGGCGGCTGCTGTTGCGTACATGCAAACCGGCTTCGCTGAGCTGGCGCATCCACTCGCCGGCGGAATAGTCGCGCACGTGGCTGGTGTCGCGCAGCACTTCGACGGTTTGCAGGTAAGTGTCCAACAGCGGGCTGCCCGGTGACAAGACGTCCACAAACGCGGCCACACCGCCCGGCTTGAGCACCCGACGCACTTCACGCAGGGCCAGGCCGAGGTCGCTCCAGTGGTGGGCCGAGTAGCGGCTGAACACGAAGTCGAACTCGCCATCGGCAAACGGCAGGCGCTCGGCGGCGCCGTGCACGGTGCGGATGTTACCCAGGCCACGGTCCACGGCAGCGGCGGCGACCACGTCGAGCATCTGCTGGGACAGGTCGTAGGCCACCACTTCTTTAACCAACGGTGCAACGTTGAAACTCACATGACCGGCGCCGCAACCCAGGTCCAGCAGTCGCGCAGCGCCCTGCCCGGCCAGTTCGGCCTGGAGCAGCGCGAATTCGGTGCCTTGAGCGTGAACTGCGCTGCTCAGGTAGGCCGAGGCCTGCTCGCCGAATTGTTTTTGCACGACTTGGGTGTGGGCGGTGCTGGTCATGATGGTGTCCTGGTTTTTGTGTTGCTGCTGGCCCTTTCGCGAGCAAGCCCGCTCCCCACATTCGACCGAGTTTCTTCAGTTGAAATGCAATCAAATGTGGGAGCGGGCTTGCTCGCGAAGGGGCCAGTCCGGTCTACATAGAATCAAGCGTCGCGAAACAACCAAGGCTGACTCGCCCGGTGCTTGGCCTCAAACGCTGCAATCGCATCGCCGTCCTGCAAGGTCAGGCCGATGTCGTCCAGGCCATTGATCAGGCAGTGTTTGCGGAAGGCGTCCACTTCAAAGTGATACACCTTGCCGTCCGGACGGGTCACGGTCTGCGCCGCCAGGTCGATGGTCAGCTGGTAGCCCACATCGGCTTCCACTTGCTGGAACAACTCGTCCACTTCGGCATCGCTCAAGATGATCGGCAGCAAGCCGTTCTTGAAGCTGTTGTTGAAGAAGATGTCGGCGTAGCTCGGCGCGATGATGCTGCGAAAGCCATATTCTTCCAGGGCCCACGGCGCGTGTTCACGGCTGGAGCCGCAACCGAAGTTTTCCCGGGCCAGCAACACGCTGGCGCCTTGGTAACGTTCGGCGTTGAGCACGAACTCCTTGTTCAACGGGCGCTTGGAGTTGTCCTGGTAGGCATAGCCCACGTCCAGGTAGCGCCACTCGTCGAACAGGTTCGGGCCGAAGCCGGTGCGCTTGATCGACTTCAAGAACTGCTTGGGAATGATCTGGTCAGTGTCCACGTTGGCACGGTCCAACGGCGCGACTAAACCGGTGTGTTGGGTAAAAGCTCTCATCGGGTATTCCTCAGATCAATTCGCGAACGTCGATGAAACGACCGTTGACGGCAGCCGCAGCAGCCATGGCCGGGCTGACGAGGTGGGTACGGCCACCGGCGCCCTGACGCCCTTCGAAATTACGGTTGGAGGTGGACGCGCAATGCTCGCCCGACTCCAAACGGTCCGGGTTCATTGCCAGGCACATGGAGCAGCCCGGCTCGCGCCATTCAAAACCGGCTTCGAGGAAGATCTTGTCGAGGCCTTCAGCTTCAGCCTGGGCTTTAACCAGACCCGAACCTGGCACCACGATCGCCTGCTTGATGGTCGAGGCGACTTTGCGGCCCTTGGCGATGACGGCCGCAGCGCGCAAGTCTTCGATCCGCGAGTTGGTGCAGGAGCCAATAAACACGCGATCCAGCTGGATGTCGGTGATCGCCTGGTTGGCTTTCAAACCCATGTACTTCAAGGCGCGCTCGATGGAACCGCGCTTGACCAGGTCGGTTTCCTTGGCCGGGTCCGGCACGTTCTGGTCAACGGCCAACACCATTTCCGGCGAAGTGCCCCAGCTGACCTGCGGCTTGATCTGGGCGGCGTCGAGGGTGACCACGGTGTCGAATACCGCGTCGGCGTCGGACACCAGGTCTTTCCAGGCTTCGACCGCCGCGTCCCAATCGGCGCCGCTTGGTGCGAATGGACGCCCCTTGACGTAGGCAATGGTCTTCTCGTCCGCCGCTACGATGCCCACGCGGGCACCGGCTTCGATGGACATGTTGCAGATGGTCATGCGGCCTTCGATGGACAGGTCGCGAATCGCGCTGCCGGCGAATTCGATGGCATGGCCGTTACCGCCGGCGGTGCCGATCTTGCCGATCACCGCGAGGACGATGTCTTTGGCAGTGACGCCGAAAGGCAATTCACCTTCCACCGACACCAGCATGTTCTTCATTTTCTTGGCAACGAGGCACTGGGTGGCGAAAACGTGCTCCACCTCGGAAGTGCCGATGCCGTGAGCCAAGGCACCAAACGCACCGTGGGTGGAGGTGTGGGAGTCACCGCAGACCACGGTCATGCCGGGCAAGGTGGCGCCCTGCTCCGGGCCGATCACGTGAACGATGCCTTGACGCACGTCATTCATCTTGAATTCGGTGATGCCATATTCGTCGCAGTAATCATCGAGGGTCTGCACCTGGAGGCGCGACACGGTGTCGACGATGGCGTCGATCCCGCCTTTACGCTCCGGGGTAGTCGGCACGTTGTGGTCCGGGGTGGCGATGATCGAGTCGACGCGCCAAGGCTTGCGCCCGGCCAGTCGCAGGCCTTCGAACGCTTGAGGCGAGGTCACTTCATGGATGATGTGACGGTCGATGTAGATCAGCGACGACCCATCATCGCGCCGTTTCACTTCATGGGAATCCCAAAGCTTGTCGTAAAGCGTTTTGCCGGCCATCACGCGGTCCTCATCAGGTGTTTCTATGCCCCGGGCCTTGAACGATTCAATAACCCTTTGGCTTGTGAGGCTGATGGTATGGCGCTACATTAAATAACTCAAATTCATATTTTTTATGCTTTGGATTACCAACTGGAATAGCACAATGGACCTGGCCAACCTCAATGCCTTTATCGCCATCGCCGAGACCGGCAGCTTCTCCGGTGCCGGCGAACGCCTGCACCTCACCCAACCCGCCATCAGCAAGCGCATCGCCGGCCTGGAGCAGCAATTAAAGGTGCGCCTGTTCGACCGGCTGGGGCGTGAAGTCGGCCTCACCGAAGCCGGGCGCGCATTACTACCGCGGGCTTATCAGATTCTCAACGTGCTGGACGACACCCGCCGCGCCCTGACCAACCTCACCGGCGAGGTCAGCGGGCGCCTCACTCTGGCCACCAGCCACCATATCGGCCTGCACCGCCTGCCGCCGGTACTGCGTACGTTTACCCGGGAATACCCGAACGTCGCCCTGGATATTCAGTTTCTCGATTCGGAAGTGGCCTACGAAGAAATCCTCCATGGCCGCGCCGAGGTGGCCGTGATCACCCTCGCGCCGGAGCCCCACACGCTGGTGCGGGCCACCCCGGTGTGGGACGACCCGCTGGATTTCGTGGTGGCACCGGAACACAGCCTGATCAGCAACGGCAGCGTCAACCTGGCGGATATCGCCCGGCACCCGGCGGTGTTTCCCGGGGGCAACACCTTTACCCACCACATCGTGCAGCGGCTGTTCGAGGCCCAGGGCCTGACGCCGAACATCGCCATGAGCACCAACTACCTGGAAACCATCAAGATGATGGTCTCCATCGGCCTGGCCTGGAGCGTGCTGCCCCGCACCATGCTCGATGATCAGGTGGCACGCATCGCTTTGCCGGGCATACAGCTCAGTCGCCAGCTAGGCTATATCGTGCACACCGAAAGGACGCTGTCGAACGCTGCGCGGGCTTTCATGAGCCTATTGGATGCACAGGTCGATCTGCCAGGGAATCAGGCTTGAATCGCCGTGGCCCCTAGACCGTGAACCCGCGCCGAACGCCCATTGAGCCAAGGCCCTTTGATAATGCGCAACCCCGTCGATACCGTGCCACCCCTGCCCCGCATCTACGCCCTGGACCCACAGGAGGCGGAACAGAGCTGGGACAGCGCGCCGCAACTGCTGGCGGCCCTCAATGCTGCCCGGCTGGGCGCCTGGAGCTGGGAAATCGATACCGGCCGAATCAGTTGGTCCCGAGGCACCCAGGCCCTGTTCGGCTTCGACCCGCGCCAGCCGCTGCCTGAAGACCTGGAGTACCTGGACCTGCTGGCCCCCGAGGACCGCGCCAAGGTAGTCCGGGCCTTTCATGCGGTGCTGGCCGGCGAGCCCGCTGTCCAAGCCATGCACCACCGTATCCAATGGCCCGATGGCAGCCTGCACTGGCTGGAAATCAATGGCAGCCTGCTACCGGACAAGGCCGGGCGTCGGCGAATGATCGGGGTAATCCGCGAGATCACCCACCAGCGCGAACGCGAACACGCCCTCAGCCACTCGGAAAAACGCTTCGCCACGCTGTTTCACCTGTGCCCGCTGATGGTTCTGCTGACCCGCCAGACGGACGGCCTGATCAGCGAAGCCAACCAGTATTTCGAGAGCCTGTTCGGCTGGCCGCTGGCCGATGCCATTGGCCGCAGCACATTGGAGCTGGGCCTCTGGGTACACCCCGAACAACGCGCGCATCTGGTCAAGGCTACCCAGCGCAAAGGCGCCCCCATCACCATGGAAGTGCAGTTTCGCGCCAGCAACGGGCAGATCCACGATGGCACCCTCAGCGCCCAGAAAGTCGAGCTGGACGGCGAGGACTACCTGATCAGCACCTTTCTCGACACCACTGAACGCAAAAATGCCGAACAAGCCCTCAAGGACAGCCAGGAACGCCTGGACCTGGCCCTCGACTCGGCACAACTGGGCACCTGGGACTGGCACATCCCCAGCGGCATGCTCTACGGCTCGGCCCGCGCCGCCCAGTTGCACGGGCTGGAACCCCAACCGTTTCACGAATCCTTCGAGGCGTTTTTTGAAGGCATGCCCACTGAAGAGCGCGAAAACATGCGCAACGCCTACCGCACCCTGCGCGAAGGCCCGGCGGGCAACTACCAACTGACCTATCGCGTGCAACTGGAAGACGGCAGCTCCCGCTACCTCGAAAGCCGCGCCCGCCTGTATCGTGATGACTTGGGCGTGCCCCTGCGCATGGCCGGCACGCTGCTCGACATCACCGACCAGGTCGAGCGCGAACTACGCCTGACTGCGTCGGAAGAAAAGTTCGCCAGCCTGTTTCTCGCCAGCCCCGACCCGATTTGCGTGACACGCCTGGAAACCGGCCAGTTTATCGAGATCAACCCGGCCTTCACCCAGACCTTCGGCTGGACCGCCGCCGAAGTGCTCAACAACAACGCCGAACAGATCGGCCTGTGGGATGAGCCCAGCAAGCGCCTGCAACGCATCGAGCAGGTGATTCGCGAACAGTCCCTGAGCAATGTGGCCATCACCGTTCATCACAAGAACGGCCAGATCCTTAACTGCATGATCTCCAGCCGCCTGATCCAGGTCAGCGATCAACCCTGCATCGTCACCACCTTGCGGGACATCACCCAGCAGCAACGCTCGGAAGCGGCGCTCAAGGCCAGTGAAGAGAAGTTCGCCAAGGCCTTTCACTCCAGCCCCGACGCGGTGTCGATCACCGAGCGCGATACCGGGCGCTATGTCGAGGTCAACGACGGCTTCTGCCGCTTGACCGGCTACCGCGCCGAAGAGGCGATCGGCCTGACGCTGTATCAGATCGGCATCTGGGCCGATGAAAACCAGCGCGCAGCTTTATTGGCCGAGCTGCAGATCAAGGGCCGCATTCATCACCTGGAAATGCTCTGGCACAACAAGCGCGGTGAAGTGCTGGCGGTTGAAGTGTCGGTGGAACCCATCACCCTCAATGAAACCCCGTGCCTGCTGCTGACCGCCCGGGACGTGAGCCTGCTGAAAAACGCCCAGGCGCAGATTCGCCACCTGGCCTATCACGACCCGCTGACCAACCTGCCCAACCGCGCCCTGCTGATGGACCGCCTGAGCCAGCAGATCGCCCTGCTCAAGCGCCACAACCTGCGGGGCGCCCTGCTGTTCCTCGACCTGGACCACTTCAAGCACATCAACGATTCCCTCGGCCACCCGGTGGGCGACACCGTGCTGAAAATCGTCACCGCACGCCTCGAAGCCAGCGTGCGCATGGAAGACACCGTGGCGCGCCTGGGCGGCGATGAGTTTGTGGTGCTGCTCAGCGGGCTGGAGGGTTCGCGTCAGCAGGTCAGTGCCCAGGTTTCGGAGTTGGCCGATACCCTGCGCGAACTGTTGTCCGAACCGATGTTCCTGGATGGCCAGCGCCTGCAAGTCACGCCGAGCATCGGCGTGGCGCTGATCCCCGATCACGGCTCAACCCCGGCGGATTTGCTCAAGCGCGCCGATATTGCGCTGTACCGGGCCAAGGACTCGGGGCGCAACACGATCCAGATGTTCCACAACAGCATGCAGAAAACCGCCAGTGAGCGACTGCGCATGGAAACCGACCTGCGCCTGGCCCTGTCCCGCGGTGAATTCAGCGTGCATTACCAGCCGCAAGTGGATGCCAGGGGCAACCGGATCGTCGGCGCTGAAGCCCTGGTGCGCTGGCAGCACCCGCAGCTCGGGGCGCAATCACCGACTGAATTTATCAAGGTGCTGGAAGACAGCGGGTTGATCCTGGAAGTGGGTACCTGGATCCTCGACGAAGCCTGCGGGACCTTTGCGCAATTGATCAGCGAGGGCCTGGTGGACCCGCTGAATTTCAGCCTGTGCGTCAACATCAGCCCCCGGCAGTTCCGCCAGAACGACTTTGTCGAGCGGGTGGAACGCAGCCTGCGTGAGCACCATCTGCCTTATACATTGCTGAAACTGGAAATCACCGAAGGCATCGTGATCCAGAATCTGGACGACACCATCAGCAAAATGCGCCGCCTGAAAAAGCTCGGCGTGAGTTTTGCGATGGATGATTTCGGCACCGGCTATTCATCGTTGACCTACCTCAAGCGCCTGCCGGTGGATGCGCTGAAGATCGACCAGTCGTTCGTGCGCGACGCCACCCATGACCCCAACGATGCGGAAATCATCCGCGCCATTGTGGCCATGGCCCGCAGCTTGAATCTGGCGGTGATCGCCGAGGGCGTGGAGACCCCGGAGCAACTGGCGTTCCTGCAGGGGCTGGGGTGTCATTTGTACCAGGGGTATCTGCATAGCCGACCGTTGCCGGTGGAGGGGTTCCGGCAGTTGCTGGTCCAGGCCGGGCCGCGGTCTCTAAACCAACTTTAGCGCGGTGCCATCTTCACGCATCCAGCCTGATGTCCGCAGTCGGGTTGGGGCCCCGTAATCATCTAACGCGCCATCAACCACGACCACGGAGTGCCGAAAGTTCGCCAGCGTCCCAATCACACCACCGGCCAACTCCTGCACGCTGCTCTGACGCGTAAAGGCGTACAACCCCAGACGCCGCAGCGCATCACCCGGGCTCTCGCCATCATTGAGCGTGCCCATGGCCGCCTCAAAACTCGCGGCGGCGCGAAACTCGTGATTCTCCATTTGTGCCCGCTTGGCACTGACGGCGTACAGGAAATTCGCGTCCTTGAGCAATCCGCTGTCAGCGCCCTTGAAATGTGAGCCTTCCCGGGCCTTTTTCAGCTCGTCATGGGTCAAGTGCACCGTACAGCCATCGCGCAGGGTCACGGTAAAACCGTCCCGTGTCGGGGTGATGCTTTTATAGATGCCTCGGGGATTTTGACCGTACTTCATCATCGCCGCCTTGATCGCGGACACCGTGACGCAATTCCCCTCGACCCCTTGATAGAACCCGCCCCAGATATCGGCAGGCTTGATACCCACCGGCACATCGGAGGTTGGCGAAACGACGGCGCTTGAATCAATCGGTAATCCGGCAGGTATCTCACCGGCGAGCATGTAGCCATACGACCTGGCGACAGGGGCTTTACTTCCAGCGCTGTGCTGTACGCCCTCCAGGACAAAGGCGCTCGAATAGCCAAAGGTATTGATCACCCCGGCAGCACCCCGCGCCTGCATCTTGTCGGCGGCAACCAAGCGCAAAAAGCCGATCATCCCAAGATCCTTCAAGACCCTGTAGGGCGTATCGCCTTTTAGCGCGCTTGATAAAGACCGTTCAAAGGAGTTGTCCGGGGCAGGATCAAAGCGCGTCAGTTGCCTGCGTTTTACATAGGCCGCCCACATGAAGTTGGCCTGGCTCACGGCCTCCCGGTCAGGCCCGGCGAACCGCGACGCTTGGCTCGCCTGTTTCAATTCCTGTTGGGAAAGGTGAATCGCAAAACCATCCTTCATCGTGATCTCATAGCCACCGCCTACCGGGGTGACGCTCTCAAGCATGTCCGTGAGACTTTGGCCAAACCTCAGCATGATCATCTTGATCACCGCGGCATGGCTGCTAACGTCGAACGACTCGCCAAACCTGGGTTCAACAGCATTAAAACCATTCAGGATGCCCGCGGGTTTCTCGGCGTGGTGTCTCGTCTGCCCGGCGTTGTCCAGCACGTAGACGTAAGGCCGGTCGGGGCGGTATTGACGGTCAAACCGATGCGCGACCCCATTACGGATCAACGAGGCGCCAAAGTCATGAGCTTCCATAACGCCAACGGCGTCCTTGCCGATTAGCTGGTGCGAAGGGAGCCGCCGCATAAACCGTTTCATCCCCATGCCTTTGAGCAGATTAAAGGCAGTCTCGCCCTGGAGAGACGCCGACAAGGCCGCATCAAAGTGGCGGTTGATACTGCTGTCAGCGCTGCACAATTGTTTGCGTTTGACAAAGACCGCCAGCGCAAAATTCGCATTCTCCATCGCGCCTGAATCACTGCCGACAAATCTCGCCGCTGCTGTGGTGCGGCGTAACTCATGCCCGGAAAGATGCAACGTGTAGCCGTCTTTCAGAGTGACAACGTAACCGTCGCCGACGCGCCTGACCTCGCTAAACATATCCACGGGGCGTGGGCCGAACGTGACCATCATCATCTTGATGACCGCCGAATGGCTGCTGGTATCAAAGTGTTCAGCAAACCTTCCCTCGGTAGAACTGAAGGCACTGACACTGTCGGCGGGCCTTTCTTCAGCTTCCTGCTCACCAGGGAAAACGTTGAGGCCGATATTCACGTTCAAAACATTCAAGGTCATGCCCCTCTAAAAAACCACCACATGCCGGGCCTGCTGTTAGCCCAGGAAGAACGTCAGACCAATGCGATGGCATCCCCGAAACGCGGCGGTCCTCCTTTCCTGCCGTAGAACTCCTCACATCCATCGACCACGGCCACCGAATGAGCACTCCTGTTGACCATCCCTATCAACGACTTATCCTGAAAGGCGCTTACCGATACTTTCTTCATGTGGCTGCGTAAGCCCAGTCGCAGGAAGCCTTCCCCAGCCACGCGCTCATCCTCACCATCGTTGAGGCTGTGTACGGCGGCATCAAAGCTCCTCGCTGCACGCCCATCGTTGTTTTCCATTTGTGCCCGTTTGGCACTGACAGCAAACAGAAAGTGCGCGTCCTTGAGCATGCCGGGATCACGCATCGGGACAAACTTTGAACCCCTTATCGCAGTGGCCAATTCATGTTTTTTCAAGTCCAGCCTGAATCCGTCCCGCATCACGACGTGATAACCGTCACCTACGGCTTGAACAGACCTGAAAATATCGGTCGGGCTCTGCCCGAACTTCATCATCGCCGCCTTGATCGCCGAAATGGTCACGCAATTGCCGTCGGGCCCTTGGCGAAATCCATTCCATATATTGTCGGGCTTGGCGCCATTGCGCTTATCCGACAGATCAGGAAGCCGCTGTGGCGTTGGAGCAGGTAGTGGTGCGTCCGGCTTGGGCACCACAGTGGTTTGGGGCGCAGGCGTTACCCGAGTCGGAACGATGTTCGTCTGCTCCTTGCCTGTGAGCAGACTTTGCAACTGCGTAAAAAACTGGGTGAACAGTTCAAGGAGCTTCGCTAATACCGGGGCGTCGCTGACTGTATTACCAACGCTACCTTGACCTTTATTACCGAGTGATGAGGGTGGCTGCCTATCTACGCTTACTTGCTCAACCGGAACCGATCGCCGTGGTGTGCAGGTTTCCAGGTGTTGGTAATAGTTGCCGAGCTTTCCCGCATTGTTAATTTCTGAACACGACATATAACTATCCTTCTCCAAGGGCTCCCCGGCGTTTATTGACCGGGAAGCGCTTTATTGAAAAAACCAGAGGAAGTCGCTGACTTACCTGCTCATTCGGCGACCAGGATGGGAACGCCAGTCGTTGTCATAAACCCGGCGCCGGCCTGTGGTTTCCAGCAAGAAATCATCCTTGGCCGGGCCGGGTGCGGTAACGTCCGACGTCGGTGTATCTGGCGTCGGCAGGATTGGCGCGTCCGGGCTCGGTGGGACGAGGGCGCCTGGCGTCGGCGGGACCGGTGCGTCTGGATTCGGCGAGACCGGCGCGTCTGGCTTCGGCGAGACGAGTACCGTCGGTGCATTGGGCTTCGGCGGGACGGGGGCGCGTGGATTCGGTACATCCGGGTGAGGGCAATGGCAGTTCATCACTTGGACCGTGACGTTTACATCGGAATTGCTCCTGTTGTTCACTTGCACGTCTTTGGGCAACGCGGGTTCCCGCAAGCGGAATTCCGTCAATGTCTGGGGCTTTGGCGTTACGGTGAGCGTGGAATTCGGGACCGCTGGATTGTTTGCCGGCGTGTCTTTCTGCGTAGACACCTCAGGATTAGTCCCGGCCTTGTCCTTGAGTACCGTCTTCAGCACTTCCGGTTGAGTCCCGGCCTTGTCCTTGAGTACCGTCTTCAGTACTTCCGGTTGAGTCCCGGCCTTGTCCTTGAGTGCCGTGTTCAGCACTTCCGGTTGAGTCCCGGCCTTGTCCTTGAGTGCCGTATTCAGCACAGTGGCATGACTGCCAGCCTTATCCTTGACCTGGGCATCGCCCTCTCTCTCGGGTTTAGGCTGTGGACCTGCATCGGGTATCAACCTGGGCATCCCACCCTGACCGGACAGCATGTTCCGTATAGCCTTAAAGGCATACTCAAACATCTCGAACAACTTCTCGAGTGCATCTTTATTTAAGGTAACTGTTCCGTCCGACCCAACGGCGGGATTGTTTTTCAATAATGTACCGGCTGTAGGTGCCGGCTTTTCACCCGCACTCTTATCGACAGACCCTGGCAGCTCCGTACTCGGCTGATTGAAGTCATTATTCAAGCGAGAGAAGTTATTGACCGAAAAATGAGACATAAATAAATCCTTATTCAGTGATTGCCAAAACACCGTCAGCGGCCTGGAACAAACCGTCCGGGTTCTGGACTGGAAACAAACCCAAGTGCTGCACACTCGCTACTTTCGTGGGTGTTGCGGGCATCGGGTTCCGAAAGTCGGCCTTCACATAAGGAAATCAAATGAAAATCGAGACGTTATCCTATGGACTTTCCGCAATGCATCGTGCTTTACCGGTCTTCGCAGTGGGCAAAACAGATATATCAGGCAACAGTCAGGTATTAAGGCAAATTGCTGAAATCACTCACTCACACAAACCCATCTAGCCTGTGTTATTGCGCGCGCTCTAATACCCAAACTAGTAAAAATTCAAAATATCACCATCCAGCCAAGCAAGACTCTGTAGCAAACAAGAAGCTCGCTCACATATATAAAGCAACTAAAAATCGACACAGCAACCCAACAGCGACCTTTCTTCTCACGGCACAACGCTTTATTACACGCAAAAAAAGGGCGCCCATGGCGCCCTCGATGACTGGATTGAAACGTTTATATATATGAACTTAATTTTGCAACGCCACCGAATCAGGTACTCCCAACAATCGTCCTACCTGCTCCAGGTCGGTTTCCCGACGCATCTGCGTAAATAGTTCGACCGCCTCAGGATAGTTGCGGGTCAACATGGCCAGCCATTGCTTCAAGCGTCCCGGCGCCTGGCGCTCGGTCAATTGCTCGACGGATTGCCGCCAGAACTCGTGAAGCATTGGCTGCATC
Source organism: Pseudomonas sp. TH34 (assembly GCF_016650865.1). Classification (NCBI taxonomy): domain Bacteria; kingdom Pseudomonadati; phylum Pseudomonadota; class Gammaproteobacteria; order Pseudomonadales; family Pseudomonadaceae; genus Pseudomonas; species Pseudomonas sp. TH34. The sequence continues at coordinate 151,100 of NZ_JAEKFB010000031.1, forward strand.
TGTGCCCAAGTCATCTCTATCACCTCTTCCCCTGCTCGCGCGGCAGCAATCTGCCGGGCAAGGTCGGGGCGGGCCACCAGGCCGCGACCGAGCATGATGTCTTCGACGCCGCTGATTTCACGGCAACGTCGCCAGTCTTCAACGCTCCAGATATCACCGTTGGCGAACACCGGCACCTTCACCACCTCCTGTACGCGCGGGATCCACTCCCAATGCGCAGGGGGTTTGTAGCCGTCAACCTTGGTGCGTGCGTGTACGACGATATGCGCCGCGCCGCCTTCGGCCAGGGCCGTGGCGCACACCAGGGCACCATCCGGGCTGTCGAAGCCCAGGCGCATCTTGGCAGTGACCGGAATGTGCGCCGGTACCGCACGTCGTACGTGCTCGACGATCTGGTTGAGCAGTTCCGGCTCCTTGAGCAATACCGCACCGCCACGGGACTTATTGACGGTTTTGGCCGGGCAACCGAAGTTCAGGTCAACCACCTGCGAGCCCAGCTCACACGCCAGGGCCGCGTTTTCCGCCAGGCACACCGGGTCTGAACCGAGTAACTGCACACGCAGAGGCACGCCGGCAGCGGTCTTGGCACCGTGCAGCAACTCAGGGGCGAGTTTGTGGAAATAGGCAGGCGTCAGCAGGCGGTCGTTAACCCGGATGAACTCGGTCACGCACCAATCAATACCGCCGACCCGGGTCAGCACGTCCCGCAGGATGTTGTCGACCAACCCCTCCATGGGCGCCAAAGCAATTTGCATGGAAAACACTCAACGAAAAACGTGGCGCAGTTTACGGGTTTCAGGCGCCGGAGGGTAACTCGCCTTGCAGCGCCGGGCCGTAACCTTCAATAAATTCCGACGGCATGCGCTTGGGCTTGCCGCTGGACAACTCGATGCAGACAAAGGTGGTTTGCGCCCGCAGCAACGTGGCGCCGTCACGGGGCCGTACCAGTTGGAAGCGCCGGGTCATTTTCAGGCGCTGGTCCCAGTCGACGATCCAGGTCGCCAATTGCAGCTCATCGCCTTCGTAGCCGGCGGCGAGGTAATCGATCTCATGGCGCACCACGGCCATGGCGCGGTCCAGTCGGCGGTACTCGGTAAGGTCCAGCCCCAGGCGCTGGGAATGGCGCCATGCGCAGCGTTCCAGCCAGGACACATAGACCGCGTTGTTGGCGTGCCCCAGGCCGTCGATGTCTTCGGCACCGACCTGAAGATCGATGATAAACGGCGTTGCCAAATCCCAGCCCATGCAGTGCTCCCGGTCGATTAATGTCGGCGGCGAGCAGTGTAACCCATGGTTCAGGCGGTTTGGCGCTCCGGCACGTGGCGGCCGGCGAGCAGCGCCAGGACGCCTTCGATCACGCGCGGATCTGCCAGCACCTTCTGGTGCCCGCCTTGCTCCAGGCGCAGCAGGCGGCTGTCGAACCAGGCGTCGTGGATGACCTGGCAGGCTTTGACCGAGACAAAGGTATCGTCTTCGGCATGCACGATCAGCCCCGGGATATTCATTTGATAGTGGGCGACGTCGAGGTGCTTGAGGGGCATGCCCATCGTCAGTTCCACCTCCTGGATAAACGCCGACCGCGCTCGCGCTGGCAAACCGACCATACCGGCAAAGCCCCGCAATACGTCGAGAAACCGCGAGGGCGCCGCGATGCTGACCAACGCCTCGGTGCGCAAGCCCAACTGCACCGCCAGCATCGCACTGGCACCGCCCATGGAGTGACCGACGACCGCATGCAGCGGTGGCAGCTCGGCCGCGGCTTCCAGCATGGCGCGAGCGAACAGCAGCACATGGGCTTCGCGCCCCGGCGAACGCCCGTGGGCCGGGCCGTCCAGAGCAATCACCGAATACCCCGCCTCCACCAATGCCGTGATCAGGCTGGCAAACTGCGTTGGGCGCCCTTCCCAGCCGTGCATCAACAGCACCGCAGGGCCTTGGCCCCATTTCAGCGCCGACAGGCCAAAACGCAAGGTGATGCGCTCGGATTGCGCCAGCAGCGGCAGCTCCCAGTCACGGGGCGGCAGATCCCGGGGCGTCATGAACACCCGACGCATCTTGCTGGCAACAGTGTGCGGCGCCAGCCGGCCCAAGGTGCCATTGACGCCACGAATCCATTTCAACGTGTCCATCGCTCATCCCTCAGGCCAGAAGCCGTTCTTAACGCACTGCAGACTTGGCCGCACGCAACACACGATCAGATAACTCACCTGGGCCCAGGGCGCGGGCCAGCGACAAGCCGCCGATCATCAGCGCCATGTCGGCCAGGGCCTTGTCGGTGTCTTCCGGGCTGGCGGCCAGCTGTGCGGCCATCAGCTCGCAGTGTTCATTCAAGGCTTGGCGAAATTCGTCCGGCAGGCGGCTCATCTCGCCCACGGTGGCCGGGATCGGGCACGCCTGGGCAGTGGAATCACGGTGCTTGCGCGACAGGTAGAACGCCGCCACCAGGGCACGGCGCTCCTCACCGGTCAAGGTCGAGTCCATGTCATCGATGGACGCGCGACGCCGGGCCAACAACGCGGTGAAGGCCTCCAGCATCAGCGCATCCTTGCTTTCAAAGTGCGCGTAGAAACCACCGACGGTGAGCCCCGCCGCGCCCATCACTTCGCCCACACTCGGCTCGGCCGGGCCACGCTGCACCAGGGCAGCGCTGGCAGCTTGCAGAATACGTTCGCGGGTTTGCGCTTTTTTATCGTTCATCGTTGCCTCCGAATCTCATGCTTCGAATATTATTACCATAATAATATTTCGCAAGCCACCGGCATGACCATTGGTCAGAAGAACATTCAAGGAAGAGGAAGGAAGATTGGCCAAACGCCAGACAAACAAAAGGGCCATTCAATAATTGAATGACCCTTAAAAATCCCGCAGAGCGGGTAATCGTGGCGTCCCCTAGGGGACTCGAACCCCTGTTACCGCCGTGAAAGGGCGGTGTCCTAGGCCACTAGACGAAGGGGACACAAACCTTCTGTACAACTGATCAGCGCTGAGTACTGATCGAATTCAAGGACGGTGTGGCCAGACCTCGAACCTGTAAATTGGTGGAGCTAAACGGGATCGAACCGTTGACCTCTTGCATGCCATGCAAGCGCTCTCCCAGCTGAGCTATAGCCCCGGATTTTTCGCCTCGCGGCGCAGCAGACCTTTCGAACTGCTTGTTGAAACTGGCGTCCCCTAGGGGACTCGAACCCCTGTTACCGCCGTGAAAGGGCGGTGTCCTAGGCCACTAGACGAAGGGGACACAAACCTTCTATACAACGTGATCAGGCTGAGTCTGATCGAATTCAAGGACGGTGTGGCCAGACCTTGAACCTGTAAATTGGTGGAGCTAAACGGGATCGAACCGTTGACCTCTTGCATGCCATGCAAGCGCTCTCCCAGCTGAGCTATAGCCCCTCGTCGGTGAGGACGGGGCGAATCTTAATGGCGTATTCGAAACGTGTCAAATTTATTTTCAACAATTTTCAAAATTTTTTGCCGAGATAACAATCACTTACCGAGCAAACCCCGGAAAACCGGGGTTTGGCCATTACAACCGCGGGCTTAAGCGATAGCGCCCAGCAGCTTTTCCCATTCCTTGTTTTCTTTCTTCGACACACCACCAAGCAAATCAAGGGCTTGGCGCAGACGGAAACGGGTAAGGTCCGGGCCCAGAATTTCCATCGCATCGAGTACCGACACCGAACTCGCCTGTCCGGTGATCGCGGCAAACATCAACGGCATCGCATCGCGCAGTTTCAATTCCAAGGATTCAACCACCGCCTGGATAGTCGCGGTGATTGCATCCTTCTCCCACTGACGCAGGCTTTCGAGCTTCCACAGGATCAACTGCATCAACTGGCGAACCTGGTCAGCCGAGAGCTTCTTCGACTCAAACAGCTTCACATCCGGGTTCACGCCACCGGCAAAGAAGAAGCTCGCCAACGGTGCGACCTGGCTGAACGTCTCCACCCTGCCCTGCACCAGCGGCGCGATCTTCATCATGTACTCGGGGTTCAACGCCCACTGCTGCACGCGGCTGGCGAACTCTTCCACCGGCAGGTCACGCAGCCACTGGCCGTTGAGCCACGACAGCTTCTCGATGTCGAAGATCGGCCCGCCCAGGGACACACGAGACAAGTCGAAGTTATCGACCATTTCCTGCAACGAGAACTTCTCGCGCTCGTCCGGCATCGACCAGCCCATGCGGCCCAGGTAGTTGAGCATCGCCTCAGGCATAAAGCCCATGCGCTCGTAGAAGGTCACCGAAGTCGGGTTCTTGCGCTTGGACAGCTTGCTCTTGTCCGGGTTACGCAGCAGCGGCATGTAGCACAGCTGCGGTTGTTCCCAGCCGAAGTACTCGTAGAGCAGGATCAGTTTCGGCGCCGATGGCAGCCACTCTTCACCACGCAGTACGTGAGTGATGCCCATCAGGTGGTCGTCCACCACGTTGGCCAGGAAGTACGTCGGCAGGCCGTCGGTCTTCATCAGCACTTGCATGTCCATGCGGTCCCACGGGATCTCGACGTCGCCACGCAGCATGTCCGGCACCACGCACACGCCTTCGCTCGGTACCTTCATGCGGATAACGTGCGGCTCGCCGGCGGCCAGGCGCTGGGCCACTTCTTCCTTCGACAGCAGCAGTGCGCGGCCGTCATAGCGCGGGGTTTCGCCACGGGCCTGTTGCTCGGCGCGCATCTGGTCCAGCTCTTCGGCAGTGCAGAAGCACGGGAAAGCGTGGCCCATGTCGACCAACTGCTGGGTGTATTTTTTGTAGATGTCGCTGCGCTCGCTCTGGCGATACGGGCCGTGTGGGCCGCCGACATCCGGGCCTTCAGCCCAGGTAATGCCCAACCAGCGCAGGGCATCGAAAATCTGCTGTTCCGACTCACGGGTGGAGCGCAGTTGATCGGTGTCTTCGATCCGCAGGATGAATTCACCGCCATGCTGCTTGGCAAAGCAGTAGTTGAACAAGGCGATGTAAGCAGTACCTACGTGGGGATCCCCAGTAGGCGATGGCGCGATGCGCGTGCGGACGGTGGTCATGGCGGGTCTCGAATTGGCGATAAAACTGAAAATGAAACAAGGGGCGAATGGTAACAGCCCCAAGCCCTTGGGCTCCAGCGTGGGGAGGCGAACAAAGGGCATATGAGACAAGCTCCGGTCTCAAGTCCCGCCATGGCTATTTGCCAGATCATTCGCTGGCTATATTCCATTACCTTTTGTCGACGACCTTATCGCCATGCCTGCCCCGCTCAAACGCCGCCTGTTTATCTTCCTGTTGATCGTGGTCCTGATTGCCGCGGGCTTTTTCGCCCAGTGGTTCTTCAAGGGCCGCTTTTATGAGAGCACCGACAACGCCTACGTCCAAGGCGAGATCACCCGGGTCTCCAGCCAACTGGGCGCGCGCATCGTCGAGGTGCTGGTGGGCGACAACGAACACGTGGAAAAAGGCCAACTGCTGGTCAGGCTCGAAGGCGACGACTTCCACCTCGCCGTCGACCGCGCCAACGCCGCCCTGGCCATGCGCGAAGCCGAGCGCGTGCAGGCCCAGAGCAAACTCACCCAGCAAGCCAGCCTGATCGCTGCGAGTGAGGCCAAGGTCTCCTCCAGCCAGGCCACCCTCGGCCGCTCGCAGATCGACCTGAACCGTGCGCAAACCCTGCGCAAGCCTGGCTATGTATCCGAAGAACGGGTCACCACCCTCGACGCCGACAACCACATCGCCCGCTCCCAGGTGACCATGGCCCAGGCCGACCTGCAGGGCCAGCGCCAGCAGGTCAACGCCCTGAACGCCGAGATCAAGCGCCTCGACGCAATGATCGCCAACGCCAAGACCGACCTGGCCCAGGCCGAACTGAACCTGACCCGCAGCGAAATCCACGCGCCCATCAGCGGCCTGATCGGCCAGCGTGCCGCGCGCAACGGCCAATATGTGCAGGCCGGCGCCTACCTGCTGTCGATTGTCCCGGACCAGGACATCTGGGTGCAGGCCAACTTCAAGGAAACCCAGATCGGCCACATGCAGCCCGGGCAAAAGGCCGAACTGACGTTTGATGCCTACAGCGATACCCCGATTGAAGGCCGCGTGGCCAACCTGTTCGGCGCCTCCGGCGCGCAGTTCAGCCTGCTGCCACCGGACAATGCCACGGGCAACTTCACCAAAGTCGTACAACGGATTCCGGTCAAACTGACCTTCGCCGCCGACAACCCGCTGCAGGGCAAAATCCGCCCGGGCATGTCGGTGACGGTCAAAGTGAATATCCAAGACCCGCACGATGGCCGGTGATCAACTGCTGCCGCCGGTCGGCGAACCGACCCGGCGCGACTGGATCGCGGTCATGAGCGTGATGCTCGGCGCCTTCATGGCAGTGCTCGACATCCAGATCACCAACTCGTCCCTCAAGGACATTCAAGGCGCGCTGTCGGCCACCCTGGAAGAAGGCTCGTGGATATCCACTTCCTACCTTGTGGCCGAAATCATCATGATCCCCCTCACCGCCTGGCTGGTGCAGCTGCTGTCGGCGCGTCGCCTGGCGGTGTGGGTGTCCAGCGGATTCCTGATCGCCTCGCTGATGTGTTCCATGGCCTGGAGCCTGGAAAGCATGATCGTGTTCCGCGCGTTGCAGGGCTTTACCGGCGGCGCGCTGATCCCGCTGGCGTTCACCCTCACCCTGATCAAGCTGCCCGAACATCACCGCGCCAAAGGCATGGCCATGTTCGCCATGACCGCCACCTTCGCCCCCTCCATCGGCCCGACCATCGGCGGCTGGCTCACGGAGAACTGGGGCTGGGAATACATCTTCTACATCAACATCCCCCCGGGCCTGATCATGATCGCCGGGCTGCTGTATGGCCTGGAGAAAAAGGATTCCAACTGGGACCTGCTCAAAAGTACCGACTACCTCGGCATCGTCACCATGGCCGTGGGCCTCGGGTGTTTGCAGGTATTTCTTGAGGAAGGCCATCGCAAGGACTGGCTGGAGTCGAACCTGATTGTCAGCCTGGGTACCGTCGCCCTGTTGAGTTTGATCACCTTCGTGATCGTGCAGATGTCCAAGCCAAACCCGCTGATCAACTTGCGCATCCTCGGCAACCGCAATTTCGGGCTGTCGAGCATCTCCAGCCTGGGGATGGGCGTGGGGCTGTATGGGTCGATTTATCTGTTGCCGCTGTACCTGGCGCAGATCCAGAACTACAACGCCCTGCAAATCGGCGAAGTGATCATGTGGATGGGGGTTCCGCAGCTGTTCCTGATTCCGCTGGTGCCCAAGTTGATGAAATACGTTTCGCCCAAATGGCTGTGTACGCTGGGGTTCGGGTTGTTTGGATTGGCGAGCTTTTCATCGGGAGTGCTGAACCCGGACTTTGCCGGCGACCAGTTCAATCGCATCCAGATCATCCGCGCGCTGGGGCAGCCGTTGATCATGGTGACGATTTCGTTGATTGCCACGGCGTACATCATGCAGAAGGACGCGGGGTCGGCGTCGAGCCTGTTCAATATTTTGCGAAACCTGGGTGGCGCGATCGGGATTGCGCTGCTGGCGACGCTGCTGGATGCGCGCACCAAGACCTACTTTGATTACCTGCGTGAGGCGATTGTGCCGACCAATCCGCAGGTGGCGGAGCGCATGGCCAGGCTGACGGAGACGTTTGGCAGTGAGACGGCGGCGTTGGGCAAGTTGAGTGAGATTGCCCATCAGCAGGCGCAGATCATGGCCTACAACGATGCGTTTCACTTTGTGGGGTTGGCGTTGGGGATCAGCATGGTGGCGATCTTGTTGACCAAGGCGTTGCCGGCGGGGCTCAAGGCTGGGGAATCTCATTAGACCGAGGCGCCGCCATTCGCGAGCAAGCCCGCTCCCACACTTGACCGAGCTGTTCAGGCGAACGCGGTCAAAATGTGGGAGCGGGCTTGCTCGCGAAGAGGCCTTGGCAGTCGCTACAAATCACACAGCCAGCAACCGCTCCCGCAACTTGCCAATCTCATCCCGCATCTGCGCCGCCGCTTCAAACTCCAGATCCCGCGCCAACTGGTACATCTTCTCTTCCAACTGACGAATCCGCTTGGTGATCTCGCTCGGCGAACGCAATTCCGCTTCGTACTTGGCGTTCTCCTCCGCCGCCTTGGCCATGCCCTTGCGCTTCTTGCTGCGCGAGCCCGGCACGGTGGCGCCTTCCATGATGTCGGCCACTTCCTTGAACACGCCCTTCGGCGTGATGCCATGTTCTAGGTTGTAGGCAATCTGCTTGTCGCGACGCCGCTCGGTCTCGCCAATCGCGCGCTCCATGGAACCGGTAATCCGGTCCGCATACAGAATCGCCCGGCCATTCAGGTTCCGCGCCGCCCGGCCAATGGTCTGGATCAAGGAGCGCTCGGACCGCAGGAAGCCTTCCTTGTCGGCATCGAGAATCGCCACCAGGGACACTTCCGGCATATCCAGACCTTCACGCAGCAGGTTGATCCCCACCAGCACATCGAACGCCCCCAAACGCAGGTCGCGGATGATTTCCACGCGCTCCACGGTGTCGATGTCCGAGTGCAAATAGCGCACGCGCACGCCGTGGTCGGCCAGGTAATCAGTCAAGTCTTCGGACATGCGCTTGGTCAGTGTGGTGACCAGCACCCGCTCTTCCAGGGCCACGCGCTTGGTGATTTCCGAGAGCAAGTCGTCCACCTGAGTCAGGGCCGGGCGTATTTCGATTTGCGGGTCCACCAGGCCCGTCGGGCGCACCAGTTGCTCAATCACACGCCCGGCGTGTTCGGCCTCGTAGTTACCCGGCGTGGCCGAGACAAAAATCGTCTGCGGGCTGATGCCTTCGAACTCGTCAAAACGCATCGGCCGATTATCCAGTGCCGACGGCAGGCGGAAGCCGTATTCCACCAAGGTCTCTTTACGCGAACGGTCACCTTTGTACATCGCGCCCACCTGCGGCACGCTGACGTGGGATTCGTCGATCACCAGCAAGGCATCGTCCGGCAGGTAATCGAACAAGGTAGGTGGCGCCTGCCCGGATTCGCGGCCAGAGAGGTAGCGCGAGTAGTTTTCGATGCCGTTGCAGTAGCCCAGCTCGAGAATCATCTCCAGGTCGAAACGGGTGCGCTGCTCCAGGCGCTGGGCTTCCACCAGCTTGTTGTTGGAACGCAGGTATTCCAGGCGCTCCACCAGCTCAGCCTTGATGCCCTCGATGGCGCCCATCAGGGTTTCGCGCGGGGTCACGTAGTGGCTTTTCGGGTAGAAGGTGAAGCGCGGCAGCTTGCGGATCACCTCGCCGGTCAACGGGTCGAAGGCCGACAGGCTCTCGACTTCATCGTCGAACAGCTCTATGCGGATCGCTTCCAGGTCGGATTCCGCCGGGTAGATGTCGATCACATCGCCGCGCACGCGGAAGCTCGCCCGGGCGAAGTCTATGTCGTTACGGGTGTATTGCAGGCTCGTCAGGCGACGCAACAGTTCGCGCTGGTCGAGTTTGTCGCCGCGGTCGACGTGCAGCACCATCTTCAAATAGGTTTCCGGGCTGCCCAGGCCGTAGATGCACGACACCGTGGTGACGATGATCGCGTCTTTGCGTTCCAGCAGCGCCTTGGTCGCCGAGAGCCGCATCTGCTCGATGTGGTCGTTGATCGAGGCGTCTTTCTCGATAAAGGTGTCGGACGACGGTACGTAGGCTTCGGGCTGGTAGTAGTCGTAGTAGGAAACGAAGTACTCCACCGCGTTGTTCGGGAAGAACGCCTTGAACTCGCCATACAACTGCGCGGCCAGGGTCTTGTTCGGCGCCAGCACCAGGGTCGGCCGATTCACCTGGGCGATCACGTTGGCGATGCTGAAGGTCTTACCGGAGCCGGTCACCCCGAGCAAGGTCTGGTGTGCCAGGCCGGCTTCGATGCCTTCGACCATCAGACGGATGGCTTCCGGTTGATCGCCGGCAGGCTCGAAGCGGGTGACTAGCTGGAAATCCGACATAACGTACCTCTTGAGTCACCCCGAGGCCGGAAAAAGCAACGGGGACGAAAAAGACCGCGACCCGCGACTGTTCGGCGCAGATTGCAGGAAAAAACCATGATAGCTGTAGAAGTGGAGGCAAATGTGACGGGTTTCAAGGCAATCGTCCTACATGCCATTGCCAGTCAATGTTGCAATAAGACTAACGGTCGGTAAATAAACCGAAAAACTTGGCCGAAAAGCCGTTTCGGCTGTCGCCGCGAGCCGTGATGGCCTCTATACTACCTCCCCGTTTGTGCACCGCTCTAGTGCATTCGGCTGGAGCGCGACACGTCCCTCCACTCTCTATAGAGCTGCCGCAAAAATGAGCCTGTTCTCCGCTGTCGAAATGGCACCACGCGATCCAATCCTGGGCCTCAACGAAGCATTCAACGCCGATACCCGAACCACCAAGGTGAACCTTGGCGTGGGCGTTTACTGCAACGAGGAGGGGAAGATTCCACTCTTGCGTGCCGTTGCCGAAGCGGAAGCCATTCGAGTGGCGCAACACGCCGCCCGTGGCTACTTGCCGATCGACGGTATTGTCGCCTACGACCAGGCCGTGCAAAAGCTGCTGTTCGGCGCGCAATCGCCGCTGATCAGCTCCGGCCGCGTCATCACCGCCCAAGCGGTCGGCGGCACCGGCGCCCTGAAAATCGGCGCAGACTTCCTCAAGCAACTGCTGCCCAACGCCGTCGTCGCCATCAGCGACCCGAGCTGGGAAAACCACCAGGCGCTGTTCGAAAAAGCCGGCTTCCCGGTACAGACCTATCGCTACTACGACGCCGCCACCCACGACGTCAACCGCGCCGGCCTGCTGGAAGACCTCAACGCCCTGCCGCCACAGTCCATCGTCGTGCTGCACGCCTGCTGCCACAACCCGACCGGCGTCGACCTGAGCCCGGCCGACTGGCAACAAGTGCTGGACGTGGTCAAGGCGAAAAACCTCGTACCGTTCCTCGACATGGCCTACCAGGGCTTTGGCGACGGCATCGACGAAGATGCCGCCGCGGTGCGCCTGTTCGCCGAGTCGGGCCTGACCTTCTTTGTGTCCAGCTCGTTCTCCAAATCGTTCTCGCTGTACGGCGAGCGCGTGGGCGCCCTGTCCATCGTCACCGACTCCAAGGAAGAAAGCGCGCGCATCCTGTCCCAGGTCAAGCGCGTGATCCGCACCAACTACTCCAACCCGCCGACCCACGGCGCGGCGATCGTTGCAGCGGTGCTGAACAACCCTGAACTGCGCGCCCAGTGGGAAGCCGAACTGGCCGAAATGCGCCTGCGCATTCGCCGCATGCGCGAGCAGATGGTGGCAGACCTGGCCAAGGCTGCTCCGGGCCACGACTTCAGCTTCGTCGGTCGCCAGCGCGGGATGTTCTCCTACTCCGGCCTGAGCGTTGAGCAAGTGACGCGCCTGCGCAGCGAGTTTGGTATCTATGCGCTGGATACCGGCCGTATCTGTGTGGCGGCGTTGAACCAGAAGAACATCGATGCTGTGACCAAGGCTATCGTTCAGGTGCTGTAAGCCTGTTGTGATGCAAAAAAAGGGGAAGCCGGTGGCTTCCCCTTTTTCATTCTGCGAACGCGCCCAACGTGGCGAGGGAGCTTGCTCCCGCTGGGCTGCGCAGCGGCCCTGAAACCTGCCACCGTGAACTTTCTGAATGAATGCGCTGCCTGAATGGGGGCCGCTTCGCGCCCCAGCGGGAGCAAGCTCCCTCACCACAGGGTGAGCAGATTGCTTCAATAGATGAGTGCATCCCCCCTAAAAATTCGCTGCTTTCAGTCCGCTACCCCTAGACTGACAGCAAGACAGTCCCTTCCCTTGAGTAGCCTATGAGAAACGACGACCTGGACCTGCGTGCCGACCGCGACGAACTGGACCACTTCACCCCGCGCCCGCCCCCCGTCAAGCGCCAGAAAAGCCTGGTACTGCAAATCGCCCTCGGGGTATTCCTCGGCGGTTTGGCCTTGTGGCTGGTGCAACTGGGCGCCGGCGCCCTGATGGCCAAACTGGCCATGGGCACCTTCCAGTTCGGCGGCTAATCAAGACCAAATGTGGGAGCCGTCGAGCTTTAGCGAGGCCGCGATAGCGGTGGGTCAGGCAGCATCGTTGTCGCCTGTGCCGACGTCATCGCAGCCTCGCTAAAGCTCGACAGCTCCCACAGGGGATCTACTGCGCCTTCAGTCTGCTCTCTTGTGGCCGGTGCGAGCAGACACCCAGCAATTTGGCGACCAACCAAGACCAAATGTGGGAGCCGTCGAGCTTTAGCGAGGCCGCGATAGCGGTGGGTCAGGCACCATCAATGTCGACGGTGCCGACGCCATCGCAGCCTCGCTAAAGCTCGACAGCTCCCACAGGTGGCCTGTGTGACTGATGCAACTGAGTACCGGCGCCCTGATCGCCAAATCGGCCATGGGCACCCTGCAGTTCGGCAGCTGACCAAGACCAATGTGGGAGCCGTCGAGCTTTAGCGAGGCCGCGATTGCGGTGGGTCAGGCACCCTCAATATCGACTGTGCCGACGCCTTCGCAGCCTCGCTAAAGCTCGACAGCTCCCACACGGGACCTGTGTGACTGATGCAACTGGATACCGGCGCCCTGATCGCCAAATCGGCCATGGGCACCCTGCAATTTGGCGGCTGACAAAGATCAAATGTGGGAGCCGTCGAGCTTTAGCGAGGCCGCGATAGCGGTGGGTCAGGCACCCTCAATATCGACTGTGCCGACGCCTTCGCAGCCTCGCTGAAGCTCGACAGCTCCCACAGGGGATCTACTCCCGCCATCAGTCCGCGCTCGTGTGGCTGGTTCAACTCGATCCAAGCAGTCCCCCTGCAATTTGGCGGCTGACAAAGACCAAATGTGGGAGCCGTCGAGCTTTAGCGAGGCCGCGATAGCGGTGGGTCAGGCACCATCGTTGTCGCCTGTGCCGACGTCATCGCAGCCTCGCTAAAGCTCGACAGCTCCCACAGGGAACCTATTCCGCCTTCAGTCCGCGCTCTTGTGGCCGGTGCAACTAGGTACAAGCAGACACCCTGCAATTTGGCAACTGACCAAAACCAAATGTGGGAGCCGTCGAGCTTTAGCGAGGCCGCGATAGCGGTGGGTCAGGCACCATCAATGTCGACGGTGCCGACGTCATCGCAGCCTCGCTAAAGTTCGACAGCTCCCACCGGGGACCTATTCCGCCTTCAGTCCACTCTCTTCCGGCAACCATGGTTTGTGCAACTCGGTGCAAGCAAACACCCCGCAATCTGGCGGTTAACCCCCTGAGTTGAACTTCCCGTAGCAGCTGTCGAGCCCCAGCGAGGCTGCGTCAGGCGCGACTCGGTTTGAGTGTATGACTCGATAGCGGCAGCGCGGCCAACGCAGCCTCGCTGGGGCTCGACAGCTGCTACGGCTACGATGCCAGGGCCAGGCCGCGCTCTTCCAGCAACCGCACAAAACTGTTCAAACTCTGTGACACCGTACCCCGGCGCCAAATCAGCCAGGTATTCAAAATCCGGAATGTATCCGTCAACGGCCACACACTCACCGTCCTGAACCCCGGCATGCTCTCCAGCATGCTCCTCGGCATCAGCGCCAATCCCGCACCGGCGCTCACGCACGCCAGCATCCCGTGATAAGACTCCATCTCGAAGATCTTCCCCGGCACCGCGCCATCCTGTGAAAACCAGCGCTCAAAGTGATGCCGGTACGAACAGTTCGAGCGAAACGTGTAGATGCTCTCCCCGCTCACATCCTGCCCCCGGGTGATCGGCGCGTGATGCAGCGGCGCAATCACCACCATTTCCTCCTCAAACACCGCCACGCCTTCCAGGGTAGCGTGCAGCACCGGCCCATCGACAAAAGCCGCCGCCAGCCGCCCCGACAACACGCCCTCGATCATCGCCCCGGATGGCCCGGTGGTCAGGTCCAGCTCGACCTTGGCGTGCTTCTGGTTATACGCCGCCAACACCGCAGGGATGCGCACCGCCGCCGTGCTCTCCAGTGACCCCAAAGCAAACGCGCCCTGAGGCTCCTCCCCCGCCACCGTCGCCCGGGCTTCCTGCACCAGGTCAAGAATCCGCCGCGCATAACCGAGGAAATTCCACCCGGCCGGTGACAACCGCAATCGGCTCTTTTCGCGAATAAACAAATCCACGCCCAAGTCCTGCTCCAACTGCTTGATCCGCGTGGTCAGGTTCGACGGCACGCGATGGATCAACTGCGCGGCGGCGCTGATGCTGCCTTGCTCGGCAACGGCTTTGAAAATTTCCAGCTGGACCAGATCCAAGTCATTCTCCAAACGTGAACGTATTGCTTAATATTATTCAGTTTCCGAAAAAGATACAGCCCCGTACGCTGGCCTCCATCCCATTCACTGCGCAGGACGGTGCCATGAACCCCATTTCTTCCCAGACCCACGCCTTGTCGATCAACCCCGCCAACGGTGAAACGGTCGCCAGCTACCCGTACGAAACCGAGGCGCAGTTGGACGCCGCCCTCACCCGCTCGATCAACGCCTTCCGCAACGGCCGCACTACCCCCGTCGCCCAGCGCGCCGCGTTGCTGCTGGCCCTGGCGAGCACCCTGCGGGACCAGGCCGAAGAGATGGCTCAGATGATCACCCTGGAAATGGGCAAACCCATCGCCCAGGCCCGTGGCGAAATCGAGAAATGCGCCCAGTTGGCCGAGTGGTACGCCGCCCACGGCCCGGCCATGCTCGCCCCGGAAGCCACCCTGGTGGACAACGGCACCGCGCAAATCGAATACCGCCCGCTGGGCCCGATCCTCGCCGTGATGCCGTGGAACTTCCCGGTGTGGCAAGTGCTGCGCGGCGCGGTGCCGACCATGCTCAGCGGCAACACCTACGTGCTCAAACACGCGCCTAACGTGATGGGCAGCGCGTACCTGATGAAACAAGCCTTCCAGCGGGCCGGCTTCGCCGATGGCTTGTTCGAAGTGATCAACGTCACCCAGGACGGTGTGTCCAAAGCCATTGCCGACCCACGCATCGCCGCCGTGACCCTCACCGGCAGCGTGCGCGCCGGCATGGCCATCGGCTCCCAGGCCGGGGCCGCGCTGAAGAAATGCGTACTGGAACTCGGCGGCTCCGACCCGTTCATCGTGCTCAACGACGCCAACCTCGACGAAGCCGTGCAAGCCGCCCTGGTCGGCCGCTTCCAGAACTCCGGCCAGGTGTGCGCCGCTGCAAAGCGCCTGATCATCGAGGCAGGCGTGGTAGAAGCCTTCACCGCCAAATTCCTCGAAGCCAGCCGCAACCTGGTGATGGGCGACCCGACCGCCAGCGAAACCTACATCGGCCCGATGGCCCGCTTCGACCTGCGGGACGAACTCGACGGCCAGGTCCAGGCCACTCTGGCCGAAGGCGCCACCTTGCTGCTGGGCGGCCATAAAGTCGAAGGCGCAGGCAACTTCTACGCACCCACCGTGCTGGCCAACGTCACCGACCAGATGACCTCGTTCAAACAGGAACTGTTCGGGCCGGTCGCCTCCATCATCACCGCCCGGGATGCAGAGCACGCCGTGGCCCTGGCCAACGACAGTGAATTCGGCCTGACCGCCAGCGTGTTCACCACCGACCCGGAAAAGGCGCGCCACATCGCCAACCAACTGGAAACCGGCGGGATCTTCATCAACGCCTACAGCGTGTCCGACCCTCGGGTCTCGTTTGGGGGTGTGAAGAAGAGTGGATTCGGGCGGGAGTTGTCGCACTTTGGTGTGCGGGAATTCTGCAATGCGCAGACCGTTTGGCTGAACCGCCGCTAAGGCAAGCACTGCAAACGATGGCCCGCACAGCGGGTCATCGTGCTGTCTGGTTAAGCACCGTCACATACGCACCGAACATATCCGCCATCGCATCCGCGTAGGCAGTAATTTGCGCCTCGGTGCGCGGGCTTCCCGAGAATTCCTTGCCCACCGAACTGAAGGTGGTGACGATCAAGTCGCACGCCAGGTCGCGGGTCGCCTCAGGCACCTGCGGCAGCAGTTCCAGCATGAACGTCTGGAAGACCTGTTGCCCTCCCGCCCGAACCTCATGGGCTTCGGGCGCGTCACGGTACAGCGGCGCGGCGTCACTCAGGGCGACGCGCATCTGCGCCTCCTCACACTCCGAACGAATAAACGCATGCACCAACGCCCGCAGCCGCTCAAGGGGCGGCTGGCTTACGTCTTCCAGAATCCGGCTGAGCATTTGCGAGGTTTGCTGCCATTCATCGGTCTGCAACCGGAACAGGATCGCCGCCTTGTTAGGGAAGTATTGGTACACCGAGCCCACACTCACACCCGCCTTCTCCGCAACCCGAGCGGTGGTGAAACGGCTGGCACCTTCCTTGGCCAAAACCTGAATAGCCGCTTCGAGAATGGCCGACACCAACTCGGTGGATCGCGCCTGTTTGGGCTCTTTGCGTGAGGAAATCTGCGAGGTCTGGCGGTCGGTCATGGGGCGTGCCTGCTGCGGTTTGAATGCGAATAGCGAACGTGACGAATTGTTCGCATACTTTAAATGCGACGAATCATTCGCATACTAGCCCGGCGCCTCACGCCGCTCAACCTGCAACAGGACCTCCCCATGAATACGCTTACCTCGGCCCCAATGGCGGCTCTGATTGAACGGCTGTACACACAGGCCGATACCGTCACAAGCCCCGTCCTCAACAACGTGACACCTGAAGAACGTGATCGCTTGATGCGCAGCAAAACCGACTATCTGGAACTCTACGGGATGCTGAAAGACCTGTGGCTGCCCGTCTCCCGCGACACCGGCACCCTGCTCTACATGCTGGCCCGCAGCACCAAAGCCCGGGCCATTGTCGAGTTCGGCACCTCGTTCGGCCTGTCCACCCTGCACCTGGCGGCCGCCCTGCGGGACAACGGCGGCGGCGCGCTGATCAGCAGCGAGTTCGAGCCCTCGAAGATCGCCCTCGCGCGGCAACATCTGGAGCAAGGTGGCGTCAGCGACCTCGTGGAGATCCGCCAAGGTGATGCCCTGGTCACCCTGGCCACCGGCCTGCCCGACAGCGTCGACCTGCTGCTGCTCGACGGCGCCAAAGCCTTGTATGGCGATGTACTGAACCTGGTGGAAAGCCGCCTCAAGCCCGGCGCGTTGATCATCGCCGACAACACCAACTACTGCCCCGACTACCTCGCCCGGGTGCGCTCCCCGGCAAATGGCTACCTGTCAGTGCCGATCGGTGACGACGTCGAGCTGTCAGTTCGCCTCGGCTAATACCCCTCATTGGAGGATTCGAGACGCCAGTGGAAGGGTGCGCGGTTTATACTCGGCACCCTCGCCTTTAACCCACGGCCTACGAACCGAGATACCCGATGAGCCTTTCCCTCTCTACAACCCCTGCGCGCAAGCCGCTCGCGCCCCTGCTGGCGTTTGTCATCCTGCTGTTTGGCGCCATCTTCCTGCAAAACAGCGTCGGCTCGCGCCAAGTGCTGTTGCTGGTGGTCGGCGCCGCACTGGGCTTGACGCTGTACCACGCCGCTTTCGGCTTCACCTCGGCCTGGCGGGTGTTCATCACCGACCGGCGCGGCGCGGGCTTGCGTGCGCAGATGGTGATGCTGGCGATTGCCGTGGTGCTGTTCTTCCCCGCGCTGGGAGCCGGCACCTTGTTCGGCCAACCCGTGGTCGGGCTGGTGGCGCCGGCCGGGGTTTCGGTGGTGTTCGGCGCATTCATCTTCGGCATCGGCATGCAACTGGGCGGCGGCTGTGCGTCCGGCACCCTGTTCACCGTGGGCGGCGGTAACGCGCGCATGCTGGTGACCTTGTTCTTCTTTATCTGCGGTTCGTTGATCGCCACCCACCACGTCGACTGGTGGTTTGCCCTTCCCTCATTCCCGGCGGTTTCCATCGTCAAAAGCTTCGGCGTGGTGCCGGCGTTGCTGCTGAGCCTGGCCGTATTCGGCATCATCGCGGCAGTCACGGTGCGCCTGGAAAAAGGCCGTCACGGGCAGCTCGAAGCCGGCGTCACCAGCAAACACCAGGGCCTGCGCCGCTTCCTGCGCGGGCCATGGCCATTGGTGTGGGGCGCAATTGGCTTGGCCCTGCTCAACTACGCCACCCTGGCACTGGCCGGGCGGCCGTGGGGCATCACTTCCGCGTTCGCGCTGTGGGGCGCCAAGGTCGCCAGCGGGTTGGGCGTGGACGTGGGTAGCTGGGTGTTCTGGCAAATGCCGGGTAACGCCAAGGCCCTGGCAGCGCCGGTGTGGGAAGACGTTACCAGCGTAATGGACATCGGCATCATCCTTGGTGCGCTGTTGGCTGCGGGATTGGCCGGGCGCTTTGCCCCAAGCCTGAAGATTCCGGCACGTTCGGTGTTCGCCGCGGTGATCGGTGGGTTGCTGTTGGGTTACGGTTCGCGACTGGCGTACGGTTGCAATATCGGCGCGTACTTCAGCGGGATTGCGTCGGGTAGCCTGCATGGGTGGGTTTGGTTGGTGGCGGCGTTTATCGGCAATAGCGTGGGCGTGCTGTTGCGGCCGTTCTTCTTTGCGGGCGAGCGTCCGCAAGTGGCATTGAGCGGTTGCTGACTCGGTGACTGATCGTTCCCACGCTCCGCGTGGGAATGCCGCCGGGGACGCTCTGCGTCCCGCACTGGGTGACGCGGAGCGTCACGGTATGCATTCCCACGCAGAGCGTGGGAACGATCACAGCATCATCGACTTTTTGAAATCACACCACTCATGTACTGATTCAAGTCGCGGAAGTCCTGAACTTTCCAGGTGAACGGCGAAAGCTTTACACCGTTCTCCCGCAACGTTCTTGGAATCAGGTCGCCATTCGGACGAAGAATGACGGACGACACGATAACGCCCGGATAATCATTCAGGCGTTTCTTGAAAGCGGCTGTTGTAAGGTCAGGCGTAGGCGGATTGCTTTTGTTGGCCAAGGGCCCTGAGCCCTTGATATCGGCTCCATGGCACATGCCACACCGCTGCACGTAGATATTCTTGCCGTTCACATTTTCCGCAAAGGACAGCGATGTTTGAGCGAGCGCTAACATCCCCAACGAAGCGAAGAATAGTATTTTTGTTTTCACTGTTCCCTGTGACCTTGTTATATAAACCGGATGATTTTCCTTCGGGCCGCACTTGCTTGCAAGGATCGCCAAGAGAAACCAATGAACACTCAGCATGGAGCGAGTCGATTGAAAGCCTTTAGATTCCTGGCCCTTTTATCACTGCCACTGTTTTCCGGGTGCTCTACCCTGGACAGCCTCAAGTCATTCACCACTGCGTATCAAGAACCGCAAAACCCCACCACCAGCAGACTTCGAGTGATCACTGACCAGGTCGTCCGGTTAATACCCGATACCCGCTGCGTCAACTGGGATTTGCCGGGGGCCGGTGCGGTCAATTCAAGGAGCTCAGCCCCGCTGAATGATCAAACCCACAATGACAAGCGCCTGGGTATTGCGGGTGGCGAGGGTGTAAAAAACAGCGCCGAAGTGTATGTGCAACCGGACACGCCGCTGACGGTGGTGTACTCGGGCACTACCAGAAGGTATCAGTGCTTCTACGGCGTTTCCTTTGTGCCGGAAGCCGGCGCCGACTATGAGGCAACCTCAGAGATGTGCACTGTCGCCATTTATAAGGTCGTCAAGAATGGAGCCACAGGCGAGGTCAGTCACGAGCAGGTTAAAAGCGACCGGGCAAAGGTCTGCCCTTCGGTGTCCCCCCTCTAAGCCTCGACTCGAGCCGTGATCCACTCGCGGCTGTAAGCCAGCACCCTGCTGGACATCGCCGTCGGAAAATGAATAAACCCATGAGCCGCCTGCGGTAACAAAAACACCTCGGACCCCGCCCATCGCTCGGCCATCTGCAGCGTGTCGTCCAGCAACGGGTCCAGCTCCCCCACAAACATCAGCGCTGGCGGCAGCCCGGCAAGGTCGCCATACAACGGTGACAACGGCGGCTGCCGACGCTGCTCGTCACTCAGGCCCGGCGTCAGCAAACGCAGCGCCTCCACCATGCCCGGCCCGTCCAGCAACAGCGTTTCCCGCCCCGCCGTGCGCACGCTCGGTGTACCGGTCAAATCGTAGACGCCGTAATACAGCACCGCCCCGTTCACCCGCGCCAGCAATTCGGGCGATTGCTTCAGCGCCAGCAGCGTGGCCGCCGCCAGATGCCCACCGGCAGACTCGCCGACAACGATCACCGGCAGGCCGGCGAACTCCTCACAGTCCCCGAGCAACCAGCGCGCCGTGGCCAGGCAGTCTTCCAGAATCCCTTCGACCGGCGTATTCACCGCCAGCCGATAATCCACCGACACCACCGCCACCTCGCACGCATTCACCATGGCCACGTTGAGGTCGTCATTCATCTGCGCATTGCCAATCACCCAGCCGCCGCCATGGATATCCAGCACCACGCCTTTGGCCTTGCCCTTCGGCCGGATGATGCGCACCGGCACCGAGCCCACCCGCCGGCTTTCAGCGTGCAGGCCATGCTTGAGCAACTTGTTGCCGGCCACCATCTGGCTGGAGCGCAACAGCGCCTGGATCACCCGGGGCGTCACGCGGTTGCGGATGCGAAAGCGCGGCATCCAGGCGAGCTTCTGGTTAAAGCGCTGCATTTGCGCCAGTTCATGTTCTTCAGCAGGCCACAGCGTGTGAGTTCCCAATTCGATATTCCCTCTATCTCTAAAAGAGATGTTCACCTTGGCCAGTGTGCGTGGGCATCATGGCAATGATGTTTCCGCCCTCTGCCCACGTCGCCAGGCTTAGCGGTTATTACGCAGGATGGAGAAATTCAACGCAGCCGCAACGCTTAGCCACACCAGGTACGGGAACAGGATCAGCCCCGTGATCAAATCCAGCCGCACCGTCAGCAACACCATGGCGGCGACCACCAGCCACAGCAGCGTGATGATCACCATCCCGGCGAAAATCCGGTGCGCGCCGAAGAACACGGGCGTCCACAGGGTGTTGAGCGCGATCTGTGCGGCCCATAGAGCCAGCACGATTTCGCTGCCGGGGATCAGGGTCAAGCGATAGCCAGCCCAAGCCAGCAGCAGGTAGATGATGGTCCAGGCGACCGGGAACAGCCAGTTGGGAGGGGTGAAGCTGGGTTTGACCAGGGTGGCGTACCAGTCGCCCGGTTTGAAAATAATGCCGGTGCTCGCCGCAGCACCGCAGGCCAGAAGAAAAATAAACAACGTCACCATAATCGGTCCTTAGCTGAGAGCAGCTGCCTGGAGATGAAAGCCTTAACGGCGGTTTCAGGGTTGGACGCCAGGCAGCGGCAAAAGTCCGAAATTTTTACTGACTTAACCCCAGGCGCTTTTTCGCCTTGTAGCAATCATTGATTGCGATCGCCTGCTGGTAATACTCCGTACGCTGCGCACGGTTACTGTCCCCCAGCAGCCGGTACATTTCAGCCTGATAATCCCGACTGCTGCCCCACTGCAACGCCATGCCCTGAGGCATCTCGGCCCTGCATTCAAGCTTCACCGCAGGCTGCGGAAAATATTGATCATACGCGGGCGCGGTGGTTGCAATGGCCTTCAGCGTTGTCTGGAATTCAGGCGTGTCCGTAAATTCAAAGCAAAAGGATGAAAGCTGCAGCGCCGGTGGTGCAAAGCCTTGCAGGAAGCTGCTTTGGAACAACGGGCAGGCCTTTTCCTTGATCTCGTCGACCGGGTAGAACATCACGTAGATCATCGCGAGGCGATGCTGGGCCACCGGGTGCCCCAGCGCGGCAGCTTGTTCAAGCAGCTTGATCGCTGGCTTGAGCAACTCGCCTGCCTCCTCCACCAGCACTTGGGTACGCTTTTTCTCGTCTGCGCTGGCGGTGGGAAAATTCGCAGGCAC
Source organism: Pseudomonas sp. TH34 (assembly GCF_016650865.1). Taxonomy (NCBI): domain Bacteria; kingdom Pseudomonadati; phylum Pseudomonadota; class Gammaproteobacteria; order Pseudomonadales; family Pseudomonadaceae; genus Pseudomonas; species Pseudomonas sp. TH34. The sequence continues at coordinate 172,875 of NZ_JAEKFB010000031.1, forward strand.
CGCTTCCAGCTTGGCATCTGCTTGTTTTAGGTACGGCACAGCCTGCTGATAGAGGCTCTCGGCGTGCGGGTCGATGTGCGGGGTGTTGGCCGTGCACAGTTGCGGTAACAGGCAGCCCAGGAACAGGGCAATCCAGAGGGGGATTTTCATAAACAGGCTTCCGTGCGGTGGGGCGTGGCTTGCCAGGGGTTCATTCCTTTGAAAGCTGCGCAGGTTCTGTCACATTCTATGACAAGCATCTCACGGCGGAACACGCCCTTTCACCCTATCGATGATCCCTTATGGAAATACAGATTTCGGAAACGTCCGACTGGCAATTGTTCGCGGCCATCGCCGAAACGCTGGAGCACGGGTTGAAAGGCGAATGGACCGTAAAGGCCGACGGGCTGGATCAGCGCTATTGGGATTTGTGCGTCGAAGGCCAGACCCTCACCCTGCACCTTGAGCATTATCTGGGGATCAGCCTGCTCATGCCTGGCCAGGGCGAGAGCCTGGAGGGGTTGAGTGATTTGGGGTTGAGGGCGTACCGGCTGGCGCTTCCATTTGCGGGATGAAGGAGACTTTGCGTAGGCCATAGCACCTTGCTCCTTTGCCTACGCTTGCGTCAGAATCCGCCGGTTTGTGCACCTGGGTGGCCATCTCTAAGGTTGCTCGGTCGCTGAAAACTCAGTGATCGGGTTTAGTAGCCCTGCTTTGAATACTTACGTGCATGAACCTCATCTTCCAGACGTCCTGTCTGTGCTTGATGGTGGCTGTGCGTAGGGCGCCCTCGGGCGCGCCGGCTTTAAGTATTCACCGGTCTACTAACCTGCGCACAGCTGCCACCCTATCGTTTAGTAGCGACGAGGTGGCGGCCCGACTCAGGAATACTTATATGTTCAAGATAACGCCGAATCCGCCAAACAAGCCGGATCTAAAACTCCACCAGGCTGCCCAGCGCGCCATTGATCACTACCTCAATCCCGGCACCGATGCCGAGACAGTCCTAGAGACAACCGCCCTCTTCAGCGTCACCTCCGGCGTCAGCAGCGAGATCCTGATCGCCAACAGCTACGAAACCGTTTCCTCCGTCAGCGCCCTGCTGCTCGACCTGTCCGACGAACTGACCGGCAAAGACCGCGACGTGGCATTGGCCATACACCAACTGAGCGAATTGAGCGTACTGCTGATCGGCAAACTGATGGACCGCGAAACACCTCGGGCATAAAGCCCAACGCGGTCCTGCGGGACTAGCCCTTCAACTCACCCAACCGATTACTCGCCGCGTCGTCGTATGCCACATACAACGACTCGGCGGGAGGTGCGCGGTGCATTCGGCCATTGCTGAACCCCGCCTGGTTCGTTGTAATGAGCCAAGTCGAAACCCAACAGGTGATTCATGGAAGCTGATCCGCTATGCCTAGTATTTGTACCAGCCCTCGTAGCCGTTCTTACCGCCGCTGAAGACAGAAAGGGCTCACCTCTTACCGAGGCTGAGGTCTGCGATATTCGAGACCGGGCGGTTTGTATCACCCTTCCCTTCAGCGTTGCGCTTGATATGGAAAGGGAGCGCGGCTATCCCGATCTGATTGCGGAGAATTGCTGGAGTGAATGGCAAAACCACAAAGGTCGTTGATCTATAAAGACTGCGACGTGGCATAGGCCATTCACCCGCTGAGCGAATCGAGCGTATAGCTGATTGGCAAATTGATGGACCGCGAAACACCTCGGGCGTAGAGCCGAACGCGGTACTTCGGGATTAGCCCTTCAACTCACCCAACCGATTACTCGCCGCGTCGTCGTATGCAACGTACAGCGACTCGGCGATTTGGCTTTTGATAGCTTTGGCACTTTCCAGCCCCAATACAAAACCTTCGGCTTTGCCGCCTGCGCGGTTCAGGTCTTCTTTGGTGTCAGCACCGGTGATGGCGTCGAGGAGTTTGAGGGCTTGAGGGCCTACGCCTTTTGGGAGGCTGATTTGGTCGATGCTCATTGGGATGCCTCGGACGAGGAGCGGAATGGGGTGGTGCGGGTTGAAGATGTCATGGGCGATACCTTGAGATTGAGGTCAGTAGAGCGTGGAACCACCGCCGGGGGAATGAGCATGGTAGACCGGTATGGGAATTGAAATGCCGTTTTCGTAAAGAAAGGGGCACTTCTCCACGATGCGGCCCCAAGCAATATCGTGATACCTCACTTTTGTGGCTTCGCCCAGCGGAGGATTCCGTCCCTTATTCTTAAGGAGTATGGACGGCAAGGCTGCTTGCTGATATGAGTAATGGCAAAGAGCCAACAACAGGGACGTCATAGCATGAATTCTGTGAAAGAAATCGTAGAGTGGGCCGTTACCGACCTTTCTGATTGGGAAGCCGATTTGGTCAGGCGTCTTTTAGAAAACGGGACATTAACAGAGGACTCTACTAAGCAGGTGATTGACAACGTCATCGCAGCATTTGAAATTGAGGAAGCGGGAGAGCAGAAAAACTGTACCGCACCTTTTTTTCAGAGTGAAACTGCTGACGACCAACCTCTATCTGACCCAATTAAATTATGCAGTGTGCATTCAGTAGAAAATGTAAATGCAATTTATAACGGATCGACACTTCCATTTAGTCATAGCGGTATCACTTTAATTTATGGTGAAAACGGTTCTGGAAAATCCGGATATACAAGACTGTTAAAAAACGCTTGCTTTGCTAAACACGTAGAACCGGAAATACTTCCAAATATATATAAACCCCAGAAAGGTTCACAATGCGCAAAAATCTCCTTTATAAAAAACGGAGAACGATTTGTATGGGAATGGTCGCCTGGTAGTACCTTAACAGACCTCTCCGATATAAACGTATACGACTCCGACTCCGGAAAAGTGCTACTAGAAAAAAACAACCAAGTAACCTACAAGCCAAAAGGCGTAGAAATCTTTGACGAAGTAGCAGCAATAACAGAAGAAATCAAGACAATAGTTTCTGGGAAGCTTAAGACAGCAAAACTTCCCGACATACCGGAAATTGAAAGTTTTCCTCTCGTCCACGGTTGGCTTAAGGCAATCTCTGAAAAAACTACGATTCAAAGCATAAAAAACACTATTTCTTGGAACGATGAGAAGCAGACTGAACTAAACGCCTTAGGAATTGCTATTCAAGAAAATGAAAACGGTACGAGTGCAAAAAAACTCGAGAAAATCATCGCTCTTATTGATACCCGAATCCCTAGAGTTATGTCAAAGCTTAAGGGTTACCTACTGATACTCAGCAGCCAAAAAGCAAAGGAAGTATCTGATCTACAAAATGCGGCATCCATATCAAAACAAGCGTACGACCTAGCTATCTCAAAATCAGATATTTTTGAACCGCTGGAGGGAATACACACAGAAGCTTGGAAATTGCTCTTCAATGCTGCAAAAGAGTTTTCAGAGCATCACGCCTACACTGGAAAAAGCTTTCCCAACACTGATCACGACTCCCTATGCGTTTTATGCATGCAGCCACTTGAGCACGAGGCTAAAGAAAGACTCTCACGGTTTGACTCTTACATATCAGACAAGAGCAAAGCAGTATATGAGAAAGCTCTTGAAAATATTTCCATAGCAAAAAAAGCCATTAACGACCTTATTGTGCCCGACCAAGAGTCCTACGAGCCGCTTTGCGCCGACCTAACTGACATCCTTGGTAGTGATTATAAAATTGACGAAATATTTAAAATCATAAAATCGAGAAAAGAATACTTTGAACTCCAGAACAATGAAAGCCTTACATATCATTCTGGACTAATAGATATAGATCCACTGTCACAAAAGCTGACAGAAGCTCTAAAACAAAAAAATCAAGAAATACAGCAAACTATAGCACCAGACAAGCATAAAAAAAATGTAGCACGACATTCTGAACTGCAGTTAGCCCACAACCTGTACAAATCGCAAGATCTAATTATTGCATATCAACAATCTCTAGCCTTCAACAAAAAAGTCTCTAATGCATTAAGCTCCATAAGAAGTACTAAACAAAAATTCTCTACGAAAGCCAAATCTATAATCTCACAATTAGTCACACCAGACTTCATAGAAAATTTTAAGACTGAGTTAGTGTTCATGGGAGTTTCCCTTGACGTAAAAATCTCACCTGTTGTTCGTGACTCCGATACATCGCATAGCTTTTCCATCGCAACTAAACGCCCTAGTAAAATACTTAGTGAAGGTGAGCAAAAAGTGATTTCCCTGTCGGCCTTCTTGGCGGAAATCAAAACGTTCAAAAATACCGCTCCAATAATATTAGATGATCCAGTCAGCTCGTTAGATCATGTATATCGAGAACGAATCGCACAACGACTAGCGAAAGAGGCGCTAACACGACAAGTCATCATTTTTACACACGACCTTTCATTAATTATGGAAATCGAGGGAAAATGCGATGATATCGCTTTAAGCTTAGGAAAAGGACCGGCCCGCTCTACATTTACTATACGCAGAAATGGAACGGATTCCGATTTTTGCTTTAACAAAGCACCTTGGCGCGGCATGAGTACGGCTCAACGAGCACAACAACTAGAGGAAGATATTCACTCATTCAAAAATTTACACGAAACTGATATTGAAAGTTACAACCAACGAACTGCTTTGCTTTACTGCTTACTAAGGGAAGCTTGGGAATCATTGATCGAGCAGGATCTATTCTGCCAAATCGTTACACGTGGCAGAAATAGCGTTCAAACGCTTAGATTAGATCAGCTAAAAATTGAGCCCACTGACGCAAATACAATAACTCAACAAATGACAAAAACAAGTAACTGGATGTTCGGACATGACAAATCGAAAACGCTGGCAGAAAACCGACCTGCTCCATCTGAAGTTCTTGAGGATATTGCCAAGCTGAGAGTATTCTCGAAAGAAATATTCGCTCGAAGAAAAACTGCAGAGAAAGATTTTGGCGATCAGTTCAAACCACCTATTTGTGAAATAGGCTAACAGCTTTAGTATATCGCACCTTAAATCTATATAACGCAGTACTACTGCACCACCTAAGCTCTAGAAGGCTAAAAAGCAGCTCACCGTAATTATTAAGTACAGATAAATTAGAAACGGTGCCGACTAACAAGCAAACTTAAAACACATAAAGCTGAAAGTCACCCAATCTATGACACATGGAAACCGACAACGATGGGAAACTACAGAAATTTAGAGTTTGACTTCCTAAACAGAACAATCCACCTAATTGATCAGTACACAAAGTTAGTCCAAAAAGAAAATTTTTCGGAGCAACTCAATTATACACTAACGATAAATTGCCTTCTCGGAACTATAGTAATGCCAAAAGAACGAGCAATAGACTACATACCAAAAGAGGAGTTAAACAAAGAAACCTTACACAGAATGGGTTTAACACACACAAAAATAGATAACTCAATTCAAACGCTACGCGAACTTATTAAAAACCTAAGACACTCTATTGCGCACTTCAGCATAGAAATCGAATCAGAGTGCAACAGAAATCTAATTGATTGGATCGTATTTAAAGGAACAAAGAGTCAACCAGAAATCATAGCTCGCTTTAGAGCGCCAGAACTATATCCTTTTTTAAGATATTATGCCAACAGCCTGAACGAAAACTTAATAAACCTTCAAAAGCAACACGATAATGGTTCTAGCTAAGTTGCAAAAGGAAAGGAATCTATTGTTAATAAAATAAACAAGCTCTATTTTTCAGGGCAATACTGAAAAACTGATTAAGTCGTTAGACTCGCTGAGTGGCGCCGTCTACAACCCATCTTCAAACATATCAGACAATCATGAAAAAAACAGACTACGTAAACATACAACAAATTTTCAAATCCGTATCCAAACAAATTAAGGTGGACTATGATGATCTGGCATCTAACATCCCTCACCTAGGAGAGCGAGGTGCAGGCCGCGAAGAAGTAATTAAAGCACTACTAAAAGAATATCTTCCAGAAAGATTCGGCGTCGACTCTGGATTTGTAGTTGATATTAATGGAAAAGTTTCCAGCCAAGTTGATATCGTAATATATGACCGCTTCGTCGCACCGAGATTTAAAGTCACAAAAAACAAATATTTGTATCCATGCGAATCTGTTGTTGCAGTTGGTGAAGTTAAAAGCTATATGGATAAATCAGAGCTAATAGATGCCATCGGGAAGTTGAAGAAAATTGGCGAGCTTGACAGAACAGGTAATGGCGGCAACACGGCACGCCTAGGCTATCATTTCCGGCACAACTCACATCTATCGCCTCAAGCAAATAAATGCGACTCAATATGGACCTTCATTTTTTGCTCAGATAGCCCCAGCCTCGAGACAGTAACTGAAAATCTAGCTATCGAACTAAACCTTATTAGCAGAAACTTATGGCCCAACCTCGTCTGCGTGCTGAACAAAGGGATTATTTCCTATCATTCAGACTCAGGCCTAATAACTGATCCAAGAGAGGCTACCGGGTTGTATCACAGTACACCGGAGGAAGCTGAGTATGCTTTACTTAAGTGGTTCATGCTCTTATGTAACGATATCTGCGACAATCAGATCACGACGATAGATGCAGTAAACTATCTTGGATCGCCTTACACCAACAATATACGCTATCCAATTGCATAGCTAACAATGTAAACATTGGCTACCGTGCTCTAGAGCCCACCAAATACAATTTGAACTTCAATATTATAAATTAAGGCATACCCATGGCATTTGATCGAAAAATTGTTGAGCTAATCGCATACAGATCGGCTTACATATGTAACAATCCCGAATGTAACACCTTAACAATTGGCCCCTCTACCACCGACATCAATCTGAAATACAAGTTAGGTGAAGCTGCTCATATAATCGGAGAAAAAAATGGTGCTGCTAGGAATGAGAGTATTGACTCTCATTCTTTAGGAGATATCGAAAATGCTATATGGCTTTGCGCAAACTGCCACACATTGATAGATAAGAACAAAGGCGCAGATTACCCGAAAGAAACCCTTTACAGCTGGAAGGAGGCGCATGAAGAGATAATTTCAGGATTACTCCGCACTCACAAAAGCCCTCTTCCTCTGCTCAGAAAACAGACAGAGAACTTCCAGCTAGCCCAAGCGTTAGCCGATGAAATCTCATCCAAAGGTGTATTTTATATAGATGGAGTCTATGAAAACTATAAGTTCGTAATTCAGTCTCTTGATGAACTGCGAAAATTTATCGGTCGCGAATCAAAAAAAATACAACTCGATTCGGAATTAAAGAAAATATTCACAGCATTAGGAAAAATATCACAGGAAGTCATGAATGAGAACTCAAATGACTACAAAGCTTTAGATGATTATCTGCGCGTAATGCGGAGAAAAGCTGGAGTGCAATTAAAACTACTACAGGAGAAGTATGGCTGTGTCATTACCGGGCCGATAACGACGATTATGTGAACTTTACTCTGCGTTCACAGAGGAGAGCTGATCCCTGTCCTTAACAATAAATTTTCGGACGCAGGATGATGGCAAAGAGCCGCTATTGAGCGATTCTGGCACCTACAGCCGCCTGCTTTTGGTCGAAAGCTGTCCTCCTCGCACGGCCGCTTTCGTGTCATCCACTGCGATGCTGCTTCAGTAGTGACTCTTAGCCAACCAAACTAAAACAACCCCTTGCCCCCTCCTACCAAACACGCTACAAATCCCATCACCAAGTTGTACGACAACCTAAAAATAATCCCCCATCCCCGACGATGGCGCCAACTCCCGAGCCCCCACCATGACTCCCCCTGCCCCCACCCAATTCCCCCGCCACATCGCCGTCCTGATCCTCCTCTGCATGGGCTGCGCCTTCGCCGGCAACCACATCGCCGCCCGTGTAGCCTTCGACGACGGCGCCGGAGTCCTCCTGGCAATTCTCATGCGCTCCGGCGGCACCCTGTTGGTTCTGGCGATACTGGTCCTATACCAACGCCAAAACCTCCGCCTCCCCCCAGGCGCCTGGCGCTGGCAAGTCCTTCTGGGCCTGCTCATCGCCACCCAAAGCCTCTGCCTCTACTCCGCCGTCGCCCGCGTCCCGGTAGCGCTGGCCTTACTGGTCGCCAACGTCTTCCCCATCCTGCTGGCCCTGCTCACCTGGGCACTCGGCGGCCCACGCCCTACCGCACGCACGGCCTTGCTGATGGGCCTGATTCTGGTGGGCCTGGTCTTCGTGCTGGACGTACCCGGCCGTCTCTCCGCCAACACCACCCTCGGCCCGGAATGGCTGGTCGGCGTCTCCCTGGCCTTTTGCGCCGCGTTCGTATTCGCCTGCGCGCTGTGGATCACCGACCACAAGCTGTCTCAGGTGCGCGGTTCGGTGCGCAGTCTGCTGACGATCTTTATCGTGTTCAGCAGCGTCAACCTCGCGGGTTTGAGCGGTGCGCTTGTCGATGGCCTGAACCTGCCGGCCACCAGTACCGGTTGGTTGGCATTGGCCACGTTGGTGGTGCTGTATGGCACGGGGTTTATCGTGCTGTTCATTTCGGTGCCGCGCCTGGATATGCCGCGTAATGCACCGGTGATGAACATTGAGCCGCTGGCAACGTTGTTGATGGGCTGGATCGTGCTCGACCAGATGCTCAGCGCCGGGCAGGTGGTGGGCGGGGTTATTGTGGTGACGGGGATTGTGCTGCTGACTTATCGCAAGTCTGCCCGGCCTCCCGCCAAGGCTCAGGTCGCGTAAGTCGAGAGGTGGAACGAAAAAGGGACGGATCCATTTTTAATGAAGCCGTCCCCTTTATTTGCTGGTTTTAGGCTAGCGCTTAGTGGCGCTGATGAGCGGAAATTCCTGCATCCCTTCAACCCACTAACATGCTGGGCCGCTCACTGTAAGATTCTGACGGACATAATAATTGTCGAACTCACCGCTTTCGACGAACTGGAAACCATGGCGGGTGTAAAAACGATTCGAGGCGCTGTCTTTGAGGGCACCTACTTTAATCGGGAGTGCAGCCGCATCCGCCTCTTTGAAAATCTGAGTGAGCACAGCAGAACCGATCCCTGACCCTTGCGCGCTCGGCCTCACGTATAAGTGGTCGAGCACGAGTTCATTGGGGTGATGCTTGACCACTACAAAGCCAACCCTCTCTCCAGACACCTCAATGTGGTGTGTGGTGTGGGCTTCAAAACCGCTAACGAACCGCTCGCGCGCCCGTACAGGATCAAATCGACCGACGCGCTCCAGGCTTTCGCGCATGGCCTCAATTCGAAGGGCAGCAAGGTCGTCCAGGTCGCTTTGTTGAGCGCGGACTAACGTCACTGGGGAGTTTTGATTGGGTTCGATGGGCATAGGTCGCGCTTCGCCTGGCATGCTGGGATGGCCAGTATAGGAAGATCGGATCAGATCACGTTCCATGATTTGCTATCGTGGTCTGACACCATTTTTACAGGTTGCGTAACCGCGTTCTGATACGGTCAGTCGATCAACTTGCTAAGTATTCGGTGCCCATCATGAGTCACCTTGACCATCGCCGAAAGCATCACGCTATCCGCACCGTCTTGGGTGAGAACGGTCCAGAATTCCGGCGGTTGGAACCTAACCCCGAAGGTGCCCAACTTCGCCACCACATAGACGTTTAGCACCTGTCCGGCTTTCATCAGGCTTTCATCGTTGATGGCACTCTTATAACCGAGCACTTGAGGTTTCTGAATCCGCATCTGGCCCATGGAGTATCCCACTAGCTCATGCACGGCGACCACTTGGTTGGCATCAAGCTCCTGTTGAATGGCATTGCCCACATTAGATAGCCGCTCGCCGGCCCGAATCTGGGAGATACCACTTTGCAGCGCGCGGCGGGCGGTCATTAATAATTTCCGCTGTTGTTCAGTGGCATTGGGGGTGGCGAATGTCCATACCTGGGCTACATGGGCCTGGGGCGATGCGGCTACCAGCTCCACTTTGACAAGTGCAGCATCCGGAAAAGGTATGTCAGTGGGTAGTGCATTACCCACCTGATTATTCACCGAAACCGGCACTGCCTCTGGGTACCCCATATAGCCCACCAACATCGGCCGCCATCCATACTGCGAAAACCGCTCCACTAAAAAGTCCTGGATCGCTTTACCGCTACCGCCCTGGCGGATCATCGGTTTGACCTTTAGTAGCAGGTCACTGGCAAGGGGGCGAGCCGCGTCTCCTCAGCCAAAATTTTCGCGCTATCTAGTTGAGTAATCCTGGCCCCAAGTTCTCTGTTACCTGCTGCGTAGTGGTCGTACTGCAATTCTGTCGCGAAAACACTTGCACAACATACCAATGAAACTATTCCGATCTTTTTCAAGCGTTACTCCTTGGACGCGAATTATAGGTACCAGTGTTCGGATCGCAGATTGCTGCCGGGCATCACGCCTTACGTAACTACACCGATCGCCACCTATGCGGCAGCAACTCCGCAATCTCACTCCTCGGCTGCGTCGGCAGCCACGTGAGCGGGCACGAGATCGCGCTGGAGATCATCCAAGCCTGAAATCCGCCGCTCACGACCAAAAGTGGTCCCTCGAGCTATGCCAGCATGTGAAGCATGTCCATGAACATCGGACCTGATAGATCACGTATCTCTCCGTCGTCAGCAACCAAGCAACCTACGGCGCCAGCGAATGACTGTTGGTCATGCGCTGGGATGTCCAAGCTGCAAATGATCCTGTAGCGAAACAGCCAGCCGCAGGCGACGCGACCGCACAGTTCTACCGTTTGATGATAGCCATCAACGGACAGGGGCCGGGCACCGTGGGCCTGCGCAAGGCTATATGCTGTACTGCCGGTAGATTCGCGTTGGGAAGATTCGTTGTTCATACGCACTGGAAACGGCTGGAATAGCAGTCGATTATCTACTCGTTTGGTTTGAATGTCTGGGCGCCCGCTCTGGGCCGATTACGGCACTCGCGACAGGCAGAGATCGGCCAAAAGCGGCGTTCGATCCAGTATCTTCCCGCCGAAAAGCGAAAACATTCCGATCTGTGAAAGCTAGTCTCCAAGGGTACGCATTATTTCCTCGACCACCGGCTTCGTGTATTTCTCACTGGGGTCAGTTCCCGGTGGGTCGTTACTGCGGAACCATTCACCTTGATCGAATGCCTGGTAAAGCAAGAAAGCGGGCTGAGGCATGTCGTTAGTCATTCCTACTTCAACCACAGTATTTATGATCCCGTTCATAACGCCGTTGCAAAACTCATAGAGCAGAGATCCTTGTATGTAGCCTTCCGCAACCGCGACGGACAGCTCATTCAGCACATCATGCGGTGCAACGCCGAACCTTTCGCAAATGGGGACTAGATCACTCAGCGTTAAACCGTCTGCTTCCGCTTTCACCGACAGTTCCTTGAGTTCGATTTTCGGTAACACCATGAGCATGAGCTTCTTCCGGTTAGGTGCGAAAGGGGTCGTTCATGAGCGGCAGCTACCGGCCAGAAGCCGCCGCTCGAACGTATCGACGAAAATTCGGGCAACTCAGCTTTTGTTGATTAATGCGCTGTCTTAGATAGGCCGCATTTAATAAGCCCTGGCCTTCACCAAGGCTTTCGCGTTTTTCGTGAGTAAGCTCAGGGCACTACCTTGAGGCTGGCAGATTTGTCCCATCCCGCACCTGCATCAGCGCAAATCCCAGCAGATTCAAACCCTTCCACAGATTCGGATTGTTCACATCCGCGTTGTCCTGTGCGAGCCCTATACCCCAAATGTTATCAACCGGGCTGGCTTCGACAATAACCCGCGAACCGGTTTGTAGAAGGTATTCGTTCAACGGTGGATTCTGAGAGAACTTGGCCTGGTTCGCTCGAACGACGATGTCGTATCGGTGTTGCAGCCAAACCTTGTCATTGAATCCGCGCACGTTGCGGCCAAGTGCTTTGGCGGCATTGGGTGTAGGAGCTCGGAGCACCTGCGCACGGATTTCCTGATCGTCGAACAAGGCCGCTTTCTCGGCCATCATGAAGTGTTCGGCTGTAGGGTAATGTTGCCCCTCGACAATGAACCCAGCCTCGAACCATTGGCTGAAGCACGAAGCGGTGACGGCCGTTTTGCTGCGTTGGTGACCCCAGAAAAACGTATAACTCAGCTGTTCTCCAGCGTTAAAACGGGCGCAAAGTTCTTTCAGATGTTCAGAGTCGTTCAATGAAATATCCTCGCTAACTAAAGGACGAAGTTACAGCTACCGTGCTGACCAGGGCAACCACGAAGCTTGGTAGATCGAACGTCCACCGATTGACGCTCACGCGCATATGCCCGCCTCCCCTATCGCAATCCTGTCGAATACTTGCCTAATCCTCCGACCTTTCATCCCCCGCATAGCGCCCCCCTGACCTACGGTCTAGAGTCAATCCAAACGCCCGCTAAACTACTCAAACCACGCGCGCGTGAACCAACTGGGCCTACGATGCCCAGCGGCGAAGCCCCACTTCACCGCCCAAAAATACTAAAAAAATGCAACACCAACCGATGATCAGCGGGTGAGCCATGGAATTACGAATTAACCAGCAGACCCACCAAGTCGATGCAGAACCCGACACGCCTCTGCTCTGGGTCATCCGCGACAACCTGGGCATGACCGGCACCAAATATGGCTGCGGTCTGGCGCAGTGTGGTGCGTGCTCTGTGCTTGTGGACGGCAATGTGGTCCGTTCCTGCGTCACGCCGGTCTCCGGGGTGGTCGGTCGGGAGATCACCACTATCGAGGCCATCGAGTCGGATGACGTCGGCAAGCGGGTGGTCGCCACCTGGGTCGAATTCCAGGTCGCCCAATGCGGTTACTGCCAGTCCGGCCAGGTGATGGCGGCGACGGCGCTGCTCAAGCAAACGCCCAAGCCGACCGATGCGCAGATCGACGCGGCGATGGTCAATCTCTGCCGCTGTGGCACCTATAACGCGATTCATGCGGCGGTGCATGACCTTGCGAAGGGAGAGGCCTGATGAACGTTCGCATTGATCCCGCTGCCCTGCCTTTGGTCGCGGCGTTGAATGACCCGGTGAACCTGTCCCGCCGTCGTTTCCTGGCCAGTACGGCCGTGGGTGCGTTGGTGATTGGCTTTGGTCTGCCGTTGGGTTCTGGCCGGGTGCAGGCGGCCACTGCGGCGGCGGCTGGTGAGCGCGGTACGCAGGTGCCGGCGTTCCTGGAGATTCGTCCGGACAACACGATTCGTTTGCTCAGCCCCTTTATTGAAGGCGGCCAGGGTACGTTCACGGCAATGGCGCAGATTGTCGGCGAGGAGTTGGACGCCGACCCGGCCACGTTCCTGGTGGAGTGCGCCCCGCCCGGCGAGGCCTTTGTGGTGATGGAAAATGGCATGCGGATCACCGGCGGCAGTATGTCGGTGCGCATGAGTTACCCGACGATGCGCCGGCTGGGTGCGCTGGCCCGGGCGATGTTGCTGGAGGCCGGGGCACAGGCGTTGAAGGTGCCGGTGGGTGAGTTGTCGACCGAGCCGGGCAAGGTCGTGCACGCGGCGTCCGGTCGTTCCCTTACCTATGGCGAGCTGGCCGGGCGGGCGATGGACCTGCCGGTGCCGGATGTGGCCAGTGTGAAGCTGCGGGACCCGAGCCAGTTCCGTTGGATCGGCAAGCCGGTGAAGCGTCTGGATGCGTATGACAAGTCCACCGGCAAGGCGCTGTACAGCATTGATATGAAGGTGGACGGCATGCTCCACGCGGCGGTGCAGCATGCGCCCCGCTTGGGCATGACGGTGGGCAGCCTGCGCAACGAGGACCAGGTCAAGGCCATGCCGGGGGTGCATTCGGTGCATCGCCTGCCGGGTGCGGTGGCGGTGGTGGCTGAGCGGTGGTGGCATGCCAAGCGTGCGGTGGAGTCGATTCAGGTGGACTGGCTGGAGCCGACGGCGGATTCGAAAGTGCGCGGGATGCCGAAGGACTTTTCCAGCGACGAGCATTTCAAGCGCCTGGCCGCAGAAACCGGCCCGGCCCGGGATGATGAGAACGAGGGTGATGTGGCCGGTACGCTGGCCAACGCCAAGACCAAGATCGAGGCCACTTACCACAACCAGTATCTGCACCATGCTCAGCTGGAGCCGCCTTCGGCGCTGGCGCGTTTCAATGCTGACGGTTCGCTGGAGATCTGGTTGCCGAATCAGGCGCAGGACATGTTCCTGGCCGATATAGCCAAGCGCACCGGCTTGGACCCGTCGCGGATTACCCTGCATTCGCCGCTGTTGGGTGGGTTTTTCGGCCGGCATTTTCTGTATGACTCGGCCAGCCCTTACCCGCAGGCCATTGAGTTGGCCAAGGCGGTCGGGCGCCCGGTGAAGTTGATCTGGAGCCGTGAAGAAGAGTTTCTGCGGGATGTGCTGCGTCCCGTGGCGGCGGTGAATTTCCGTGGGGCGCTGGACAGTGACGGCTGGCCGGTAGCGATTGAAGCGGTGAGTGCCACAGAGGGGCCGACCGAGGCTCTGGCCGGCAAACAGGGCGAGAAGCTCGACCCGACGGCGCTGGAGGGGTTGTCCGGGAAGTCCTATGCGATTCCCAACAAGCGGATCGCGCAGATTTATGTGAAGGGCCCGGTGATGCTGGGTTATTGGCGGTCGGTGGGTAACTCGCTGAATGACTTCTTCTATGAAGCCTTTCTGGATGAACTGGCTGACAAGGGCGGCAAAGACCCGTTCGAGTTGCGCCTGCATCTGTTGCGGGATAACCAGCGGCTGACCACGCTGCTGAAGGCGGTGGGCGAGTTGTCGGGGGGCTGGAAACGCGGTCCGTTTGTCGCTGAAGACGGCAGCAAGCGCGCCCGTGGGGTGGCGATGGCGTCGCCGTTCGGCACGCAGACGGCGGTGATCGCCGAGGTGTCGATCGAGAACGGGCAGGTCAAGGTGCATGACATCTGGCAGGCGATCGACCCGGGCAGCATCGTCAACCCGGCGATTGTCGAGGCGCAGGTGAATGGGGCAGTGTCCCTGGGCTTGTCCCAGATGCTGTTGGAAGAGGCGGTGTATGTGGACGGCTTGCCTCGGGCGCGTAACTACGATTTGTATCCGGTGCTGCCGCCTTCGCGGATGGCGAGGGTGCATGTGCGCGTGATCGAGAGCGGGGAAAAAATGGGTGGTATCGGCGAACCGCCGCTGCCAGCTGTGGCACCCGCCGTGGCCAACGCCGTGGCGACCTTGACGGGGCAGCGCATTCGCAGCATGCCGTTAAGCCGCTACTCCTTCACCTGACCGGGGCCTGAGCACTTATGAACAACCGTCGATTCGCAAGAACCGTTGGCTGGCTGGCGCTGCCGTGCCTGGTCGCGGCAGGCCTGTTGGCCTGGTATGTCACCCGTGAGCCGGTGTCGCCGCTGGGCGCCGAGCCTGTCGCCGCAGACCCGGCGCTGATCGCCCGAGGCGAGTATGTCGCCCGGCTCAGCGATTGTGTGGCGTGCCACAGCGTGCCCAACGGCGCGCCTTTTGCCGGTGGGCTGGAAATGGCCACGCCGCTGGGGGCGATCCATGCCACTAACGTCACGCCGGACCCGGAAACGGGTATCGGCCACTACAGCCTCGCCGACTTCGACCGCGCGGTGCGCCAGGGTGTCGCGCCGGGTGGGCGTCGCCTGTATCCGGCGATGCCGTATCCGTCCTATGCCAAGCTCAGCGACGATGATGTGCGCGCCTTGTATGCGTTCTTCATGAAGGGCGTGGCGCCGGTGCGGCAGGCGAATATCGAGAGTTCGATCCCTTGGCCATTGAATATGCGTTGGCCCATCGCGCTGTGGAATGGTGTGTTTACCGACAGCAAGCCCTACGTAGCGAAGGCCGGGAAGGATGAACTGTGGAACCGCGGCGCTTACATCGTGCAGGGGCCGGGGCATTGCGGCAGTTGCCACACGCCACGGGGCCTGGCCTTTAACGAGAAGGCGCTGGATGAAAGCGGCAAGCCCTACCTGGCCGGTGGTTTGCTGGATGGCTGGTACGCACCGAGCCTGCGGGACGATCACAACACGGGCCTGGGGCGCTGGAGCGAGCCGGAAGTGGTGCAATTCCTGAAGACCGGTCGCAATAAACATGCGGTGGTTTATGGGTCGATGACCGAGGCGTTCAACAACTCCACGCAGTTCATGACCGACGATGACCTGGCGGCGATTGCGCGGTATCTCAGGTCGTTGCCGGGGGATGAGCAGCGTGATGGTAAGGCCTGGCAGTATCAGGCGGTGTCGGCTGCGGAACGCCTGGATGCGCCGGGTGCCCATACCTATGTGACCCGTTGTGCGTCGTGCCATGGGTTGGAAGGTAAAGGGCAACCGGACTGGATGCCGCCGCTGGCGGGTGCGACTTCAGCGTTGGCCAAGGAGAATGCTTCGGCTATCAATATCACGCTGAATGGCTCACAGCGGGTGGTGGCGGCGAATGTGGCGGACGCTTATCGCATGCCGGCGTTCAGGGAGCAGTTGTCGGACCAGGAGATTGCTGAAGTGCTGACGTTTGTGCGCGGCACGTGGGGCAATCAGGGCGGTGCGGTGGATGCGAAGGCGGTGGGCAAATTGCGTGAGCACACGGGCCCGGCGAGCAGCAGCCCGATCATTCTGCAGATGCGCTGAGGGGAAAGGCGCCCTGTGAGCGAGGCGCCTTATGCAGGAGCTGCTTTATGTGGGAGCGGGCTTGCTCGCGAATGCGGTGTGTCAGTCAGCAAATTCTTCACTGACCCACCGCATTCGCGAGCAAGCCCGCTCCCACATTTTTAACCGCGTTTCGGCAGTTTCCAGTTGGGGCGGATGAAGTGGCAGGTGTAGCCGTTGGGGATACGCTCCAGGTAATCCTGATGCTCCGGCTCCGCTTCCCAAAACGGCCCCGCCGGTTCGATTTCCGTCACGACACGGCCTGGCCATAACCCCGAGGCATCCACATCCGCTGCGGTGTCTTCCGCCACGTCGCGTTGCTGTTCGCTGAGGTAATAGATCGCCGAACGATAGCTGGGGCCAAGGTCATTGCCCTGACGGTTGGGCGTGCTCGGGTCGTGGATCTGGAAAAAGAACTCGAGAATCTGCCGGTAGGTGATCACCGTCGGGTCGAAAACAATCTCGATGGCTTCAGCATGGTTACCGTGGTTACGGTAGGTGGCGTTCGGCACATCGCCGCCGGTGTAGCCGACGCGCGTTTGCAGCACGCCGGGGTAGCGTCGCAACAGGTCTTGCATGCCCCAGAAGCAGCCGCCGGCGAGGATGGCGGTTTCAGTTTGGTTGCTCATGGCGTGTTCTTCCCCTGGATGGATACAGCCCTAGTTATGGGGCCGGGTTGAGTAATACCAAGGTTGAACAGGCGCCAATCAGCGGAAATGCCTGCCTCTCGTCAGCCAATCGGCTCGAACCGTCGCCGCCTCTTGAACAAACCTAATCCCAGCGGAACGGCAAAGATCGACATCAGCCCCAGATCAAACCCTGATAAGTGGATCTGACTTGCAGCAACGCAGCCCACCGCACCACCCGCTACCAGCAACATCCCCAGCCACTTGCGAAGCAGATACGGCTTTAAAAAACGATCCAACAGAAAGTAAAGCACCAGGGCAATGACCAACTGGATAATTTCGGACATGTGTTTCTCCAGTCAGGTCTTGATGATCAGTGTCGAAACGGTGCGCTGCGGACCGATACCGCCGTTGACCTGCGCCTCGATGCTGACCAATACGTCGCCTGCATGATAGGTGGGCAAGATTTCATTCACGTACATCCGCACACCGCCCCCTACAGGAGCAACCGCGTAGGGGGAGGCCACAGTGGCGGCAGAGCCGAAGGCGGTGGCGGCAAGGTTAGCGATCTTGGTGCGCTGGGCATTGAGGGTATCGCCCTGTTGCCGGGTCAGCGGCTTGGAGATGCCGATCATCATCTGGCACGGCAGGTTCTTGGCCAACATCTTGTCGTACACCTCGACGACCTTACGGTTGACCTCATAGTGGGCGCTTTTCGCTTCGCCAAAATGCAGCTCGCTCAGGCGTCCGCGGTCGCTGTCGGTGAGGGTGATCTGCGAGACGTTGAAAACGATCCCGTGATTGCCCAGGTATTGGAAAGTCCCATCGAACTTCATCGCACGCATCCTTTCGAGCCAAAGGCGGGGATTCTCTACAAGGCGCGCGCTGGATTCAAATCATTTCACCCTGCGGGCCACATGTATTGGCCCAATTCCTGCCTCTGCCCTACCCCATCAAGTCGCTACTGACTACGCGGACGACTCTTTTGAGCCCCGCCGCCCAACGGCCGCCCCCGATAATCAAGCATCCCCCTACCACCGCCGAGGCCTTCCCCTATGACGAGCCCCTCCACCGAACAGGTCAGCCCGCAAACCCTGCGAAGAGTGATCATCGCCGCCGGCATCGGTAACTTCGTCGAGTGGTTCGACTTCGCCGTCTACGGCTTCCTCGCCACCACCATCGCCCAACAATTCTTCCCCAGCGGCGACGCCAGCGCGGCGCTGCTCAAGACCTTCGCGGTATTTGCCGTGGCCTTCGCGTTTCGGCCCCTGGGCGGGATTTTCTTCGGCATGCTCGGCGACCGGATCGGCCGCAAACGCACGCTGGCCATGACGATTTTGCTGATGGCCGGCGCCACCACGCTGATCGGCCTGCTGCCCACCTACGCCGCGATTGGTGTAGCGGCGCCGATTCTGTTGTCGCTGATCCGCTGCGCCCAGGGCTTCTCCGCCGGGGGTGAATACGCCGGTGCCTGTGCCTATCTGATGGAGCACGCGCCGAGTGACAAACGCGCCTGGTATGGCAGCTTTGTGCCGGTGTCGACGTTCTCTGCGTTCGCCGCCGCAGCGGTGGTGGCTTATGCACTTGAAGCGTCGTTGTCCGCCGAGGCGATGGGCAGTTGGGGCTGGCGCCTGCCGTTCCTGATCGCCGCGCCGCTGGGCTTGGTGGGGCTTTACCTGCGCTGGAAGCTGGATGAGACGCCAGCGTTCCAGGCGGTGAAGCAGGAACACGCGGTCGCCCACTCCCCGCTCAAGGAAACCTTGCGCAACCATGGTGCGGCAATCTGCTGCCTGGGCGCTTTTGTGTCGCTCACGGCGCTGTCGTTTTATATGTTCACCACCTACTTCGCGACGTATCTGCAGGTGGCGGGTGGGCTGAGCCGTGCAATGGCGTTGCTGGTGTCGCTGATTGCACTGATTTTCGCGGCGGCGATTTGCCCGCTGGCGGGGTTGTATTCGGATCGGGTGGGGCGTCGGGTCACGGTGATGACGGCGTGTGTGTTGTTGATGGTGGTGGTGTATCCATCGTTCCTGATGGCCAGTTCCGGCTCGTTCGCGGCGTCGGTGGTAGGGGTGATGCTGCTGGCGGTGGGCGCGGTGTTGTGTGGGGTGGTGACGGCGGCGTTGCTGTCGGAGACCTTTCCGACCCGCACGCGGTACACCGCTTCGGCGATTACTTACAACATGGCTTATACGATCTTTGGGGGTACGGCGCCGTTGATGGCGACGTGGTTGATCAGCACCACGGGCAGCAATCTATCGCCGGCGTTTTATCTGATTGCGGTGGCGTTGCTGGCGCTGGCGGGTGGGTTGGCGTTGCCGGAGACCTCGCGGATTTCCCTGCATGAGGTGGGCGCGGAGGAAAAAGGCGCGGCGCCGGTGTTGTCGCGTTAAAGTCGACGGGTGTTCAAAAGCGCCGGAGACCTGAGCGATGCGGATTACCTGCCTTCATACCGCCGAGAGCAACATTGCAGTGTTTGACACCGCCGCCGCAGCGCTGGGGATTGGGCCGCAGGTATTGCATCATGCAGTCCGGGCCGATCTGCTGGCAGCGGTCGAACGCGCAGGCAAACTGACCGCTGATGTAGCCGAGCAAACGCGACGGGAGCTTGTTGCGCTGGCCCGGCACTGCAATGCGGTGGTGCTCACCTGTTCGACCCTGGGCCCGGTGGTTGAACTCGCCGGGGCTCACACCCAAGTGCCGATTTTGCGCGCCGATGAAGCGCTGGCCTTCGCAGCGGTTCATGCCGGCGGGAAGGTTACGGTGTTGTGCGCCATCGAAACCACTATCGAGCCAACTTCTCGCCTGTTTCTCCAAGTGGCCCAGCAAGCCGGGGCCTCGGTGGAGGTGCAGTGGGTTCCGGGGGCATGGGCGATGTTCAAGGCGGGCGATCTGCTGGGTTACCTGGCGACCATCGCCAGGGCTGCTGACCGTGCCTATATGGACGGCGCGTCTATCGTGGCACTGGGGCAAGCGTCCATGAGCGGCGCCGCTTCGCTGGTAACGGCGGGCCCTGCTCCGCTGACCAGCGCATCAGCAGGGCTGAGGGCTGCACTGAGTCGTGCCGAACGCGGGTATGATCCAGGCTAACCCGGCCCGACTGGACCCACGCTGATGCCTGCCTCCCACACCCGCCCTACTCCCGCACCACTCCTCAAGCCCGGCGAAACCGTGGTGCTGTTCGACGGCGTGTGCAAGCTGTGCAACGGCTGGGCAAGGTTCCTGATTCGCCACGACCACGACCGGCGTGTGCGGTTAGCGGCCGTTCAGTCGCCCGAAGGTCAGGCGCTATTGGCCTGGGCCGGGTTGCCGCTGGATCAGTTCGACACCATCGCAGTGATCCGCGACCGGCACTATTGGGCGCGCTCGGAGGCGGTGTTCGAAATCATTGCGCAACTGCCTGCCCGCTGGCGCCCATTGCTACTCCTGCGCGCCATCCCGCGCTTCTTTCGGGATTGGGCTTACGATCGCATTGCACGCAATCGCTATCGGCTCTTCGGGAAATACGACACTTGCCTGTTGCCCGATCCGGATCATGAGCAGCGCTTTTTGAAGACCCCGCTATGAACGCCTTGGTGCGCATCAACTGGATCGCCCGAGGCGGCTTGGCGTTCATGTTTGCCTACCATGGGCTGGTGCCGAAGCTGCTGTGGTTGAGCCAGGGCGAGCGGACGATGATCCAGGCTCACGGGATCGAGCAAGTGCAGGTGTTTGCCACGCTGGCGGGGGTTGGGGAAGTTGTCCTGGCGCTATGGATACTACTTTCACCGCGCAGCGCCTGGCCGATTGCAGTGGCTGCGGCGGCGTTGGCGGGGCTGCTGGTGGATGTGGCGGTGTTCAGCCCGGCGATGCTCAGGGAGGCGTTTAATCCGGTGTCGCTGAATGTGGCGGGGTTGGCGTTGTGTGCAGTGGCTTGGAATACCAAGCCCTGAACGGGTGTTTATTTCAGCTCAATGGCATCAAGCGCAGCTTCCAGCACTGATAACTCAACCACGCTGCCATCGCCCAAGCGTGCAACAAGCCCCGCACAATCAATCACCACACACACGCCCTGCCCCGTTTTATCTCCAGGGAACTTGCGCAACTTGAGCTCCACTGTGGTCGGGTTTAGCCACACCGACTGATCCGCCGACCAATGAGCGTCCTCAAACTGAAAAACACAGCTCCCCTGCCACGTATCCACAATCCTCGGTGAACACACCCACTGCGTATTCCGCGCCTCCCAGGGCGCCACCTCGACCCGGTAGTGATCATCCGGTGAGGTGGATTGGACTTCGGTTTCACTCATTGGCAGTTCCTCTTATCAGCAACACAGCCCGATCAACTGCCACGGCGTCATCTTCGTCACCATGATCAGCACGATCACAAACATCCCCGAAAACCCGAAAACGCCCATCCAGAACCATTTTCGGTAAACGCCGCAGTATCCATCATCCAGCGGCCTGCCCGCCTCGACCGCACTGAGCGCCATCTGCTGAAACCGCTTCTGCAGCACCAGCACCGGTAGCCAAAGCGCGCCCACGCACAGGAAGATGATCAGCGACGTCAGCACCCATTCAGTGGTCAACGGCAGCCCGGCAAGCTTGATCAACAGGAAGCCGGTGGTGATCTGGATAAAGCCCGCCGGCGTGGTAATCCAGGTATCGAACTGCACCACCATCCGCGCCACCTGGGCGATCACTTGCGGGTTGGCCGTACGGCTTGCGGCGATCAGGTACAGGTAGGAGCCCATGCCGAAGCCGAACAGGAAAATCGCCGCGATGATGTGAATGTACTTCAGGCCCAGGTAGAGCATCGGTCAGCCCTGCCCGTCAGAGAATTGCACGGCCAGGCTGAGGTTCGCCGGGTCGTTGATGGCAGCCATGTATTCGTCGACGGTGATTTCGCCAACGCACGGCCGCGCACCGGGTTCAGGCACGTAGCCTTGGGCGATTTTGAGGGCCAGGGCAACGGCGGCGCAGCTGGGGATTTCCGGGCCTTTGTCATTCAGGGCCGTCAGTTGCACCGCCAGGGACAGCGGTTGCCGTTCAGTGCCGAGGCCTTGCACGTCGATGTACATTGCGCTTTTGCCATCGCCAAAGCGCTCGAACCAGGTACCCAGCCGATGCAAGCGCGCGGCCCAGGCGACATGGTCTCGCACGATTCCCGTGCGCAGCGCCTGGGCCAGCAGGTAGTTGGCGACACCACCAAGCTTGAGCCCCGCGCCAGCCTTGAAGCTCAAAGTGTGGGCGCCATAGCGACTGGCGAAGATGTCCATGTCGGGCACGTCCACATTCGCCAACACCCGCATGCCAAGCTCGGGCATCTTGCGCAGCGTCAGGTCCTGCCAGCCCAGCACTTCATGCACCTGGCCATGCCGGAGTTGCTTGATCGGTTTGCCTGCGTAAGCCAGCACGCCTTCGACGGTGGACAGGCCCGGCATCTTGGCCGAAGAGGAAATACCGTGTTCGATCGCGTCGATGCGGGTGAAGCGGTAGCGGTACTGATCGATGATGGCGGACGACAGCGTCGGCACGGAGCTGCAACCACTGAGGATCGCCACGCCTGCCTGCCGGGCTTGTGCATCCAGCACGCTCACGCCGTTGACGAAGGTGCGGCAGTCGGAAAGGTCGCAGTAGTTCACGCCCGCGTCGATGCAGCTCTGGGCGACCGCATAGGATTGCCCCTGGAACGGCCCGCCGGTGTGGATCACCCACTGGATGTTCATCGACCGCAACACGGACGCGAACCCGGCGCCCATGGCATCGCCACACCAGCCTTCGCACCCAGTGCCCGACTGGCTTTTCAGCTCATCCACTTTGCGCTGCAACTTGTGTGGGTCGCGGCCCGAGATCACCAGCTCAATGTCCGGCGCTACCGCCAAATGCCGGCAAACGATGCTGCCGAAATTGCCGTAGCCACCGACCACCATCACCCTGAGTGTCATTCCATTTTTCCCTAAACTATCGATCATGCGCTGAGCCTGAGGCAGACTGGCGGCTGAGGCGGCTAAAGATACCCGATTTGTTTAACCGCTTGAGCCAGGATCAACAGGGAGCGTCAAATCATGGAGCTATACACCGAGCGGCTTTACCTGCGGCAACTGGAAGCCGGCGACTGGGATTTATTCCTCGCGTTGCACACCGACCCGTCGGTGATCCAGTACGTCTGCGACGCCCCGTCCGAAACCGAAACCCGCGAGAGATTTGAATCCCGGTTACCGCACTGGTTGCCAGGCTCCAGGCACTGGTTGTGCCTCGTCGTGTTCGATCGGCAAAGTGGTTGTGCCGTCGGGGTCACGGGATTGAAGCTGGAGCCGGATGAAGAAGCGACGGCAGAAGTCGGCTACTTGTTCCTCAGCGGGCAACACGGGAAGGGTTACGGTTTTGAATCGCTGCAACGAGTTATGGATTATGCCCACGACATACTTGGGTTGAAGGTGCTGAACGCTGTTGTGACCGAGGGTAATGCCGCTTCTTGCCGCCTGCTGGAGAAGTGCGGTTTCGTGTTTGAGCAACGTGAGGGCGATGCTTATCAAATTAACGGGCAGGTGTTTGATGACCTGATCTACCGGCATCGGATGGCTGGGGCTCTGAGTAATGAGGCGGTGGCGACTCTTTAGGATAGGCAGCGATCGGCCAAATCAGGCGCTCCCACGCTGACACACCTCAACTACCCACCAAGCGATACAGCGCTTGAGCGTGAGATGCCCCTAGCCCTGCACGCTGCAAATCAGGTACATCAACGCTCCTGAAACCACCTGTCCATCAGCTTTAAGGACATCGGACTGGGCGATGCCTTCACTTGAAAGCAGGGAAACGCTTCGTTGAAAAACACACGAGCACCAAAAGGGTTTCCACTTATCCGAGACAAACTCTCAACGCGGGAACACAGATACTCGCTTTCTGCGGTCTCGATCGCATGAGCCATTCCAACATCCATGTGCGTCGTCCTTATTACGCGATTTCCAGGGAAGGTAACGGTCAATCAAACACTACGCACCTGCAAGATAGCCAGCTTCAGCGTGCGCTTTTTCCTTCTCTATTTTTCTCATTGGCCGCGATCGTCGCCTGCAGTGTCGTGACGCTTGGAATACGAGGCGCCCATCAGATAGAAGCACCCGCCCGCCACGATAAACGCCGCGAGCATGTAGAACATGAAATGCGCCGACTGCGTTGCCAGGGCAAACCCGCATAACACCGGCCCCAGCGCGCCGCCGAGGCTGGACAGGTTTTGTGCGCCGTAATACATGCCGCGCAAGTGGTCCGGCGCGATGCGGTCGATGAACATGTACTCGGCCGGGAAGACGATGATTTCGCCCACGGTGAAGATCGCCACGGCCAACGCCCAATGCAGCACGGTGGTGGACAACGCGAAACCGACAACACCCAGCAGAAACAGGCTGAAGCCCGCCGTCAGCCATTGATTCAGATGTTCATTGGTAATGCGCTTGCCCACGATGTACTGCAGGCAGATCACCACCGTCGCATTAACGGCCACCACCGAGCTGATGACCCGGTAGGTAAATTCCGGTGTGCTTGTGGTCACCAGGTATTGAGAGATGTAGCCGGTGAACTGGCCGAACGCCACGGCGCTCAACGCGCCGCCAACCGTGAAGCAGACCAGGCGATAGTCCTTGAGCAGGATGCGCCCCACCGCGACGAACGACACCGGGGCATTGGCCGGGTCGGCAGAGCTGAGGCTCCTGTCGCCCCACACCATGTAGGTCAGGAAGAAGCCCATGCCCAGGATCGCAGACACCAGGAACGGCAGTTTCATGTCCATGTGCGCGAGCCCGGCGCCAATGAACGGGCCCACCGCGTAGCCAACGTTGATCAGGGTGTAGCGCACCGAAAACACTTTGCCGCGTTCGGCTTCCGGCAGCAGTTTGCCAAACGCGGCTTTGACCACGATATCGATTACCGAATAGGCAAAATTGAACGACACCAGAAACAGGAAAAACAGCCACAGGTGCGACGTGACGCACATGCCGATGAAGCCAACGGTGAAAAAACCCGTGAAGCTGAGGATCAATCGGTAGCTGGAGATTTTGTCAGTCAGGTAGCCGCCGTAGAGGCTTAGCAACGAGCCGACCAGCATTGCACCGCCCACGACCAGGCCGATTTCGCTGATGCCCAACGTGAAGTTGGATGACAGATAAATCACCATATACGGCAGGGTAATGGCGCGCCCCAGTGTCAGGAACAACGCAGACGACAGCAGCAGATTGACCGAAAACGGGTAGTGTCTGAAGGCAGCGAGCATCAGAGTCGGTTCCTGTAATGGGCAGTATCAAAAGCTAAGTAACATATCCTTACACATTCACCTTTCAGCCGGCATCATTATTTAGCCGCTTCCCCAATCGCCCGCGCCGCCTGAGCCAAGCGCTGCGTGGCGGCGCGGATTTCCTCCGGGTTGAGCGAGGCGAAGCCCAGGCGCAAGGCATTCTCGGGATGATCAAAGGGTGAAAACAGGCGACCGCTGCGCACCACCAGGTCCAGCTCCAGGGCTTTTTCAGCCAGTTGATTGACGTCGATTGAGTCGCAGAACCTGACCCACAACGCCAGCCCGCCTTCCGGCTCCTGCACGGCTATCTGCTCGCCAAACGCCTCCAGCAAACAACTCAGCAGTGTCTCCCGCCGCCGACGGTATTCCTTGGATACCCGACGCAGATGCTTCTTCAACTCGCCATCGTTGATCAGGTCCGCGAGCATCCGCTGCATGACGGCATCGCCCTGGCCCAGGCTCACCGCCGCCGTGCGCTCGAGCACTTCGATGAGGTTCGACGGGGCAACGATATAGCTGCAACGGAAGGTACTGCCCAGGGACTTGGACAGTGAGCCGATGTAGATCACGTGACGCTGCACGCTGTCGCTGGCCAGGGGCAAATAGGGCCGTCCGGCAAAGTGGTACTCGTGGTCGTAATCTTCCTCGATGATGCAGAAATCATGCAGTCGGGCCAATTCCAGGAGTTGCTGGCGACGCCCGGCACGCAGGCTGACGGTGGTAGGAAACTGGTGATGGGGCGTGACATACATCATCCGCACGTTGTGCCGGCGGCATAGTTCGTCGAGCTGGTCGACCCGGCAACCTTCGTCGTCCAGGTCCACGGTCACCAGTTGCGCGCCCAACTGGCGGAAAATCTCCCAGGCCGGTGGGTAACTCAGGCGTTCGACCACCACCACATCACCGGGTTTGAGCAGCGCGCTGGCGGTCAGGTACAGCGACATCTGCACGCCTTGGGTCAGGCAGATCTGCTGCGCATCGACATTCAGGCCGCGATTGTGGCGCAACATTTCGGCCAGGGCGTTGCGCAGGTACTGGCCGCTGCCTTCGGTGCCATGGCGCACGGTGTTGGTGGTAAAGCTGTTGCGCAAGGCGTTGCGGTAATAGCGATGCAGGACGGCTTGGGGCAGCAGACGATGGTCACAGGCGCCATTATCGAAAAACAGCGCGCCCGGCCGGTGTTGCAGTTTTGTCACCTGCTCACCCGGGGTGAAATAGGCAGCCGCAGGCACGTCCCGCAACGCGGGGGCAAACGACTTCGGCGCGCCGGCGGCAGTCACCGCGCCTGTCGCCAGTTGCGTACTGACGAAAGTGCCGCGACGTTGAATGCTGACCAGCCAGCCTTTGGTCACCGCCTCCTCGTAGGCAAGGATTACCGTCTTGCGGTTGACGTCCAGCAGTTGCGCCATTTCCCGCGTGCCGGGCAACAGCGTTCCGGGGCGCAGGCGGCCCTCGGCAATCGCGCTTACCAAACCCTCGATGATCTTTCTGTACGACGCCTGCGGCTGCGCGCCATCGAGCTTGAGCAGCGGGCGCCATTTGCGGAGCTGGACCATGTGAATTATCCAAAACTGGAGGTTCTTCTGGTCCTAGTCTAACGCAACAATCGAACCTCAATTGCCCCGAGGTGTTTATGCACAACCGCCATGTCGTTGAATTATTGCCCTCGGGCAAATCCTTCGAAGCCGCCGACCAATTGCTGCTCGACGCCATGCTGGCCAGCGGTCTTGCCGTACCCTTCTCCTGCCGCCGCGGCGCCTGCGGGTCGTGCAAGGTCAAGGTGGTGTCGGGCCAGTTCCGTGAAAAGTTGCTCACACCCGACACCCCGGCGCCCTCCTACCCACTCGCGGCTGACGAGATGTTGTTGTGTCAGAGCCATGCCTGCAGCGACCTGCGCCTGGAAATTCCCGGCTGGTCGCTGGACACGCCAACGTTGGAAGTCAGCGCACAGGTGATCAGCAAGCACGCATTGAGCGCCGACATCGTCGAGCTGGTGTTGCTGACCGCCCAGCCACTCGACGTGCGAGCCGGCCAGTACGTCAGGTTTCGCCTCGACGACGGCGACAGCCGCTGTTTCTCCGTGGCCAATCTGCCCGCGCAGGACCAAGGCCGGTTGGTGTTTCATATTCGCCAGGTCCCCGGCGGGCTATTTTCCGAACGCATCCTGCCGACCCTGCAAGTGGGCGATGCGGTGAAACTCGAAGGCCCCGTAGGCGCCTGCACCTGGCAACACGACGATGAGCGCCCTGTTGTGCTGTTCGCGACCGGGACCGGTTATGCCGGCATCAAGCCCTTGTTGCTGACGGCCCTGGCCCGCCAGGCCGAAGTCACCCTGTATTGGGGGAACTCGTCGCCGGCGGACTTCTACGACGCTGAGTTTCTCGAGCGCGTCAGCCAGGCACATCCACGCTTTCACTGGCATCGAGTGCAGTCGGTAGACGCCCGCGTGCAACAGGTCGCGCTGACACAGCCCCACCACTGGGCGGAGAGCCAGATCTATGCCTGCGGCAACAGCAAGATGATCAGCCAAGTCCGCGAAACCTGCCTGGCAGCGGGCGCCCAGGCTCATCGTTTTGTCGCCGAAGCCTTCGTCCCCAGCGGTGCATTGACGCCAGCGGAGTCGCTCAACACGCGGCACCCGGTACTGGAAAAAGTCGGCCCGCGCTACTCGCTGGACGGCATGCTCGCTGCCCGCGAGCAGACGGTCAGGGCCCTGGCTGCCATCGCCGCTCAATTGAAAGTCGGCATGACCACCGCGCAAGCCCTCGACATGGCCAGTCAAACCTTGCAGGCCATGGGCGCGTCCCACACCTGGCACCCCACCTATATCCGCTTTGGCGACGACACCATCCGCACACCGCGCCAAGGCATCGACCCACAACGCAAGCTGCGCGCCACCGACATCGCCGTGGTCGACCTTGGCCCGGTGTGGGATGGCTATGAAGGCGATTATGGCGACACCTTCGTCTTCGGCGAGCACCCGTTGCATGACGCTTGCACGAAGGCCCTGCATGAAGTGTTCGACGAAACCCGCGACGCCTGGCACCACGGGCTGACCGGACGCGAGCTGTATGACTTCGCTGAGGGTAGCGCCCTCTCCAAGGGCTGGCGCCTTGAGCGCAACCTGGCCGGACACCGCATCGCCGACTTCCCGCATGCCCTTTTCGGGCAGGACAAGCTGGCTGAGGTCGAGATCGTACCGAGCGAGATGGTCTGGGTTTTGGAGATTCAGCTGTGCCATCCCACCCAACCGATCGGGGCGTTTTTCGAGGATATTTTGATTGGCGAGGCCAACGCGGTCTAGTCGGGGGTGGTGCGGTTGGCAAACTGAAGTGCTGGTACTTATCCGGCCAGCAACGGGCGCCCGTCCGGAATGTGCCTCATGCCTGGCTTTTGTCGGCTGCGGTCTCGACGTGCCGGTGGAGAAACTCGACCTGCGTGCGTAACACGTCGGCAAAACCTTCTCCGCCTTCGTAGACGTCATAGTGACCACCAGCGCTGCGGAACAATTCAGCCCGTGGTGCATTGCGTGCAACCTTGAGCGCAGCCGGCACTGGCGCGATCGAGTCTGACTCCGGAACGACGAGCAGGAAGGGAACGCGCACTGACGCGGCGCGGCGCACGGGTCGGCGCCACGAGAAACTCAGCAATGACCGCGCGGCCACCCGGTTATGCCATGGCGTCCCATCCTTCGGCGTCATGAGCCTTTCCCCGAACAAACCGTCAGGTGTGGCACCGATGGACAGTTCCCCGGGTTTGCCGTGACCGGGAATGTAGATCGGCTGGCGGCCCACCAGGGCGCCGAGAACATCGAGCAGCGCCAACCCGAACAGACGAACGCCAAGTTTGGGCGGGGCCATGATTGCTGCGGCCAAGCCGTCCGTGAGTGGCGCCTGAGTGATTGCACCTGCCAGGCGAGTGTCCGAAGCAGCCAGTTCGACGACATGCATACCGGCAAACGATGTGCCCCAGATAATTACCTTGCGGGGATCGATGTAGGGCTGGTCAGCGGCCCAGCCGATAACCGTTGCATAATCCTCGCGCTGGCGCGGAACAGAGAGTACTTCCCGTGGTTGCCCATCGGAGCCGCCGAAGTTGCGGTAGTCAAAGGCGATGGCGACGAATCCCTCCTCGCGAAAACGCTCGGCGAACGGGGCCAGCCCGCATGCTTTGATCGCGCCGATGCCGTGGGCCATCACCACCACGGGATGGGGGCCAGTCCCGCCGGGCAGGTAGACCCACGCTTCGATCTCGTCACCTGACGCAGTCGGAATTCGGACAGTGATGCGCTCGAGGGCGTTGTCGGTGAGGGTTGTCATGATCGTTACCTTCCAGTCATTACTATTGGCGCCAACTGTGCTGCAACAGCACGCGACGCTCCGCCTGCTTCGATATGGCTACTCTCTCGTCATCATGGTGACGCAGGGAGGCCCTTACACACCGTTTCGCGGTACTCGCCGCCACCACGACGTGCCAATTGCAAGAGCAGCACCACGAGGCCCAGGGCCGAAATCAACGCGCCCGCGAGGCCGGTGTACGAAATGCCCAGCGTGGCGAGCGTCGCGCCGCCTACCCACGAGCCCAGCGCGATACCGCAGTTGAACCCCGCGATGTTCAGCCCGGCGGCCACACCGTGGGCGTGCGGCGCATGCAGCTCGGCGACACCGATCAGGCGGGCTTGCAGGGCCGGCACTGCGGCGAAGGTGAACATGCCCAGCAGCCCGACGAGGATGCCCATCGCGATCGTCGACGACGCGAAACCCCACATACCCAAGGCGATGAACGTAATGCCGGCGATCAAGGCTACGCTTGTGCGGTTTACCCCAAACCGGTCGCTCAGCGCGCCGCCAATTACGTTGCCGGTTGCGGCGAGCAAGCCATAGACGAGCATGAAGACGCCGACGGTGTGGCTGCTGACCTGAGTCACCTGGGTGAGTAACGGGGCGATGTAGGTATAGGCGGTGAACGAGCCAGCATAGCCGAGGACGGTCACGAGGGCCGCGAACAGCAGAACTGGGTTAAAGATCGCTTTAAAGGCTTGACCCACGGAACCGGCACCTTCCCGACCCTGAGCCTCCGGTGGCTCCTTCATGCCTAGCAGCAGGCCAAGGAAGCCCAATGCACCGAATGCCCCAATTGCGCCAAGCACCGGGCGCCAAGAGATCACGCCACCCAGGTATGTGCTGACGGGTACACCAATCGCCATGGCAAGGGTGAAGCCGCCAAACACCACCGCCACTGCGCTACCTGCCTTCTTCGGGCCGGCAAGGCGCGCCGCCGTGCTGGAAGCCACCGCAAGGAACAGGCCGTGCCCCATGCCTGCCACGAAGCGCGCAATCAGCAGGGTAGAAAGGTTCGTCGCAAAAGCAGCAGCCACGCTACCGACGGTGAAGACCAGAACAGTCATCAGCATGACCCGCTTTCGCGACCACCCTGCCGTCAGGGCCGTCAGGAATGGGGCGGCGAAAGTTGCACCCAGTGCATAGGCGGTCACAGCGCTACCGATCTGATTGACATCGATATTCAGGTTGTGGGCCATAACGTCAGTCAGGCCGATAGGGACGAATTCGGCAAGGCCCAGTGCGAATGCACTGAGCGAAAAGATATAAACGACAAATGGCATGACGGATCTCTCGAACGGCAGGTGGTCGGAGCGAAGCCCGACGGATACGAAATTTTAGAGAATTGCCTGAAATTGAAAAAATTATTATTCTTTGGCCTTCGGATAAATATTTTTATGGCTTGAGTCGACGCTATTTTCTGTAGTGAGAGCGTGACAGCCAGGACGCGATGACCTCATGAGCCATCTGGATCACCTTCGTACTTTCATTGAGGCCTATCGGCTGCAGTCGTTTACCCGCGCGGCAGAGGCGCTTGGTATTACTCAGCCGGCGGCGTCCCAGCACATCCAGGCATTGGAGGCGTTTATAGGCAAGCCCCTGTTCGTGCGGCGCGCCCGCGGCGTTACAGCGACAGAGGCGGCCGATGAGTTGGCGCGCGCGATCGGGCCGATGCTTGACGGCCTGCAAATGCGGCTGGCCTCCTACCGCCTGGGTAGCGAGGGCGGCGGCACTGTGCATATCGCCGGGCCCTCCGACTTCATCAATGCGAAGGTCGCTGCGGGGCTGGCGCCATTGATGACTCAAGGTTTCCGGATCCGCCTGCACACCGGCAACCGGGAGCGCATATACAGCCTGCTTAATGCCTCGACTGCCGACCTGGCTATCACCGCTTCCATGCCAGATGAACATTCGCACGGGTTCGCCAAGCTGCTCACCGAGCGCTTTCTGCTGGTGCTCGCGCCGCAGATTGCCGGCTTGCTTGGCAAACGCCCGACCGCGGAACAGTTGTCGAATCTTCCGCTCATCGCTTATGACGAGGACCTGCCATTGATACGGCCGGTGTGGACAGCCATGTTCCAGTTTGCGCCCACGCTGCAGGCGGCGCTGACCGTCCCGGATCTTCGCATCATCCAGGACCTGGTCATCAAGGGCCAGGGCTGGAGCGTGCTGCCTGACTATCAATGCAACGAGGCGCGGGAGTCGGGACGACTGGTTTCGATCACCCCTGAACAGACCGCGCCCACCAACACTCTGTACCTGGTGTGGAACAAAGCCTCGATGCGCAATCCGCGCATCGTGCATGTGCGCGATTTCATCCTTGGGCTTTTCAGCGAGAGCACCAATTTGCGCAGCGTGTGAACAACGCAGGTAGTCGGCAGCATTATCGTCCTTGCTCATTCGGCTGGAGCAACTGGCCTGCATCACTAGGATTCCCGCCCCTCAGTCGCACAAACATCGGGCGCCGGGGTACCAAATCCGGGCACAACGGTAACAAGTAACACCGCACAGCCTATGCCCGAAAGCGCCTCTGAATCTCTACAACCCTCATCAGCCGTGGCTCTTCGCCCGTTTTCGGAAAAATGGCATAGCCCTTGCTTCGTTCTGAAAATCATCTGATATATCAGATGATTTTCAGGAGTGGATATGTCCGAACCGACCACCTTCATCAGCCATCACCCAACCACGGTGGCTCCCACAAAAAGCGCAGCGCAACTGCGTGAGCTGGCCTATGCCCAAATCAAGCAGCGGATTATCAGCTGCGAGTATCGCCCCGGTGATGCGATCAACGAGGCGCAACTGACCGCTGCGCTGGGCATTGGCCGAACCCCCATCCATCAAGCGCTGCACCGCCTGGAAGTGGAAGGCATGGTCACGATCATGCCGCGCAAAGGCGTGATGGTGACGGCCCTGTCACTCAACGATGTACTCGACATGATCGAAGTGCGCGTGAGCAACGAACAGCTGTGCGTCAAGCTCGCGGTAGAGCGCGCCAAGGACACTGACATCCAGGCCATGCGCGACATCCTCGAGCGCACCCCTGCCCTTTTAGCCAAGCACGACGTGGCCGGGCTGATGTCGCTGGACCTGGAGTTTCACATGTCGATATCGGCCGCCGCCCACAACCGCGTGCTGGCCGAGTTGCTGCGCAACCTGCACGAAAAACAGGCGCGTTTCTGGTACCTGACCCTGTCGGAAAACCATCACAGCGAACGCATCTACCACGAACACCTGCAAATCCTTGAAGCGGTGGAGCAGCGCGACGGCACCGCCGCCATCGCCGCGATCCATCACCACATTGACGATTTCCGCCGCGCAATCATGCGCACGCTTTGATCACTCACTACGAGCACTTTTCATGACTCAAATGACTTTCCATGTCGTCGGCCAAGGCGAACACCACGCCAGCATCAAACACCTGATCATCGCAGGCTGGGCGGGACGTAACAGCGAAGCGGTGGAACACCACATTGCCGAACTGGAAGCGCTGGGCGTACGCCGGCCCACCCAGGTGCCGTGCTTCTATCGCGTGTCCGCCAGCCTGTTGAACAACGCCGAGACGATTCAGGTGCCGGGCAAGGATTCCTCCGGCGAGACCGAGTTCGTACTGATCCCAAGCGACCAAGGTTTGTTGATCGGCCTGGGCTCAGACCACACCGACCGCAAGGTCGAAAGCTATGACGTCACCGTGTCCAAGCAGATGTGCGACAAACCCATCGCCCAGCAGGTGTGGCGCTACACCGAAGTCCAGCCGCATTGGGATCACCTGGTGATGCGCACCTGGCGTGTGCGTGATGGCGTGCGAGCGCTGTATCAGCAGGGGCCGGTGACCAACCTGCTGGCGCCGGAAACGTTGCTGGCGAAACTCAATAACAACGCCGCGCTGCCTGCCGATACGGCAATGTTCTGCGGCACGCAGTCGGTGATCGGCGAACTGGGTTATGGCGAAGCCTTCGAAATGGAACTGTTCGACCCCATCCTCAACCGCAGCCTGCGCCACCAGTACGGTGTCGAGCCGCTGCCTGTCGCCGAGTAACTCACGATGACTGAGATTGCAGCGTTTGCCCATGCCCTTGCCGAGGGCCGCACCACCAGTGAGGCATTGGTCAATGACGCGTTAAAGCGCATTGCCGCGCATCGCGCCGCAGGCGGCATGGCCTATATCAGCGTCGACGCCGACAGCGCCCTGAACGCTGCGCGGGCCAGCGACCTGGCGCGCGCATCCGGCTATGTGCCGTCGGCGCTGGCCGGGCTGCCCGTGTCGATCAAAGACTTGTTCGATGTGGCCGGGCAGGTCACGGCGGCCGGCTCGCAATTACTCGCCGATACGCCGCCCGCCCGCCACGATGCCGTGGTCGTCGAGCGCCTGAGGGCGGCCGGTGCGATCTTGCTGGGCCGCACCAACATGAGCGAGTTTGCCTTTTCCGGCCTGGGGTGGAACCCCCACTACGGCACGCCGCTCACACCGTGTGCAGACGGGCGCATCGCTGGCGGCTCCAGTTCCGGCGCCGCCGTGAGCGTGGCGCTGGGCATGGCGGTGGCGGGCTTGGGCACTGACACTGGTGGCTCGATCCGTATCCCCGCAGCCTTCTGCAACCTCGTCGGTTTCAAACCCAGCGCCAGCCGTGTGCCGATGACTGGCACCTTCCCGTTGGCCACCAGCCTGGACTCGGTCGGTGCACTGTCAAACAGCGTCGCCGACTGCATCCTGCTGGACCAGATACTCAGCGGCCAATCGCTGGATACCCGCGCCGCGCCGTTGGCCGGGCTGCGCCTGGCGGTCACCCGCGACGTGGTGCTCGATCAACTGGATGCCACCGTGGCGGCAGCGTTCGAACGCAGCCTGGACCTGCTCGCCAAGGCCGGTGCAAGTATCCGCTGGTTCGACTTCCCGGAGCTGCACCAACTGCCGCGCATCAATGCTGCAGGCGGGCTCACGGCCGCCGAAGCCTGGCAGGGCCATCGCCAGTGGCTCGAGGGCGACCGCAGCGAGGCTTACGACCCACGCGTTGCGCAACGCATACGCCGCGGCGCGGCCATCAGCGCAGCCGATTACCTGGACATCCAGGCCGAACGCCAACGCCTGATCAGCGTAGCGCGTGAACGCATGGGTGACGCCGATGCGTGGTTGCTGCCGAGTGTCGCGATAGTACCGCCCAAGCTTGCCGACCTAGCGGATGACGCGGCTTTTTTTGCCACCAACGGCCTGGTATTGCGCAATACCAGCGTGCTGAATTTTCTGGACGGCTGCGCCCTGAGCCTGCCTTGCCAGCGCGGCGACGAACTGCCGGTAGGCTTGTCGATTGCCGGCCTGCATGGTCAGGACGCACGAGTGCTGCAAGTGTCTCGCTCAATCGAGGCGCTGTTACGAGAAAACACGTAATGCGCTAGCGCTGAACCAGCGGCAGGCACGACCTGCCCTGGCTCACTTATTGGCTCACAGCAAAAACTCCACGGCGGCCGCCCGTGCGCCCGCACTCGCCTGCCAATCGGCTTGCGCACCCCATGCGCAACGAATTGACGAGACAACTTATGAACCCAAGTAACGCAACTTCATCGCTGGAACTGGACCACTCGCCGATGTCCGACGACGTGGCTGTTGTGTACCGCAAGATCGCCTGGCGGTTGCTTCCGTTCCTGGTAATCCTCTTCGTACTGGCCTGGATCGACCGGGTCAACGTCGGTTTCGCCAAACTGGCGATGTTGCAGGACCTGGGCTTCAGCGAGGCCGTCTACGGCCTGGGCGCCGGGATTTTCTTCATTGGTTACTTCTTCTTCGAAGTGCCCAGCAACCTGCTGCTGGAAAAAATCGGCGCGCGGCGCACACTGGCCCGCATCACGATAATGTGGGGCCTGACGTCCATCGCCATGGCCTACGTCGAAAGTGCCTGGTCGTTCTACGTGCTGCGGTTTCTGCTCGGTGCGTTTGAAGCGGGCTTTTTCCCGGGTGTGGTGCTGTACCTGACCTACTGGTTTCCGGCGGCGCAGCGCGCAAAGATCAACGGCATGTTCATGACCTCTTTCGCCATCGCTGGCGTGGTCGGCGGCCCACTGGCCGGGTTTATCATGAGCCACATGGTCGGCGTCGGCAGCCTGTCCAACTGGCAATGGCTGTTCATTCTCGAAGGCATTCCCTCGGTGATCGCAGGTGTCCTTGTGCTGCGCTACCTGCCGGAAAAACCTATCAATGCCAAGTGGCTGAGCCCGGCACAACGCACGATGGTCAGCGACACAATCGCCCGCGAAGACCAGGCTCCCGGCAAACACAGCGATCTGCGCTCGCTGATTCGTTATCCCAAACTGTGGCTGTGTGCCCTGGTGTATTTCTGCCTGGTCAGCGGCAACGCGACCATTGCGTTCTGGACCCCGTCCGTCATCAAGGCGCTGGGGGTGGATGACACCATGCGCATCGGCCTGCTCTCCTCGATACCGTTCATATTGGGCACCGTGGCGATGCTGTGGAACGGTTTTCA
The DNA here is from genome assembly GCF_016650865.1 of Pseudomonas sp. TH34. Lineage (NCBI taxonomy): Bacteria > Pseudomonadati > Pseudomonadota > Gammaproteobacteria > Pseudomonadales > Pseudomonadaceae > Pseudomonas > Pseudomonas sp. TH34. The sequence continues at coordinate 209,083 of NZ_JAEKFB010000031.1, forward strand.
CTCCGACAAAACCTCTGAGCGCCGCGTGCATTGCGCCATGGCTGCGCTGCTCGCCGGGCTAGGGCTGATTGGCACCGGATTGTTTATTGGTAACGCCGTCCTGGCATTGATCGCCCTGACCATTGCGGCCATGGGCATCCTCGCAGCGTTCCCGGTGTTCTGGTCGATTCCCGGGGCCTTTTTGGCCGGTACCGCAGCCGCCGGAGGCATTGCCTTGATCAACTGCATCGGCAACCTGGCGGGGTTCGTGGCGCCCTACATGATTGGCTGGCTGAAAACCCTGACCGGCAGTTTGGCTGCCGGCCTGTATATGGTGGCCGCCTTTGAAATACTCGCAGCCGTGTTGCTGCTGGTGCTGTTCAAAGGGATCAAAGTCAGCAAATCACCGGTTCAGTGAGCAGGGATGATGATTGAAATTAACACGCACACTTCACCGGCGAACCCACCGCTTGTACCGCTCCATGCGCTGTGGTTTTTTGAGGCCGTGGCTCGCCAAAAAAGTTTCACCAAAGCGAGCCATGTGCTGGCTGTCACACAAAGCGCCGTCAGCAAGCAAGTCAGGAAACTGGAGAAAAGTTTGGGGCTTGAGTTGTTTGAGCGACGCTGTACTGAGGTCACCCTCACGCAGGCCGGTACGACGTTACTGGCCTGTGTTCAACCGATGTTGGTGTCGCTGAACCAGACGGTGCAGGCGCTTACTCAGGAAGCCCCGCTTGAATCCGGGGGGCAAAAATGTCGAGGAATTCGTCCATGCCAGTCTCACCGAGGACCACGGCTTTAGCCCCTCCGGCCGCAATGAAGGTTACATCGATGCTGCCCAGGACTTAGGCACAGCAGGCCGATGGCTTCTGGATGATTTGACTCGCTGATTTGCCAGTGCAACGCCTTTTCAAAGATGAAACACCGGCCCCGCCTCTGCATCTTGTGGAGGCGCTTCAACCTTCACCTTCAACGCAATCAACAACGCCGCCAGCAACATCAAGACGCCCGCCGCCACAAACACACCGTCGATACCACTGAAACTGAACATCGCACCGCCCGCCGCCGCCCCCGCTGCAATCGCAGACTGCACCGAAGCCACCACCATGCCGCCGGCACTTTCGGCCTGATCAGGCACTGCCCGTGCAACCCAGTTTGACCAGGCCACCGGCACGCCGCCAAACGCCAGGCCCCAGAGCATCAACAGCCACACCTGGCCCGTCACGGTCGCCGGCAACAGCGCCAGGGCGAGTGCTGCCACACCGACCAGGGCCGGCATCAGCACCAGGGTTCCCCGTGGCAGACGCACCAGCAGCCACCCGGCCAGCAGCGTGCCGGCAAAGTTTGCAACGCCGAACCCCAGCAACATCAACGCCAGCCCCTCAGCACCAACGCCGGTGGTGCTTTCCAGGAATGGCCGGATGTAGGTGAACAACGCAAAGTGTCCGGTATGCACCAGCACACATCCCAACATGCCCACGGCAAGGCCTGGACGCAGCAGCACCTCAAGCACAGTTTTCAAGCGTGCCGTCCGGCGGGGTGCAAGTGGCGGCAGGGTGAATAGCTGGAACACCAGGGTCACGCCGCCCACTGCAGCGGCTGCGAAAAACGCGCTGCGCCAGCCGTACAGCCCACCCAAAAAGCTGCCCAGCGGCACCGCCACGACAGTGCCCACCGCGATGCCGCTGAAGATGATCGACAGGGCACGCGGCAGCAGCGCCGTCGGTACAAGCCGCATCGCCACCGCCGCCGCCATGCTCCAGAAGCCACCCAGTGCGATGCCCAACAGGATACGCATCAGCAGCAACACCGTGAGGCTCGACGAGACCGCCACCAGCAGGTTGGAACAGATCATCAGTGCGCTGAAGCACAGCAACACCACGCGGCGGTCGATCCCGCGTGTCAGGCCCGGCACCAGCAACCCGGCGAACAGCGCGACCACCGCCGTGACCGTCACCGCCTGCCCTGCCAAGGCTTCCGAAACACCCAGCTCGGCTGCCATCGGCGTCAACAGGCTGGCCGGCAGGTACTCCGCCGTCAGCAATCCGAACACGCCCATCGCCAACGAAAACACCGCCATCCAGGCCGGCGTCGCGGGCGCTACATCTGCACCGGTTACGGCGTCACACACACAACTGCTCATCACGGTCATCCTTCAAAAGTTATTGCGACCGGCAGTCTAGGTGCGACGATCGGGATGATCTATGATGCAAAATCTCGAATCCTTTACCGAAACCCCGGAAATGATGCCCACCGATCCGTTCGACCAGTCCTCTGACCTCATCAACGAACTGCTGCGCGGCATGCGCCTGCGGGGTGTCGAGTACCGGCGTATCCAGACTGGACCGGTGTTTGGCCTGGGCTTCCCGGCCAAGCCCGGGCACGCCTATTTCCACCTTATCGCTGCCGGTTGCGTCACCCTGCGTACCGAGGACGGCACCCTGTATGAACTGACGCCAGGCAATGCCGTGTTCATCTCCCATGGCGGTGCCCATGAGTTGCTCTCCAGCCCGGACGTGCCGGTACAGGACATCGACCGCTTCAACGCGGCAGCCCTCGGTGATGCGGTGTGTGCCGTGGATGCCCGGGCCGATGTGGCCGTGACGCAAAGCGCCCTGCTCTTCAGCGGCTGCATGGAGTTTGAACTGGGGAGTTTGCACGGCCTTGGCCGCCTGATGCCGGACCTGATGCTGATCGACGCCAAGGGCCAGCGTTATCCGGGGCTGATGCCGATCCTGGCGGCCATGGAGCGTGAAGTCAGCAGCGCCCGCATTGGCTTCGCCGGCATCCTGGCGCGCCTCGCTGAGGTGGTGGCGGCCATGGTAGTTCGGGGTTGGGTTGAATGTGCGTGCGGGAATGCGTCCGGCCTGGTGGCGGCGTTGCGCGACCCACGCCTGGCCAAGGCCCTGCTGGCGTTGCATCAGCAACCCGGGCGCGATTGGACGGTGGAGGAGCTGGCAGCGCAATGTCATACCTCACGCTCGGTGTTCGCCCAGCACTTTCAAACCACCATCGGCACGCCACCGCTGCGCTACGCCACCGAACTGCGGATGCGCCTGGCCAGCCAGTGGCTGACGCTGGAGCGGCTGCCCATTGAAACCGTGGCGCAGCGCCTTGGCTATAACTCCCAGGCCGCGTTCAGCCGGGCATTCAAGCGCGTTACCGGGCAGCCGCCGGGGGCCAGCCGGCGATCTTGAGCCGCTAGGAAAAGTGCGTGATCAACATTTCTCGCACTGCACTGACCAGCGAAGCCTCGCCCGGACGCGGCGGTAACAGGCTGAACTCGACATCGGGCAGCGCCGGAAGCGTTTGAATCGACCGGCATGCCTCGGCCCCGGCAGGCACGGCCGAGCTGTTCAGGCACGCCACGCCCAGCCCCGCCAGCAGTGCCGATTGCAGGCCCGCCACCCCGGACGCGGAATGCGCAATGACATACGGCACCCCGCGCGCATCCAACAGGTCGATGGTGAACCGCTGCAAGCTGCAATCCTGGGGAAGTACCACCAACGGCAGCGGCGCCGCGAGTTGGTGCTGTGCGTCGAACCCACTGAGTGCCACCCACCGCAGGGCCTCTCGTCGTACGGGAATGCCTTCGGGAAGGCTGCGACCATCGAGGATGCGCATCGACAGGCCAATGTCGAATTCGCCGCTGTTGGCGCCCTTTTCGATTTGCAGGCTCTTGCGCACCGAAACATGCAACCGAAGCTGCGGATATCGCGTGCGCAAACCCTTCAACATGCCCGCGATGGCGCTCGGCAAAAAATAGTCGGTGATGGCCAGGCGCAGTTCGCCGCTCAAGGTCACGCCGCGCATGTCCTCAAGCACGCAGTCACTCAGCGCGAGCAATTCACGCGCATGTGCCAGCAGGCGCTCTCCGGCAGGTGTGGGGCTCACGCCTTTTTTGCCCCGCTCCAGCAGCGTCACGCCGGTGAAGGTTTCCAGCTTGCGAAGTTGCTCACTGAGCGCGGACTGGGAACGGCACAGCTTGGGCGCGGCCGCCGAAAGGCTGCCGGATTCCAGGATGGTGACGAAGGAGCGCAGTTGCTCAAGGTCAAAGGGGCGCATGTCTAACCTGCGTTTTTTCCGATAGATATCATTATATCTTCCCGTTTTTCAGATCCGAATAATTTTCTTAATCTGGCACCTCACCCTACCCTTACGAGGAATTCGCCATGCCAGGCATCACCCTGAAAATATCCGGAGAACGCAATCCCGAACTGGTCCGCCAGCTCGTCCCGCAGCTCACTGCACTGACCTGTGAAGTGCTCGAGAAACGCCCGGAGCAGACCTTGCTGATTCTCGATTTTGTACCGCATGACCAGTGGTTCATTCATAACCGCTCGCTGGCCGAACATGGGCGCAACGCATTCCGCCTGGAAGTCACCGTGACCGATGAGACCAACACCAAGGCGCAAAAGGCGCGTTTTCATCGTGAGGCCTACACGCTGTTGGCGGAGTTGATCGGCAACCTGCACCCACACTCCAATGTGCATATCATCGACTGCCGAGCCAGTGCCTACGGCTATGAAGGGGTGACTCAGGAGTACCGCTATCAACACACTTGATAGGCCGGGAAAAAGCCGCGCATGCATGTCGATCAGGTCAATGCGCGGCTCATCAAGTCCGTGAACAGTTGCAGAACCCGTTCATCATCCACGCCCAACAATCGGTCACCCACATAGCATTCGGTCTTGCACCATCCCGGTCCATGAACGACAGCACGCCCAGCCGCGACACCAGGTAACGCCCCGGCAAAAGGACCGTCGACGCGGGCTTTTATGACAAAAATTTCATACAGCTAAACTGTACAGTTTTTCTGCACGCATGCTAACGTCCGGGCATGAACAAACCTTCCATCACCTCCGAAACCCAATCCGCCGCCCTGGCTGCCGAGCTGCGCATCTCCCTGGGCAAGCTGATACGCCGGCTGCGGGAACAAACCCATCCGAACGATTTCACTTCCGCCCAGAAGTCGGTGCTGCTGCGCCTGGACCGAGACGGGCCCAGCACCGTCTCGGCCCTGGCCCGGGCGGAGAGCGTGCGGCCGCAGTCCATGCGCATCACCGTGGCCGGGCTGGAAACGATGAAAGCGATCAGGGGCAAACCCGACCCCAGCGATGGGCGCCAAACCCTGATCGAGCTGACTCCCGGCTTTCGTAAGCACCTGATCGCCAGCCGGGCAGCCAAGGACGATTGGCTGCTGCGGGCGCTGCAGGAGCAACTGTCTGCCGAAGAACAAGCTGAACTCGCGGCAGCGGTAAAGCTGCTGGAGCGCCTCGCCGACTTTTGAGCCACTTCTATCCGTTCGAGGACATCCCATGGCCGTCACCTTGCTGGATCCCAACACCGCGCTGATCATCGTGGACTTGCAAAAAGGCATCGCCGAATACCCGTTCATCCACCCCATCGGCGCCGTGGTGGAACGCTCCCGTGCACTGCTCGACGCTTTCCGCGAGCGCGGCATGCCGGTGGTGCTGGTCAACGTCACAGGCTTCGCCCCCGGGCGTACCGAGCGTCCACGGCGCAGCGATGTATTTCCACCGGGATGGGCCGACCTGCTGCCCGAACTCGATCAGCAACCCGGCGACATTGGGGTGACCAAACGCACCTGGGGTGCCTTCGCCAGCACTGATCTTGAGGCGCAACTCAAAGCACTCGGCGTGACTCAAGTAGTGATCACCGGCGTTGCTACCGGAACCGGCGTGGAGTCCACCGCGCGCCAGGCCTACGAGGCCGGCTTCAACGTGACCCTGGCCGTCGATGCCATGACCGACGCGAACGCCGAGGCCCATCACTACAGCCTGAACCAGATATTCCCGAAGCTGGGGGAAACCGGCACGGCGCAAGACATCATCGGCTTGCTTGAAACAAGGGGTGCGTGACGATGCAATGGCATGAGCTGGTGTCTTATTTCTTCGGCGGCGTATTGCTCGCCAACGCGCTGCCCCATTGCCTCAGTGGCTTGATGGGCCAGTCCTTCCAGACGCCGTTTGCCAAGCCGCGCGGCCAGGGGCGGTCCTCCTCGACGCTGAATGTGCTCTGGGGTTTTCTCAACCTGGTGATCGGCTACGTGCTGGTCTGCCGGGTTGGGGACTTCGACCTCAAAAACACCGCTGATGTGCTCGCCCTCGGGCTCGGGGCCTTGGCCCTGAGTGTTTTCCTGGCGCAGCATTTCGGGCGCTTCAACGGTGGTCACTCCTCAGGGCCGGTGTGAGTTCGATGGGCATTTTCCGCTCGCTGCGCAGCGTCAACTACCGCATTTGGGCCGCCGGCGCCCTGGTGTCGAATATCGGCACCTGGATGCAACGCACGGCCCAGGACTGGCTGGTGCTGACCCAACTCACGCCGCATAACGCGTCGGCCGTCGGCATCGTCATGGCGTTGCAGTTCGGGCCGCAATTGCTGTTGCTGCCCTGGACCGGCTTCGCCGCCGATCACTACGACAAGCGCAAGCTGCTGATGGTCACCCAGGGCGTGATGGGCGTGCTGGCGCTGATGCTGGGGGTGTTTACCCTGACCGGCATCGTGCAGCTGTGGCACGTGTATGTGTTCGCGTTTTTGTCCGGCTGCGCCTCGGCCTTCGATGCACCGGTGCGGCAGATATTCGTGGCGGAGCTGGTGGGCGAAGCGGACCTGTCCAATGCCATCGCGCTCAATTCCACCTCGTTCAACATGGCGCGCATGATTGGCCCGGCGGTGGCCGGCGTGACCATCGCGTCGGTGGGCACCGGCTGGGCGTTCCTGCTCAATGGCGCGAGTTTTTTCGCGGTGCTGGCCTCGCTGTTTCTGCTGCGGGTTTCCGGCCTGCACACCAGCCTGCGGGCGCTGCGCACCAAGGGCAGCCTGACTGAAGGCCTGCGCTATGTGTGGGCGCGGCCGGACCTGATGGCGATCCTGATCATGCTGTTCTTGATCGGCACCTTCGGCATGAATTTTCCGATCTTCATCTCGACCATGGCCGTCACCGTGTTCCACGCCGATGCCCGCGGCTATGGCCTGCTGACGTCGACCCTGGCCATCGGCACCGTTGCCGGGGCGCTGCTCGCAGCCGGTCGCGAGCGGCCACACTTCAAGGCGTTGTTGATCGGCGCGCTGGTGTTCGGGGTGGGCTGCACGCTGGCGGCGATTGCCCCGAACTATTGGTTGTTCGCCGGGGCGCTGGTGATCATCGGCGTGGGCGCCCTGACCTTCAGCAACACCACCAACAGCCTGATGCAACTCACCACCGAACCTTCCATGCGCGGCCGGGTAATCGCCCTGCGGGTGGGCGTGGCCCTGGGCGGCACACCGATTGGCGCACCGATTGTGGGCTGGGTGGCCGACCATCTTGGCCCGCGCTGGGCGTTGGCGGTCGGCGCGGCCTCGGGCATCCTGGCGGCCGGCGTGGCGGTGTACACCATGACGCGCAAGCTGGATCGGCCTAAAAATATGTGATGGACAACACAGCTCCCACAGTTGATCTTCGCAGGCTCGCACAGTTGATCGTTCCCACGCTCTGCGTGGGAATACATCCTGTGACGCTCCGCGTCACCATTGCGCAGGACTTGAACCTTGCATCGTCAGCTGGACGCAGAGCGTCCGAGGCGGCATTCCCACGCCGAGCGGGGGAACGATCAATATCTGAAGGGCAACACGAATCCAGTGTGGGAGCTGTCGAGCTTCAGCGAGGCTGCGAAGAGGCCCTTTCAGGCAATAAAGATGTCGCCTGCCAGTCCGCCATCGCAGCCTCGCCAAAGCTCGACAGCTCCCTCAGTTGATCTTCGCAGGCTCGCACAGTTGATCGTTCCCACGCTCTGCGTGGGAATACATCCTGTGACGCTCCGCGTCACCCCTGCGCAGGACTTGAACCTTGCATCGTCAGCTGGACGCAGAGCGTCCGAGGCGGCATTCCCACGCAGAGCGTGGGAACGATCAATATCTGAAGGGCAACACGAATCCAGTGTGGGAGCTGTCGAGCTTTAGCGAGGCTGCGAAGAGGCCCTGTCAGGCAATAAAGATGTCGCCTGCCAGTCCGCCATCGCAGCCTCGCCAAAGCTCGACAGCTCCCACAGTTGATCTTCGCAGGCTCGCACAGTTGATCGTTCCCACGCTTTGCGTGGGAATACATCCTGTGACGCTCCGCGTCACCATTGCGCAGGACTTGAACCTTGCATCGTCAGCTGGACGCAGAGCGTCCGAGGCGGCGTTCCCACGCAGAGCGTGGGAACGATCAATATCTGAAGGGCAACACGAATCCAGTGTGAGAGCTGTCGAGCTTCAGCGAGGCTGCGAAGAGGTCCTGTCAGGCAATAAAGATGTCGCCTGCCAGTCCGCCATCGCAGCCTCGCTAAAGCTCGACAGCTCCCTCAGTTGATCTTCGCAGGCTCGCACAGTTGATCGTTCCCACGCTCTGCGTGGGAATACATCCTGTGACGCTCCGCGTCACCATTGCGCAGGACTTGAACCTTGCATCGTCAGCTGGACGCAGAGCGTCCGAGGCGGCATTCCCATGCAGAGCGTGGGAACGATCAATATCTGAAGGGCAACACGAATCCAGTGTGGGAGCTGTCGAGCTTTAGCGAGGCTGCGAAGAGGCCCTGTCAGGCAATAAAGATGTCGCCTGCCAGTCCGCCATCGCAGCCTCGCTAAAGCTCGACAGCTCCTACAGTGGACCTCTCGCGTATCATCACTCTCCTCGCTCCTCAAGGAATCCCCATGTCTTCAAGCAAACGCGACAGCGCACGCATCGAACGTCGCCTGGTCGCGACCCTGACCGATGCCTGTGAGATCGCGAAAGCCGAAATCACCGGCTTCGACTGGCTGACCCACGAAGTCGACTACCAGGCCTTTGCCCAAAGCCTGCTGGTCATCTGGGTATTCGATACCAGGGCGAACCGGGAACTGGCCCTTTCTACCGGACTGGACCTGCGCATGCGCGAGCTGACGGCCACCGCGCTGGAGGATGCCGGGGTGGATCGCCCTTCTTCGCACCGCTACGTGCGCTTCGACTCCGAGGAAGAATGCCACCTGCAGCATGGCGGCAATTGGCGCCTGCGCCTGCTCAAACTGTATGCGGTAAAGGGGTAAAGCCTTGGCTAAAGATATCGAGAACCCGTGCGTCTCAACCTGCCAGCTCAGTGGTGAGCTGTGCGTGAGTTGTGGACGCACCAAGGACGATATTCGCAAATGGAAAAAGATGAAGCGGCCAGAGAAGATGGCCGCTGTGCAGCGCGCAACGTTGCGCTTGAAGACGTCGAAAAAGGGCAAGTGACGCACCCGGTTTCAGGCCGTCAAGTACGCCCGACGGAACCCGTCACCGGCAAATTCCCGAGCAACTTGAGCCCGGTGGTTTTCACAAACGTCGCGTAGTCCATCGGCTTCTCGATACGGGTTTCAGCGTTGGGCAGAACATACGCCCAGGCGCGCTTGGACGACACGTCGTAAACCAGCTTGAACAGGCGGGTCGGCACCCAGACCTTGTTGTCGCCAATGGTGCTGTAGCCCGGGTCAAACAACGGCCCGGTGAACACGAACACGTTGCCGTCGGCGCGCTTGGCAAACTTGCGCACGTCCGCCTCGACCTTGCTCCAGATCTTGCGGTTGTTGGTCGGGTCTTGCGGCACCATGTTCGACAGCGCAAAGGACTGGGCCATGGCGTTGGTGCTCGGCGCATCCGCCGCCGGGGATTGATGGCCACGGTCCACGGCCGGGTGTTGGCCACGGTAGTCGCTCAACTCGGCGCGCGCGCCCTTGGGAATACGCGGGTCGGGGTAGAACTGGTTGGTGCGTTCTTCGCCTTTGGCATCCTGCAACTGGCCGGCATTCAGGCGTTCGACCACCACCAGCGGGGTCTTGCTGGTTTGCGAGTACAGCACCGCGAAATTATCGGAACACAGCGCCAGGGGTTTCATGGTGGCCGGCACGGTGGCCGTGTTGATCGGTTGTGCGGCCGGGAACAGGTCGGCGCAACTGTCGAACGATGGCTTTTTCTGTTGGCTTGAATACAGACCCAGGGCCGCGCCCTGACTGATGGAGCCCGAGCGAGAGGTATGGGATTGAGGCGGTGTGATGAGGTCCAGCAGGCCACGGGCTTGCGCCCCGGTGGAGAGCAAAACAAGGGCCGACAGCCCAACTGCAATTTTGCGTAGGTGCATGGGTTAAATCTTCAAAGTTCGATTGCGGGGCTTATGGACCCATGGATGTGACTTTAGTGCGAAGCAGCGCTGCAAAATACCCTGAACACGGTTTACGTAAGTGACTGATAGGTTTGAAGATAAGCTCGCAGCATGCGGGTCACCTGCTGTTCCAGGCCGGCTTCAAAGGCCGCAGATGCATTGCCTTCAAGCAACGCCCGAACCGGTCCCACCACCGCGCTGAGCGAGATGGCGGCGGTAAGGGATGGGTCTTCAAACCGGGCATCCGACGCCGTCGCCAACATCGCTGCAATCGCGGCCACCACCCGCTTGTTGATCCGCGCCACAAGCTCCGCACCGCCCCGCTCACCTGCGATGGCATACAGGGCTTTGGACGCCGTCGGGTCCATCAGCTTCACGGCGAGAAAAGCCGTGACAAACCCCGATGCCATTTCCGCCACCGTGGTGCCCTGGTGTTGATCGCACGCCTGCTCGACGGTCTCGGCCACCTGCACCAGATGCTTCTCCAATACCGCAGCAAGCAGTGCATCGCGGTTCGGATAGTACTGATAGAGACTGCCCACCGACATGCCCGCCCGCTCGGCCACGCGGGTCGTGGTGCAGCGCACCAGGCCCTGAGCGGTCAAAACCTGAAGGGTTGCCGTGTGCAGCGCTTCCACCGTCGCCGCCGACCGGGCCTGGACCGCTGATTTTCTTGGCTTTAACGACGCTTTGAGAGGGCTCATGGAATGCGAATTCTAAACCTGAAGGATCCTTCATATTATAGGCTTCCTCCCGTCAAGCAAGAGCTCCGACCATGACCACCAGCACATTCAATCTCGGCGATCGCACCGTCAACCGCATCGGCTACGGTGCCATGCAACTGGCCGGCCCAGGCGTGTTTGGCCCGCCCAAGGACCGTGATGCAGCGCTGGCCTTACTGCGCGAGGCCGTCGCTTGCGGCGTGAACCATATCGACACCAGCGACTTCTACGGGCCGCATGTCACCAATCAGATTATTCGTGAGGCACTGCACCCGTATAAAGACGATCTTACGATCGTCACCAAGGTAGGCGCCCGCCGTGGCGACGATGGCGCCTGGTTCAACGCTTCGTCGAAGGCCGAGCTGACCCAGGCCGTGCACGACAACCTGCGCAACCTGGGCCTGGATGTGCTGGACGTGGTGAATGTGCGGGCCATGCACGGCGTGATGGGCACTGCCGAAGGCTCGATCGAGGAACCCCTGAGTGCCATTGCCGAGCTGCAACAACAGGGCCTGATACGCCATATCGGCATCAGCAACGTTACCCCGACGCAGGTCGCCGAGGCGCGAAAAATCGTGCGCTTCGTGTGCGTCCAGAACCTGTACAACATCGCCCACCAACACGATAACGCGATGCTCGACGAATTGGCCCGGGACGGCATTGCCTATGTGCCATTCTTCCCGCTGGGCGGGTTCTCGCCAGTGCAGTCAGCGGTGTTGTCGAACGTCGCACAGCGCCTCGGCGTCACCCCGATGCAACTGGCCCTGGCATGGCTGCTGCGCCGTTCCCCCAATATCCTGCTGATCCCGGGAACGTCCTCGGTCACCCATCTACGGGAAAACATCGCGGTGGGCGAGCTGGATCTTTCGGATGAGGTACTCGCAGAGCTGAACACCCTCGCAGGCTGACCCTCACGCCAGCAGTTCTGCGATCCACCGCGCCTGCTGGGCGACCTCTTGCATCTTGTCCTCGGGCACCGCTTGCCGCGCCTGGGCGAAGTCGCTCAGGGTCTGCTGTTTGTGGCGCAGGATGCGCTGCCACTTGAGCAGGAATTCCGGGCTGCGGGCCTGCATTTGCAGCGGGCCGAAGTACAGTTCTTCGGCGGTGTAGGTCACAGGCCCGGCGTGCTCGGCAACGATGATTTCGTAGAAGAATCGGTTCTCCCGCAGCAGCTCTTCGCACACGATGCGGTAGCCGTTCTCCATCAGCCATTGGCGCAACGGTTGCTCGCCGCCGTTGGGCTGCAGCACCAGGCGCTCCCGGCCGTTGAGGCGCGCCTTGTCGCTGTCGAGGATGTCGCGGATGGTCTCGCCGCCCATGCCGCAGATGCTGATCGCGTTAATCCCGTCTCCCGGCTCGATCGCCGCCAGGCCACTGGCCAGGCGTACGGTGATGTGTTGCTCCAGCTCGTTCTCGCGCACCGTGCGCTCGGCTGCGCGAAACGGCGTCAGGGCCACCTCGCCCGCCACCGCCGCCACGATGGCGCCGCGGCGCATCAATGCCACCGGCAGGTAGCCGTGGTCGGAGCCGATATCCGCCAGGCGCGCCCCGGCGGGGACGTGCGTCGCCACGCGCTCAAGGCGCATGGACAATGTGTGTTCGTTCAACTGCCGTTCCTTTTCGGTAATACCCTGGCCATTGTATTGCGGGTTCTTCAAAGAGGAACGTCACTTTGGTGAACGCCGTCAATCAGTGGCCGCCAGCCTTACCAGTTCCTTGCGCAACAGCGAACGATCCAGCACCGCCATCCCGGCCTGCCAGTCGATGGAAAGCAACTGGCTCAGTTTTTCCTGGCTGACCTTGGGCTCAGCCAGGAAATAACTTCTGCACTCGCGGATACTGATGAGATTCACCAGCCAGTCCTCCCCCTGCGCCGCCAGCCACTCAGCGATGGTCGAGCGATGCTTTCGGATCAGCGCACCGGCATCCCACACCGTCATCTGCGCAAAAACCTGCGGCAGGTTGCTGTCGGCTTTCAGCCACTTCAGGTCACCCGCCAACGCGCCTGCAAGGTCTGACTCGATAGTGGCCTGGCACTCGGAGAAATACCGCTCAGGCCAGTCTGCCGCGAGTTTCGCCAGCAGCGCGAGGGTTTCATAAGCCCGAACATCCGCCGCGGTGGTCAACTGCCCGGTAAAATTCAGGGTATTGTCCAGGATTGCCGTGGCCAGCAGCGCGGCACTGTGCTCACTGATCAGCGGCAACAAACCGGCCGCTTCCCAACGCAGGAAAACCTGCGTCGCTGCTGCACCGATCAAACGGATGTCTGCGGCACTTCCCAGCCTCTGCGCCCAATAGGTTTCAAACCCCGGGTGATGGTCAATCACCTCCACCACCTGATCGAGCACGACCACCGGGTCGAAGTGGTGGAAGTCAGAGATATCCACCAACACAAACTCATCACCGGGCCCGGGCCGGTAGTCATCCAGTGACGATGGCCAACCGAGCACGGTCCTGGAGATGCTGGCATTCAGCGGAGCACTGCTGACGGCACGCGCCTCGACACCCTGGCGATTCAACAACTCGGCGTACGCAATGCAACAAGCGTACGCATCGATGTCCAGATACGCCGAACCGGAGGTGACTACCCTCATCGGAAGAACTCCATGATTTCATATTTTTGGCAGGCAAATTTCACACGCCTTTATGACGAAAACATGACTAAATGCACAGAACAACCCGGGAGATTTGAGCAATGACGTCATTTCGCGTTCGCGAGCTGAGCAGTACGGACACTGAAGCATTGCTGGCCTTCGAAACCCGTAACCGTGAGTGGTTCGAATCGCATATCGAGGCGCGCGACCCTGCGTTTTACTCGGTGCAGGGCGTCGCCGAGCATATTGACGGTTATCTATCTGGCCTGGCCACCGGCGCATGGCACCCGTTCGTGATCGAAGACGCCAGCGGCGAAATCGTTGGTCGCGCCAATCTGAAAAGCATCGATTCACCGAAGGGCTCTGCCGAAGTCGGTTACCGCGTGGGCGAGCGCTCGTGCGGGCAAGGGCTGGCAACCCTGGCGCTGAAGCATCTGATCCACGAGGCACAGGCGCGTTGGGCACTCAAGCAATTGGTGGCGTACGTGTACCCGGAGAATGTCGGCTCACAAAAAGTCCTGAGCCGCTGCGGTTTCGTGCCTGAACAGCCCGCACCGGACGGCATGCCCCACAGCGAAAAACGCTTCGTCCTGTCGCTTCAAGCCTGAACACGCAGCACCCCGGCGAACCTTTACCCGGTAAACACCGTCCGAGCTAGGGCATTGATGTTTACTGCTCGCCGCGAGGTTTCCGTTTGAAAGCTGCCATCATCAAAAAATACCGCCTGATCATCAAGACCATGGGCTATGTAGGCTGGGCGCTGTTCTGGCTGTTGCTCTGGGATATCGCTGTCACCGTGGACTTCATGCTGTTCCTCAACAGCAAGATCAACCTACCGCTGATGCCGCTCACCCTGCTCGGCTCGGCGCTGGTGGTGCTGATCAGTTTCCGCAACAGCAGCGCCTATAACCGCTGGTGGGAAGCACGCACGTTATGGGGCGCGATGGTCAACAATTCCCGCAGCTTTGCGCGGCAAGTACTGACGCTGCTGGATGACCCGGACAATGAGGTCAACCCGATAAAGTCGACCTTGCTGCGCCGTCACGTGGCGTATGTGAACTGCCTGGCGGCGCACTTGCGAGGCCAGCCTTGCCCGGAGGAAATCCGCGCCTTCCTGCCGGCCGACGAGTTCGCCCGCAGCACCAGTACCAATAACTTTTCCAACGACATCCTCAACGGCTCCGCCGCCCTGTTGGCCCAGGAATACAAAGCCGGGCGCCTGGACAGCATTCGCCTGGCGCGGCTGGAATCGACCCTGGTGGATTTGTCCAACAGCCAGGGCGGCATGGAGCGCATCGCCAACACGCCGCTGCCCTACCCTTACGTGTATTTCCCACGGCTGTTCATTTCGCTGTTCTGCCTGATCGTGCCGGTGGGCCTGGTGGAATCCCTGGGCTGGTTCACCCCGCTGGCGTCCACGGTAGTGGGTTTCATGCTGCTGGCCATTGAGCGCATCGGCACCGATTTGCAAAGCCCGTTCCGTGACAGCGAGCACCAGATCCAGATGGAAGCCCTTTGCGAAACCATCGAGAAAAACCTGCAGTCGATGCAGCGTGATTCCCTGGGGGGCGAGCGGATCCGTTAATCCTTGCCGGGCCGTTAACAAAAAAATCCAGCCAACGGTGAATTATTCAGTGTCCGCATGTATCTGACCCATTAAGCGCATGCCACCAAAACAGTGGCATCGAAATGGACCTGCGGCTGAGTATTCCCATGAAATCACGCAAGAAAACCGTCAATCCGATTGGATTGGATGACATCACCATCGTCGACGACGCCAAGATGCGCAAGGCGATCACCGCCGCTGCGCTGGGCAACGCCATGGAATGGTTCGACTTCGGCGTATACGGCTTTGTCGCCTATGTACTCGGCAAGGTGTTCTTCCCCGAGGCATCCCCCAGCGTACAGATGATCGCCGCCCTGGCGACCTTCTCGGTGCCGTTCCTGATTCGCCCGTTGGGCGGCCTGTTCTTCGGCCGGCTAGGGGACAAATACGGCAGGCAAAAAGTCCTGGCAGCGACGATCGTGATCATGTCCCTGAGCACCTTCGCCATCGGGCTGATCCCCTCCTATGACTCGATCGGCATCTGGGCACCGATCCTGTTGCTGCTGGCCAAGATGGCCCAGGGCTTCTCGGTAGGCGGTGAATACACCGGCGCCTCGATCTTCGTCGCCGAATACGCCCCGGACCGCAAGCGCGGCTTCCTCGGCAGCTGGCTGGACTTCGGCTCCATCGCGGGCTTCGTCCTTGGCGCCGGTGTAGTGGTGTTGATTTCGGCGGTGATCGGCGAAGAGGCGTTCCAGTCCTGGGGCTGGCGCCTGCCGTTCTTCCTCGCGCTGCCGCTGGGCATGATCGGGCTGTACTTGCGTCACGCCCTGGAAGAGACACCCGCCTTCCAACAGCATGTGGAACAACTCGAACAAGGCGATCGCGAAGGCCTGGCCGGTGGCCCGAAAGTGTCGTTCAAGGAAGTCGCCACCAAGCACTGGCGCAGCCTGATGACCTGTGTCGGCGTGGTGGTGGTGACCAACGTCACGTATTACATGCTGCTCACCTACATGCCGAGCTACCTGTCCCACAACCTGCACTACAGCGAAAACCATGGCGTGTTGATCATCATCGCGATCATGGTCGGCATGTTGTTCGTGCAGCCGATGATTGGCTTTGTCAGCGACAAGATCGGGCGCAAACCCTTCATTCTGTTCGGCAGCATCGCGCTGTTCTTCCTCGCCATTCCGGCGTTCATGCTGATCAACAGCGGCAAGCTCGGGCTGATTTTCTCGGGCCTGCTGATCATTGCGGTGGTGCTCAACTTCTTTATCGGCGTGATGGCGTCCACCCTGCCGGCGATGTTCCCTACCCACATCCGCTACAGCGCGCTGGCCAGCGCCTTCAATATCTCGATCCTGATTGCCGGCCTCACGCCAACTGCCATGGCCTGGCTGGTAGAGACCACCAACAACCTGTACATGCCGGCCTACTACCTGATGGTGTTCGCGGTGCTGGGGCTTTTCACCGCCCTGACCATGAAGGAAACCGCCAACAAACCCCTGCGCGGTGCGGCACCGGCGGCGTCGGATATCGAGGAAGCCAAGGAGCTGCTGCAGGAGCACGAAGACAATATCGAGCAGAAGATCGAAGACATCGACGCGCAAATCGCCGAACTGGAAGCCAAGCGCGAAAACCTGGTGCAGCAGCATCCACGCATCAACTGACGCAACATATTTGGAAACGAATAGACGGTGAACTAACGCGCAAGCAGCACGCTCCTTCCTTAAGCGCAGTCAGCGCGGCCCTGATGAGCCTCATCAGGGCCGCTCAACGATAAGGAGCCGCCCGTGACCGTCACCACCGCCCTCACCTACCGCAGCACGCCTGGCCCGCTTCACGCGACCTTGCTGGCCGGTACCGTCCCGCTGTTTCTCGGCGCCCTGCTGAGTGACATTGCCTACTACAAGACCTACCAGATCCAATGGAGCAACTTCGCCGCCTGGCTGATTGCCGGCGCCCTGCTGTTCTGCGGGCTGGCGGGGTTGTTTGCACTGGTCAACCTGCTGCGTGCCGACCGCAAGGCCGGGCGCCCCACGGTGTACTTCCTGTTGTTGCTGGTGACCTGGGCGCTGGGCCTGGTGAATGCCTTTGAGCATGCGAAGGATGCCTGGGCCGTAATGCCTTCGGGCCTGGTGCTGTCTGCCGTCGTGACCCTGCTGGCCTGCGTGACCACGTGGGTCGGGCTGACCAACCTGCGCTCGGGAGGTGCCCAATGAAGCCTTCCAGCACGCTGACCGTTTTAAGCATGGCGATGTTGTTGAGCGCCTGCGGTGGCGAAGCCGACAGCACTCAGGCTCGCGGCCCCGACCCCAAGCTGCCGGAACCTCAACGCGGCCTGTTGCCCAGCATGAAGATCGCCGAACCGGTGGCCTGGGGCGAGCAGAAACCCACCGTGCCCGAGGGTTTCAGCGTCACCGCCATCGCCACCGACCTGCGGATCCCGCGCCAGACCCTGGTGCTGCCCAACGGCGACATTCTCGTCGCCGAAGGCCGGGGCGGCAGCGCAGCGAAACTCAAGCCCAAGGATGTGATCGCCAGCGTGATCAAGGCCGAAGGCAACACCAAGGTCAAGGGCGGCAATCGCCTGACCCTGCTGCGCGATACGGACGGTGACGGCACCTACGAGTTGAAAACCGTGTTCGCCGAAAACCTCAACGCGCCCTACGGCCTGGCCTTTGCCGACGGTAAGCTGTACGTGGCGAACCAGGATGCGCTGGTGCGCTTCGACTACGAAGACGGCCAGACCAAGGCCGGTGGCCCGCCCACCACCGTCACCGAGCTGCCCGCCGCGATCAATCACCACTGGACCAAATCCCTGGCGATCAGCCCCGACGGCCGCTCGCTGTATGTGGGCATCGGGTCCAACAGCAACATCACCGAACGCGGCATGGAGGTTGAGATCGACCGGGCGATGGTCTGGCAGATCGACGCCGCCACCGGTGCCCACAAGCCTTATGCAACCGGCTTGCGCAACCCGACGGCATTGACCATTCAACCGGGCTCCGGGCAGGTGTGGGCGGTGGTCAACGAGCGGGATGAACTGGGGCCGGACCTGGTGCCGGATTACCTGACCTCGGTGCGCGAAGGCGAGTTCTACGGCTGGCCCTACAGCTATTGGGGCCAAAACGTCGACACCCGCGCCCAACCGCAGAACCCGGCCAAGGTCGCCGCCGCGATCAAGCCGGATTACAGCCTGGGTTCCCACGTCGCCGCGCTGGGCGTCGATTTTTCCATCCCGGCCATGGGCGAGAAATATGCCGACGGCGTCTTCGTCGGCGAGCACGGCAGCTGGAACCGGGACAATCCGGTGGGCTACAAGGTGATCTTCGTGCCGTTCAGCAATGGCCGGCCTGCCGGTGAGCCGCTGGACTTCGCCACGGGTTTCCGCGGGGACGATGGCAAGACTCGCGGGCGGCCGGTGGGGGTCACGGTTGATCCGAAGGGTGCGCTGATCATTGCCGATGACCTGGCCAACACGGTGTGGAGGGTGACGCGCAATAAATAAGGCCTGAAACGGCCGACGTGGTTGCCTTCCTGTGGAGCGCGGCGGTACCTTCGCCGCACTCACGAACAGGAAGGTAACCGCAATGCCAGACACCACCGACAACGGCTTCTATGATCGCGCGGACGCGCACATCGAGCTGTCCAACGAGCAGTTCAGGGCGTTCGCCGACCTGGGCAAAGTCAGCGCCTCGATGATGTTCGGCACCACACGCTTCAATGCCTGGGTCAGCGCACGCAGCTTTAAATCCGGCGAAGAAATGGCCCAGGCGCGTGAGGCGATGCTGAAGTATTTCTGTGATCAGTACCGGATGATGCTTGAGGATAATCTTGATGATCACATCAACAATTTCAGCAAGTACATGCTCGTTAAGGGCAGTTGAGACTCACCGACGCGACCGCAAGCTCGCGATGTTTGACGGAAGCCGCCGCTGCTGAGTATCAGCCACCATCAACGGCGTCACCGTCGCCGGCCCCCCGGTGCGCTCCACGGTTGGCATGCAGCGCGCTGCGTCAACCACGTCGAGGCAGCGGCGCAGCGAGTCGAAGTCGGGGGATTGGGACAGGGACAGGTGGATCGCCACACTGACGGACACCGACACCACCGAGCTTTGTGCGCATTGGCCGTCGTAGATCAGGGCGTGGCGGATCTGCGGATTCTCATGGCAGAACTTCAGCAAGTTCACTTCCATCGACCGCACCAGTGCCGCGTTGATAATCAACAGGTCAATCGCCACCCCCTGAATCCGGGCGATCGACTGGACTTCATTGAATGAGCTCATGGGCGCAATTCGAAAGTAGCCCAGCTGGTTGAGCATTTTCTCGATCTTGATCCGCTGGAACAGCTCTCCATCAGCAATCAATATGCGTAGCGCTTTATTTGACATAGGGAAAACCTGACAGCTGGGCCCATGAATGTTCAGTAATCATTCACCAGCCGCCAAGTTAACCCTGCGCCACGCACCTGACTCTAAGGCGATTCTGAAACCACCGCCCTCTTCAAGGCGAAGTCAGTGTGACCAGGTACTTTCCTGAGTTCACGGGTTTCCCCTGGCTATCCACCAGCGAGTATTGCTGCTGGTAATAAGAGTTCTCGCGGCCGCTATCGGACACTAGCTTCACACTCACGGCACTGTGATCAAGGGCACTGACCGAACTCACCGGCTCCACGCTGCGCACGCTGATGGCGCTGCCGCGGGCCAATGCCGGGCAGTCGTTGAGCTTCAATCCATTGGCCACGGCGAGCGGCGTGCAAGACGGCTCGACAATGCTGCCGTGGAAGTAAATGACACCTTGGCCCGCCGAGCTGGCAGCCATGCAGACACCGGATACGCCGAACAACAGGCCCGCACAGATTGCAGGCATTCCCTTGATGCTCATACCGATACTCCCGAGGTGAACAGATCTTAGTCAGGCTATCGGCCGGTCGGCGGGTTCTTTTAAGATTTGTCTGATGTTAAGCCGTGTTTTTTCAACGCCTTTGGAAATAACCACGCACCCGGGCCGGTTTTTAAGAATCGCCTGAGAGAAACCCTCCTCGCCTGCCCCTTAACATGCGCCCCGAAGTCACTCCCGGGACGCAGCACACCCACATGTCATCGCTCAATCATTCGCCCACTTTTCGGGCCTGCCGGGCCCTGCTGTTCGCCGCTGCGCTGATCGCCTCACTGCTGTCCGTGGCGCCCTGCGCGCAGTCGGCGGTGAAGATTGAAGGCACGCGCCTGATCTACTTTGGCCAGGATAAAGAAGCCAGCCTCAACGTGATCAACCAGCAGTCGCGCCAGGTGGTGGTGCAAAGCTGGATCACCCGCGAAGACGAAGATGCAACCCGGGCGGTACCCTTCGCCGTGGTGCAGCCGCTGGTACAACTGGATGCCGGGCAACATCACGTGCTGCGGGTCCTGTATGCCGGTGAAGGGTTGCCCGGTGATCGGGAGTCGCTGTTCTGGCTCAACGTCATGGAAATCCCGCTGAAGCCGGAAAGCCCCAACAGCGTGCAGTTTGCGGTGCGCCAGCGCCTCAAGCTGTTCTATCGCCCGCCCGGGCTCGCGGGCGGCTCGGCACAAGCCGTGCAGCAACTGGCGTGGAGCAGCTCTGACGGGCACTCCATTGCCGTGACCAACCAGAGTGCCTTTCACCTGTCCCTGGTGAATCTCCAGACCGATACCGCCGGCAAGACTCACGCGCTGGACGACTACCTGCTGCTCAAGCCCGGGGAGCGCAAGGTCCTCGACACCCAAGCGCCTATCAATGCCGGGACCCAAATCCACTTTACCGAAATCACCGATATCGGCTTGCAGGCGCGCCATAGCGCAGCCCTCAAGTGATAGATCGCGGGGAACACCGACCCATGCCACACGTTAAACACCTGCTACTGGCCGCCCTGTGCACTTGCGCCGCCCTCCCCGCCACCAGTTATGCGCTGGCCTGCCGGGAAGACGGCAGCGGATCGACCGTCGACATCGCGCCCCTCGGCACGGCATTGGCGGTGAGCGCCGATGCGCCGGACGGCACAATTATCTGGGAGTCGGGCCCACGCTCCACCAACGTGATCTGCAAGGACGACTTTAACCACGGGCGCGAGGAAGTTTACTTCTACCTGAACCCGGCGAACGTCAGCATCGGCCAGGGCATACGCGCCGGGATTCGCTACAAATCGGTGCCCATCACCCAAAGCACCGGCAAGTACGGCACCGGTTTCTTCTCCGATCGGGGCTGCACCTGGGCCAATTGCACAGGCTGGGACCAAGCCCGGTTCACCCTCAACTTCAGCGTGTTTATCGAAAAGTTTGGCACCACCCCACAAAACGGCCAGGCCAGTAACCTCACTCAATATCGAGTGTTTCAACTCGACGGTATCCAGGGCCTCAACAACAAACCCAACAGCAACCTCAACTACATCGTCACCGGGGTCAACGACATCCGCTTCGTGCCCTGCGCGCCCGAACTGACCATCACCCCCAGCGTGGTCAACTTCCCCACACCGTCGCGCAAGGCACAGATCGGCGAAGTGGCCAGTACCGCCACGTTCAACTTGAGCCTGCGCAAAGCCTGCGACACTCCGTACACGGTGGACGCACGGTTCGCCACCACACCGGGAGGCGGCAGCTTGATCAATGGTTTGCTGGTGCCGGACAACAACAGCTCCGTGGGCATCTCACTGTCCCGCGAAGACACCAGCCAAACCCTGGCCTTCAATCAGTGGTTCGCCCTGGCCAAATTGAATGCTTCCGGCCAGACCCGGCATGACTTCAGGGCCGACTTGAAGTGGCGTACGTTACCGATCCCTGGAGCCTTCGACGCAGCGGTGATTGTCGACATGTTTTACAAGTAACCGCGCGGCAGCTTTTAAGGATCGTCTTATGCCCACGCCGTAGGCGGACCTTTAAAATCCGCCGATGCGATTTAAAAGTTACCTGCTCCAACTCAATCCCGTCCTCTCCCGACCCGAAGCAGCCAGAAGGCTGCTTCGTACGTTTGCGACCGTGCTATTGGTGGGGATCCTGAGCGGTGTCTACACGTTCCTGCTGTCCACCTTCAACAATGACATCTCCCAGCGACGCGGCTACATGAGCAGCGCGATTGCCGAAGCCCATACGTTTTTCACCAACCGTGAAGCGCTGCTGGAGAGCTTGAGCCTGTCGGCGGTACGCAAATCCAGGCAGGCCAAGTCGCAGATTTACCCGGCCTCCAGCGAAGAACAGCGCCTGCTGCTGGGGGACACGCCGGGCAATCAATGGAGCATCTGGCTGACCTCACGCATGCGTGATTACCTGCAGGCCAAGCAGGTCAACCTGCTCTACGTGAACGCCGGCCCAAACCCACAAGTGACGCGCCTCTACAATTCCACGACGCAGGTGTTGCCGTTTTCCATGTGCATGCTCGACCGGCTCAAAGCGCTGCGGGTCAGCGACCTGTCGGACGTTGGCGAACTGTGGCTGAGCGACCAGACCGAAGAGCACGCGCACCTGTACCTGTTCATTCGCCTGGATGAACGCGACCCCGAGTCCGGCTGGCTGGGCCTGGAAATGGAAAGCCGGGAAGTCTCCAGCACCCTGAATGACCAGAGTGCGGGCGAGTTCATGATGCTCAACTCCCAGGGCATGCTGGTGTTTACCAACAGCCACGACGCCAGGCTGAGCGAGATACTGCTCAAGCCCAAGGGCGATAATTTTTTCGGCTTTGTGGGCAGCGGCCTGGTGCCTGATCACCTGGTGATTCGCAAACACCTGAAGTCGTCGGACTGGCAGTTGGTGTACTCGATCAACCTGCGGGACGTAGTGCGCGGGCTGTGGCGGGAACTGCTGGGGTCGTTGGTATTTTGCCTGTTCAGTGTGACCCTGATTTGGCTGGTGATGCGCCGGGTTGATCAGCGTTTCATCATCCCCTCGATCAATCGCATCCAGGCGCTGATTGAAAGCGAGGCATTCGGCCGTGACGTGATCCAGACCGCGCCGGTCGCGCTGTGTGTGCTGCGCCGCACCGATGGCCAGGTGGTGCTGGAAAACACCCTGGCCCAGCAGTGGCTGGGGGACGGCCCGGAGCGCGAGGCGTTGTGCGCCGGCTGGATTCGCCAGGCGTTCCACAGCATTGCGTCCGAGCACAGCGATTATTTCGAAACCATCGACGGCCGCCACCTTTACCTCAGCAGCGCGCCCACCCGTTACCGGGGTGAGGACGTGCTGTTTTGTGCGTTCAGCGACATCAGCGCACGCAAACAAGTGGAGGCCGCACTGGAAGAAGCCCGGCAATCGGCGGACGCGGCGAATGCTGCAAAAACCTTGTTCCTGGCAACCATGAGCCACGAAATTCGCACGCCGCTGTATGGCGTGCTGGGCACCCTGGAACTACTGGCCCGTACCCGACTCGACGCCCAGCAGAAAGACTATCTGCATGCCATCGAAGGCTCATCGGCAACCCTGCTGCAATTGATCTGCGACGTGCTGGATGTATCGAAGATCGAGGCCGGGCAACTGGCCCTGGAACTGAGCGAGTTCTCGCCGCTGGAGCTGGTCAATGAAATCATCCAGGGCTATGCCGCCGCCGCGCTCGGCAAGGGTTTGCAGTTGTATGCCTGCTTCGACCCCAAGCTGCCTGAGCGGTTGATTGGCGATGTCACGCGCATCCGCCAGATCCTCAACAACCTGCTGAACAACGCGGTGAAATTCACCGATTACGGGCGTGTGGTGTTGCGGGTCAAATTGCTCGACCGCGATGACGAACGCTCCAGCGTGTTGTGGCAAGTCTCCGACACCGGCAAAGGGATCGCCCAGGAAGATCAGTCGATGATTTTCGAGCCTTTCTATCAAACCGAAGGCAACACCAATGTGGTGGCCGGTACCGGGCTTGGGTTACCGATCTGTCAGCGCCTGACGCAATTGATGAACGGGCATATTCGCATGGTCAGCGAGCTGGGCCTGGGCAGCAGTTTCAGCCTGACGTTGCCCCTCGAAGAAGCGCCCAGCCCACCGATGAGCAGCTTGCTGGCAGAGACCATTTACGTGGTCTCGCCGATTCCCGAACTCGCACAATCCATCAGCGGCTGGCTGCGGCGCTGGGGCGCCCGTGCACAGACCGGCCAACCCACCCAGCCGGACGGCCAACTGCTGCTGGAGCTGCATCCCGGCACCGTCGAACAACCGCTGGTGCCTGACTGGCCGGGCCCGGTAATCCTGGTGAGCAGCAGCAGTTGCAACACCCAGCAGACCGAGGCCGGCGCGTGGCACGTCAACCTCAACCAATTGAGCGCGATTCACCAGGCGGTCAGCCAGGTACAAGGGTTGTGGGTCGCGCGGGTCGATGAGCAGTCAAAAAAGCGTGAACTGCAAAAGCTCAACCTGCACGTGCTGGTGGCCGAGGACAACGTCATCAATCAATTGATTTTGCGCGACCAACTCGAAGAGCTCGGCTGCACTGTTGAGCTGGCCGGCGATGGTCATGAAGCGTTGCTGCTGTGCAAAGCCTCACGTTTCGACGTGGTGCTGACGGATGTGAATATGCCCCGGGTCAACGGTTACGAGTTAGCCAGGGAACTGCGCCGTCAAGGCTGTTCGCTGCCCATCATCGGGGCCACCGCCAACGCCATGCGAGGCGAGGCCGACCTGTGCCTGGCCGCCGGGATGAACCATTGCCTGGTCAAACCCTTTGCGTTGCGGGCCCTCTTCAATTCCCTGGCGCCTTACGCACGGATCCCCCATGAAGCCTTATAGTATTTTGATCGTCGAGGACCATCCCCTGCAGCACATCTACCTGCAGAACCTGCTCAGTGAGCTGGGGGATTTCCTCCTTGAAGCGGCCCAAGATGGCAAGGAAGCGCTGGAGCGGTTGCGCCAGCGCGATTTCGACCTTGTGCTGACGGATCTGCTGATGCCGGGCATGGATGGCGTGCAGTTTATCCAGAGCCTGGCGAGCCTGCGGTGCAAGCCCGCCCTGGCGATCATGAGTGCCGCGTCCCGGCGCATGTTGATGGCGGCCAGCCTGGTGGCGAAAAACCTCGACGTGGAAGTGATAGGGCTGATTTCAAAACCGGTGGCGGCCGAAGCCCTGCGCAACCTGGTGAATCAACTCAACGACAAGGACCGCAGCCCTTCGCCGCCGATGCTCCCCGCCCACCTGGAAATAGACCGGCAGACGATCATCCAGGCGATGGGCGACGGCCAATTCCAGGCCTGGTTCCAACCGAAAAAATCCTTGGCCAACGGCCGCATCGTCGCCGCCGAAGCGCTGGTGCGCTGGATGCATCCCGAGCAAGGCGTGATGCTGCCGGCCTCGTTTTTACCGGCCATCAAAGCTTTCGAGCTGGAAGAGCGCCTACTGTGGATCGTGCTGAAACAGGCCATCCATGCCCAGGAACGCTGGCGCCAGCGCGGTTACGAGATTCCGGTGTCGATCAACTTGCCGACCCATTTGCTCAACAGCCACGACCTGGCAGACCGCCTGCTGGAGTTTGTGCTGCACCACCAGGGCATCCCGGGGATGATTTGCTTTGAGCTGATGGAGTGTTCGGTGCCCCAGGACATCAGCAACTTCTACGCTGGCGCATGCCGCTTGCGCATCAAGGGGTTCGGCCTGTCCCAGGACGATTTCGGCAAGGGCTACAGTTCTTACCTGAACCTGGTCTCGACCCCGTTTACCGAGCTCAAGATCGACCAGGCGCTGGTGCAGGGTTGCCACGACAACGAAGGCATGGCGTCGGCCCTGGCCAGCATCATCGCACTGGGCCGCAAGCTGGGACTGACGGTGGTTGCCGAAGGTGTCGAAACGCCCCAGCAACTGGCCCTTTTGCGCAAAATCGACTGCACCCAGGTGCAGGGTTTCCTGATCTCCCACGCGGTCTCATCAGACCAATTCCAGCAACTATTGAACAATGATGGCCCCGCGACATCTCACTAGTCCGCGGCCTGGCTTTGTTTAATCTATAAAGGAGTAAGCTCCATCCAGCGCCGATTTCTCATCCGTCTGCGGAAATCATCAATGAAGCACAACAACGCGATCCTGGAAGCATTCACCCGCAGTTCGCTGCGCCTGAACAAAGGGCTGATGGTGGTGCTTGGACTCGCGTTGTTGCTGGCGGGCACCAGCTACTGGGCATTGCATCGGGTGATCGACGAGCAGCACGCGGCCGTGCGTTTTCACTTCGCACGGCTGATGGAAAACATCCATGAACAGGAGGCCTTCCTGAGGATCCTGGCGCAGCCCGCTACCCAGCGCGAACTGATGAGTGACAAGAACGTCCAGTTCACCCTTGAAAACCAGCGCATCGACGCCCGCGGTACGCTGTATGAAGGCCGCGAGTTTGGCTTTTCGGTGCCGTTCAGCGCCCAGTTCGATGCACAACACGTCACGGCCAGCGAGCAGCAGAAGATCTTTGCCCTGGGGGCCCACCTGGCCAACTACTACAGTGCGTTCTGGTCATCGTCGCCCTATCAGTCGCCACAGGCCTTTATCACCAACCGTCTCGTTCACTACCGCCTGGCGGTGCCGGCAATCGGGTTCCGGAGCTGGGACAAAATCGCCGCCGGTGCCCCGGCCGACGCAAACGTTGAAGCCGCGCTTGATCAGCTCAGCGAGCTCTCTCAACCCTTGGCCGAGGATCAGTTGTACTGGGAAACCTACCGGCCAGCCGAGAGCACCCTAGCGCCGCCCCGGCTGCTGGCGTACATCGGCATCCCGCTGACCCCGCAGGTGCTACGTGCAGGCGAAGGCAACCACCAGGTGGTGGTTGCCACCCTGCTGGACATGGCCCAAGTCAACGATATGGAACGCACCATGGAGTGGTCGACCTATGACCGTTTCACCTTGATCTCACCCGCCGGCCAGACCCTGACCGGGCCGCCGGCTGACCAAGCGTCACTGGGTGAGGGCCTCAACTTCCGCCCTGACGGCCTGGCGTTCAAGATCACCAGCAGCGCCGGGCCGCAGTGGACGGCGATCTACGGGATCAGTTTCAGGCATTTTTTCCGTTCTGCATTGTGGCCACTGAGCAGCCTGGCGCTGGTGCTGTGCAGTGTGCTCGCGATGGGCTGGGCCGGCAGCCGCTGGTACAGGAAGCAAGTGATTCGCCCGGCGCGCCAGGCCCATGAACGCATCGCCGAAGCCGTTGCATTCAGCCGGGTGATCATCGATACCGCCCCCACCGGGCTGTGTGTGGTGCGCCGTGAAGATAAACAGGTGTTGATCGAGAACCAGCGCGCCCAGCAATGGCCGGGCACCACCAAATTGGTGGCCTCGCTCAACCGTTATAACGACAGCGCCGACACCGGCGAGACCCATCTGGAAATCGACGGCCGCCACCTGCAAATCGGCTTCGTCTCGACCCGCTATCAGGGCCAGGATGTGCGGCTGTATGCATTCAATGACGTCACCCGGCATATCGAGGACGCGCAGGCCCTGGAAGAGGCCAGGAGCGCCGCCGACGCGGCCAACGAGGCCAAGACATTGTTCCTGGCAACCATGAGCCATGAAATTCGCACGCCTTTGTACGGTGTGCTCGGCACCCTTGAGTTGCTGGGCCTGACGCCGCTGGACCCGCGCCAGAAAACCTACCTGAACACCATCCAGCGTTCGTCTGCCACCTTGTTCCAGTTGATCAGCGATGTGCTGGACGTGTCGAAAATCGAGTCCGGGCAGATGGCAATCGAAGCCGTCGAATTTTGCCCGCTGGACATGCTCGAAGACACCCTGCATACCTACGCCGCGTTCGCCCAGCGCAAGGGCCTGCAATTCTATGCCTGCATTGATGCGCAACTGCCGGACTGCGTACTGGGCGACCCGATGCGGATTCGCCAGATCCTGAACAACCTGGTGAGCAACGCCCTCAAGTTCACCGACATCGGCCGCGTGGTGATTCGTGCCAGGGCGACCCGGCGCGGTACGGACCAGGTCGACCTGGAGTGGCAAATCACCGACTCCGGCGTTGGGATCAGCGAAGCCCAGCAGATCAAGCTGTTCGACCTGTTTTACCAGGCCCCAGACACCGCAGGCCAAGGCGGCGCCGGGCTGGGCCTGCCGATTTGCCGTTGGCTGGCAGAGATGATGGACGGCGAGATCAAGGTGGTCAGTGAACCCGGCCTCGGCAGCAGTTTCACCCTGAAGATGAGCTTGCTGGTGTGCGCCAGCGAGGTGCCGGGGCTGCCGCCGATTGAGCCAGGCGCAGCACCGGTGTATGTGCAGGCGCCGGTGCGTGAGTTGGCAGAGTCGATGTGCGACTGGCTCAACCGCCTGGGCATTCAAGCGGCACTGGCCGCGTTGCCCCTGGAACAACAATCGCCCCAGGCGGTGCTGGTGGATGTGCTACCCACCGGCCCGCTGCAACCCTGGGCCGGCCAGCGCGTGCTGTGCGTGCCCGGGGCCCATAGCCCGCCGCTGTACACCACACAGGGCTGGGAAGTGGACATGCACGATGTGCGCGCCGTTGCGGCCACCGTTTCATTGGCGCAACAAGGCAAGCACGAACCACCTCTGCAGCCCGAACAACAGAGCGCCGGGCCACTGGGGCTGCGCATATTGGTCGCCGAGGACAACCCGGTGAACCAGGCCATTATCCAGGAACAACTGGAAGCACTCGGCTGCACGGTGACCTTGGCATCCAATGGCGAGCAGGCGATGCACCTGTGGCAACCCAACGCCTTCGACCTGGTGTTGACGGACGTGAATATGCCGTTGATGAACGGCTACGACCTGGCGCGTACACTCAGGGAGCATAACCCTCAGTTGCCGATCATAGGGGTCACCGCGAACGCCATGCGCGAGGAAGGCATTCGTTGCCTGGCGGTAGGGATGAACGCCTGGCTCGTCAAGCCCTTGAGCCTGCAAACCCTGCGTGCGCAACTGGTGAAGCTGTGCAAACCGACGGTGCGCGTCGAGCCGCCGGTGATGGATACGGTTCAGCTTTCGGAAAAAATGCGGCCTTTGTTTATCAGCAGCGTGCAGCAGGATTTGCAGCGAATCAGTGCCGCGCTCGAGCAACGCGATTGCCGCAGCCTCGGCCAGACACTGCACTCGCTTGCCGGCGCGCTGGGGGCCGTGCAGGCCCTCAGCCTGGCCCAGGCGTGTATCGAGCTGGAGACCCAACTGGCGGGCGGAAGGCTCAACGGCATGCTGGAACTGCAGGTAACGCAGGTTATCGGCAGGCTGTCGGCCCTGCTCGGGACGCAGCTATGAATCCCAAGGCCTTGCGCGAACACCTCACTCACTTGAACCGGCATCACGGGCAACCCTTATGAAAAAACTCAATGTGGTTATCGCAGACGACCACCCCATCGTGCTTCTGGGCGTGCGTGAACTGGTCGAGCGCGACGAGCGCTTTCAAGTGGTCGGTGAAGCCATCTGTTCCGCAGGCCTGATCGCGTTGCTCGACCAGCAACCCATCGACGTCGTGATTACCGATTACAACATGCCGGGGGACTCGCCCTACGGCGACGGCTTGAAGCTAGTGGAATACCTCAAGCGGCATTTCCCTCACCTGCAGATCCTGATTTTGACGATGATTTCCAATCAGCTGATTCTGACCCGCCTGCAGGAGTTGGGCGTGGTCGGCGTGATCCAGAAAAGCCAGTTGCACACGGAAATCCAGATCGCCCTGAAAGCCATTGCCCAGCAGGCGCTATACCGCAGCCTGGAGCCAGCCAAAACCTCGGTGATCGAGTCGATGACCGCCATCGACGAACGCTTCTCCACCCTGTCGCCGAAGGAGTTCGAGATACTGCGTTTATTTATATCGGGCAAAAGCGTGAGTGATATTGCGCGCAGCCAGAACCGAAGTTCCAAGACTATAAGCGCGCAAAAAATATCCGCCATGCGCAAACTTGAAGTCACCAGCGACCAGGACTTATTAGCCTATTGCCTGGCACAAAACATATTCAACTAATTCAAATTCAAACAACAACTAACAAGCCATTCCCGGTTATGGCTTTTCACCTCCCACGCCACGCCAGAGCCTTATAAGAATCGTCTTATTCCCTCTAAAGCGCTGACTCCTTATTGTTCGTTGGCAGTTTCAATCCTGTATACCAACCCACACTAACGGACATCATCATGAAGAAGTTTTCCCTGGCCCTTATCGCAATGTCGGTACTTGCCGCCTCCGGCACTGTATTGGCCGAAGACCCGCCGGTGACAAAGCCAACCGCCGGCGGCAGCGGCAAAATCACCTTCACCGGCGTGATCAACAACGATGCCTGCTCGGTCGACGGCGCCAACGCTGATCGCGTGATCTCGGTAGACATGGGCACCGTCTCGATCAAAGACATGGGCACCGCCGAGAACCCGGCCTCGGGTCGCATCACCGCCAAGGACTTCAATCTCAGTGTGAACTGCAACCAGGGCACCAAAGTGGCGATGCTCTTTGACGCCAACAACGGCGGTTCGGGCCTGGTCACCGGCAAGAAAGTATTGGCACTGAACCCGGGCAACGGCAGCGCCACCAACGTCGGTATCGCCCTGCTGGACAGCAACGGCGCACTGATCGACCTCAGCTCTCCATCCACCGCACGCATTGAAAGCGCCATGCACGGCCAGGGTGAAGGCGGCGACGCAACCCTGAGCTTCGCAGCGGCGTACGTCACCACCGGTGCCACCGGCACCTCCACGGCCGGTCGCGGTGACGCCACACTGCCGTTCATCCTGCAATACGAGTAACCGGTACGCCGTACCTGATACGTGCGAGGCCTTCGGGCCTCGCCATTCACCCGACCACCCAACGGTAGAAATCATGTTGCCTCGTTACATTGCCGCGGGCCTGGGGCTGTTGACCCTGCTCATGGCTGCCCAGGCCGCCGCCAGCATTTCACTGAGTGCCACGCGCATCGTGTTTGATGGCGATCACAAGGAAGCCAATATCACCGTGCGCAACGGTAACCAGGATGTGTTGATTCAATCCTGGGTCGACACCAACGATGCGCGAGCCAATGCGGCACCATTCGCCGTGACCCCGCCGCTGGCCCGGATCTTTGCCAAGGAGCAGCAGCTGCTGCGCATTCTCTACCAGGGCGCGGGCATGCCAACGGATCGCGAATCCGTTGTGTGGCTCAACGTCCAGGAGATCCCGCAAGCCGCAGCTTCCGAAAACACCTTGCAATTGGCCGTACGCCAACGCATCAAGATCTTTTTCCGCCCCGCCGGTTTGCCGGGCAATGCCTTGTCAGCGCCCACGCAACTGGAATGGCAACTGGCCAAGCGCGACGCAGAGTTGGTGCTGACGGTAAAAAACCCGACGCTGTATCACGTGTCCATGGCCGATATAAAACTGCAGGCCGGACAACAAACCGAACTGGCGGCCGACTCGACCATGATTGCACCGGGGGCAGAAAAACAGTTCAGCGTTAAACAACTTAACGGCCACGACGCATTGCAACTGTCGTTTTCCAGCATCAATGACTACGGCGCACAAAATAAATACACCGCACAACTTTCAACCCGCTTGGCTGCCAAGGCAATTGAGGCCCGCGCCAAGCCATAAGCACTTCCCTTAACCCCAGGTTCGCTTCGAGTGTGTACTCGCGTGCCTCGCCTGTGTGTCAAACAGGGATGATATAGGTTCTTTGCATGTTTTTTCCTTTAGGCAACAGGCCCAATCATTACACTGGCGAGCGCATAACCCGCGCGTCGAACACCTGCACACCGTTGAAGCTGAGCACGCTTTCGGTGGCGATTTTTGCAAGTTCCTGGGCATTTGCTGATGACCCCTCCCAGGCAGCCTTCAACACCACCTTCCTGCAGGGCGCACAATCCTCGGTGGACCTGCAACAGCTGCTGTCCGCCAACAGCGTGCTACCCGGCAATTACCGGGTCGACCTGTACAACAACGAAATGCTGGTGGGCCGGCGCGACATCGACTTCAAGCGCAACCCCAAGACCGGCCGCGTCGACCCGTGCCTGACCCTCGACCTGCTCAAACAACTGGGCATCGACATGACCCGGCTGCAAGCCCTGGGCAAATTCGACCCGGACCTGCCACAGGACTGCTACGACCTCTCGGTGCTGGTCGACCAAGCCACCCTGCGCTACGACGCCAGCCGCCTGCGCCTGGCGGCGAGCATTCCGCAAGTCGCGATGCAGCGCGGCATGCGTGGTTATGTCGACCCAGAACTGTGGGACGACGGCGTGCCGGCTGCGTTTATCAACTATCAGCTCAATAGCAGCCGCACCGCTGGCGACTACAAGACGCGCATCAACAACAACCTGGGGCTGCGCAACGGCATCAACCTGGGGGCGTGGCGCCTGCGTAACGAGTCCAACCTGAGCAATGGCACCGGGCGCCCAAATACCTTCACCAGCAACCGCAGCTATGTGCAGCATGACGTGACCGCGCTCAAAGGGCAGTTCAGCGCCGGTGAGATTTTTTCCGATACCGACCTGTTCGACAGCGTGCGCTACCGGGGCCTGAAGCTGGCTTCCGACGAAGGCATGCGCGCCGACAGCGAGCGCGGTTATGCGCCGGTGATTCGCGGCGTGGCCCAGACCAACGCCACGGTAGAGATCCGCCAGAACGGCTACATCCTGTACACGGCCAACGTCGCGCCGGGACCGTTCGAGATCAATGACATCTACCCCAGCGGTTCGAACGGCGACCTGGAAATCACCATCATCGAAGCCGACGGCCGCCGCCGCGTGACCATGCAGGCGTTCTCAAGCCTGCCGATCATGGTGCGTGAAGGCCAGGTCAAATACAGCGTCTCGGCCGGTAAATTCAGCAGCAACGCCGACGGTCTGGCGAGCCCGCAATTTATCAGCAGCACCGTCGCCTACGGCCTCACCAGCAACCTGAGCGGCATCGTCGGCCTGCAGGTCAGTGACGACTACAAGGCACTGTCCGTGGGCGCCGGTCGCAATACGGCGTTTGGCGCGGTGTCCCTGGACGTCACCCATTCCTCCAGCACCGCCCAGGGGCAGACCATCCAGGGCAACAGCGTGCGCGCGTTGTACGCAAAGACCTTCGCCGGCACCGACACCAACTTCACCCTGGCCGCGTATCGCTACTCGACCGAGGGTTACCGGACCCTCACCGACCACGTCGAGGACATCAGTGAAGGCATTCGCGCACGCAGCGGTAACTCGAAAACCCGCACCGACCTCACGATCAACCAAAGCATCGGCCGCAACCGTGAGTTCGGCAGCCTCTACGTAAACGCCAGCGACCAGCGTTATTGGAACCGTGGCGGCTCCCAGAGCTTTTCCGCCGGCTATAACAACAACTGGGGCGACCTGAGCTACGACCTCGGTGTGACACGCACCAAGCAACTCGTCACCTGGGGCGCGCCCAGCTCCGACACCCAGCTCAACCTGTCGTTTTCCTTCCCCTTGGGCAGCCAGGCGCGCGCGCCACGGGCGTTCGTCACCACCAGCACCCAGCAAGGCGACACAAGCACCCAGGCGGGGATCAACGGCTATGTTTCCGATACCAGCGATACCTTCTACTCGGTGCAGGCCGGCAACAGCAGCACCGGTGGCAACTCGGGCTCGGCCAACCTGACCAGCAGAACCTCCATGGCCGACATCAGCCTGGGATATAGCCAGGGCCGTGGCTACAACTCGCAAAACCTCAACCTCGCAGGCTCAGTGGTGGCCCACGCCGGCGGGATCAACCTGGGGCAAACCGTCAGCGAAACCTTCGCACTGGCCGAAGTGCCGGGCATTCCAGGCGCAAAAATCAGCAGCTACAGCGGGGTTGAAACCGGCCGCAATGGCTACGCCGTCATCCCGAACGCGCAGCCTTACCGGGTAAACTGGATCAGCCTCGACACCCGCGACCTGGGCGGCGACGTTGAAATCACCCAGGCCACCCAACAACTGGTGCCACGCCGGGGTGCGGTGGTATTGGCCCGCTACAGCGGCAAGACCGGGCGTCGTGTGCTGTTCGAATTGTTTGATGCACAGCAACAGCGGATAGCGTTTGGCGCGTCACTGGAAGATGCCAGCGGCAAGCAGCTTGCCATTGCCGACCCGAGTGGCAACGCACTGGTGTTGGTGGAGGAAGACCAGGGCAGCCTTACGATCAAGTGGGGTGACAAGCACTGTACGGCGGCGTTCGCCATGCCCCCGCAGAACAAGGCGTTGAACTATGAACGCCAGCGGCTGGTGTGCCAGCCTTGACTCAATGCCCGCTGACGGCGGGCTTGCCGTGCGCCCTGTGCCCCGGTTTGAAGCCATGGTTGCGCGCGGCCCACGTAATCGCAAAACCCACCGCCAGCAACACCAACATCGCCCACGGGAATGACGCCACACCCCAGGTATCGAGCAACACTCCGCCCACCACACCACTTCCCGCAATGGCGCTGTTCCAGGCCACCACATTCAGCGACAGCGCCACGTCCGCACCATCCCCGGCAGCATCCGCCAATGCCGTTTGCAGCAACGTCGCCGCGCCGCCAAAACTCAAGCCCCACACCGCCACACCGAGGTAAATAACGCCCGGCACCTGCGCCAGAAAACCAAACACCAAACACGTCGCCGCAAAGCCTGCCAGGCTGACCAGCACCGTCTTGCGCAACGCCACATCCACCAACCGGGCAGTCACCCAAATCCCGAGCAGCGCCGCTATACCAAACACCAACAACACCAGATCCACACGGTCCACCAAGCCCGCCGGGGCCACGAACGGCGCGATGTAGGTATAGAGAATGTTATGGGCGAGCATCCATGAGATCACCACCGCCAGCACTGGCCGCACACCCGGCGTGGTCAGCACCTTGCGCAACGGCATGCGCTGATGGGCCGACTGGCCGGGATAATCCGGCACTTTCACCAGCACCCAGACAATCAGCACCAGGGTCAGTGCCGACATGATCCCGAACGTGGTGCGCCAGCCCACCAGCCCACCCAGCCAGGTGCCCAGCGGTACGCCAAGTGACAGGGCAATCGGCGTTCCTACCATGGCCAGCGCCAACGCCTTGCCCTGCTGATGTGGCTCAACCATGCGCCGCGCATAGCCGGCCAACAAACTCCAGGCCAACCCCGCCGCCATCCCGGCGAGGAACCGCGCCAGCAACGTCAGCCCGTAGTGGGAGGACAGCGCCGTGATGGAATTGAACAGCAGAAAACCGACGATGGTCAGCAGCAGCACATTGCGCCGCCGCCAGCCGCGAGTCGCGATGGTCAGCGGGATCACCGCCAGCACCGAGCCCAGCGCATACGCGGTGACCATCTGCCCGGCCATGGACGCTGAAACTCCCAGCCCATCGCTGATCAGCGGCAACAGGCCCGCCGGCAGGGTTTCGGTGACGATGCAGATGAAACCGGTCATGGCCAGGGCGAGCAAGGCGCCGATGGGCAAGCGGTCGGGAACGGCGTCTGCCGATAAGGTGGTTGAGGGGGTCACAGGGAAACTCCTTGAGCGAGAGGACTTAAATACCGATCGATATAAATGTTGAGCGCGCTACCCGGCGTTGTCAACGACTTATGTATCGACTAGTATTTATCTCATCACCCCTAGAGGATTTCCACATGGCGCAGATGGGCCGCCCCCGCACTTTCGACCGCGATCAGGCCGTGGAACAGGCCATGCACCTGTTCTGGCAGCACGGTTACGACGCGACGTCCCTGAGCCAGTTGAAAGCCGGATTGGGCGGCGGCATCTCCGCGCCGAGTTTCTACGCGGCGTTCGGCTCCAAGGACGCGCTGTTCCAGGAGTGCGTGCAGCGTTATCTGGCGACGTTCGCCCAGGTCACCGAATGCCTGTGGGATGACGGCCTGACACCGCGCCAGGCCATCGAGACCGCGCTGCGCCAATCCGCACGCATGCAGTGTGAAGAGGGGCACCCCAAAGGCTGCATGGTGGCCCTGGGCGTGATGAGCGCGCCCTCCCCCGAGAACGCGCAGGTGACTCATTCGCTGACTCAGTCGCGGGAGCGCACACGGGCGGGCATCTTGCATTGCGTCGAGCGCGGCATTCGAGCGGGCCAGTTACCGGCCGAGACCAACGCCCGCGCAATGGCTACGGTCTACGACAGTTTCCTGCAAGGCGTGTCGATCCTTGCCCGCGATGGCGTGGACATCCAGGCCATCGACACGGCCATCGGCCAATTGATGCTGACCTGGGATTTATCCGCCGCTACAGCGCCGCCCATTCGGCGCGATGCTCCAGCAGAAAATCCACAAACGCCCGCACCCGATGGGGCACATAGCGGCCGTGGGGATACAGCAAGGTAAACGGTCGTGAGCGCCCGCCGTAAGGCTGTAAAACCTCCACCAGGCTGCCGTTGGCCAACTCCTCCTCGACGATGAACTTGTAGGTCTGGAATAACCCCGCGCCGTGCTTGACCAGAGTTACGCCACCCAGCACATCGTCAGAGCAGCTGTAGCCTGCTTCCCCGGCAAACTCCCGCTCCTTGCCGTCCACCTGGAACAACCAGGAAATACGCCGCCCATTGCTCGGCAATTCGTACTGGATGCACTCATGGTCCGGCAAATCCTCCAGGGTTTGGGGCGTGCCGGCACGCTTCAGATACGATGGCGCCGCAACCACCACCAGCCTGGCGTCTTCCAGCAACCGCGCGATCAGCGTCGAGTCCGGTTGGGCCCGCACGCGGATGGCCAGGTCATAGCCTTCGGCGACGAAATCGATGTTGCGGTTGCTGATGTGGATATCCACGGTGACTTGCGGGTACAGCGCACGAAATTTCGGCAGCAGCGGCAGGATGCGGTGATGGCCGTAGGTGGTCGGAATGCTGATGCGCAACAACCCGGACGGCACCGATTGCGCGCCCATCACTTCCTGCTGGGCTTCCACCAGTTGCGTGAGGGCCTGGCGGCATTGCTCGAAAAACGTCCGGCCGCCCTCGGTCAGGCGGATGCTGCGGGTGGTGCGTACAAACAACCGGGAACCCAGGCGTTCTTCCAGCCGCGAGATGCTGCGGCTCACCGCCGCAGGCGTCACTCCCGCCACCTGGGCGGCGGCGGTAAAGCTGCTGGCCTCGGCAGCCAGGCAGAACAGCTCGATGCTGCCCAACTGCAAATCTTCGAAATGGCGCTTCATGATTGATTACACCGGGTATCTACTTGGGGATTCACCCGCTCTATTTATCAGCAAGGGCCGCATAAATATAGGGGCCCTACCTGGCCCGTGCTTGCTTTCATTCCATGCACACCGCCCACAACTTCCGTGGCAATGCTCCGTCGTTGGACCTTGCGAACTCCATCAACAACCAGCCGGTCGTGGTCAACCGATTACCGAATACCGACCGTGGTTCGCAGATCGACTCCCTGCAAAAAGGCGTGTATTTCCAGGACCAGATCAAGTTCGACGAGGCCACCACCTCGCGCGCAGGGTTGGTGTACAAGGCTGGCAACGGCCTGGCACCGTACCTGAGCTACAGCGAATCGTTCTTCCCGGTAGCGGGTGTGAGCAAGGCCGGGCAAGTGTTTGTGCCCACCGAAGGCAAACAGTACGAGTTCGGTGACTTACCGCTGGTAGGCCAACAACGGCTCACTCAGCGGTTCGGGGCGTCAGGCATATGGCGTTGGGGGCGGTGATTGGGGGCATATCCGTTGGTTTTGTTACGGCTACTATTGGTTCCGCTCTTACAGCGGCTCACTTTTGAAAAGCGCAAAAGTAAGCAAAACGCTCTTGCCCCACCACTCGGCACCTCGCCTAGGCTCGGTGTGCCCTCACTCCGGCTTTGGACCGTGGGCCGCCGCGATGGGCCATCCTTGGCCCAGCGCGGCTAACCCGGCGTCCTGCCGGGTTACCCACGCTCCAAAGCCTGCGTTCGGCCAGCGTGGTTTAACGGGGCGCCTAAGATCAAGATCAAAAGCAGATCAAGGGCACAGCGGCCTACAGGCCGGCTTGAGTGTGGTGAAGCAACAGCAAGATCAGAAGCTAAAGCGGGCACGGTCCAAATGTGGGAGCGGGCTTGCTCGGGAAGGTCGTTAACGATGATGCGGGCATTCTGGATGAACGCGGCGGTCTCAGGTTTTTCGCGAGCAAGCCCGCTCCCACAGAAAAGCAGCTCTGCTTTCGCTCTCGATCTTGCCTCTGCTTCTAACACTCAAGCCGGCCTGTAGGCCGCTGTGCTCTTGCTTTTGATCTTGATCTGACTGCCCCATTCAGCCCGAGGCCGAACGCAGGTATTGAGGAGCGGGTAAACCGGCAGGACGCCGGTTTAGCCGCGCCGGGCCATGGATGGCCCGTCGCGGCGGCCCGCGGAGCAATGCCGGAGTGAGGGAACGCCGAGCCTAAGCGAGGCGCCGACAGGCGGGGCAGAGCGTTTTGGTTACTTTTGCGCTTTTCAAAAGTGACCCGCTGTAAGAGCGGAACCGCCAGCAGCCGTTACCCAAATAACGGATATACACTCAAAACAACAACCGCGAAAAATCACAACACTGCACCGCCAACTGCGCCACATTCTGGTTCAACCCAAACTGCCGATCCCCGCGATGCAACGCCACATACCCAACCTGGGGCAGCGCCGGTTCCGTCTCCAATGCGCGTAATTCTCCGCGCTCGATCAAATGCGACAAGCACGCCTTGGGCAAATAACTCACCCCCACCCCCGACAGCGCGAGCCCGACCTGCACCAGCAAGTTATGGCTGGTCAGCTTACGCGGCATCTGCACAGCATGCGCCGCCAGCCAGCGCTCATAAAGCAGGCCCGTCCCGGAGTGCGAACCCTGGGTCAGCACCGTGTACCCCGCCAACGCCTCAAGCCCTACCGGATCAGGCTCACTGACTAACCACGGGGCGCACATCCAGGCGTTTTCCACACTGCCCAGCGGCGTACTCAGGAAGCGCGAATCACTGTAGGCATCAGGCACGATCACCAGGTCCAGCTCATCACTCTCCAGCTTGCGAAACAGCTCGCTGCTCAACTCCACCGAAGGCTCGATCTGCACTTTGGGATACGCCTCACGCAACGCTTCCACCAGCGCCGGCAACCAAGTGAAGGCCGTCAATTCCGTCACCCCCAGGCGAAACCTGCGCACCAGCACTTCGCGGGTACTGACCCGCTCCAGCAAGTAGTCGCGACGCTCCAGCAGGTCCTTGGCGTAGTCGAGCAACTCGGCGCCTTTTTCGGTCAGCCGGGCATTGCGTTTGCTGCGGTCGAAAATCTCGACATCGAAGGTTTCTTCCAACTCCTGGATGCGCTTGGAAATCGCCGACTGCGACATGTTCAGCTTGTTCGCCGCCGCTTCGAAACTGCCCAGCTCGGCAATCCAGTACAACGCGTCGATTTGCTTGAACGTGATCATCGCGGCCACCTCCCATGAGAAAAAGCGATCCTATCAGATAATAAAATATCGCTAAAACTGCTTCTTCATCGCTCCTAAGATCTAGCCACAGACCCATAAGATCAATCGGAGTTACAGCCATGTCCTTGCCCGGTTCCCGCATCCTCCCCAACCCACCGCTGGCTTCTGCCGAAGTGCTTGAAGCCTTCACTCACGTGGTCACCCCGCACATCAGCGACAACCTCGGCCGGCACATCGGCGCCCGTGGGCTGAACCGCTACAACCGTACCGGCAAGCTGGTGGGCACCGCGCTCACGGTGAAAACCCGCCCTGGCGACAACCTGCTGATCTACAAGGCCTTGAGCATGCTCGAGCCGGGCCATGTGCTGGTGGTGGACGCCCAGGGCGACACCAACAACGCGGTGATCGGCGAACTGGTCAAACTCTACGCCCAGCAACGCGGCTGCGTGGGGTTTGTGATTGACGGGGCGATCCGTGATGTCGCGAGCTTCGAGGACACGCCTTGTTATGCCCGCAGCGTGGTGCATTGCGGGCCTTACAAGACCGGCCCGGGCGAGGTGAATGTACCGGTGTCCATCGGCGGCATGCTGATCAACCCGGGGGATGTGCTGGTGGGTGACGAAGACGGCCTGGTCGCCTTCTCCCAGGCCGACGCCCCCGAAGTACTGCGCAAGGCCGCTCAACACGCGGCCCACGAAGAGGAAGTCAAAGCCGAAATCTCCAGCGGTGCGGTGCACCAGAGCTGGATCGACAAGGTGCTGCAGCAGGCCGGCCTGGCAGGTTGAAGGGGAACATCATGAGCACTGCATTTCTCTCCGATCGGGTGCTGGGCATTGCGCCCTCCCCGAGCATCGCCGCCAACGCACTGGTCAGCGAACTGCGCGCCCAGGGCCGGGACATCGTCAACTTCACCGTGGGCGAGCCGGACTTCGATACGCCCGCGCATATCCTCGAAGCAGCCAGTGTCGCGATGCACAGTGGCGACACCCACTACACCGCCACCAGCGGCACCCTCGCCCTGCGCCAGGCGATCTGCCTCAAGCTCAAGCGTGATAACCAGTTGGACTATGGACTGGACGAAGTGATTGCAGGTTGCGGTGGCAAGCACATCATCTATCACGCCCTGGCGGCGACCCTGAATCGCGGCGACGAAGTCATCGTGCACACGCCGTATTGGGTGTCGTACCCGGACATCGCACGGCTGAATGACGCGACGCCGGTGATCATTCCCGGCGATGAGTCACTGGGGTTCAAGCTGTCGCCGCAGGCCCTGGAACAGGCGATCACCCCGCGCAGCAAATGGGTGATCCTCAACAGCCCGAACAACCCCAGCGGCGCGGTGTACAACGAAGCCGAGCTGTTGGCCCTGGCCGAGGTGCTGCGGCGTCATCCCCATGTGCTGATCATGGCCGACGAGATCTACGAGCACTTTGTCTACGACGGTGCCCGCCACGTGTCCCTGACCCGACTCGCACCGGACCTGAAACCGCGCACGTTGATCGTCAACGGTGCCTCCAAGGGCTATGCCATGACCGGCTGGCGCCTGGGTTTCGGGGCTGGTCCGGCGTGGCTGATCGCGGCCATTGCCAAGTTGCTTTCGCAAACCACCACCTGCCCCAGTTCCCTCAGCCAGGCTGCCGCAGTTGCCGCCTTCGCCGGCGACCAGGCGCCCATCGCCGGCATGCGCGAGGTGTACCAGCAACGCCGCGAACGCATGCTGGGCCTGCTCGAAGGCATACCCGGCGTGACCTTCACCCCGCCGGATGGCGCGTTCTACGTGTTCGTCAACGTCGCCGGATTGATCGGCAAGACCACCCCGCACGGCGAGCGGGTCGACGGCGACACACAACTGGCCGAGTACCTGCTGCGGGAATACGGCCTGGCCACCGTGAGTGGTGCGGCGTACGGCATGTCGCCTTATATCCGGCTGTCGTTCGCCAGCTCGCTTGAAGTGATTGAAGAAGGTTGCCGTCGCCTGAATGAAGCGTGCCATCGATTGCGCTGACGGATACCCGCCCCACCCGGCGGCCAGGGATGGCCGCTCATTGACTGCCTAGAACAACACTCATAATCATTGATATAAATGAGGCATTCCCATGCACAAGCCCCGCATCGCGCTGGTCTGGCAAATCCTGATCGGCCTGCTCGCCGGCATCGCCATCGGTGCCCTGCTGCACCGTTTTCCCGAATCCCGGCCGTGGCTGGTGGACAACCTGCTGCAACCGGCGGGCGATATCTTTATCAAGCTGATGAAGATGATCGTCGTGCCCATCGTGTTTGCCTGCATGGTGGTGGGCATCGCCGGGCACGGTGACGGTAAATCGTTGGGACGCATCGGGGTCAAGTCCCTGGGCTATTTCTTCTGCATCACCACCCTGGCGATCATCGTCGGGCTGGTGATGGGCAACCTGCTCCAGCCGGGCGCCGGCACTGAACTGGCCAGCCTGAAAGCCAACGCCGTGACCTTGCCCACCAGTAGCACCGGTGGCGGCCACAGCCTGGGGCAGATCATTGTCGGGATCATCCCGGACAACGTGATCAACGCCATGGCCCAGGGCAGCTTGCTGTCGGTACTGTTCTTCGCGGTGATGTTTGGCCTCGGGGTTTCGCGCTTGCCCGCCGAGCGCAAGGACCCGGTGATTGCCCTGCTGCGCGGGGTGTCGGAGGCAATGTTCAAGGTGACGTCGATGATCATGGCCTACTCGCCTATCGGCGTGTTCGGGATGATCGCAGTGACCGTGGCCAACTTCGGGTTCAGTTCGCTGCTGCCGTTGGCCAAGTTGATCATGGTCAGCTACGTGTCGATTGCGTTCTTCGTGCTGGTGGTGCTCAACCTGGTGGCGCGGCTGTGCGGGATCAACCTGTTTGCGTTGATGCGGCATATCAAGGATGAGCTGATCCTGGCGTTCTCCACCGCCAGCTCGGCGGCGGTGATGCCGCAACTGATGAAGAAGCTCGAAACCTACGGCGTGCCGCCTTCGCTGGTGAGCTTTGTGGTGCCGGTGGGGTACTCGTTCAACCTGGACGGTGCGTCGCTGTTTTTGGGGATCGGCACGCTGTTCGTGGCGCAGTTGTATGGCATCGACC
Organism: Pseudomonas sp. TH34; assembly: GCF_016650865.1. Lineage (NCBI taxonomy): Bacteria > Pseudomonadati > Pseudomonadota > Gammaproteobacteria > Pseudomonadales > Pseudomonadaceae > Pseudomonas > Pseudomonas sp. TH34. The sequence continues at coordinate 251,357 of NZ_JAEKFB010000031.1, forward strand.
TGAGCCTGGGCGACCAGGCACTGTTGGTGGTGACCATGGTGCTGACGTCCAAGGGCGCGGCCGGGGTGCCGGGGTTCATGTTCGTGATTCTGTCGGCGACCCTGGCGAGTGCGGGCTTGCCGTTGGAGGGCATCGCCTTCATCGCCGGGGTGTATCGCCTGATGGAAATGCCGACCACTGCGTTGAATGTGCTGGGCAATGCCCTGGCACCGCTGGTGATCGCCAAGTGGGAGCGCCGTGAGGGCACTGCTGAAACCTGTGGTAAGGGGACAAGCCCCTCACCACAGTAAGCGCTGTTGTCAGTCGAGGTCCGACGCGTCATGACGCTCGCGCAGTTGCTCTGAAGGATCGCCCGACACGCGGTTGACCCGGCGCCCACGCTGCACCGCCGGCCGTGCTTCGATAGCGTTGGCCCAGCGCACGACGTGCTTGTAATCCTGCACCGAGAGAAACTCCCCCGCCTCATACAAGCGGCCTTTCACCAGGCCGCCGTACCACGGCCAGATCGCCATGTCGGCGATGGTGTATTCGTCGCCGGCGATGTATTCGTGCTCGGCCAGTTGCTTGTCCAGCACGTCCAGTTGGCGTTTGGTTTCCATGGCGAAGCGGTCGATGGCGTATTCGATCTTGGTCGGCGCGTAGGCATAGAAATGCCCAAACCCACCGCCCAGGTACGGTGCGCTGCCCATCTGCCAGAACAACCACGACAGGCACTCGGCACGGGCCGCCGGTTCGGTGGGCAGGAACGCGCCGAACTTCTCGGCCAGGTACTGCAGGATCGCCCCGGACTCGAACACTCGAATCGGCTTGGGCCCGCTGCGGTCCAACAGCGCGGGAATCTTCGAGTTCGGGTTCACGCCGACGAAGCCACTGCCGAACTGGTCGCCGTCACCGATCTTGATCAACCACGCATCGTATTCAGCACCCTTGTGACCCAGGGCCAACAGCTCTTCCAGCAGGATCGTGACCTTCTGGCCATTGGGCGTTGCCAACGAATACAGCTGCAACGGATGACGACCAACCGGCAATTCCTTGTCGTGGGTCGCGCCGGCGATGGGCCGGTTGATGCTGGCGAAGGTGCCGCCGTTTTGGGTTTTCCAGGTCCAGACTTTTGGCGGTACGTAATCAGTCATGCCACTACTCCTTGGATTCAATGTTCACAACAACTAACTAACTGTAGGAGCGAGCTTGCTCGCGAAAAACCCGAGAGCGCCGTGTGCTTTCAGCATGACCGCGTTATCGCTGACGATCTTCGCGAGCAAGCTCGCCCCTACAGGTTCTTTTGGGCCAGTTGGGCAATATTCCAGCCGCCACCCAGTGCCTTGATCAGCCCTACGTTGGCGCTTAACTGTTGAGTCTGTAGATCCAGCACAGTTCGCTGCGCCTGCAACGACGCTACCTGCGCCGTCACCACATCCAGGTACGCCGCGCCGCCCTGGCGATAGCGCGCCAGGGACAAGTCCTCGGCGTACTGCGCCGCAGCGGCGGCATCGCGCTGATCCACCAGGGCGGTGTCGAGCCCGGAGATGATCGACAGGTTGTTCTCCACCTGCTCGAACGCGGTCAACACTACACCACGATACTTGGCCGCGGCTTCATCGGTTGCCGCCTTGGCACTGTCGACTCCGGCCTGGCGCGCGCCGCCGTCAAAAATTGTCCCCACCAGCGACGGGCCAATGGCCCAGAAGATGTTGGGCGCACTCAACAAATGCGCGAACTCATCACTCTGGAAGCCGCCTTGGGCACTCAGGGTGAGGGCCGGGAACCAGGCGGCTTTCGCGACGCCTATGCGTGCATTGGCCGAGGCAATCCGGCGCTCGGCAGCGGCGATATCCGGCCGACGCTGCAACAGCGTAGACGGTACACCGGTGGGCACGCCGGGCAAGGCGATGTCCGCAACGCTGGGGGCAATCGCGTAGGTCGATGCGGACTCACCCAGCATCGCCGCTATCGAGTGTTCGAGCACTGCACGCTGCACCAAATTCTGGCTCAGTTGCGATTTGACCGTCGACAGTTGGGTACGCGCCCGCGCTACGTCCAGGCCGGAAACGATACCGCCGCCGTGCAAGCCTTCGGTCAGGCTCAGAGCCTTGGCATAGGCATCGCTGGTTTCCTGCAGCAACTGGTCTTGCCGGTCGATGCCACGCAGGCGGATGTAGCTGTCGGCCAATTGCGCCTGCAAGCTCAGACGTACTGAGGCCAGGTCAGCCTTGGCGGCCTGGGCGTCGCTGGTGCCGGCGGCAACGGTGTCGCGCACACGGCCCCAGAGGTCGACTTCATAGTCCAGTTCTACCCCCACGGTGCCGGAGTCATAGACATTCGGCGGGCTGGCCGAGCGCAGTGGCCGGGTGTCCGACTGGCGAATGCGCTGGGCATTGCTGGAACCGATCAGTTTTGGAAACAGCCCGGATTGTGCCTGGGCCAAAAACGCCTGGGCCTGGGAATAGTGAGCCAGTGCCGCGCTCAAGTCCGGGTTGCTTTGCAGCAACTGCTGCTCCATGGCGTCCAGTTGCGGGTCCTTGTAGATGTGCCACCAACCGTCGCGACTCGCCTGGTCGTTCGGCGTGCCGACGGTCCACGGGCCCTGGGTATGGAACTGCGCGGCAATAGGTACCTCCGGCACGTCCAGCGGCGGCGCCAGATGGCAGGCGCCCAGGCCCAGGGTCGCGACCAATACCAGGCAAGTGCGCTTAGCCATGGGGTTTGACCTCTGTAGTGTTGGCGACCAATTGCACCGAGTCGTCGTCGGCCAGGCCGTCGGGCGGGGTGTCGATCACCCGGTCAGTGGCGACGAGGCCACTGCCGATTTCCACGCTGTCACCAAAGTCCCGGGCGATGGTCACGGTCTTGAAGTGCACATGATTATTCGCGTCGAGAGTGGCCACGCGCATGCCCTTGTCATCGAACACCAGGGCGCTGGCAGGCAGGCGCAGCACGTCGGTCTGCACCGGCAAGGTGAACTGCACGCTGGTGTAGCCGCCCGGCAACAGGCGGCTGCCGGGGTTGTCCACCAGCAGTTGCACCAGGGTGCTGCCGGACGCGGCGTTCACCGCATCCGCAGTAGCGATCACCTTGGCGTTGAAGGTTTCACCGCGATACTCCGGCACGCTCAGACGTGCCACGGTGCCCACTTGGATCTGCGGCGCCGACGACTGCGGCACCTGCACATACACTCGCAGGCGGCTGACGTCAGAGACCGCGAACAGCTCTTTACCGGTGGCACCGCCGGCACTGATCAGCGCCCCCACATCGGTGGAGCGCGCGGTGACCACGCCGGCGAACGGTGCGGTCAACCGCTGGAAGCCCTTGGTGGCAATCAACTGGTCGACGTTGGCCTTGGCCGCGACCACTTTGGCCTGCTTGGCGGTGAGGTCGCCGGTTCGCTCATCCACGTCCTGGCGCGACACCGAATCCGAAGCCAGCATCGCCTGCCAGCGCTTGGCGGTGGTCTGCGCCAGCGACTCGTCGGCCTGGGCTGAAGCCAGCACGGCCTTGGCTTGCAGCAGTTGCTGATCGAGCTCCGGCGTGTCGATTTCGGCCAGCAGTTGCCCGGCCTTTACGTGATCGCCGATGTCGACGTTCCAGGTCTTGAGGTAGCCATTGACCCGGGCAAAGATCGACGCCCGGGAGTACGCCTCAAGGCGCCCCGGCAAATTCAGGATCGGCCCTTGGGGCTGCACGCTCGGGGTGATCAGGATCACGCTGGGCAAAGCCTGGGCGTCGGTCCAGGTTTTCAGGTCGCGGGATTCGCTGGCGCGCACGCCGATGCCAAACACCACCACGGCGACCAGTACTACCAGCCCCAGCACCAGCCAGAGCAGACCACGGGATTTACGGCGGGGTGAACCCGGATTGGAAACGGAAGTGGACATGTCAAACCCCTTGAGTGGCGGTGGTCGCAAGCGTGGCGTGCTGACGCCGCCCGTGCACAAGACTGAAAATCAGCGGAACCAGGAACAGCGTGGCAATGGTGGCGAAGGCCAACCCGCCGATGACCGCACGGCCCAGCGGAGCGTTCTGTTCGCCGCCCTCCCCCAGGCTCAGGGCCATCGGCGCCATGCCGATGATCATCGAAATCGCGGTCATCAATACCGGACGCAGACGGGTAAAGCCGGCTTCAAGCGCCGCCTGCACCGCATCCCCGTGCACGGCCAGGCGTTCGCGGCAGAAGCTGACTACGAGAATAGCGTTGGCGGTGGCCACGCCCATGCACATGATCGCCCCGGTCAAGGCCGGTACCGACAGCGGCGTGTGGGTGATGAACAGCATCCACACAATGCCCGCGAGCGCCGCCGGCAAGGCGGTGATGATCACGAACGGGTCAACCCAGGACTGGAAGTTGACCACGATCAGCAGGTAGATCAGCACCACGGCGCCGAGCAGGCCAAACAGCAAGCCACTGAAGGCTGCGTTCATGGTTTGCACCTGGCCCTGCAACAGCACCTTGGAACCGGTGGGCACCTCGCTGGCGTGGGCGGCGAGGATTTTCTGGATGTCGGCGGCGACGGCGCCGAGGTCGCGGCCCTGGATCGCGGTCAACACCTCCACCACCGGCTGGATATCCGATTGGGTCACCACAGAGTTGCTGTGGCTGCGGTCGATGGAAGCCAGGCCGCCGAGGGTCTGGTCCGCTGCCGCACCGGCACTGCCGCTCAACGGCAGGTTATGCAACGCGGCCAGGGTGTCGAGGCCGTATTGCGGGGTTTGCATCACAATCGGGTAGGACACGCCGTTGGCCGGGTTGAGCCAGAACGTCGGCGCCACCTGGCTGGAACCGGCGAGGTTAACCACCAGGCTGTTGGTCACGTCACGCTCGTTCAGGCCCACCAGTTGGGCTTGAGTGCGGTCCACGTTGATATTGAAGGTCGGCAGCTGCCGCGACTGCTGGATACGCGCATCCACCACCCCCGGCACCCGCCGGATTTCCCGCAGCAACGTGCTGGCATAGGTGAAGTTGGCTGGCAGGTTATTGCCGCTGACTTGCACATCCACCGGCGCGGAAGAACCGAAGTTGAGGATCTGCCCGACGATGTCCGATGCCGGGAACGAGAACACCGCACTCGGGAATTCGCGAGGCAGTCGTTCCCGCAGTTCGCGCATGTATTCGGCGGTGGGACGATGGCCCTCTTTCAGGCTGATCTGGATATCGCTGTCCTGGGAGCCCACGGTGCCGGTGTTGTTATAGGCCACGTTGATCCCGCTGATGGCCAGGCCGATGTTATCGACGATAGCCGCCAGCTCCTGGGGCTCAATCACTTTATGAATGGTGTTTTCGATCTGCGACACCAGCCGCGCATTGCTTTCGACCCGTGTGCCAATCGGTGCACGCACATGCAGCAGGATCTGCCCGGAGTCGACCTCGGGGAAGAAGTTGCGACCCAGAAACGGCACCAGCGCAAACGACACGGCGACAAACGCCAGCAGCGCGATTACCACGATACGGCGGTGATGCAAGGCACTCTCCAGTGCCCCGTGGTAAACCCCGCGAAACGCCTCGAACTGGCGCTCGAACCCGCGCTGGAATTTCACCAACGGGTTACTCGACGGCGCGACCACCGGCGTGCCGTCGGCATGATGTTCGTGAGGCTTGAGCAGGTAATTGGCGAGGGTCGGCACCAGGGTTCGGGAGAGGATGAACGAGGCGATCATCGCGAAGATCACCGCTTCCGCCATCGGCACAAACAGGAAGCGCGCCACGCCTTCCAGGAAAAACATCGGCACGAACACAATGCAGATACACAGCAGCGACACGAACGCCGGCGTCACGATCTGCGCCGCACCGTCGAGGATCGCCGTCTCCACCGGCTTGCCCTGCTCCAAGTGCCAGTTTATGTTCTCAATGGTCACCGTGGCGTCGTCCACCAGAATCCCCACGGCCAATGCCAGGCCGCCGAGGGTCATGATGTTGAGGGTTTCGCCGAGCGCCGACAGCGTGGCAATCGACGACAGGATGGCCAGCGGAATCGAGGTAGCGATGATCACCGTGGAGCGCCAACTGCCGAGGAACAACAGGATCATCAGGCTGGTCAGCGCCGCTGCAATCACGCCCTCACGGGCCACACCGCTGATGGCCGAACGCACGAACAGCGACTGGTCGCCGATCAGATCGATGTTCAGGTTGGGCGGCAACGCGCCTTTATTGTCGGCCAGTTTGTCCTTGATCCCGGCAATCACCCCGAGGGTCGACGCCGAACCGGTCTTGAGCACCGGCAGCAACACGGAACGGTTGCCGTTGACGTGCACGATGTTGGTCTGCGGCGGGTTGCCGTCACGGACGGTGGCCACGTCACGAATCAATACGGTAGTGCCGTCAGCGGTCTTGATCGGCAGGTTTTCCAGGTCGTGGAAATCCGTCGGCGAGTTGTTCAGTTGCAGGTTGAACTCGTAGCTGCCGATCTTTTGCGTGCCTATCGGGGTGATCAGGTTCTGCGTAGCGAGGGCAGTGGCCACGTCTTGCGCCGACAGCCCGCGCGCCTGCATCCGCGCCGAGTCGAGGTCGATCTGCACCTGGCGGGTCTTGCCGCCGAAGGGGTATGGGAGTGCCGCACCGGGCACTGTGGTCAGCATCAGGCGTACGGTGTTGAGGCCCAGGTCGCCCAGCCTCTGTTCGGTGAGGCCTTTGCCGGACAATGCCAGTTGCACGATCGGCACCGTCGAGGCGCTGTAGTTGAGTACCAGCGGCGGCGTGGTGCCCGGCGGCAGTTGGCGCAGGATGGCCTGGGACACCGACGTCACTTGTGCGTTGGCCGTACTGATATTGACCCCCGGCTGGAAGTACACCTTGACGATGCCGAAGCCGTTCAACGACTCCGCCTCGATATGGCGGATGTCGTTGACCGTGGTGGTCAGCACCCGCTCGAACGGCGAGGTGATCCGGCCGGCCATCTGATCCGGAGGCAAGCCGGTGTACTGCCAGATCACGGCAATCACAGGAATGCGAATTTCGGGGAAGATGTCGGTCGGGGTACGCCAGGCCGCGAGCGGGCCCACAATCAGAATGAAAATAGCCAATACCAGGAAGGTATAGGGGCGCCGCAATGCGATGCGCACGAGGTTGAGCATAGATGTGATCCAGACAGGAAGTTGATGACTGAAGGAGGTACCAAACAGCGCTTCCCTCCTGCCCCGCCCGTCTGTAATCCGGGCCAACTGCACTGACATCCGGTCAAAATAGAGGCATATGCCACGATATAGCGTTTAGAGGCATACGCAACTAATTTGTTGCTACATGTGTCAATATTCATCTTGCCGGATTAACGTTCGGTTAACCCTTTAGCTGTAGCGAGTGATCAGCCTGTGAAATGCGCACCGCCCGTCCTCAATAGTCCCAGCACCTGTTCCAATGGAGCCGTGCGTCGTGCGTCCCGGCGGATGGCGCAAATCTATGATGAGGCGTTTTTGCCGTTTGGGCTGAAGGCCACTCAGTATTCGTTGATGAACCACATTGCCAATGGGGACGCGCCCAAAATGCGTGACTTGGCGCAGTCGTTGGTGATGGATTTGTCGGCCCTGGGGCATACGCTCAAGCCGCTGGTGCGGGATGGGCTGGTGGTGTTGCGGGTGGATGAGTTGGACCGCCGTAGCCGGAGGGTGCTGTTGACCGATGCGGGGCAGCGTAAGTACGAGGAGGCGCGGGTGGTGTCCAGGCAGATGGCGGTGCGGTTTGATGAGGTGTTTGGGGCTGAGGCGGCTTGCGAGTTGCGCAAGGCCATGGACTTTATTGCGTCTGATGAGTTTGCTCGGGCGTTGTTGGGTTAGGGGGTATATCCGTTATTTAGGTAACGGCTGCCTATGGTTCCGCTCTTACAGCGGCTCACTTTTGAACAGCGCAAAAGTAAGCAAAACGCTCTTGCCCCACCACTCGGCACCTCGCCTAGGCTCGGTGTGCCCTCACTCCGGCTTTGGACCGTGGGCCGCCGTCATGGGCCATCCCTGGCCCAGGACGGCTAACCTGGCGTCCTGCCAGGTTACCCACGCTCCAAAGCCTGCGTTCGGCCAGCGTGGTTTAACGGGGCGCCTAAGATCAAGATCAAGATCAAAAGCAAGAGCACAGCGGCCTCCCGGCCGGCTTGAGTGTTGAAGAGCAAAATCAAAAGCTAAAGCGGGCACGGTCCAAATGTGGGAGCTGGCTTGCCTGCGATGGCATCAACTGGGTGTACCTGATGTACCGAGTTGTCTGCATCGCAGGCAAGCCAGCTCCCACAGAAAAGCATATCTTCTTTTGCTCTGGATCTTGCCTTTGCTTTTAACACTCAAGCCGGCCGGGAGGCCGCTGTGCTTTGGCTTTTGATCTTGATCTTAGGCGCCCCGTCAACCACGATGGCCGCAAGTAGGCACGGTGGAGCGGGTAAATCGGCAAGGATGCCGATTTAGCCGCGCCGGGCCATGGATGGCCCGTCGCGGCGGCCCGCGGAACCGGGCCGGAGTGCGGGCATGCCGAGCCTAGGCGAGGCACCGAGTGGTGGGGCAAAGACCTTTTGGTTACTTTTGGGGCGTTTGCCAAAAGTGACCCGCTGTAAGAGCGGAACCATAAGCCGCCGTTACCGAAGAAATGGATATGTACGCAGGAATCCCCCCCGCGAAGCCAAGAAATCCCCCCAATCCCAACTAAGCTCACCCACAACAAAAACAACACCGAGCGCCCTTCAACAAAGCAAAAAGCCTGCCCCAGGAAAGAGGCACCCACAACTTCCTGGGCCTGGAACAATTCAAAGGCAACTACATACTGATCGACTACCCGGCCCAGCGCTTTTGCGTGGTGCCGCCCGGCCAGTGGACAAGCCGATGATTTACACCCCCACCTCAACACCCCATCCGCTCTTCGATCCATCGCAATTTGACGCGAATGAACGATCTCATCAGCACCGCCTCACTGCGCTGCTTTCTTGAGCCCATACCACTCTTCAAATCTCTTGATCTCGCTTTCCGACAGGGGCACCGCGGGCCTGGTTTCTGCCTTCGAAAACGGGTCGATCAACACCATCTTCCTGACGTGTTTCGGGCGGTCGCGGCTGCTGGTGGGATACAAGCCTTCATCCAGGCATTTATCCCGCATCGCCTGGCTAGACAAGCCCTGGCAACCGCTGCCATTGGACAGGGCCCGGGCTTCGCAAATGGCCTTGCCGTCCGGGTTTTTCAAGTCGACGCAGCCGAGAGAGCCAAAGGCGTGTCCCAGTACCGATGCGGGGTCATCGGCGTGAGCGGCGACTGACAGGAGGATGAGCGTAAAGGTGAACGCCGTGCTTTTCATAGTGAGCCTCAACCGTCCTTGGAAGAAGCCAGCGTATCAGCCGTATGTGACAACTTTCGCGACTTAATCTATAGGCCAGATCGCTCCCCTGTGTTATTCCGAAGGTTGTCGGAGACACTTGCCTGAGACTCAGCATGAACGAAACACTCGAAGACATTCTGACCAAAGACCTGGCCGTGATTTTCTGCGGCATAAACCCCGGCCTGAAGGCCGCCGCCACCGGCCATCACTTCATGGGCAGGAGCAACCGGTTCTGGCGCACGCTGCACCTGGCCGGGTTTACGCCCCATGAAGTGCAGCCGGAAAACGACCGCACGATCCTGCAGTACCAGTGCGGACTGACCACGGTGGTGGAGCGGCCTACAGCCCGGGCGGATCAGTTGTCAGCGGATGAATTCAGGGCGGCAGCGGCGAGTTTTGAACGCAAGATCGCACGTTATGCGCCACGGTATGTGGCGTTTCTGGGAAAGGCAGCCTATAGCGCGTTGAGCGGGCAGAAGCAGATTGCCTGGGGCCTTCAACCGCATCCCCTGGGGCGTGCGGCTGTGTGGGTTCTGCCCAACCCCAGCGGTAGAAACCTGGGCTTCACCCAGGTCCAGTTGGTCGAGGCGTACCGTCGACTGAAGCTGGCATTGGACGCACCGGCCTAAACCAACGGCTGGTGACTGGTCACACAATGAATCCCCCCACCACCCGCCGCGATTGCATCGATATTGAGCTGCACCACCTCGCGCTCCGGGTAGAGCCTGGACAGTAGCTCAAAGGCTTTTGCGTCGGCCAACTTGTCGCCGAACTCGGGTGCGATCACCGCCCCATTGATGACGAAGTAGTTGATATAACCCGGCGCGAAATCCGGATTGTTCCGCCTGAACCGGCTCTTGCGTGGATTAAGCGGCGGCGACACGGTGTGCACCTGCAGCGGCCGGCCGTCCGCATCGGTGGCCTGCTTGAGGATGTCGAGGTGCGCCAGCGTGACCTTGTGATCATAGGATTCGGGGTCGGTGTCGAGGTTGGCAATCACCACGCCTGGCTTGACGAAGCGTGCATAAAAATCGACGTGGGCATCGGTGATGTCTTTGCCCTTGATGCCCGGTAGCCAGATGATCTTGCGCAGGCCCAGGCGTTCCTTCAGCTCGGCCTCGACATCCGCCTTGCTCCAGCCGGGATTGCGGTTGGCATTGATCCAGCTGCTTTCGGTCATGATCCCGGTACCGTGGCCATCCACCTCGATGGCGCCGCCCTCGCCCACCAGTTCGCTGCGAATCGGCTGGGCCTCGGTGACTTCAGCCACCAGGGCGGCCAACTGCGCATCCTCGGCGTGCTGTTGTTTATTGCCCCAGCCATTGAAGTTGAAATCCACGGCGCCCAGCCCGCCCTGGCCATCGATGACAAAATTGGCGCCGGTGTCGCGCATCCAGATGTCGTCCAGCTCCGTGACCACGAATGTGGTGTTGTGGGTGCCGCATTTTTCTTCGGCCAGCACCCGCTCCTCCTCGCGGCAGAACACGGTCACCGGCTCGTGACGGGCGATGGCGCGGGCGATCCGGCCCAGGGCTTCTTGTACGTCAGGCGTGAAGTCCTCGTGAATGGCCTCTTGCGCGCCAAAGGCGATGAACGCTTGCTGATGTTTTTCACCTTCGTCCGGCATGATCCAGCTCCCCTTTTTGGCGGCCTGTACCCAGCCTGGGCCCAACCCGAAAGACGAGGCTGCGCCCAGGGTGGCGACCACCGATACCTGTTTGATGAATTCGCGACGTGTTGCCATAAGTGCCTCTGGAAGTTGAATCATTTGACCGTAGCGGTCTTGAACTTGGTCCAGACCCGCATGCGCGCACGCATGTCCGCCTGGGGAATGTCCTTACCCGGGATCAGGCGCTCGAACGTGGCCTCGTCCGGGTAAATCTGCAGGTTGTTGCGCATCGCCGGGTCCACCTCCGGGCGCGCCTTGGCGTTCGCGGTGGGATAGCCGGTGAAGTTACTGATCGCCGCCATGTTCTCCGGGCGCATCACGAAATTGATAAACGCGTAGGCGTACTCCGGATGCCGGGCATCGACCGGGATCGCCATGGTGTCCATCCACACCGTCGTGCCTTCGCGGGGGATGCGATAGTCGAACGTAACCTTTTTGCCGGCAGCATCCGCCGCCCGTTGTGCCTGGGTCATGTCGCCGCTGTAGCCGAGGGACAGGCACAGGTTGCCGTTCACCAGGTCGGTCACCGGTTGCGATTGGAATTTGCGAATGTAGGGCCGCAGCTTGAGCAACAACTCGCTGGCGGCGGCCAGGTCTGCCGGCTTGGCACTGCGTGGGTCACGCCCCAAATAGTTGAGTGCTACCGCCAGCACTTCGTCCGGTGAGTCGATCAGGGAAATCCCGCAGTCGGCGAACCTCGCGGCCAGCTCCGGCTTGAACAACAGGTCGAGGCTGTTGACCGGCGCATCCGGCAGGCGCTGCTTGATTTGCTCGGTGTTGTAGGTCAGGCCGATGGTGCCCCAGGTGTAGGGAACGGTGGCGGTGTTCGAGTAGGTGTAGTGCGTGCGCAGCTTCTGCAAACCGGGCTCGATATCATTCAGGGCGGTGAGCCTGGACTGATCCAGCGGTTGCAGGCTGCCTGCACGCATGAGCCGTTCGCCCACGGTGTCGCCAGGGAAGATCAGGTCATATCCGCTGCCGCCGGCCATCAGCTTGGCCTCCAGGGTTTCGCTGCCGTCCATCACATCGTAGATCACCTTGATCCCGGTTTCGGCGGTAAAACGCGACAACGTGTCCTCGGCGAAGTAATCGGCCCAGTTGTAGAGCTTCAGGGTCTTTTCTTCTGCGTGCAGCGACGGCGCCAGCGCCAGGCAGCAGAGCAACAGCGTGCAAGGCATCTTCATGTCAAAGCCCTCGGTAGGTGTGGTGACCATCCAGACTCAACAGCCCGCCATACATTTCCGGGCGACGGTCGCGGTAGATGCCCCAGGTCAAGCGGTCCTCGCGCATCGCCGCCAGGTCCAGGCGGTGCACCAGCACACCGGTGCTGTCGCGGTCCGCTTCAGCGAGCAACTTGCCCTTGTGATTGCAGATGAAGGACGAGCCGTAGAAGTCCATCTGCAAGGTCGGGTCGGTGGTCGCCACCTCGCGGCCGACACGGTTCGAAGCGACCACCGGCACGAGGTTGGCAGCCGCATGCCCACGCATGGTCATCTGCCAATGGTCCCGGGAATCCAGGGCCGCGCAGCCCGGCTCAGAGCCGATCGCCGTGGGAAACAGCAACACTTCGGCACCCATCAGCGCCAGGCAGCGCGCGGTCTCGGGGAACCACTGATCCCAGCAGATACCTAGGCCGATGCGCCCGAATGCCGTGTCCCAGACCCGAAAGCCGGTATCGCCGGGGCTGAAGTACTCCTTCTCCTGATAACCGATGGCGTTGGGGATATGGGTCTTGCGGTACACCCCGAGTAACTGCCCATCCGCATCGGCCACGCTCAATGAGTTGAAACAGGCATTGCCGGCCTTTTCGAACCAACTGAGGGGCAGCACCACCCCCAGTTCCCGGGCCAGGGCGGCGAAGCGTTTGAGCACCGCGCTGTGCCGGTATTCCTGCGCCAGCGCCAGGTGTTTGTGATGCTGCTCGATGCAAAAATACGGGGTGGCAAACAGCTCCTGCAGCAGGATCACTTGCGCACCTTTGCTGGCCGCATCACGCACCAATTGTTCGGCCAGATCCAGATTCTTGGGCAGGTCCCAGGTGCAGGGCATTTGCGTGACAGCAATCGTCAGTACGGACATGGCATCACCCCTTTACCGGCCAGGCGGGTTGCTGCTGGGTGATGCAATGCACCCCGCCGCCACCATGGGCCAGGTGATTGATCCGTACCGGCACCACCACGCGCCCCGGGAACGCCTGGGCCAATACATCGGCGGCCACCTGGTCGGCGTCAATGCCATCGGCCGGCATGATGATCGCGTCGTTAGCGAGGTAAAAGTTGGTGTAGGAGGCGCAAAACACTTCGGCCTCGGTGTCTACGGCGTCGGTGGCTTCATACAGCTCGATCAGCTCGAAGCGCCGGCCCTGGGCGTCGGTGGCCAACTCCAGGGCCCGGCGATTTTCCCGTACCACCTCGGCGTACACCGAGTGTTTGTCGTGGGTGGCGTCCACCAGCAACACGCCCGGACGGGCGAAGGCGCACACGCCATCCACATGGCCGTCGGTCATGTCGCCGGTCACATGGTCGGGATCCCCTGGCAGCCAGATGGTTTTTTTCACGCCCAGCAAACGCGTGAAGATCGCCTCGATTTCAGCCTTGGTCATCCCAGGGTTACGATTGGAGTTGAGCAACACCGATTCGGTGGTAATCAACGTGCCCTCGCCGTCCACATGAATCGCGCCGCCTTCGTTGCTCAACGGCGTGCCGAAGCATTCCATGCCTATGTGATTGAGCACGCGGCGGGCCAGGCTTTCGTCCAGGTCATGGGCCGACTTGCCACCCCATGCATTGAAGCGCCAGCTCACACCGGCGAGGCCCTGTTGCGGGTGGCACACAAAGCTCGGGCCGGAGTCGCGACACCAACTGTCGTCCACCGCCACTTCGATCAGTGCAATGTTCGGCCCGCACAATGCCCTGGCGCTGGCGACGGCCGAAGGATCGACGATCATTTTCACCGGTTCAAAACGCGCGATGGCATTGGCGACACGGGCAAAGTCCTCCTGCACCAGTGACAACGTAACGCCCCAGCCAGACTCCCAAAGCGCCTGGTTATGCGGCCAGACCATCCACGTCGCCGCATGCCTGGCCCACTCCGCCGGCATCCACCAGCCACTGTCCTGAATTTCATTCTGCTGCATGACAAATACCTTTGAGTTAAGTCATTGTGTTCAATGAAAACTGTCTGCTAGGTCTTGGCATGCATGCTACGGCTGTAAAAACGGGCAAACAAACGATGGATTTTGTGGAAAACTGATTAGAGGAACTTATCAGCATGCTTAACCATTGGCCGCCCTTGGGCACCCTTCGCGGCTTCGAAGCCGCCGCCCGGTTGGGCAGTTTCCACAAGGCCGCCGAGGAACTGCACCTCACCCAATCGGCAATCAGCCAGCAGATTCGCAGCCTTGAGGCGTACCTGGAACAGCCGCTGTTTTTCCGCAGTGGGCGCAGCGTCAGCCTGACCGATGCCGGGCACGATTTCCTCAGCACCACCCAGGCGTTATTGCAGCAATTGGCCGTGGGAGTTCGTCGCCTGGGGCAGTACCGCAAACCCAATCAACTGGTGCTCAACACCACGCCAACCTTCGCCCGCCACTGGTTGTTACCGCGCCTGGAAGATTTCCGCCGCCAGCACCCTGAAGTGGACCTGTGGATATTCAGCACCGACGAAGTCCCGGACATGGCCAGCCAGACCATCGACCTCGCCGTGCGCGACGACATCAGTTCCCAGGCCGAATGCAGCTTCAAGGTGCTGCATGCCGACCGCCTTTTCCCGGCGTGCCATCCGCGCGTGTTGGCACTGCCCAAGGAGCAACGCACCACCCTCCACGGCGAGCGGGAGATGGATTGGAGCCATTGGGCGGTAGAGGCAGGGATTGATGTGGGCCAGAAGGATCAGGGGCTGAATTTCTCTGACCCCGGGCTGTTGCTGGATGCGGCGTGTACGGGGTTGGGGATTGCGCTGGTCAGCCGGTTATTGAGTCGCCAGGCGCTGGAGAGCGGGCTATTGCAGCCGCTGGTAGAGGCAACCATTCGCGGCCCAAACTGGGCCTTGCTGACCCACCGTGACAGCGAGAACAACCCGCTGGCACGGTGCTTCAGTGAATGGTTGATCGGCAATCTGGCCACTGCCGGCGCCGGTTAGCCGCGGCTGACGCTCAACTTCTCCCACAAAAAGCTGTAGACCAGCGCACTCATATGCGCAGCCTGTGCATTGTCCGCCGCCCCGCCGTGCCCACCCTCGATATTTTCGTAGTACGTCACGTCCTTGCCGGCGTCGATCATCTTTGCCGCCAGCTTGCGGGCGTGGGCCGGATGCACGCGGTCATCGCGGGTCGAGGTCAGGAAAAACACCGGTGGGTAGGCCTTCGCCGGATCGAACAGGTGGTACGGCGAAAACGTCTGGATGTACGCCCACTCTTCAGGCTCGTCCGGATTACCGTACTCCCCCATCCACGACGCTCCGGCCAACAAGAGGTGATAGCGCTGCATGTCGAGCAGGGGCACCTGGGAGACGATTGCACCGAACAGTTCAGGGTATTGGGTCAGCATATTGCCGACCAACAGACCACCGTTACTGCCACCCTCCGCGCCCAAGTACCGGGGCGAAGTAATCCCGCGGTCGATCAGGTCACGGGCCACCGCGGCAAAATCTTCATAGGCACGCGGACGGTTTTGCTTGAGTGCCGCCTGGTGCCAGCGAGGACCGTATTCACCGCCACCGCGAATGTTGGCAACCACATACACCCCGCCTTTCGAGAGCCAGGCGCGGCCTACTTCACCGGAGTAATGCGGGGTCAGGGAGTATTCAAAGCCGCCGTAGCCATAGAGCAAGGTCGGCGCCGTGCCGTTGCGCGGCAAGTCTTTCCCGCGCACCACGAAATACGGCACACGGGTGCCATCCCTGGAGACCGCGAAGTGCTGCTCGATCATGTGCTGGCTGGAATCGAAAAATGCCGGCAAGGTTTTCAGTACCTCGGGCGGATGACCGATCTCGGCCAGCGATAAGGTGGTCGGCGTCAGGTAGTCGGTGGTTACCAGCCAGACCGCATCACTGTCGTCGCTGTCCACCGCGCTGGCATACACCGTCCCCATGCCGGGCGCGCCGGTGAACTCGCTGCGCTGCCATCCGTTTGCGCCGGGAGTCAGCACACTGAGGCGATTCTTGACGTGATCCAGTACGTTCAGCACCAGGTGATTCAGCGTCCAGAAAAACCCCGCCAGCGAGGTGCTGTCCGTAGGAGCGAACAGCACGTCGAAATCCCGCTGGCCTGCCATGAAGCGATCAAACCGGATCGCCAGCAACGAGCCGGCCACAAACACCTCATCGAGCGCCCAGTCCTCCCGCAGTTCCAGCAGCAGCCAGTCTTTGTACACCGACTTTTCCGCCGAGTTCGGCGCGTCGATTTTCCTTAACTGGTTGTCGCTGCCCCGCAGGTACAGTTCGTTGTTGTAGAACGCCAGCGTGCGGCTGACGAAGTCACGCTCATGGCCGGGCGTGTCGTCGTGCATCGCCGCGATGTACATATCATCCAGCCTGCCTTCGTAGACAACACGGGCGGCACTCAGCGGCGTACCGCGCTCCCACTGTTTGACGATGCGCGGGTAACCGGAGCGGGTCATCGTCCCTTCACCAAAATCGGTGAAGACATAGACGTTGTCACGGTCGATCCAGCCCAGGCCACCCTTGGACTCGGGCAACTGGAAGCCGTCTTCGACCCAGGTCCTGGTGGCCAGATCAAACTCCCGGGTGACACTCGCATCCGCCCCGCCACGGGACAACGCCAGCAGACAGCGCTGGTAGTCCGGGCGCAAATAGTCAGCACCGTGCCACACCCAGTTTTCGCCTTCGGCGGCGTTCAGTGCATCAAGGTCCAGCAGCGTTTCCCAGGCGGGCTGCGGCTTGCGGTACTCCTCAAGCGTGGTGCGACGCCACAGGCCTCGCGGGTGAGCGGCGTCCATCCAGAAGTTGTAGTAATAGGCGCCGACCTTGTCGACGTGGGGGATGTTGCTGTCCGAGTCCAGCATCTCCAGCACATCGGCCTTGATCTGCTGGAAACTGGCGGAGCGGGCGAGACGGTCTTCGGTCTTGAGGTTCTGGGCCTGTACCCAGTGCATTGATTGCTCGCCTTCGACGTCTTCAAGCCATTGGTAGGGATCGGTGGAGGTTTCGGGAAGTTTTGACATGTTCGAATCCTGTCGAAAAGCAGAAATGGATAGCGTGCCCGACTTTGACCCTTTTTGAGCGATAAAAAAAGCAAGAAACCGGGTGTGCTAGCCGATCTGATCGGCGATACATGGCGGAGGTACCGCAGGTTGCTACGGCAGGAGGACAGGCGATGGCTGACAAAAACATGTGGATGCTGATGGGCGCCGACGCAAAACCCTTCCCAAGCCCCGAGCCGGGAATGCTGGGCGGCCACCGCCGCGCCAAGCGCTATGGAAAGCTCGACTGTCGTGCGGCGCTACGAGCCATTGCGCGTGGCGGCTACGTGAAAAATCGCGTGTTTTTTCTCGATGAAGCGACGGCTATCGCCGCGGGATTTCGTCCTTGTGCGGTGTGCATGCCAGCCGAATATCGCCTGTTTCGAGGGCACGCCTGAATCGAGTGTCTGGGACAAATTCCAGGCAAAAAAAAGCCTGCATTTCTGCAGGCTTTTTACTATCTGGCTCCACGACCTGGACTCGAACCAGGGACCCAATGATTAACAGTCATTTGCTCTACCAACTGAGCTATCGCGGAATGCGCCGTATGTTACTGATTGAAAAGGAGAAGTCAAGCATTCAGTGAGTTTTTTGCTTCACCCAGATGCGCCGCGCTGGAAAATCACCACGCCACTTCCTGTCACGACGCTGTCATACGTCAACGCCAACATCCGTGGATACCCCGCCCCTACCCTCTTCTTGAAGGACGACACATGCACACTCGCTCAGGCCCGCCAGCGGTAAAAACCCTGCTTGCCCGCTTTATCGTCATCGGATGCAGCCTGACAGTGAGCGCGTGTGACAGTGTGACCAGGAGCGCGCCTGTCGCGCCTGCTTCGTTCAAAACCCTGGACGGTGCACCGCCGTTGGTTATCGGCCATCGCGGCCTGCCAGGACTGTACCCGGAAGAAACCCGGGCCTCCTACGAGCATGCCGCCGACGCTGGTGCGGATTCGCTGGAGCTGGACCTGCACATGACCAAGGACTGTGTATTGGTGGCCCGGCACAATCCCTGGTTGAGCGACAACACCAATATCAGCGACGTCGCGAAGACCAATCCAGAAGTTGCACGCCGCAAGCGCACGGTTCCCGGTGTACTGGTTAACGTCAAATATCCCGCC
The DNA here is from genome assembly GCF_016650865.1 of Pseudomonas sp. TH34. Classification (NCBI taxonomy): domain Bacteria; kingdom Pseudomonadati; phylum Pseudomonadota; class Gammaproteobacteria; order Pseudomonadales; family Pseudomonadaceae; genus Pseudomonas; species Pseudomonas sp. TH34. The sequence continues at coordinate 269,618 of NZ_JAEKFB010000031.1, forward strand.
ACTGCAGAAAATGGCCCGGCTCAATACCTCAGTGATCTGACGAACCCCAACGATCCAAAATCCGTGTTGAAGTCCTTGATCGTGGATGGCGAAGACCATACCAACGACTGGTCAATCAGCGATTTCACCCTGGCCGAACTCAAGCAATGGATCGGCGGCACGACGTACGACGCCCGCGACGAGCGCCCGACCGAACTCAACGGCAAGCTACCGATCCTGAGTTTCCAGGAAGTGATCGACATCGCAAAAGCCAAAAGCGCCGCCACAGGCCGTGTGATTACCACCTACCCGGAAAGCAAAAACCCGATCTGGAACAACGCCCAGGCCATCGCCAATGGTTGCGGCGCGTCGGGCAGTCATCCGTTCGAAGCGGCGTTTCTCAAGACCCTTAAAGACAACAACCTGAATCGCAAAGACGCGCCGGTGTTTGTGCAGAGCTTTGACCCGAGCAGCCTGAAATACCTGCGCTCTATCGGCCTGCAATCCAGGGCGGTGCAGTTGGTGGATGGGAACGGTGTGAACTTCAAGACCGGCGAGACCATTTTCATCACGGACAAACCCAACACCTTCGTCAGCGGCCGCCCCTACAGCTGGACCGTCGCGGGCGATCCACGTTCCTTTGGTGCGATGCTGACACCGGCCGGGTTGGCCGAGGTCAAGACCTACGCCGACGGCATCGGGCCGTGGAAGCCGCAGGCGATGTCGCTGACCGCTGCTTCAGCACAAACCCCGGGTTTGCCCGAGGTCGACACCTTCAAGCCGACCAGCCTGATCAGCGATGCCCACAAGGCCGGTTTGTTCGTCCATATCTTCACCTTCCGCAACGAAGCGAAGTACCTGGCCGGTGCCTACAAGGGCAATCCGGCGGCCGAATACCTGGCCTTCTTCCGGGCGGGCGTTGACGGTGTATTTACGGACTTCACGCCGACGGCCGTTGCGGCCCGAAACACCTACCTTAAAGAAGTCGCGCGCTAAACAGTCATCAAGGTAAATGGCGGCCTTCGCGGCCGCCATTGCTCAATCCAACTGCTCGATCACCCCGCCCGCCTTGAGCTGCCCCAGTTGCTCTGCCGACAAACCCAGGCGCTCGCCCAGCACTTCATCCGTATGCTGCCCCAACATCGGTGCCGGCCTTACATACTCCACCGGCGTGCCCGACATCTTGATCGGGCTGCCGACCATGGCGAACTCCGGATTCTTGGGATGCGGGATCTTCACCATCAACCCCCGGGCAATCACCTGGGGCTCTTCCAGTGATTGCGCGATGTTGTTGATCGCCCCCACCGGCACCTTCGACGCGTGAATGCTCGCCACCCACTCGTCCGCCGTACGCTGCAGAAAATGCGCCGACAACAGCTCGACAATCTCCACCCGATGCGCAACCCGATCGGCATTACGCCGAAAGCGCGGATCATCCGGCAAGTGCGGCAAGCCTATGCTGTGGCACAGCGCAATAAACTGGCTGTCGTTGCCGCAGGCAATAATGAAATCGCGGTCTGCCGCACGGAACACCTGGTACGGCACGATGTTGGCGTGGGCGTTGCCATACCGCTCCGGCACCTTGCCCGAGGCCAGGTAGTTCATGCTCTGGTTGGCCAGGGTTGCGACCTGTACGTCCAGTAGCGCCATGTCGATGTGTTGGCCGACACCGGTGCGTTCGCGGCTGAGCAGTGCGGCCTGGATGGCGACGGTGGAATACAGTCCGGTCATCAGGTCGGAAAACGCCACGCCGACTTTTTGCGGGCCGCCGCCGGGCAGGTCGTCGCGTTCGCCGGTGATGCTCATCAGGCCGCCGATGCCCTGGATGATGAAGTCGTAGCCGGGCTCTTCGGCACGCGGGCCGGTCTGGCCGAAGCCGGTGATGGAGCAATACACCAGCCGCGGATTGATCTCGGCCAGGGTCGCGTAATCCAGGCCATAACGCGCCAGGGAGCCGGCCTTGTAGTTTTCGATCAGTACGTCGGAGCTGGCCGCCAGGGCTCGCACCAGTTCCTGGCCTTCGGAGGTGGCGAGGTCGATGGCCACGGATAATTTGCCGCGGTTGGTGGACTGGTAATAAGACGCTTGCCCGGACGACTCACCGGTGTCGGTCTTCATCCACGGCGGGCCCCAACCACGGGTGTCGTCACCGCTCTGTGGCCGTTCGATCTTGATCACTTCCGCGCCGAGGTCAGCCAACACCTGGCCACACCAGGGCCCGGCCAATACCCGGCTTAAATCCAGCACCCGCAAACCTGTCAATGCACCCATTATTCTTGTCCTGTGATGAATCGAAATCAGCCGACTGCCGGCTCTTCATGACGCAGGGAAATCCCCAGCACTGCACGCCGCCGCAGCCAGGGGCTGGGGCGATAACGTGGGTCGTGGGTGAGTTCGCTCATGCGCTGCAAAATCGTGAGGATGCGCCGGGGCCCGAGGGCATCGCCCCACGCCAGCGGCCCCTGCGGGTAACCCAGGCCGAGTTGTACGGCCTGGTCGATGTCGTCGACGCTGGCGATGCGTTGCTGGGCGATATCGCAGGCCAGGTTGACCACCATCGCCAAGGTGCGTTGGGCGACGAAGCCGACGCTGTCACCGATCACCGTCACGCCCACCCCGTCACTGGCGAGCAGCGCGTGGGCGGCGTCGCGCGTGGCGGTGGACGTCAGCGGGTTTTGCATCAGGGTGCGATGGCGTGACAGGTCAGTCAGCAGGTCGATGCACAGGGTGCGCGCCGGGTCGGTGTGGAAGCGTTCGCTGGCCGAGGTGGCATCAAGGCCGTAAGGCGCCAGCAGGCACAACGCTTCAGGCGAAGGCTGCGCCGCGCTTTCAAGGTGCGCGCCCAACTCAATCACCAAGGCGCTCAGGCGCTCGTAGTCGTCGGCGTTTTCGGTGGCGATCCATACCGGCGGCAACGGCTTCACTGAAGGCACCGGCTGCAGCTGCGGGCCGTCGACCACCTGGCCATTTTCATAACGGTAGAAGCCCTGCCCGCTCTTGCGCCCCAGGCGTCCGCCCACCAGCATCTGACGGGTCAGGGGCGACGGTTTGTAGCGCGCTTCTTGATAGAACTGGTTGTAGATCGACTCCATCACCGGGTGGGAAACGTCGAGACCGGTGAGGTCCAGCAATTCCAGCGGGCCCATGCGAAAGCCTGCGCCCTCACGCAGGATACGGTCGATATCGCCGCGCTCGGCAATGCCTTCATCGAGCATTTTCAAGGCTTCGGTACCGTAGGCACGGCCAGCGTGGTTGACGATAAAGCCCGGGGTGTCCTTGGCACGCACACCGCGATGGCCGGTGCGGGCCACGAAGGCCAGCAGGTCGTCGCCGACCTTCGGCGCAGTGGCCAGGCCGTCGATCACTTCGACAACGCGCATCAACGGCACCGGGTTGAAGAAGTGCAGACCGGCGACCCGCTCAGGGTGTTGGCAGCCGGTGGCGATGGCCGTGACCGACAGCGACGAAGTGTTGGTGGCGAGGATGCAACCCGCGCTGACCACGCCTTCCAACTGCTGCAACAGGCCGCGCTTGGCGTCGAGGTTTTCGACGATGGCTTCCACCACCAGGTCGCAGTCGTGCAGCGCCTCAACCGTGGCGGCGACGTGCAGGTTCTCCAACGCGGCGTCCATCGCCGCCTGGGTGATCTTGCCCTTGGCGGCCAGCTTCGAGAGTGTGGCGCCGAGATTATCCCGAGCGGTTTGCGCGGCGCCATTGCGGGCATCGAACAAGCGCACCAACACGCCCGCCTGGGCGGCAATCTGTGCAATCCCGGCGCCCATCACGCCGGTGCCGACCAGGCCCATGATCTTGATTGAATCAGCCATTGTCATTCCCCCAGGTAGTTCGCGGTGCGTTTTTCGAAGAACGCCGCGGCGCCCTCCTTCTGGTCTGCCGAGTCGAACAGCAGTTGAAAGGCCTTGCGCTCCAATACCAGCGCGCTTTCCAGCGGCAGGTCGGCGCCGGCGAGCATCACTTCCTTGATCTGCTCCACCGCCAGCGGCGGCAACGCAGCGATCTGCGCGGCCAGTTCCAAGGCGCGAGGGATAGTCTGGTCATCCGCCACCACTTCGCTGAGCATGCCCATGGCGAGGGCTTCCGGCGCCTTGACCATGCAGCCGGTCAACGCGATGCGCATGGCCTGGAACTTACCCACGGCACGCACCAGGCGCTGGGTGCCACCGGCGCCCGGCATCAGGCCCAACTTGACCTCGGGTTGAGCGAACCGCGCCGACTCTCCGGCGACGATCAGGTCGCAATGCATGGCCAGCTCACAACCGCCCCCCAGGGCAAAACCGTTCACCGCAGCGATCACCGGCTTCGGGCAGCGGCTGATGGCTTCCCACAAATACTCGGTGTGCCGGCGGTACATCTCGATCGGCGTGGCGCTGGCGAACTCCTTGATGTCGGCACCGGCCACGAAGAACTGATCGCCGCCGGTGAGCACGATGGCGCGCACATCACGTCGCTTGGCCAGGGCACGAAAATGCTCGGCCAGTTCTTCGCGAACCTGGGCGTTCAAGGCGTTTTTTACTTCGGGACGGTGGATGCGTACCACGGCAACGCCATTGTCCTGGACGTCGAGGTGCACTACGGGTTGGTCGAGGCTGGCCACAAATTCTCCTGCTGCAATGTTCTTGTTCGTTCGGATATCGCCAGTTTCGCTATGCGAAACAACATTCCGTATTTAGCGATAATCATAAGGACCGAGTCGCCGTGATGTAAACGTAAAAACCTGAGCCACCCATAAATCGGGCTATAACTCGTTGTTTAGACGAGTTTTATTAAACAAAAAGACAATCAACCGCGAAGTTGATTAGTTTCGCTGTGCGGAATACAATTTTGTTTTGTTGATTTTCTAAAAAAAGGGGGACTAACATGCGCCGTCGAAACCTGGACCCGAACACAACAGAAACACCGGCCGGCAACCACGCGTTCGAGCACTTGCTGATCGATCCGATGAATGCCGACGAGGAAGAAGACAAGGACCGCCAGTTCGTCACCGCCCTGGCCCGAGGCTTGGAATTGCTGCGTTGCTTCACCCCCAGCGAAAGCGTGCTGGGTAACCAGGAGCTGGCGCGCAAGACCGGGCTGCCAAAGCCGACGATTACACGGATGACTCATACGCTGACCCGCTTGGGGTATCTCAAGCACCTGCCGCAGTCGGGCCGGTATCAGCTGGATGTAGGGGTGATGGCGTTCGGTTACGCGATGCTGTCGAACCTGTCGGTGCGGGCTGTGGCCCATCCGCTGATGGAGACGATGGCCAAGTACGCCCAGGCCGCTGTGGCCATGGCCACCCGCGACCGTTTGGACATGGTGTACCTGGACGTGGTCCAGGGCGAAGCCAACATGACCATGCGCCGCCAGGTCGGTACACGGTTGCCGTTGCACTTGAGTTCCGCAGGCCGCGCCTGCCTGGCAGCGATGCCGGAAAACGAGCGGGAATTTATCCTCGACCATATCCGCCAGCGTCACCTGGAGGACTGGCCGGGCATCAGGAAGGGCCTGGAACGTGCCTTCCGGGATTACACCGATTTCGGCTACTGCATGTCGATCGGTGAGTGGCACCGCGATGTAAACGCCATCGCCGTACCGCTGTTGCATGCACAACATGGGCTGCTGACGTTCAACTGTGGCGGACCGAGTTTTCACCTTTCCCGGGAGAAACTCGAGGACGACATCGGGCCCCGTCTCAAGCACATGGTGAACAACATCGAGGCCGCTGCCCGCTAGACAGATCGGTGCAAGGCCTCGGCAGATTGACGACAACAGGCCCGCCGAACGGGCCGCTGAGGAATGCACATGATCCGAGACCCCGAAACGCTTCATCTGTTGCTGGAAACCCTCCAGCAGTTCGTCAACGAAGCGCTGATCCCACGGGAAAACGAACTGGCCGAGACCGATGACGTCCCGGCGGATATCGTCAGCCAGTTCCGCGAGCTGGGCCTGTTCGGCCTGACCCTGCCCGAAGCCTACGGCGGCCTCGGGCTGACCATGGAAGAAGAGGTCAATGTGGCCTTTGAACTGGGCCGAACCTCTCCGGCATTCCGCTCCTACTTCGGCACCAACAACGGCATCGGCTCCATCGGCATCCTGCTGGACGGCACCGAGGCGCAGAAACAGCACTACCTGCCGAAACTGGCCAGCGGCGAGTTGCTCAGCTCGTTCTGCCTGACCGAACCGGACTCCGGCTCCGACGCCGCCTCGCTGAAAACCACGGCGGTGCGCGACGGTGACCACTATGTCATCAACGGCACCAAGCGCTTTATCACCAACGCCCCCCACGCCGGGATCTACACCGTGATGGCCCGCACCAACCCGGACATCAAGGGCTCGGGCGGCATCAGTGCGTTTATCGTCGAGCGCAACACGCCGGGCCTGTCCCTGGGCAAGCGTGACCACAAGATGGGCCAGAAAGGCGCCCACACCTGCGACGTGATTTTCGACAACGTGCGCGTGCCGGCCGACCAGTTGATCGGCGGCGTCGAAGGCGTGGGGTTCAAGACCGCGATGAAGGTGCTCGACAAGGGTCGCCTGCACATCGCCGCCGTCAGCGTCGGGGCTGCCGAACGCATGCTCAACGATGCCCTGAATTACGCCCTGGAACGCAAACAGTTTGGCCAGCCGATTGCCGAGTTCCAGCTGATCCAGGCGATGCTCGCCGACAGCAAGGCCGAGATCTACGCCGCCCGTTGCATGGTGGTGGACGCTGCGCGCAAGCGTGACGAAGGCCTGAACATCGGCACCGAAGCGTCCTGCTCGAAGATGTTCGCCACGGAAATGTGCGGCCGCGTGGCCGACCGTTGCGTGCAGATTCACGGCGGTGCCGGGTATGTGAGCGAGTACGCCATCGAGCGGTTCTATCGCGATGTGCGCTTGTTCCGGCTGTATGAAGGCACCACGCAGATCCAGCAATTGGTGATCGCCCGCAACATGATTCGCGAGGCCAAGCACTAAACCCCAGAAACAACACAGAACCAGTGTGGGAACTGGCTTGCCTGCGATGCAGACAACTCGGTCTGGCAGTAACACCGCAGCGATGCTATCGCAGGCAAGCCAGCTCCCACAGTGACCGTGGTCCAACCGTATTACCGCAACACCCATAACTTGTGCCCTAACAACTACAACAAGGTATCGCTATGGAAGTCGCCGCTTCGGCGGGTGCGTTGTCGCCCGCGAAAAACAACCTGTGGATCATTGTTTTCATCTTCTGCTTCCTCGGCCTGCTGATCGACGGTGCCGACTTGATGCTGCTGTCCTACAGCCTCAGCAGCCTCAAGGCCGAGTTTGGCCTGACCAGCGTCGAAGCCGGCAGCCTGGGCAGTTTCACCCTGGCCGGGATGGCCATCGGCGGGATTTACGGGGGGTGGGCCTGTGACCGTTTTGGCCGGGTGAAGACCGTGGTCTGGAGCATCGTGCTGTTCTCCGCCGGCACGGCAATCCTGGGCATGACCCACAGTTATTGGCAGTTCGCGAGCACACGCTTCTTTGCCTCCCTCGGGCTGGGCGCGCTGTATGTCGCGTGCAATACGCTGATGGCCGAGTACGTGCCGACCCGCTATCGCACCACCGTGCTCGGCACCCTGCAGGCCGGCTGGTCGGTGGGCTACATCGTCGCCACCTTGCTCGCCGGCTGGATTCTGCCGAACCACGGCTGGCGCTGGTTGTTCTACGTAGCGATCATCCCGGTGATCCTCGCCGTGCTGATGCAACGCCTGGTGCCGGAGCCCCAAGCCTGGATCAAGGCCCAGGCCGAACGCGCCCGGGAAAAGGCCGAAGGCATCAAGCGCGTCTCGGCGAAGAAACCCGACGGCATGTTCAAGCTGATCTTCAGCGACCCGAAAGCCAGCCGCATGTTTATCCTCTGGGCGCTGACCGCAGGCTTCCTGCAGTTCGGCTACTACGGCGTCAATAACTGGATGCCGTCGTACCTGGAAGGCGAGCTGGGGATGAACTTCAAGTCGATGACCAGCTACATGGTCGGTACCTACGCGGCGATGATATTCGGCAAAATCCTCGCCGGGCTCGCGGCAGACCGCCTGGGCCGACGCCTGGTGTTCGCCGTTGGCGCGCTGGGCACGGCGATTTTCCTGCCGGTGATCGTGTTGTTCCAGAGCCCGGACAACATCCTGTGGATGCTGATTGTGTTCGGTTTCCTGTACGGCATTCCCTACGGCGTGAATGCGACCTACATGACCGAAAGCTTCGAAGCGAAATTTCGCGGTTCCGCAGTGGGCGGGGCCTACAACATTGGCCGAATTGGCGCAGCGGTGGCACCGGCAGCCATTGGCTTCCTGGCGTCCCATGGCTCGATCGGCGTCGGATTTCTGGTGATGGGCGGCGCGTACTTTATCTGCGGGGTGATCCCGGCGCTGTTTATCCGCGACAAGCAGTTTGACCCGCAAAAACAATAAGCCCCACGCCGGGGCCCGCAGCGACGCGGGCCCGGCTATAAGACGTGCGGCAGTTATAACCCCCGACAAACCGGGCTAGACTATACGTCAGTCCTACGGAACTGAAGGAACAGTACGACGCTCTCACCCAGCCTGTAAGACAGTTTTGTGCTTAGGGGCTCATACGCTTATGAAAACACCGACCCAGACCAACGCAATTGACTTCGACAGCGCCAAATTGCAACGCCTGGGCTTTGGTCAGCCGTCCCTTCTTACACGACGCCCTGCCACGGTTGAGCAACTTCGCCAGCAACTGGGCATGCAATTGCAAACCAGCCTGGAGCCGGAGCACATCCTTGCGCTGTTCTTCCGCGAAATCCAACGCCTGGTGCCGCTGGACGCCCTGCAATACCGTCACGAAGCCAGCGACCTGCGCCTGGAGTACGGCCACCGCGGCCATCATTCGGTGAGCTATGCCCTCAGCCACGAAGGCGAGCACCTCGGCGAACTGGTGTTTCGGCGCAACCAACGCTTTCTCGAAGACGAACTGGCCAACCTGGAGTCGCTGCTGGCCACCCTGCTCTACCCGATGCGCAACGCCCTGCTCTACCGGGCGGCGACCCGCAGCGCCCTGCGCGACCCGCTGACCGAAACGGGTAACCGCATCGCCATGGACCAGACCCTGCAGCGGGAAATCGACATGGCCCGCCGGCACCTGCAGCCGCTGTCCTTGCTGATGCTGGACATCGACCACTTCAAGCACATCAACGACACCCACGGCCATGCTACGGGCGACAAGGTGCTCAAGGCCGTTGCGGCCTCGATCAAAAGCCAGTTGCGCAATGTGGACATGGTGTTTCGGTTTGGCGGGGAAGAGTTTCTGATCCTGCTGTCCAACACCGGCCGGGACGCGGCGTCGATGGTCGGTGAGCGCCTGCGCCACGCGGCACAGGCCCAGGATTACTGGGCGGACGATGAACGTATCGAATTGACCGTGAGCCTGGGCTGCTCGACCTTGCTGGCCGGAGAGTCCGCCGAGAGCGTGCTGCGCCGGGCGGACAACGCCTTGTATGTGGCCAAGCGTGAAGGCCGCAACCGCCTGGCAATGGCGGGGTAACCGCTTTACTTCACAGCGGCCCCGCCATCACAGGGTTCAGGCTTCGCTGGCAACCAGGGTGGGTTGTTTACGGGGGGTGGCCACCGACTTTTCCAACTGCATGCAGCGTTCCAGGAACAGGTACATGTAGTCGTAGCTCTTGCACACCGCTTGACGCAGCTCTACCTGCAGTTCCTTGGTCGGGTTCATGCCGGCCAGGGTGCAGATGATTTCCAGCGCTTCCCACGGGTGAGCGTCATCGTACTGGGCATGCATCTTCAGCCACTTCATGGCGCGCTTGCGGTCTTCCTCAGGGAAAGCCGCGGCATAGACGCCAGTGGAACACACCACAGCGGACCACTCCCCAGTGGCCCCCTCGATGGCGTAGTTGGTGGCGGCAATCGCGACAATCAGCGAATCGGCCGAGCTGGTGTGCCAGCACCAATGGCTGAGTGCATGCAGCTCCGGCGGCACTTCCTGTGCCTGCAACTCTTCCAGGCTGACGCCATGGGCGCGGGCCCAATGCACCCAATAATCGGCGTGGTTGAGTTCCACGCGAATATTGCGCATCAGCCAGCGGCGCGCCATGTCCTCCCCAGGATGGCGGGCAAATTTGGTCTTGGTGAGGTTCTGTGCCATGTACAACGCAAACTGTTCAACCACTGGCCAGCCACCAATCAGATAGTGGCGCATGGTCTTGGCGCTGAGCTTGTTATCGCGCATGCGCTGGTACAGTTCGTGTTCGACAACTCGGCGCTTGCTCTCGCTACAGGCCTGGATCAGCTGTTGTGCCCAGGCGGGGTAACTCGAGGCTTCCATAAGCGGGCCGGTTCTGTTGAATGTGTCGATCACTGTCGGGCTCCTTTTGATTTGTGATATGTACAGACCAGCAAATGTTTCATCGGAACGTGCCAGGCGCCTTGAATAACAGAGGCTGCGGTCGCACAGGTCGACACTGCAAACTATCAAAGGTAAACAACTGCGGTCGCTCGATCAGGTATCCCTGAGCATAGTCGACCCCGATCTCAAGCAAGGCTTGTTCGATCTGGGGTGTCTCGACAAATTCGGCAATTGTGCGCTTACCCATGACATGACCGATGTGATTGATCACTTCGACCATAGCGCGGTTAATCGGGTCGTCCAGCATATCCTTTACGAAACTTCCATCGATCTTCAAGAAGTCTACAGGTAAATGTTTAAGATATGCGAACGAGGACATCCCGGCGCAGAAGTCATCGAGGGAGAAATAGCACCCTAACTCTTTGAGCTCGTTGATAAAACGAATTGCACTACCCAAATTCGCGATAGCGCTGGTTTCTGTAATTTCAAAACAAATCATTTCCGGTGGAATGCCATAGGCGCTGAACTGCTCACGCAGGAACCCGAGAAAGTCCTCGTCGCCGATGGTAATGCCTGACAGATTGATCGCACACATGGCCATGGGCCGGCCCGGGCGCTCACGCATGCAGCCCGCGATGATCTTGAACACGTTCTCCACCACCCAGCGGTCCAGGGATGTCATCAAACCGTAACGCTCGGCCGCCGGGATAAAACTGTCCGGCAGGATGATCCGCCCCGCCTCGTCATGCAGGCGCAGCAGGATTTCGATATGCCCGTCGCCCTGCTCCGTATGCCCCAGGGGCGCGATTTCCTGGGCGTACAGGCAAAAACGGTTCTCTTCCAGGGCCATATGCAAGCGCTGCACCCAGGCCATCTCGCCAAAGCGCAGGGACAATTCCGAGTCATCGGCGTGATACACCTGCACCCGGTTACGGCCCTTTTCCTTGGCCATGTAGCACGCCATGTCGGCGGCCCGAAGCGAGGTTTCCAGGGTGGTCGGGGCTTGCGTGATGTGCACCAGGCCGATACTCACGGTGGTGACAAACGGCCTGCCCTTCCACACAAAATGCAGGCTCTGCACGGTATGGCGCAGGCTCTCGGCGATTTTTTCCGCCACCGGCGCCGGGCAATTCTCCAACAGGATGCCGAACTCATCGCCCCCCAGACGGGCCAGGGTGTCGCCTTCGCGCAGGTCCGATTGCAGCAGCGCGCAGATATGCCGCAACAACTCATCCCCCGCGGCATGCCCACAGGTGTCGTTAACCAGCTTGAACTGATCCAGATCGAGGAACATCAAGGCATGGCGCCCGCTTTGCTGGCGCCCGACGTTGTGCAGCACCTGCTCCAGGCGGAACTCAAACTCGCGCCGGTTGGCCAGGCCGGTCAAGGCGTCGTGGGTCGCCTGCCAGGACAGGTTGGCGATGTATTGGCGCTCCTGGGTCATGTCGTGTAGCACCAGCACTGCGCCGACGACTTTGCCTGCACTGCGGATCGGCGCCCCCACCAGGGTGACGGACACCGTGGTGCCGTCCACGCGCTGGATCAGCTTGGAATGCTCGCTGCCCCCGCCGAGCTGGCCGCTCAATATGCGCTCGATCAAGGTAAAACCGTCGGCCTGGGCATTTTCATCCAGCAGGTTGAACAGCGCTGCCAGTGGCAGCCCCTGGGCCTGGGCGCCTTTCCAGTGGGTCAGGGCTTCGGCGGCCGGGTTCATATAGGCAATGGCGCCGTCGACATCGGTGGTGATCACCCCGTCGCCAATCGACTCCAGGGTAATCTGCGCCCGCTCCTTCTCTAACTGAAGCGCGTCGGCAAACGCGTGTCGCTGGGCGAGCAGCTTGTGGGTGCGCAGCAGCGCCAGCACGATCAAGCCCAGCGCCGTGGCCAGGTTGGTCACCAGCAGCAAGCGCAGAATCACCCTAGAGCCTTCGCCCAGAGCATCACTGAAGGCTTTGGCGGCCGGCGTCACCCCGTCGTTGATGGCGAATATCCGCTCCTTCCAGGCGTGCACGTCGGCGCTGCTGACCTGATTGGCCAGGATTGCCCGATGCATCTCCTGGGCCAGGTCGTCCAGTTGCACCAGATAGGCATCGCCCACGGTCCACAGCTCGATGGCCTTTTCGAGGTAACTGAAATGGCGAAAGTTGAGGTACAGCCAGATCAGGCTGGAAACGTCGTCGCGGTGGTTGCCGCCCTTGAGGATACCCGCGCGCGCGGCAGTCAGGTCCGGGGTCGGGCGGTCGAGGGCCACCCGCAGTTCATGCCCGCCCTGAGGCACGGCAATCGCGTTCTGGTATTTGAGGAAGGTGGCTTCGTCGCGATTGTCGGCGTACAGCGTCAGGTAAAAGATCGCGTCTTTCTGGCCCTTGGACCACAGGCTTTCGCCCGCCACATAACCGCGCACCGCCGAGAGCACGTAGAGACTGACGCAGCCTAACAATGCCTGGAACAGTACGACGGCGATAAAAGGCCACACAATGCCCAATAACCGAGGGGTTCCGAGAGTCTGCTTTTGCTTCATGAGGTCCCTTGCACATGCACAACTAAAATACGCACGCGAGTGAAAACCGCTCCTGATAGCTCAGCGTAGGCTAAATCACCGCACTTGTTGCAAGTGTCCGTAAAGTTTGGCGTACAGGCCACCGTCAGCAATCAACTGCTGATGGTCGCCATCTTCGGCAATATGCCCGCCATCAAACACCAATACCCGATCCGCCTGTTTCACCGCCGACAGCCTGTGGGCGATGATCAAGGTGGTACGGCCACTGAGAAACCGCGCCAGCGCCTGGTGCAGGTTGTATTCGGTTGCCGCATCCAGGGCCGAGGTGGCTTCGTCGAGTATTACCACTTTTGGCTCCGCCAGCACCATCCGTGCAATAGCCAGGCGCTGCCGCTGCCCGCCGGAGAAGCGTACGCCGGAGCGCCCGACCACACTGTCCAGGCCCAACGGCAGCGCCCTGACAGTCGCATCCAGCTGGGCAATTTCCAACGCCTGCCAGCACGCCTGGTCGCTGCGTTCACGGCCCATGGTCAGGTTGGCGCGCACCGTGTCGTTGAACAGCGCCGGATGCTGCAGGACCACGGAGACATTCTCGCGAATCGTCTCCAGGCCGATTTCCTGTTGGGTCAAGCCACCAAAACGGATGCTGCCTGCCTGCGGCGTATACAGCCCCAGCAACAGTTGCACCAGGGTACTTTTGCCGCCGCCACTGGCGCCGACAATCGCGACTTTTTCACCCGGGGCAATGTTCAGGTTCAACTGGTCGAGCACCAGTTCTTCGCCGTAGCCGAAATTCAGGCCACGCACCTCGATGCCCACCGTCTCACGCCCGGTAAACGGATCGGCACCGCCCGCGTATTGCGGTTCATCGGCGCGGGCCAGCAGTTCGTTAATCCGTGTCAGCGCCCCGCCCGCCGCGTAGTAGGCATATTGCAGGTTCAGCAGTTGCTCCACCGGGCTGATCATGAACCACAGGTAACTGAACACCGCGAGCATCTGGCCGATAGACAGGTCGGAAAACAGCACCGTCAGCATCGCCGCCGCGCGGAAGATGTCGATACCGAACTGGAACAGCAAGCCACTGGCGCGGCTGGAGGCATCGCTTTTCCACTGGGAATTGACGGCAAAGTCCCGTACTTCCTGGGCCCGCTGTCCCAGGCGCCCAAGGAAAAAGCCCTGGCGGTTGCCGGCACGCACTTCCTGGATCGCATCGAGGGTTTCGGTGAGGGCCTGGGTGAACCGCGAGGTGCTGTCGTTTTCCAGCTTCTTCAGGTGCTTGACCCGTTTGCCCAATTGCACCGTGGCGTAGATCACCAGCGGGTTGAACAGCAGGATCAACAGCGCCAGCTTCCAGTGCATCCACATCAGGATCCCGGACGTGCCCACCAGCGTGAGCATCGCCACCAGGAATCGGCTGAGGGTTTCACCGACGAATTTGTCCACCGTGTCCAGGTCGGTGACCAGGTGCGTAGTCACCGTACCGCTGCCCAGGCTTTCGTATTCACTGAGGGAAATGCGCTTGAGGCGCTCAATCAGCCGTACGCGAATGCGATAGACAATGTCCTTGGCCAGCCGCGCAAACAACCGCGCCTGCAACACGTTGAACACCAGAGCGCCGCAACGCAACAGCAAGGTCACCAGCAGCATCAGGCCGATATAGCCGGCGGCCTTCTGCCAACCCAGGGGCAACGCGTGATTCATCACTTTCAGTGCCGCATCACCATGCCCCAGCAGCACTTCGTCCACCAGCAGCGGCAACAGCAATGGAATCGGCACGCTGCACAAGGTAGCCAGCACGGCGACGCCATTGGCGATCCACAGGGATTTCTTGTGATGCAGGGCCAGGCGGCGGACTTCCGCCCAGGTCAGCCGGTCGACGCGTTTGGGTTGCTCAACGGGATCAGGCTGATCATGCACAGGCAGCTCGCTCCAGCCAACGACTCAGCAGCGGCGACAACTCGGACAGCGGCTGATAGCCGTTGGTCAGCAGCGCCAACTGCCCATTACGCTCCGCCAGCAAGGTCGGGAAACCGGCGATGCCCAAATCCTGAACCCAGGTGAAATCCGCCGCGGTGGCCGCGTGCTGATCGGCCCGGTCGAAGGCTTCGGCGAATTCGATACGCGGCACGCCGGCGGTTTCAGCCAATTCCACTAATACATCGGCGCGGGTCACGTCGCGACCTTCAACGTAGAACGCCTGCTGGATCAGGCCCAGCAGTTTCCACGCGCAATCCGGCGCCAGGCTGCGGGCAGTGACCACGGCACGGCAAGCCGGCTCGGTGTCGTAGACAAAACCATCAGGCAATGCGCCTTCACGCTTGAACGGCTGGCCGGTGGCTTCAGTCACGGCCTGCCAATGCTCAAGAATGTAGCGTCGGGTAGTCGGCTCCAGCGCCGCACCACTGCCGGTGCGCAGACCGCCCACCACGAGGTGCAGCTCCACGCCTGCGGCCTGGGCCTGCTCAACCAGCGCCTTGGCCACTGGAGCGAACCCCCAGCACCATGAACACATCGGATCCATTACATAGAGCAGGCGCGCGGACATGGCTCAGGCCTCGGAGGATGGGGATTGCTTGTAGTTGTAGCCAATCGGGTGCGGCATATTGCGGGCCTTGGCCAGTTCAATCTGCTTCTGCCGATCGATCGCGCTGCGACGGGTCTTCTCGGAAAGCTTATCCCAGCAATGCGGGCAACTGATGCCGGCCACATAGTGTTCGGATGCACGATCTTCGACGCTGACCGGTGTGCGGCAGGCATGACATTGATCGTAGTCGCCTTCGCTCAGGTCGTGGCGCACGGTGACGCGATTGTCGAACACAAAGCAGTCGCCCTGCCACTTGGTTTCTTCCTGCGGCACCTCTTCGAGGTACTTCAGGATGCCACCCTTGAGGTGGTACACCTCGTCAAAACCCTCGCTGAGCATATAGCTCGAGGCTTTTTCGCAACGAATGCCGCCGGTGCAGAACATGGCGACTTTCTTGTGCTTGGCCGGATCGAAGTTGGCTTTGATGTAGTCGGGAAATTCGCGGAAGCTAGTGGTTTTCGGGTCGATCGCGCCTTCAAAAGTGCCGATGGACACTTCGTAGTCGTTGCGGGTATCGATCAGCAGTACTTCAGGGTCGCTGATCAGCGCATTCCAGTCCTGCGGGTTGACGTAGGTGCCGACTTTTTTGTTCGGGTCGACGCCTTCGACGCCCAGGGTCACGATCTCTTTCTTGAGCTTGACCTTGGTGCGGTAAAACGGCTGCTCGTCGCAGTACGACTCTTTGTGGTCGATGTCGTCCATGCGCGGGTCGTTCTTGAGCCAGGCCATCAAGCCATCAATGCCTTCGCGGCTACCGGAAACGGTGCCGTTGATGCCTTCTTCGGCGATCAGCAAGGTGCCCTTGATGCCGTTATCGACCATCGCCTGCAGCAGTGGCTCGCGCAGGGCGACGTAATCTTCGAGGGTGACGAACTTATACAGTGCCGCCACGACGATTGGTTGAGTCATGGGTGTTCTCTCCAGGTGGCTACCCTCGTAAAGGGTGAACCGGATGCAAAAAAAACGCGCCGACTAAGCGGCGCGTTGCGGATTCTATCAGGGATAAACCGTTAACTGTAGGAGCGAGCTTGCTCGCGAAGGACGTCAACGGTGACGCGGAACACCTGAAACCCAACGGCGCTCTCAGGTTTTTCGCGAGCGAGCTCGCTCCTACAGGGGAGTTCAGTCGATACCCATCAATGTCCGCCGGCGCAGGTCGGCGAGGCCGGGGCTGCGTCGATTTTCGCCCATTCTTCAGGCGTATAGGTATGCAGCGCCAACGCATGGAATTCGCTCATCAGGTCACCCAGGGTGGCATAGACCTTCTGGTGGCGCTTGACGCGGTTGAGCCCCTCGAACTGCTGGCTGACCAGCACGGCCTTGAAGTGGGTCTGCAACCCACGGCTGTGCATATGGCTTTCATCCAGCACGCTCAAGTGTTCCGGGCTCAGGGCGACGAGTGCCGATTCGATACGCTGTTGCATGGTCATTCCTGTTTACTTCTTCTTGGCCGGGGCTGGGGCTTTTGGCGTCAGCTCGTTGGTCATGTCTTCCAGCAGCTTGTTCACCACCGGTACCGCGCTTTCCAGCTTGGCCTGGGTCATCTGGGCCGATTGCTGGGTCAGCTGAGGCATTTTTTCCAGGACTTTCTTGCCCAGAGGCGACTGGTAGAACGCAACCAGGTCCTTAAGCTCGGATTCGCTGAAGTTACTGGTGTACAGCTTGATCATGTCCGGCTTGAGCTTGTTCCAGCCGATCGCCTGGTCCAGGGCGGTGTTGGCCTTGGCCTGGTAGGTGTCCAGAACGGTTTGCTTGGAAGCAGGCGCCTTGGTCTGCTCGAAACGCTGGGCGAACATTTGTTGCACTTGCATGTACACCGGGGTACCCAGCTTGTCGGCATGGGCCAGGGTAAGGAAGGCTTCGGCACTGGCGTTGTGGCTGGCGGTATCGGCAAAAACCTGGCCGCTGGCACATACCAGAGCAACCGCGGTACAGATGGCACGAAGACGAGTCATCGAGTTTCCTTTTCTAGCAGGCGAGGTAAGACCCCAAGGGCGCCCATTCTGCGCCTAAAAAACGCCGCGGCTCAACCCCACGCCTTATGGGGCCTGGTTTTGCGGGGCGGAATCCGATGAAAAGTCTTTTAAGGGAACCCCACCGGACGATCACAGCCTAAACTGCGCAAACGAACCTGAAGGAGTGTGCCCGATGAGCCGTATCGAAACCGACAGCCTGGGAGAAGTGCAAGTCCCGGATGACGCTTACTGGGGTGCGCAGACCCAACGCTCGCTGGTGAACTTCGCCATCGGCGACCAGCGCATGCCCCTGGCTGTGTTGCACGCCTTGGCCCTGATCAAGAAAGCTGCGGCCCGGGTCAACGACCGCAATGGCGACCTGCCCGCCGACATCGCTCGGCTGATCGAACAGGCCGCCGACGAAGTGCTCGCCGGCGAACACGACGACCAGTTCCCCCTGGTGGTGTGGCAGACCGGCAGCGGCACCCAGAGCAACATGAACGCCAACGAAGTGATCGCCGGCCGTGCCAACGAGCTGGCGGGCAAACCCCGTGGCGGCAAGAGCCCGGTTCACCCCAATGATCACGTGAACCGCTCCCAGAGCTCCAACGACTGCTTCCCCACCGCCATGAGCATCGCCGCCGTGCAGGCGGTCACTGAGAAGCTGTTGCCAGCCATCCGTGAACTGTCCGGCGGTTTGGCAGAGTTGTCGGCGCGCCACATGAAGCTGGTGAAAACCGGCCGCACCCACATGATGGACGCCACGCCGATCACCTTCGGCCAGGAAGTCTCGGCATTCATAGCGCAACTGGATTACGCCGAACGGGCCATCCGCAGCGCCCTTCCCGCCGTGTGTGAGCTGGCCCAGGGCGGTACTGCCGTCGGCACCGGACTCAATTCACCCCACGGTTTTGGCGAGGCGATTGCCTCGGAATTGGCCGCGCTGTCAGGCCTGCCGTTTGTCACCGCGCCGAACAAATTTGCCGCATTGTCCGGCCATGAGCCGTTGACCACCTTGCACGGCGCACTCAAAACCCTGGCCGTGGCGCTGATGAAAATCGCCAACGACCTGCGCCTGCTGGGCTCCGGCCCGCGTGCCGGGCTCGCAGAAGTGAAGTTGCCGGCGAATGAGCCGGGCAGCTCGATCATGCCCGGCAAGGTCAACCCGACCCAGTGCG